>NZ_LDUY01000007.1 GCF_001038455.1 Fructobacillus sp. EFB-N1 | reverse complement strand
TTCGTAACGAACAATAACTAGTATAGCGCCTGCCCTCCTACTCGTCAATAGTTTTTTTGACGAATTTTGTTGATTGGTCTAAAACGCTGATTTATCAGCATTTTGATTTTAAAATTCAGCATTCAAGCGCCTTTACCGTTCCAATAACTGATCCACTTGGTCACACGTCTGTTGCCAATCATCATTGATAATGATTTCCGCATGGCCTTGTAATTTATCAGGTAAATTTAAATCACGTCGGAACTCTGGTGCAGATAATCGAGCCTGTACCCTATCTTTTGCATCCCCACGAGCAATCAGCCGATTCTCAAGTTTGACAACGTCTTTAATCGTGACATACCAAATCCAGGCCTGGTCGCCTAAAATCTCTTGATAGGTTTCAGCTCCCTTGGTGTCTAAGACAATACTAGCCAGGTTACTTTTCTGCCAGGCTTTTTCTAAACCTTCCTTAGAAGAGCCATAATTCGCTTGACTATAATAAACCGACTCCAAATAATGATTTAATAAGAAGGAATCCTTTGTTTCAAAATAATAATCAACACCGTCAACCTCACCAGCCCGCTTAGGACGAGTAGTATGCGTGATGACTTGTGGCACTCGCCATTTTTCTTTTAAGTAAGTTGCAATTGAGGTTTTCCCCGCTCCAGCTGGTCCCGTTAAAACAATTACCCGATTCATGGCTCTCTCATCCCCCATTCCTTTGTTTTCTTACCTTATCATCAAAGTAATCGACAATCCAGTTAAAAGTTGGTACAATTGATGGCAGTTATATTAAAATAAAGTGAGAAAAGTTATGCAATTACTAAAACGTGCCTTTGCTCGCGAGTCAGCTGCTGGTTACCTTGAGAAGGATCAGCAAATGGCACGCGTGCTTACAACAAAAGACCTAATTGGCCTAGGTGTTGGAACCGTCATTGGTTCTGGAATCTTTATTCTGCCCGGTCATGAGGCTGCTAATAATGCCGGTCCCGCTGTTTCCATCGCCTTTCTGGTGGCGGCCATTTTCTCCGGTATCTGTGGCATGGCCTTTGCCGAATTTTCATCAGCCATGCCAGTTGCCGGATCAGCTTATTCTTACGGATCTGTTATCTATGGTGAAGTAATTGGTTGGATTCTTGGTTGGTCCTTAATTTTGGAATACTTCCTAGCCGTTTCTGCGATTGCGACTGGTTTCTCTGCCTACTTCAATAATTTGCTCGGTCAAATGGGTTGGGCTCTACCAAAGGCGCTCCAGGCTGGTCCTGGTGCCGGTGGTGTTGTCAACTTGATGGCCGTGGCTATTATCTTAATTTCCGCAGCCATTCTATTCGCTGGTGTAAGCCAATCAAAGAAGATTGAAAATGCCGGTGTTGTCTTGAAGGTTGCCATTATCGCCCTCTTCATTATCGGTGGTCTCTTCTTCGTGACGGGCCATAACTACGCTGATTTCTACCCTAAGCAATTCCAAACGGGTGTCTTTGGCCTTGGTGGCCTAACCGCCGCAACAGCTTCAATCATCTTCTCCTTCTTGGGATTTGACACGATTGCCGCTCACGCAGCCGAAGTTAAGAATCCAACAAAGACAATGTCTCGGGGAATCTTGGGCACGGTCGCAATTTCTGCCGTCTTATATACCTTGTTCTCAATTGTTTTGACAGGAATCGTCAACTACAAAAACTTGGGTGTTGATGACCCAGCTGCTTTCGCCTTGCAGGCCGTTAAGCAGACACAATTCTCCGTTGTCATTACAATTGGTGCTTTAATTGGAATGTTCACCGCTGTGTTGGCCTTGATCTTCGCCTCATCACGGTTGGCTTATTCTTTCGGTCGTGATGGTCTCTTGCCTCGTGGCTTAGGAAAGGTCGCTGGCCCACACCGTCTTCCAGTTAACGCCTTGATTCTAGCTGTTGCTGTTGAGGCATTCTTGGCCGGACTTGTTCCATTAAGTACACTGGCTAATCTGATTAACATTGGTACTTTGACAGCCTTCATGTTTATCAGCTTTGGTGTTTTGTTCTTGCGTAAGCGTCAAGACCTTAAGCATGACGGTTTCAAAATGCCATTCTACCCTGTCCTGCCAGTCATCGCTGCCGGATTATCATTGCTCTTAATCCTGCGCTTGCCTGCAGAAACATTGAAGATGTATGGTGTCTGGGTCGTGATTGGTTTGATTTGGTACTTTACTTACAGTATCCGCCATTCTTCACTCAATCAAATCGAAAAGTAAATCAATTTAAAAAGCTGACTGCTTGGGAATCAACCCTGACAGTCAGCTTTTCTTTTGCTCTTATTTACTTTTAACGTCATCAAGTGGTGAAATCAGGACAGGAAACGCCATACTTCATTACTTTAATCACGTCTCTTTCTTATAGAAGAACCGGGTCCTGATTTTTCTGGAGACGCTCGAAGGCTCCGGGCTCAGCCACTTGCAAGACTGGCTTCATCTCTTTAATCACACCATCGTAATCAAAATCGACTTGGTAAAGCTTTTGCCCCACCTTCAACGCCTTCGCAACTCCTTCGTCTTGTTCGCGGTAACGATTAGCGTACTGAAGCAGTGAAACAGCCAAATCAGCAGCGATAATCACATCGTGGGCCTGTTCCTTTAAGGTATCAAAGTCAGCAGCAACAATGTTTAATTGACGCTGCACATCGTCCAGATCAACTTCACCTGCGTACACAGCCTCGTCTAGACGCGTAATTTCGTCACTCACTGCAAAAAATTTTTGTAGAAAATCCTCAGGTAACCCCGGCAAGTCGCGACGTTCAAGCGATCGCTTCACACCGCGAATTTGATCAATATAGCCAGCCGTGTGCTCCTTAGCAGACTTCAAAGCGGGTTGGAACTCTTCAATTTGATGGTACAAGGCGACCTGGTCACTATCTAATTGGCTCAAAATTGAAAACCAATTTTCTTGGCGCGTAACCGCCCAGCTGTATGTCTGACTGCCTTCCTTTAAGGCTCGTTGAACTTCTTGTTGGCTCAACACTAAGCCTTCAATATCATGGTGATAACTAGCTTGGCGGTCTTCTTCTTCATGGCCAAGGATAAAGCGTCCCTTCAAATAAGTTAGCTCAAGGAGCAAAGAATGGTTTTGTTCCTTAACCCGATCAAATTCCATATTCACACGTTCTTGCTGCTTAAAGTAACGGTGATAAGCCTGATATTCTTCTTCCATAAGGTCATACAATTCTTGAATCTTCTGGTTCAAAGTCGTTGAAATAGTATTTGCTTCCTTGACTTTCAAACCTGCAATCGCCTTGAGTCCTTGGAGGCGCAGGTCATCGACTTCATTCAAGGCTTCCTCAACAACACCTTCTGCAAAAACAACGCCACGATCCGTCAAATCGTGCCAACTCGTGTTTAACTCGTTAATCTGATCCAAGTATTTTTCATTAAAGGTGGTAACTAAAATTGGCAGGTTCTGCATATAATCGAGCACTTGACCAGCAATCATCCCCACCTCTTCAAACTTTTGGGCTGCCTTGACTCGGTCTCCAGACTCAATTAGTTCTTGATAGCGTTGGTACTCTTCTTCTTCATCAAATAAAAAGGCTAATAGAGCAGGGGCACTGGGGCCGTAAGGATTATCTGTGGCTGTTAACCGATCCGTAATATCGTCAAAGTCACCGTGTAATTGATCGATTGCCTGACGTTGAATTTGATTTTCTTGCTGAATATCTTCCAGTCCTGAAACAACCTGTTTTTGCAAGGCAGCAGCTTCCGTCATTTGATCCAATAAAGATTGTAATGACTTCCTTGTTTTCCTAACGTTCAAACCTGCGCTCAGTTGCATTGCTCGATTGATTTCCGCATCGATCGCCGCAAAACGATGGTTGCGCAAGTCACGGTAAATCTTTTCCGTTTCTTGGAAATTTTGCAAAGCCTGGCCTGCTAATGCGACCTTCCGTGCGGCGGCTAAATCAGTTGCGATGTCTTCATCCAAGAGCGCTTTTTTAGCCATACTAAAATCACCTACCTGTGTGGCGGCTTGGCGCTGTATCAAAACCGCCCAACCAAGACCGATTAAGATAGCGATAATCACGATAATTGCAATAATAATCCACATATGTACTAAACCCTCAGCTTTATTTACTAATTAAGTCCACCATACACTATTGTTTGATGAAATCAGACCCATTTACTTCCTTTTATCCCTTTCTTAAGATTTTTTACTCTTTTCAGTCTAGATTTTACAAAAAGATTGCAAAAGAATCGACGATGGCTGGGTTTTACCATCAATTTTCCCTTGCTAATCTTCTTCTGATTTGCTATACTTGTTGAAGTTGTATTGAGTAGCAGTCGGTAAAGAAGCGCGTCAACAACGTCCAAACTCGTTAGTAAGGACTTGGCTACAGTCACTGAGAAACGATTTTTCTTGACGCTGCACGCATCTGGTGCCGACCCTCAAATGTACAGCAAAATACATTTTGGAGGACATATACATGTCACGTTATACTGGACCAAAATGGCGTATCTCACGTCGTTTGGGTGTTTCACTTTCTGGAACTGGTAAGGAATTGTCACGTCGTGCCTACGCACCTGGTGACCATGGCCAAGGACGTCGTGGAAAGGTTTCTGAATATGGAATGCAATTGCGCGAAAAGCAAAAGTTGCGTTTCACTTATGGTTTGACTGAACGTCAATTCCACTCATTGTTCAACAAGGCCGGCAAGGTTCGTCAAGGTACTCACGGTACCAACTTCATGATCTTCTTGGAACGCCGTTTGGACTCATTGGTTTACCGTCTTGGTTTGGCAACTACTCGCCAACAAGCACGTCAATTGGTTAACCACGGTCACATCTTGGTTGATGGTAAGCGCGTTGATATTCCATCATACGAAGTTGTTCCTGGTCAGGTTATCTCTGTTCGTGAAAAGTCAAAGAACATTGTGCCTATCCAAATCGCTGTTGAATCAGTAGTTTCACGTCCACAATTCGTTTCATTTGATGCTGACAAGCTTGAAGGTACTTTCGTTCGTTTGCCAGAACGTGAAGAATTGGATGCTGACATCAACGAAGCCTTGATCGTCGAATACTACAACCGTTTGGGCTAATTTAATTAACTCTTTCTGGTTGAAAAGTCACTGCTTATGCAGTGGCTTTTTTCTTTGCTCAAATAATTCGGTTGTAAACTAGTTGCAGAGGTCGACTTTAGACGGTTAGGCTTCATTCCAAAAAAACATGTTAAACTAGAACAATTATATCAATAATTGGAGAGAAATCATGTCTTGGCTCATTAACATGTTCATCATATTTGTTATTACTTGGGTGGCTATTACCAGTATGGAAAAACTAAAAACAATAACGGAACAAAGTAAACGCAAAAAGTTATCACTGTCTTTCGGTGCCTCCTACATCATCTTGGGCTTAATCATCACATTTGTGAGCATCAAAGTTCATCAATCCGCATGGTCAACAATTGGTGCTCTTATGATTGGCTTTGGCATCGCGATCCCACTAATCCTAAGAAAACAACAATAATCCTTATCTTGTTGACTAACCATTCTTTTATGAATAGTTTTCGACTGGAAGTCAAGCTTACCAAGGGTTTTGACTTCTTTTCTTTATCAAGAGTGTTACACCTCCATTCTAAATTTACCTTGAAAAAATCAGACCAGAGATAACCCACACAATCGTTGAAAAGGGCAACGTTACCAATTAAAAGCGTCCCCACCCACACTTTCATCTTTCACGAATCAAACAGCACAAAAGAACCATCCCCCGTTATATTTGAGGAATGGTTCGTCTTGTTCATACTACCCCACTAATTTTGCCAAAACGGCCGTCAAAACCCGTTGGCCATTTTCCAAATCTGCTGGTGTTGTCTTCTCATCTGGTACATGACTAACCCCGCCAACGCTGGGGACAAAAATCACGGCAGTCGGCACTTGTTCCCCCATCACCTGCGCATCATGACCTGCACCAGATGATAAGAATTGGTGCGTCAGACCAACTGATTGGCATGCTTCCGCAATCTCCCCCTGAAGACCCATATCCATTTGGGTGGGCATAACTGCCGTAGTCCGCTCAAGTTTTGCCCGATACCGGTCCACTAGTTTGGCCACCACACCAACAGCTTCTGACAAAACCGACTGGTCTTGGTGGCGTAAGTCCAACGAAAAAGTAACCAGGCCAGGAATCACATTGGCTACATTAGGCTCCAACTGAACTTTGCCAATGGTGTAGCGTAAATCAGGAATCTGCGCTAACTCACGGTAAAGGTCCGCCAACAAACTAACTGCTTGTTGGCAGGCATCATCACGGCAATCCATTGGTGTTGTTCCAGCATGGTTAGCCTGCCCCACCAACTGAATCAAAAAGCGTTCCTGACCAACAATGGTCGTTACAATACCAATATTGGTCCCCGTATTCTCTAAAATCGGCCCCTGTTCGATATGCAGTTCTAGGTATTGGGTAATCTTTAAGCATGACGCCGTTTGAACAAAGGGACTCAGGGCAGCCACCGCAGCTTGACGAACTTGGCCGAAGGTCTGTCCCTGAACATCATCCAAGGCATCAAAGCCCTTCAAATCCCGTTCAAGTAAATATTGTGAGCCCGTAAAAGTCGCATCAAAGCGTGATCCTTCCTCTTCTGAAAAAATAACGGCAACGAGTGGCTGTCGCAAACGTTGTTCTGATTTGGTCACCTGACTAACCGACAAGACAGCAGCTCAAGCGCCATAAAGGCCATCATATAGGCCACCATCGACAACAGTATCCAGGTGCGAACCAACCAAAATTACAGGTTCTTTGGGCCAAGTTAAATCAGCAGTCGCATACAAGTTGCCAATTTCATCAACCCAGGGTACCAGTCCCAATTCCTTGATAATGTTGACACACTGCTTCTGTGCCTGACACCAGGCCTGGTCATAAACCGTCCGCGTATAACCCTGATTTTTCGTGCGACCAATTGCTTGAAAACTCTCCAAAAGGTCGGTAATTTTTTTATCCTGCATTTCTCTGACTCAATCCAAAACCAAGTAACCCCAACAACAGCAAGGCCGCTGCTAAATCAAAACCAACCGAAAAAGTTCCAGTCACATCCGTTAACCAGCCCGTCAGATATGGCGCCGTAATCGAGGCCAACATCCCCATAAAGTTATAGAGCCCAAAGGTTGTTGCGACTCGCCCCTTTGGTGCATGGCGACGAATAACTTGCAGCAACAGTGGGTCAATCGTCATTTTCCCGGTCAACCCATACAAAATCAGTGCCAAAACAATCTGCGTTGAATTTTGACTCAGACTGCCTAACACCAATGCCAAGGCCGACAACGGTACAAAAAGGTACAGAAATCGTCTAGCATGTGCTGTTTGATCTAATTTTTTCGCCAAAATTAAGGCACTTGGAATCGCAATCAAAGGCACAATCGAAGCAATCAAACCGACAAAGCGTTGGTCAATATTTTTCATTCCCAACAAAAAGGTTGGCAACCAAGTTAACATGGCAATCTGGCCATAAATCGAGCAAAACAAAAGCCAATAGGCACCAACTAGTGGCCGTTTGAAAAACGGTCGCCAAATTTTTGGCGCTAATTTTGCTGCTAACGACGAGATGAGCGATTGCTGTTGGCCACCGCGTGCATTCACCGACTTTCCCCCATACCGAATTGGCCGGCCCTCTTTAGGTAGGCCATACAGGTACAGGAAACCGACCATCACCGTCGGTAAGGCAAGCACTAAAAAGGGGGTTGACCAGTGGTCCTGATTTTGAATTACCAACGTACTAGCCAGCAAGGTGCCAAGAATCTGTCCAACACCCTGCCCGCTATTAATAATGGCCATGCCCAAAGTTGCATGGCGGTCACTAAGGTTTTCATTAATTAATCCATAGGCCGGACCGTAAAAGCTGCCCTGCCCTAAACCAACCAGAGATCGCACCAATAGAAAAAGAGTAAAGGTTGGCACGATACCCGATAGAAAAGTCATTACTGCAAAGAAGAAAAAGCCCAAAGCGACAACAAGCTTCTTCGAGTGACCATCAGCCAAACGTGAAAATGGTAACTGACTAACCGTATAGGTTAAAAAAAAACAGATGAAATCAGTCCCAATTCAGCATGGCTCAGACCAAAAGACCGTTGAATTTCCGGCATCACTGGATTTAAGATTGTTCGATCGGCATAGATAAAAACCCAACCAAGAAAATTAATCAAGATGATTTTCTGTGCTAATGATAGATGAAGCCTTGCCCGTTTCGGCTGGATCATGGCCACTCCCTTCCTTTCTAACCAAGGCTCACACCTGCCAGCGGTGATGATGGTGCAGCCTTTTTCGTCAATATTCGTCCTGGTTTTGCCAGGTAAGCCTTGCGACCAGCCTCAATCGCTAAGTGAAAGGCTTCGGCCATCAGGGGAATGTCCCCCGCTGTTGCCATTGCCGTATTAGCCATGATGGCATCTACACCCATTTCCATTGCTTCGGCCGCTTGACTGGGACGGCCGATTCCGGCATCCACAATAATTGGCAGGTCAATCTCGTCGACCAAAATTTGAATCAAATCTTTGTTTGAAAGGCCCTTATTAGTGCCAATTGGTGCTCCCAATGGCATGACGGCAGCAGCACCTGCATCGACTAATTGCTTTGCAATATTGAAATCAGGCAAGACATAAGGCATGACAATAAAGCCTTCCTTGGCCAAGACTTCGGTTGTCTTTAACGTTTCATAGTTATCGGGCATCAAATACTGCTTATCAGGAATCACTTCTAGTTTAATAAAATCACTCCCACTCAGCTCACGAGCAATTCGCGCCATCCGGATTGCCTCCTCAGCGTTCGTGCACCCCGAAGTGTTTGGCAGGATTGTTGTTCCCTGCGGAATAAAGTTTAAAATGTTTTCCTCAGCTATACTCGTTCGGCGAAGAGCCATCGTGATAATTTCCGCTTTGGCATGGTTAACCGCTGAGTCAATCAGCTCGTATGAGTACTTACCAGAGCCCAAAATAAAGCGTGATTCAAACTGGTGGCCACCGATGACCAATGGATCATTTGTCGACATTTTTTACTCCTCTACTGTCTCTTTTTCTAGAATTAAACGTAGGATTTGATTCGCCTGATGACCCGCACAAATCAGAACACGAGCGGCCATCAAACCTTCTGCTCCCTTGGTTTGGCCATCACCACAAAGGTAAACATGGTTACTTTGCCGGACGGTTTGAATTTGATTAGCGTCGTGAACACCGGCTAAGCCGTTGCCCATCACGATCGGCGTTTCTGGCAAAACCTCTTGCGCCCGCCGTAATAGCATTGCTTTCGCATTTTGATCATCAAAAGCTTCACAGATAATATTGGCACCGGTGAAGAGGTCCAACACATTGTCCTCCGTCACTAGTTCCTGCCAAGTCGTCACCTCAACAAAGGGGTTAAACTCCAGGATGTTTTGTTTCAGGGCCAACACCTTTGGTAAGCCAACCTGGCTTAGCTTAAACTGCTGACGGTTCAAGTTGCTATGTTCAATTTCATCAAAATCAATCAAGGTCAAATGACCAACCCCGGCCCGGGCCAGCGCAATGGCAATATTAGACCCCAATCCCCCTGAACCGGCAATCGTCACATGAGCAGCTGCCAACTTTTCCTGACTGTCAGCTACATTGCGATCCTTCATTTTTAGGTAGACGGATTCCACCGCCTGGCCGTCAATTGCAATCGTTGTCATTTTCCCTAACCCCCACCTACAAAAGCAATAATTTCCACTTTGTCGTTCTCAACCAGCACCGTTTCAGCCAAAGCCGCTTTCGATAAAATTTGACCATTGAGTTCAACAACCACATTTTCCTGATGACGGTTTTGTTCTTCAAGTAAACTCAAAACCGTTCCACCAGCGATGTTGTCAATCTGTTCGCCATTAATTGTGACCATCTCTTTTCTCCCTTCTGGGTCTGACCGCCAAAAAATCAGTTTTCCCTTGCAGCTGCTATCCCCTTTTGTTAAAAATTGAACAAAAAAGCTGTTTCTACGTCAAAAAACGCAAAAACAGCTTTCAAAAAAAACTATCATCACTATCTTCCTACGCAGACTTTAATCTAATCAGGTTCAATGGGTATAATCTCAGCCAGTCGGCACCCCAGATAATTCGTATTCAATTTTCGAAATCAATATAACATGGATTTTTTGACATGTCCACTGATGAAACGGGACAAAGTTTCACTGGATTTACTAGACCAATTCTAATAAAATCTTCACCGCTTCGGATTTTTCATTAACAGCATTCAATAGACTAAATCAATCAACCGACAAATGTTGGATAACACCCGAAAATAGCAGACAAGCCTTTAATCTCCACAGCTTTTTCCGTATAATTGTCTGTAGTAAAGTAATTGGAGGATAACCCAATGGATGATGTTAACAGCCGTTTAGAACAGGGGCAGCAAGGTAATGGTGGTCCCAAGATTAACCCTGATGAACAGCGCCTTTACCTAGGCACTTTTCGTGAACGAGTAGTCGCGGCCGTTAAAGAATCAAAGGCCGACGATAGCCAAGTTCAAGATGAACTCAAGGCACGGATGGCCAACTGGCCAGATACGACCTTACTGATTGACCAGGATGCTTGTGGTGATGCCTACATCAACTACTTGCAAATGGCCGTCAGCACCAATCACCCCTATACCCTTTTATCCGATTTTGAAAGAACAACACAAACTGATAACCCCTACGCGGTCATTCTTGCGGCAAAATCAGCCGTAAACCAGGAATCAATTGACCTGTAACCTGACGAAGCCGGTTTCAACCGGCTTCTTTTTTATCAAGACAAAGCCATACTGATAAAGGAGCCTTCATGCCCGGACAAAAACCACTGGCCTACCGGATGCGGCCAACAAAAATTGAAAAAATCGTTGGCCAAGAAGACCTAGTCGGCGAAAATAAAATCATTTGGCGGATGGTGGAAGCCAAGCGTCTTTCATCAATGATTCTTTATGGCCCACCCGGAACTGGTAAGACTTCGATTGCCTCGGCCATTGCCGGTTCGACAAACTTTGCCTTTCGAGCCCTGAACGCGGCAACCGATTCGCAAAAGGACTTACAGGTCGTTGCTGAAGAAGCAAAAATGTCGGGGACAGTTGTCCTTCTTTTGGATGAAATTCATCGTCTCAACAAGGTCAAGCAAGACTTTCTCCTCCCTCACCTCGAATCGGGCGCGATTATCTTGATTGGGGCAACAACGGAGAACCCATACTTAAACGTCACGCCAGCCATTCGTTCCCGAACCCAAATTTTCCAAGTCCAACCTTTGAGTGACCAAGACATCAAAAAAGCCATCAAACAGGCATTGACAGATAAAGAAAACGGACTTGGCAACTACCAAGTTAATCTAAGCGAAGAAGCCCTCACCCACCTTAGCCAGGCAACTAACGGCGACCTTCGCTCCGCCCTAAATTCCTTGGAATTAGCAGTCCTTTCGACCAAGCCGGATGCAAACGGAATTATCCAGGTGACCTTGGAGGTCGTTGAAGAAACGACTCAGAGGCAGTCACTCGTCGCCGACAAGGATGGTGATGCCCACTATGACATTATTTCGGCCTTGCAAAAATCTATTCGAGGATCAGATGTCGATGCGGCCCTGCACTACGCCGCCCGACTGATTATTGCCGGCGACCTACAAATCCTGGTTCGCCGACTGATTGTGATTGCCTACGAGGATATCGGCCTCGCCAACCCGAATGGCGCTCAACGTGCCGTTACAGCGATTCAAACTGCTGAAAAATTAGGGCTGCCCGAGGCACGGATTCCACTGGCCAATGCCATTATTGAGTTAGCATTATCGCCCAAATCAAATTCAGCCTACACCGCGATGGATGCTGCCATCGCTCAAGCAGGCCGCTCAAAGGCCCAGGCTATCCCAGACCATCTGCGCGATAGTCACTACAAGGGCGCCGAGAAACTCGGCCATGGTAACGACTACATCTACCCTCACGACTTCCCCAATGACTGGGTTGCTCAGCAATACCTCCCAGATGCCATCAAGGATGATGCCTACTTCCAGCCGAAGGGTAACTCGAATTTCGAGCAGCAGTTAAAAGACGTCAACCAAAGTCTCAAAAACCAACAGCGTCGTGGCTTAAAATAAACAATACCAATCTGATTTTTAATGACAATTTTTGTTGGTCATTACTCACAAAAATCAGAATGTCAAGACTAGTATTTTTAGACAAAATCAGTATACTATTAGTGAATACTCTGGTATACGCATTGCTACATTAACAGCTTTTTCCTTACAACCTTTTTATTTTGGACGGGAATCCTCAGGTCATGGCATGCCCTTTCGTTCGGTAGTCAAAGCCCCCGGTGAAACGCCCACCTCGATAATTTCGAGGAAAATCTGAGTAGCGATTAACGGTACCAATAGAGTATCGTGGGCATGACCCACGGCTCGCCTTCGGGCGGGCTTTTTTTGTGGATTCATACTGATATAAAAAGAACTGAGCCAACTTTTAATACCAACTAATTTTCTATTCCATAGAGGCCACTTTTTATTTCGTCTTAAAAGACTTATAATGAACCTAGAAAGAGAGGTCTTTACGATGACACAGTCTTACCAGAAGATTTTGGTTCCAGTGGATGGCTCAAAGGAAGCTGAGGCGGCCTTAAAGCGCGCAATTACCCTGGCAAAAGAAGACGGCAACGTTGAATTAGTGATTGCTAATGTCATTGATACTCGTGCCATTCAAAACATCACATCCTTTGATAACACCATGATTGATACCATCACAGAAGATGCCCGTCAATCATTGGAAACTTACAAGAAGGAGGCTACTGATGCCGGCCTCTCAAACGTTTCATATCGGATTGACTATGGTTCACCAAAGACCATGATTGCAACCGATATTCCAAAAGAAATCAAAGCTGATTTGATTGTGATTGGCGCAACTGGACTCAACACCGTTGAGCGTTTAGTTGTTGGTTCTGTCACTGCTTTCGTCACTCGAATGGCAACAATCGACGTCTTGGTTGTTCGTTGCGAAAAGCTCGCTCAAAAGTAAAAATCAGTAAAAAAAACGTCCCTTGCTTTTATGCAAGGGACGTTTTTTATTTAATATTATTAATTATTGACCGTTAAAAGTTCCAACCTTCTCTTCACCCAATGATTCGAATGAATAAGAAATTTGTTGTTCCTTTTCGTAAGCTTCAAAACCATATTGTACCATCATGTCGGCCAACTTAGCGTTGTTAATATCGGAATAATCCCAAAGGCGCTTGAACAAAGACATGTTCGTAAATCCTGGCAGCGTATTTGGTTCTCCCAAATAAGGAACATTATTTTCATCAATCAAGAAGTCCATCCGGGCCTCTCCAGCCAAGTTCAAGACCTGGTAAGCCTTCTTTGCCATGGCTTTAATTTCAGCCGTAACATCTTCTGGCAATTTGGCAGGAATCTCAAAGGCAACGGCTGAGTTATCCACAAACTTTGATTTGTAGTCGTACCAGCCCTTACCATCGCCACCCTGGTCCGGAACTTGGTGGGCACCGATTTCGGAAACCAAGATGTCATCGTTACCGATAACACCAACTTCTAATTCACGAGGACCATTAACGGCTGCTTCAACCAGGACCTTGCGATCATATTTGAAGGAGTCAGCTAAGGCAGCCTGATATTCAGCCTCATTTTCTGCCCGTGAAATACCAACAGATGATCCCTGGTTAGCAGCCTTAACAAAGACCGGTGAGCCTAATTCTTTTTCAACGGTTGCCCAAGTTAGTGGCTGGTCATCATTTTGATAAGTAACCAGGTACTTGGTATTGCGTATACCGTTTGCCGTCAAAATTTCCTTAGTAATCACCTTATCAAAGGAAATCGCGTGGCCGCGCAAGGCAGCACCAACGTACGGCTTTTTCAAGAGACGGAAAAGTCCCTGCAGTGTCCCATCTTCACCCAGATTACCGTGAACAACTGGGAAAAAGATATCGATTGGTGGCAAATCCTTCAAGGCAGCAATTGGGGCCAGCGTTTCCGTTGGATTAATGCTTTCCATGTATTCAGCAACCAGGGGTGCCTCGTCGGCTTGGTTCATAATTTCAAATGACCGCTTGGCATCCAAGAAAAAACCGTTTTGGGCAATCGCTACGACCGAAAGGTCATACTTGCCCGTTTCCTTTAGGGCCTGGTAGTAATTATAGGCAGACCGCTTGGAAACATCGTGCTCAGACGAGTTCCCACCAAACAACAACACAACATGTTTTTTGCTCATAACAAAATTCCTTTATTTGCCCACCAAAAAGGCGGACGTCATGGGTTAATATTTTTTCATTCGCCAATTTGGCGAGACGAAGACAATTAAGAAAGGTAATTCTTAGTCTCTTGGACATATGACCAGACCTTTTCAGGCACCTGGTCTTGACCAAAAGCTAAAATTTGCTGGAAGAAATCAACTCGATTATATAATTTCTGCCAGCGTGACCGAGTTTGTGCAAAGGGCTCGTTCACAAGGTCTTGCCGCCACAACTTTAATGACAGCAGTAAATAATCGGCATAAAGGCTATGCTTCCGACTTAAGCGCAAGATGGTACCGACTTGGCGGTTCAGCTCCCCCATCGTTAGCGGTGTATTTAATTGACGGAAATTGGTCATAATACAAGCCAACAAGAACAGCTTGTCAGACCGTGGAACATCCGTCCGGTCAAAAATAGCACCCAGTATATTTGCTAAATGAGTATAAGCATGAATCCATCCATGACCAGGAACGAAACCGCGAGTATCCCGCTCTAGCAGAGTATACAGGCTAACCTGTTCAACGATTGCCATCATCAACTCTGGGCCAATAAAAGGCTCAGCAGCTTGCTGATCAGCCATCAATAAAATCGAAAGAATAGCCAGTGCAAAGGAACGACCATAAGCACCATCATTTTCTTCCTGCAAAATTTGAGTGAGTAAATGCTCGTCGCTAATCATTTCAGCCGTCAACCAGTCTAATTGCTGGTGGCTGAGATGACCGTTTTGGATGGCATTACCAAGAAAGAAGAATGCACCAGTATCACGAATCTTTGCACTCGGTGAAGACAACTGGTCCACGAATGCTCGCAAGTCATCATCAGCCACAAATTGATTTGATTCCTCATGATTGGCTGACCAAACATCCTGGTAAACCTGCATTTGTTCAATGGCAGCCATCGAGTCTCTGGGACGAGGGGTTGGCTCAGCCGGCTCCATATCCGCATTTTCCTTTAAGACAAAGAGTAACTCAGGCAGTGATTCATAAACATCCCCACTGCGTAGCTGTGACAATAAGACCCGTGTTTTTTCATGAATTGCAGCAAGTTCTTCCATAGCACCCTTTTACAAATTAAATTCGTTCGAATCGTTGAACGTTCGGCTTTGCTGCTGATAAGACATCGACATTATCAGCCCGACTCCAATCATATTCGAAACCAGCGACGACCCTCCCTGTGAAATAAAGGGTAGCGGAATTCCTGTCAATGGTAAGAGACCGATGTTCATCCCAATGTTTTCAAAGACGTGGAACAAAACCATCATAATGACTCCTGTCGCAATATAGGCATAAAAGGCGTTTTTCGCCTTAAATGCTGCCTTAATCATGCGATAAATCAAAAAGAAGTACAAAGCGATTAAGAAGGCACCCCCAATGAAACCAAAGGACTCACCCATTACTGAGAAAATCATATCCGATTCACGAACAGGCACAAAGACTTTCATGTTACCAAAACCAGACCCAAAAAGTTGACCAGACCCGATTGCCTTGAGGTTTTGATATGTCTGATAACCGGTATTAGAAGTATCTTGTCCAGGGTGCAACCAGGCATCAATTCGAGCAAATTGGTAAGACTGGAACCCCAAGGCCCCAAGGATGGTTCGACCAATGGTTGAGGCCACCAAGAAAATCATACCAGCGCCTAAGACACCCACGCCCGCAAAAACAGGTCCAAGAATCCGCCAGGTAATACCGGAAACAACGACAATTCCAGCCGTGATAGCCATAAAGACAAGGAGCGTTCCCAAATCGTTTTGTAAGGCGATTAAGAAAGCCAACGGTAAGAAGCATCCCGCAATCTTAGCAATTAACAACCAATCGGAATCAACCCGGTGCGTTGGATACAAACGATTATGAGTGGCAACAATCTTCGCTAACATCACAATGTAAAACGGTTTTACAAATTCCGCTGGTTGAATCGAAACCGGCCCGATAACAATCCACGACTTAGCACCAGCATTCGCATACAAAGCCCGATTGTAAAAAATCAGAACAGCAATCAGCAAGACAAAGGACATGGCATAGAGCAATGGGGCTAATCGCCAGAGCTGGAAGGCATCAAAGTGCATGATGAAGGCAATTAGCACGCCACCAGCAATCCAGTAAACAATCTGCATAATAACAGCTTTAATGGGCGAGGCGTCTTTACCTCCGTTTAAAATAGCAAAGTACAGGGAATACAGACCAATTAACATCAGCAAGATTAAAATTAAAATCATGCCCCAGTCCAACTCTGAAGCAGATGGCCGGTCTGTTTTATGTGATGCGATACGCTGCATGGTGAATCTTCCTTTTGCACAAAATTTTAGGTAGTTCTATGTACAAAAACCCTTTGCCGTGGCAAAGGATTCTTTTAAAAAATTAATGGTAGAGATTGAATGATGCGAGAATTGCCTGCAAGGCTTCATCGGTCGATTGAGCGCTGGCAATGACAACCTGCTTGCCTAAAACACCAGTATAGCCACCCTGATTTTGTTCGATTTTGCCAACCAGTTGATCATCAACCAAAACCTGGATTTCGTTGTCCTTTGTTACTAAAGATACGCCAAAGCTCTGATTTTTCTTGCTCATGACTACTCCTTATTTCTTCGACATCATGTGTTCCAACAATGCTCCAGTTCCCTTGGCTACGTTGTCCAATGGTGATTCTGAAACAAAAACAGGAACCGTCAAACGGTCAGCAATGAACTTGTCCATCCCATCGAGCAAAGCGCCTCCACCAGTCAACATCACACCACGATCGATGATGTCAGCTGCCAATTCAGGCGGCAACTTTGACAAAGCCAAGTGTGCAGCGTCAGCAATTTGAACCAATGTGTCATGCAAGGCTTCTTCAATTTCGTTTGAGTTCACAGTGATGGTTTGTGGCATGCCTTCAAAATTGTCACGACCACGAACAGTCATTGTCTGTGGCGTGTCAGACTTCAAGGCAGAACCGATTTCAATCTTAATGGTTTCTGCTGAGCGCTCTCCAACAATCAAGCCGTGTTCGCGCTTCAAGTAATTGACGATATCGGTGTTCATGCGATCACCGGCAACCCGGATTGATTCGGAAACAACAATGTCACCCAATGACAAGATAGCGATATCAGAAGTTCCACCACCCATATCGATAACCATTGAACCAACCGGCTTAAAGATATCCAAACCAGCGCCAATAGCGGCAACCTTTGGTTCGTAATCCAAGTAAACCTTGGCACCGCCGGCCTTTTCAGCAGCTTGAATAATTGCCTTACGTTCAATTTCACTAATGTTTGTTGGTGCACAGATCATGATGTTTGGCTTTGACATAAAGCCTTTAACATTCAACTTGTTAACAAAGTAAGTTAACATCGCTTCTGTAATATCGAAGTCAGAGATGACTCCATCCTTCAAAGGACGAACGGCCCGGATGTTTCCAGGTGTCCGGCCGACCATCCGATAGGCTTCAGCCCCAACGGCCAAAACACGGTCAGTCTTGTCGTCAACGGCGACAACGGAAGGTTCATTAAGGACCACACCTTCGCCTTCAACGTAAATCAAAACGTTGGCGGTTCCCAAATCAATTCCAATATCTCTTGCCATGGTTATTATTTCTCCAAAATTCATGTTCGGTAGGGTCCAAAAGAAAAGACAGTCCCCTACAATCCTTTAAATTATATCATACTTGACCAGTTTCGGCCGGTATCTCTTAGAAATCTTTTAGGAGAGTGCCGGGCAGTTGTAAGGCCGAATTTAAAAGCGATACCAAGGCTGTCGCCAACAAAAATCCGAGGCTCGTCGCAACAACTACTTTGAGCACGGCTGCCTGCAAAGGATTCTTTGGTAGTAACTTGCCAAAATCAATCGGACGAATCAGGTAAAAGACAAAATAGATGGCGGCAATCGTTGTGGTCAAAGTCAAAAGTGGTGGCATGAAATTTCTCCTTCTATTCGTTTTATTTTATAACAGAGGAGCTAAAGCAGCAATCCAGAATAGGAGTTCTTACAAACACTTTCTCCTACCCCGACCTTCAACGTCAAAAACAAATCAACGGGCTAATGACGCTGACGACACAAAACGAGCACCAATCTGATAAAGGCAGTCCGCCGCATGGTAAAGTGTTCGTCCGGTGGTATAAACGTCATCAACAACCAAAACTCTTTTACCTGCCACCAATCTAGCTTGCTTTGCAGCAATGACAAATGGTTGTGGCGTGTTGAGTCGGCCTGCTCGATCCAAGCTAGATTGGTCAACCTTACTGTGATTAAAGATTTCTAACACGTCTTTGGCAGAACGCAAAAGCCATGGATTAACCTGATTGAAACCCCTTTGTAAAAATCGTTCCTTGCTCACCGGAATAGGGATAAGGAAGTCAATCTGCTTGTCTTTTACCGAGCACCGAAGCATTTGACGCATCTCCTTTTGAAACACGGTGGCAAGCCGATAATCGCCCATAAACTTATAGCGGGACATGTACTCCCTTAATGGTTGGTTGTAAACATAGAGTGCTTGGTGGCCAAGCAAGTGGTAACCCTGATTTTGCCAAGTCTGACAATCTAAGCAAATCAGCGGTGAGCTCGCAGTCGGAATTGAATCCGCCAATTGACGGCCGCACCCGCTGCAAATCGTCCCTCTTAAATGAACAAAACTATTTAAGCACTCCGGGCACAATAACTGCTTGGCCTGACTCTTATTGAAAACCAACTGGCCAATCGTGACTGACGATTGAAAGTCCTCTTGGCAGAGTGTGCAATTCAATTTTCATCTCCTTCCAGGCAATCAGTTGGCACACCGGCCACCTGTTTTGCCCGATTGTTCAAATCAGCAATTTGCTGACGAGCCGCCCGTAATTTAAGTGTCGGCTCCTGTACGAGTGCTAAGACAAGGCCATCGGGGTGCTCTTTAAACCGTCCCACCCGTCCTGCAATTTGGACAAGCGCCGCTGTTGAAAAAACGGAATCATCAGCACCCAGAATCACCACTTCCAAGGCAGGTAATGTGACTCCACGTTCTAGAATCGTCGTCGTAACTAAATACCGGTAGGCACCAGACCGCAAATCATGGACTTTTTCGGCACGGTCAGGATCAGAGGCATGGACGGTTGTCCCCTTAAGCGTCTGAAACCTTTGCAGATAATCAAAAACTCGCACTAAATCCTTCACCCGTGGTACGAAAATCAAAAAGGGATTCTGTTGATTGGCCCATAATTGAACAGAGGTTAATAACTTCTTTAGTGGGTGCTTGCGCCAGTTACCAACACGCTTCACCTGAATTTGTGGTAAGAGGCCTTGATGGAAACGTTGCGGCAGATAGGACTGGGCTAATTTCTTCTGTGTGACTAAGCGCTTCAAATCAGCCGTTGGCGTCGCCGTTAGATAAACAACACTCGCGCGAATTTTTTGTGCTCGCAAAACGGCGTAAGACAAAGCAGCATCACCACGAAAAGGAAAAGCATCAACCTCATCAATAATTAATAAATCAAAGGCACGGTAAAAACGGAGCGCTTGATGGGTCGTCGCCAAAACCAACTGGCTATACTGGTATTGGCTACCATGTTGCCCATAGAGAACTTGAATTGGACAATCAAAAGCCGCTGCTTCTAATCGTGGCGCTAGTTCGAGGACCACATCGAACCTCGGCGTCAAAATGGCAACCCGCCCCTTTCCCCGCAGTGCGTAATCAATTAATGGAAAAAGCATTTCTGTTTTACCAGCACCGGTGACCGCCCAGACTAACCGATTTTCTCGCCTATTATAGCTCTCCATCAAATCTTGGCTAACCTGTTCTTGCTGCTTGGTTAACTGACCGTTCCATCTGAGATGACTCTTGGCTTGAAAGAGATTTGGTTCAGGAATCGTCAGTAAACAATCATTGGTCGCAATTCTGCCCATGTTCAGACACTTTAAGCAATAAAAGCCATTATTGGCAAGCCTTGCCCGTTCCTTTTGACCACAACGCTGGCAGACCCCCTGCTTAAAGGCAGGTAATGTTTGACAAGGTAGCGGTGGAGCAATCGCTTTTGGCCAAGTTACTAGGCGACCATAGAGCTTCTCAGCATTCATTTTTCTACCTTCTTTCTGACTTGGTCATGTTATAATACGTGCTATGGAACCTTTTTACTTACTCGCTTTGGATAATTATTCCTGGCAACAAACAATTAAAAAATCAGACTTTATCGTTTACTTCTTTCGCATCGAATCCGAAGAGCAAGCACAAACTTACATCGAGCAGATCTCCAAGGAACACCACAAAGCCAATCACAATGTCTTTGCTTATGTGATTGGCGACAACGATGAAATTAAGCGCTATTCGGACAATGGTGAGCCTTCTGGAACGGCGGGCGTTCCGATGCTCGAAGTCTTGCAGAAACGCCAGGTCCACAATATTCTGGCCATGGTCACCCGCTACTTTGGGGGCATTAAGCTTGGCGCGGGTGGTTTAATCCGGGCCTATGCTGGGACTGTTGCCCAGGGGTTAGACGAGGCCGGTTTGGTCGAACGCCTTTGGAGAGAAAAGATTCAAATTGATATTGATTATCAAAATAATGATCAGCTGACGTATTGGTTGAAACAAGAAGAATACCCAGTCTTTGCGACTAATTTTGACACTGCCGTCCACCACCAAGTAGCAGTTGCCCCGGACCAGGTAAAAGCCTTTGAGGAAGAACTAACCAACCGCTTTGCCGGCCAAGTTTCTTTTGAAAAAATCGGTGAAACATACTTGGAAATTCCCGCAAAGTAGGTTATAATTATCTAGTTCGCGCGGTTAGTGTAATGGATAGCACGTAAGATTCCGGTTCTTGCAATCCGGGTTCGACTCCCGGATCGCGCATGCATACTTGTTGATAGATCAACGTTTAAAGGGTTTATGTAGCGAATGAACTCAAAAAGCACCTCAAATTCTTAATTGAATTGAGGTGCTTTTTATTGTTCATTTGGCAACTAGAATAAAACAACCAGTCAATTGAATACAAAAAGAGACATTGCTGTCTCCCTGCAACACTTAATATTCAAGCTATTTTTAAATCAGCCAATGCCATATCTTTTTTCAAGCGCTTTTGTGAGCATTTCAGAAACGTTATCACCATTCTTTTTAACTAACTCACTTAAATAGCTGGGCACAGTCACGTTCTTTCGAATCGTTTTTGATGATGCTCTCAGATAATCAATCAACGACACCGTTACCATTTAGACAAATCCGTCTTCTGCATCAACTTCGCTAAACTTGGTTGGTTCAGGAACAACGAGCGTCGTTGATAGTGCCAATTCAATCGCCTCTTTAATTTTGACAAGAATTTCCTCAACCGTCGCCCCGATTGTAAAAGCACTGGAAACACCTGGAACGCTTGCCCAAAACATATCATCCTCTTGATGACTGACAACCGAATAGTTCATGACAAACTCAATTTCCTTATCCATGCGATTTATCCTCTTTTAAATTCTGTTATATGCTTGGTTAATATACCTAAATACCTTAATCAAGTGGCCTATTGAAGACCCGCTTGTTTTAAAATCGCTCTTTCTAATCCTTTTGGAAGTTCTTTAGAATGTTTTGGCGCTTCAGTATAATGTAGACCAT
This sequence comes from Fructobacillus sp. EFB-N1, assembly GCF_001038455.1. Taxonomy (GTDB): domain Bacteria; phylum Bacillota; class Bacilli; order Lactobacillales; family Lactobacillaceae; genus Fructobacillus; species Fructobacillus cardui. The sequence continues at coordinate 68,078 of NZ_LDUY01000007.1, read as the reverse complement.
CACTGAGCATTACGTGTGAACCTTTATGGCCGATAACTTTGAAGCCATTCTTTTCTAACTTCTTAATCAACACTTTTGGTTAATAGTCAAGAATCAAATTTCTCCTTTGGCTTGACGACAACTGTATCACACACAATATACACATTAATCAAGCACTTTATGTATACCCCACAGGGTTTGAACTTAACGAAAATCACATTCTAAGTCATGTGCATTTTCGACACCAACAGCCTGCAAGAACGATTCAACAGTCACCGGTCCCACAAACTTAAAGCCAATTTTTTTCAGTTGCTTACTAAAGGTTTCAGAAAGCGTATTTTGGCTGGCTATCTTTTCATCCTGATCAACACCAATATCCAATGTTTGACCATTTGTTGGCTGCCAAACCAGATCAGAAAACGTCTCGCCCTGATGATGAAGCGTTTGGATTTGTTGAGCATTATTAATCGTTGCCTCAATTTTCATCCGATTGCGAATAATCCCAGCATCAGAAAGCAGCCGCTCAACATCCTGTTGGTCAAAATAAGCTACCTGATGAATATCGAAATCAGCGAAAGCTGCCTTAAAATTAGCTCGCTTATTCAAAACTGTTCGCCAGCTCAAACCTGACTGAAAAAGTTCTAGCGTTAACAACTCAAATAGAAGTCGTTCATCATCTCGAACAGGGTGGCCAAATTCATGGTCATGGTAGGCGACCATTGGCGTCCCCTCTTCATAATTTGTAGCCCAACGACAACGTGCAACCATTCATACCCCTCCTTCGACAAAACAACTTTCGTCTTAATTATCTTTTCCATATTATACGAAAGAAAACACAAAAAAACGCCCCGAAAGGCGTTTTTCGTTAAAATTAATTACTTAGCTTGGATAGCTTCGCGTGCGTCAGCTGACAAGTTGTAGAATGCGTGAACACCCTTGTACTTAGCAGTATTAGCAAGCAATTCTTCGATACGGATCAATTGGTTGTACTTTGCGATACGGTCAGTACGTGACATTGAACCAGTCTTGATTTGACCAGCGTTAGTAGCAACAACCAAGTCAGCAATCGTCGTGTCTTCAGTTTCACCTGAACGGTGTGAAACAATCGCTGTGTAACCAGCTTCCTTAGCCATTTCGATGGCATCCATTGTTTCTGACAAAGTACCGATTTGGTTAACCTTGATCAAGATTGAGTTGGCAGCACCCATGCGGATTCCCTTAGCCAAGTATTCAGTGTTTGTAACGAAGAAGTCGTCACCAACCAATTGAACCTTCTTGCCAAGTTCCTTCGTGATTTCAGCCCAGTCATCCCAGTTGTTTTCATCGATAGGATCTTCGATTGAAATGATTGGGTAACGGTCAGCCAAGTCTTCCAAGTACTTGATGAAATCAGGAGTTGAGAATTCTTCCTTTGTTGACCAGCGCAAAACATACTTTGACTTGTCAGCATCCCACAATTCTGATGAGGCAACATCGACAGCAATGGCGATGTCCTTACCAGGCTTGTAACCTGCAGCTTCGATAGCCTTAATCAAGTATTGCAATGGTTCTTCGTTGTTAGCGAAGTCAGGAGCAAATCCACCTTCGTCACCAACTGAAGTAGCCTTGCCGTCAGCGGCCAACAACTTCTTCAATTCGTGGAAAGTTTCTGAACCATAACGGATGGCTTCCTTGATTGAAGGAGCACCAACAGGCATGATCATGAATTCTTGGAAGTCAACCTTGTTATCTGAGTGAGCACCACCGTTGATAACGTTCATCATTGGTGTAGGCAAAACATAAGAGTTCATGCCACCAATGTATGAGAACAAAGGAACACCCAATTCATCAGCAGCAGCACGAGCTGCAGCGATAGAAACGGCCAAGATAGCGTTGGCACCCAACTTACCCTTGTTAGGAGTACCATCCAAGTCAATCATGGCTTGGTCGATGGCGCGTTGGTCAGTTACGTCAAACTTACCAACCAAAGCCTTAGCGATTACATCGTTAACGTTAGCAACGGCCTTAGTAGTACCCTTGCCACCGAAACGGTTCTTGTCACCGTCACGCAATTCGACAGCTTCGTGTTCACCAGTTGATGCACCAGATGGCACGATTCCGCGGCCAAATCCACCAACTTCAGTGATAACTTCAGCTTCGACTGTTGGGTTTCCACGTGAATCAAGAACTTCACGTGCGATGATATCTGAAATCAAAGACATATTTTATGCTCTCCTTTTGTCTGTGGTTAATATTTATAAAACCAACTAAATTATAACACCCTTATCAGGTAAAATGAACAGGAAAAATGGGTTCTTTCTAGCTTAGCCAACGGTTTGGCCGATTTGTCCGAGAACTAATTTTACTTTTTAGCTTGATCAACCAGGGTCAAAAACTGTCTAGGATCTAGCGCAGCCTTACCAACTAGGATACCGTCAATGTCTTGCTGGCATAAGAAGGCGGGTGCATTTTTCGGTGTCACTGAGCCACCATACAGAATGCGAACGTTATTAGCCAAGTCTCGATTATATAAATTAGCTAAGCTTTGTCGAATTAAAGCAGCCGCTTCTTGAGCCTGATCAGCTGAAGCCGCAGACCCGGAACCAATTGCCCAAGTTGGCTCATAAGCAATCGTTACTTGAGCCATTTCGTCCACCATAACCCCATCAAGGGCTGCTTGTAACTGATTTAAAATAACTTTTTCGGGCACCAGGTGTCCGTAGGCCGACAAGTCTTCATCCAAATCGACAATTGGTTTTAAACCATTGCGTAGCGCTGCTAACGTTTTTAAATTAACCGTCTCATCCGTTTCGTTAAAAAACTTTCGCCGTTCAAAATGTCCGATTAAGACGTATTCAACGCCAAGTGCTGCCAAGGCTTTTGGCGACGTTTCACCAGTAAATGCCCCATCATCTTCCCAGTGAGAATTTTCGCCAACAATTACTAGCGGGGTGCCCTTTGCAGCCTGCAACATCTGGCTTAAGTACAGGTCTTGCGCGGCGATGCCAACTTCAACTTCGGTCTCACCTACCAAAGCAGGCAAAACGGTATCCAGGTAGGGGCCAACCTGGTCTGGCATCATGTTGATTTTCCAGTTGGCTACGACAAATGGCCGCCGGTTCTGCGCACTCATTTACCTTCTCCTCGATTAAGCATCAAGAAAAGGAAGGCAGCCTCAATCAATAATAGCCAAGGCAAGTTTGTATTTCGTTCCCCAATCAGCACTAAGAGCGCATAGGAAACAATGAGAACGGCCATGCCGATGCTCATTTTAATTAGCCCTTGGCGGAAAGTTGACCTGTTCAAAGCTTCCCTCAAATGCTCGTTTTCGCTTTGAGCCTCACTAATGTCGAGCTTTAAGGACTCAACTTGGTCCAAAAGCTGATCGTTTTCAGCTTGTAGGAAATCAACCTGCGTTTGGATTTCTTTGTCTTGCTGGTCTTTTTTGTTTGACCAATTAAATAACTTCATAAGTATTCTCCAATCAATGTCTATTTTAACAAAAATCACCATTAAAGCCGAATAAAAAGAAGAAAGAAGAAAAACGCTTGACAAGACCAGCAATTCTAGGTAGAATTTGATAGTTGTATTAATACATGCGGCTGTGGCGGAATTGGCAGACGCGCAGGATTAAGGATCCTGTGTCCGCTTTAGGACGTGCGGGTTCGACTCCCGCCAGCCGCATCATAAAACCTTGTTTTATCAGAATTTATAGCCATTTGCTAATAAATTAGCGGCAACCAATAAAAGCACACAAACAGCCAAGTTTGTGTGCTTTTTCTTTGCAAGATAAGTGAAAGTTTCGCCTTTAAGGCTAGGGAAAAGCCATTCCACCTCAAAGGCTGGAATGGCTTTTAGCAATATCCCCCACTTTAAACCAGCACCCTGATTATTCGTCTCAACAGCGTCTGCTAGATAGAGCCAGTCAGTACTATAGGGCCACCACGTCCTCAACCTTCTTTAAGTGGGCCCCACAATTTTCGCAGCCTGCCCGCAAAAAATCGACAAAAAAAGAACCCCTTTAGGCTTCAAGTAAAAACTAATTTTTTAGCTAGTTGGCTCCCTCTGTGCCTGCCGTTTTCTTCTGATTCTTTGCAACCATCATCTTATGCGGAACGCCAACATCCAAGAAGGTATCACCATAGACCTCAAAGCCGAATCGTTCATAAAGGCCAACTGCATGCTCTTGCGCCTCAATCTCAATTTTATCTTGATCAAAGCGGGTAGCCATTACATCCATCAATTGTTGAATAAGCGCTTTGCCAAATCCTTTACCGCGAGCCTGTCGCACGGTCAACACCCGACCAAAGGTCACTGTATCCTGGTCTTTTTCAAATACGCGGGCATAGGCTAGCAATTCACCATTTTCCTCATAAAAGACGTGCAGTGCCGTTAAATCCTGCTCATCAACGTCTTGATACTCACTATGCTGATCAACGACAAAAACGGCAATCCGAGCACGGTAGATCGCCCAAATTTCACGATTACTGAGTTCATCAAAAGTCTTAATGTGCCACATAAATCTTCTCCAATTTCATAATTAAAATTTTATTTAGCTAATAAGTTTTCAATAGCCCGTTGAACCCTTTCCCAGGCAAAATTTTTCGAATCAATCAGTTCAAAGTGGCCAACATTAGGCAACTCAATCAAGCCGACCGTGTCGCCTAAAGCCTTAGCCTTTTGATAATATTGTTGGCTTAATTTTACAGGAACCCTATCGTCAACTGTTCCGTGTATCAAGACCGTTGCTACACCCAATGGTAGCAAATTGATTGGTGATGCATCATGATAGCGACCAGGCTCCTCCTCAGGCGTTCCACCAATAAAATCAGGAACAGTATCAGCCATATTGCTTCCTTGTTGGTCCAGCCACATCGCCGCTAAATCAGTGACACCTGCCATGCTCACAACACCAGCAAACTTAATTTGAATCGCTTCACCAAGGGCGTTCGTCAGATGGTCGTAGCGTGACGCAGCCCACAAGGCCAAATGACCTCCTGCTGAATGGCCAATCACAACAACTCTGTCCAAATCAAGTGAATAGTCGACCGCAATTTTTGCTAAATAGTTAATCGCTGCCGTCACATCTAAAAATGTTTCTGGATAACCACCAGCAGATTTTCCAACTCGACGATACTCGATATTCCAAGTGGCTATTCCTGCATCAACTAATTGCTGGTCTAACGGGGTGAATTGACTCAAATCATACTTATCCTTCCAAAATCCACCATGAATCGAAATCACCACTGGCAATTTTTGGTCGAACTTCTTATCTGGCAAATTTAATACAGTAAATTGTTCTTCAACTGTGCCATAGTTGAACGTCTTTTTCACAATGCCCCTCCCTAGAATATTATTAAAATCAATCACGATGAATTGTCGTATTGCTATTCTATTCTTTTTAATAAAAACTGTCTAAAAAGTTTTGGATAAAACAAAAAATGTAACTTAAGAAAGTTACATTTTTGAACAAGTATTAATGATGCCGACGAAAGGATTTGAACCTTCGACCCCAGGTTTACGATACCCGTGCTCTACCAACTGAGCTACATCGGCATAACTCCGACTGCCGGGCTCGAACCGGCGACAACCTGATTAACAGTCAGGTGCTCTACCAACTGAGCTAAGTCGGAATGATTTGTTGTTTAAAACAACTATTACATTATGCCATTTACAGTGGGGGCTGTCAATCATTTTTACATTTTATTTTACTAATTTTTTCAAAAAATCAGACAAAGTTTTGCCTGCCATTCAAGACCGTCCTTTGACACTCACAAATCCCCGCCTTACAATGTAGGCATAATCGGATAGAAAAGGAGACTGCACATGAATGTTACTGTTTTTGGTAAAGGAAATATCGGCTCAGCCGTTGGTGCTCAATTGGAAAAAGCCGGCAATCAAGTCGACTATGTAACAACCGAACATAAGGCGGACACGGTGGCTGACTTAGTCATCTTGGCCGTCCCTTACGCCGCTTTAGCAAGCATTGCTAAAGAATACCAGCAAAAATTTGCCGGAAAAACGATTGTTGAGACAACCAACCCTGTTAATTTTAAAACTTTTGACAGCCTGGATGTCCCATCTGACTCTTCAGCGACTGCCCAGTTACAGGCTGATTTACCAGACAGTCACGTCTTGAAGGCTTTTAATACCGTCTTTGCAGCTAACCTTGTATCCGGTAAAGTCGGCAACAATCCCACTGAAGTTTTGACCGTCGGTGATAACAAGGACAGCAAGGAATTGCTGCAAAAAGCCTTCGAAGGTAGCGACTTGGCCGTGATTGATGCTGGTTCTTTGCGCCGCGCCCGTGAATTAGAATCCATTGGCTTCTTGCAAATGACCTTAGCCGTGACGAAACAAATTGCTTGGACTGGTGGCTTTGCCGTGGTCAAGTAATTGTTCAATACTAAAAACCAGGTAAGCCTATGAATCACGCCCGATGCTTGGCACTGATGGAGTGATTTAACAGATTTTACCTGGTTTTTTACTATATTAATTATTAAAATTGAGTTTTCTTACCCAATGCAGGAATCGACAGCATCACTAAGAAAGAAAAAATATAAATGGCTGAGAAGAACATCATGACCACTGACAGCGATGTCTTATCCATCATCAGACCAATCAAGGCCGGGAAGAAACCACCAAAGAGCTTTCCAACACAGGAAACAACGGAATTAGCTGTCACACGGATATCAGTTCCATATAATCGGGAAACAACAACACCGTAACCACCATACATACCATTTGAGAAAAAGCCAACCATCATCATGATCAATAGTAATGACCAAGCGCTATTAGCCATCGGGATCAAATAAACGGAAGCGGCTGCAACAACCAAGAAGATACCAAAGGCCAAGCGTGGACCAAAGTTATCTAAAATAAAACCAAAGGCGTACATACCCAAAGACATTCCTGCAATGGTCGCAATCATCCACATTGAGGAGGAAGAAATTGAGAGACCCAATTGCTTTTGCATAATCTTAGGTAACCAGTTCATTAACCCGTAGTACCCACCCGTTTGAATCATCATCATCAAAATCAGGCCAATCGTTTGCAGCGCCATCGCCGGCGTCTGAAAAACTGCTAAAAGGGGCACACGACTGTTTTCTTGCTGATTTTCCTGGCGGTGCTCTTTTGCGTGCTCAAATTCCTCACTATCCTTGAGGTGAATCCGAATTAAAAATGCAAAAATTATAGGCAAAAGGCCCACCAAGAATAAGGCGTTCCAACCCCAACGAGGGATGATAAAGGCCGCTGACAAGGCTGCCAAAACTGACCCACCTTGCCCACCAATTTGCACGATAGACATCAACCGACCGATTTTCTTGCCTGCAAAGGCTTCGGCCACCATTGTTACGCCGGCGCTATACTCAGCCCCGGTGCCCGCACCCACAATAAAACGTAGCGCATACAAAACCCAAATATTATGGGCAAAGTACATTCCTGCGGTTGCCAAAGCGACAATGACCAGTGTACTCGTAAAAATACGTGCCCGGCCGAATTTATCAGCCAGCATACCAAAGCACAAACCACCAACAAGCGTTCCTAGAGAAAAGATTGTTGCTATCAACCCACCTGCAAAGTTACTAATACGCAAAGAAGCGATAATTGAAGATAAGGCAAAAGAAATGAACATCACATCCATATTTTCAAGCCCAAAACCAGCTGTTGTCGACCATAGGGTCAACTTCTGATTTTTGGAAAAGTGCTTATGCCGCAAAACCTCCGTCGGTTGCATAGGGGGAAAATCTGCCATATTAAATATACTTCCTTTCAAAACTAGCGCTCACGGACGCTAATTATTTCTCCGGTGCTGCCACTATTGGCAAAACACTATTGTTCAGTATAGCGCTATTGATTTCAGCTAACAAGGACAATTATTATCCCTCTCATTAAAAAATTATCACGAAATTGACGATTAATAAGAAATACAGGGAAAATTCATTAATAGTAGCTTTGCTATATTGATAATTTTTAATAAAAAAATAATTTAATGGGTGAAATTATTTTTCATACTCCTTTGCTAATAGGCACTTTTTTTAAAAAAAGTTATTGCCTTTAGAAAATTTGAAATAGATTTAACTTGTGTCGCTTAAGTAAGAGCAGGCACGACACAGAAAAAACTGAATGTCGTCATTATTTTGCAGGAAGCCTTTCCGACTAGTGGCAGCAACCTACAAAGCTAAGTCATTCGACCCGTTTCCCTTAGCTGTGCCATAATTTCTCCTTCATTGCCTGAGCCCTGTGTCCCAGTCTTTATGTATTATTTTCCAGCATTAAAAAAGACGAACCTTAGACTTCAAAGGATAACCTCGGGATGGTTTCAACCAAAAAAGACCAGACATTTCTGTCTGGTCTTTTTTAATACTCCGACTGCCGGGCTCGAACCGGCGACAACCTGATTAACAGTCAGGTGCTCTACCAACTGAGCTAAGTCGGAATAAAGCGCTTGGCTCAACTATATTAGTATACAAAATTGGACCAAGCGTGTCAACTATTTATTTGTTAAAATACATAATTATTCTGGACGCATTGTTGGGAACAACACAACATCACGAATAGAAGCGGCATCCGTTAGGAGCATAACCAAACGATCAATTCCAATGCCCAAACCACCTGTAGGTGGCATACCGTATTCCAAGGCCTCTAAGAAGTCTTCATCGATACCTTCAGCTTCGTCATTACCGTTATCACGTTCGGCCGCTTGGGCTTCAAAACGAGCTCGTTGGTCGATTGGATCGTTCAATTCAGTAAAGGCGTTAGCAAATTCAGAACCAACGATGTACAACTCAAATCGGTCCGTAAAGCGTGGGTCATCAGCATTCTTCTTAGCCAATGGTGAAACTTCCACTGGGTGACCATAGACGAAAGTTGGTTGTTCCAACGTGTCTTCAACAAAGTTGTCAAAGAATTCGTTGATAATGTGGCCAACCTGCCAGTACCGTTCGTACTTCACGTGGTGTTCATCCGCCAATTGGCGAGCTTCTTCAACCGTCATTTCTGGCCAGAAGTCAACACCGGTCTTTTCCTTAATCAAGTCAACCATATGCTTACGAGCAAATGGCTTTGACAAATCAATGTCAGTGCCTTGGTAATTTACTTGCAAATCAGGATGAACAACCTTAGCGGCAGCGCGGAAGATCCCTTCCGTTTCGTCCATTACGTCTGTGAAATCCCAATAAGCAGCATATGATTCCAAGGTTGTAAATTCGGGATTATGCTTTGGATCCATTCCTTCATTTCGGAAAATTCGACCGATTTCATAAACCCGTTCCATACCCCCAACAACCAAACGCTTCAAATACAATTCAGTTGCGATTCGCATGTACATATCGATGTTCAAGGCGTTGTGGTGGGTAATAAATGGCTTAGCAGCCGCACCACCGGCTTGCGTTTGTAAGATTGGTGTTTCCACTTCTAAGAAATCGTGACCATCCATAAAGGCCCGGATAGCTGAAACGATCTTTGAACGGTTTTGAAACCGAGTCAAAGATTCCTTGTTGGCAATCAAATCAAGATAGCGCTTACGGTAACGCGTTTCAACATCTGAAATACCGTGGAACTTGTCGGGCATTGGACGCAAGGCCTTTGACAAGTGAGTCAAGTGCTTAACCAAGATGGTTAATTCACCAGCCTCCGTCTTCATCACTTGACCCTTAATTCCTAAGAAGTCACCCAAATCAGCACGCTTAATGATTGGGTAATTATCACCCAAGTCATCACGACGAGCATAAACTTGAATTTCACCTGAGCGGTCACGGACGTCAGCAAAGATAACTTTTCCGGCACCACGTTTAGCGACCATTCGGCCAGCAATGATGACCTCTACAGGGTTTGCTTCTAACTCTTCTTGTGTCTTCTCATCGTATTGTTCATGGAGGTCCGCTGCCAAAGCGTCTCGGTCAAAACGATGTCCAAATGGATCAATGCTCAAATCATCAACCAGCGCCTTCATCTTCTGACGGCGGGCGACCATTTGATCATTTAAGGCTTTTTCTTCAGCCATGTCTATCTACCTTCCTGTCGGCGAATATTCGCTCATTTATCTTGTTCCAGTATAACAAAACAACGGCCAAGACAAAAGGGCGAACCGCCTGGTTTGCCCATCTCATGGTCTTTTTTCCGTTTTTTTAAGAAGCGTTAGTCCTGCTTGTTTTCGTTATCAGCAGCTGATTTTTCATCATCTTTTTCTTCTGCTTCGGCCTCACGCTTTAAAATCTTACTTAAGATTCCTTCTAGCTCATTGGCTTCAAAGTAATGCTTCTTGCCTGAGAAACGTCCGACCACTTCAGCCCCGCCATCCTCATCAATCATCGCCTGGACTTCATGGGATGGCAGCGTTGCTAACATCTCACCATAAGCTTCCTTGGGTGGTTCAGCGGCGATGCCAACAGCTACAGAAGCCAGAGACGTATAGTTATCCTTGCCCAAAAGATCATCCAAAACAGCCAGTGGACCTTTCTTTTCAGACAAGAGTTCAGAAAGTGGTGTCATCTGCTTTAAGTGCTCGTCCAATTGATCCAACTGAGCATCTGTCGCTCCTGGCAATGCCTGAACCAAAAAACCACCAGCAGACGCAACCGTGTCATCCGGGTTCATCGTTACACCGACACCAATCACGGATGGAATCTGTTCTGATTGTGTCAAATAGTAGGTGAAATCATCACCAATTTCACCAGAAACAATAATCGATTGACCGAGGTACGGCTTCGAATAAGGTGCCAATTTCGTCACTTGGAAAGAACCATGGTTGCCAACAGCGCCAGCCACGTTCAATTGATTGTCATCGTTAACGATTGGTTCCAATTGAGGATTGGTTACGTAGCCACGAACCGCCCCATGAGCGTCCGCTTCCGTTACAACGTTGCCAATCGGTCCCTTCCCGTCAATCTTCACACCAAGACGCTCTTCGCCCTTCAAAGTTGCCTGGGCCAAGATTTCTGTTGCGAGCAATGCCCGTCCGAGGACGACCGTTGCAATCCGTGAGGCATGGTGAGCGCTTGCTGCTTCTTGGACTAACTTTGTCCCGTCAATGGCAAAGGCACGGAAGGCCTCATCTTTTGTAATGACCTTAATTAATTGATCTGACATAAGAATTCCTTTATTTGTTCTTGTCTTTATTGTAAAAGAAAAAGCCGGCCTAAGCCAACTTTTTTAAAAAACTTATTTATCTGAATCAGTCGTATCGTCCGCCGATTCAGCTTGGTTATCATTTTGATCAAGAGGCTTCGTTGGGTTTTCATCACCCTTTTGCTCTTCATCTTCCACTTCGTCTTCCTTGTGATCCAAAGAAGCCTTAGTTTCATCAAATGACTTGGCATCATCTTCGTCTTCTTCACCCTTCTTGGTGAAGTGACCAGTTTCGTAGATGTCCTTAATTTGCTTTTCGTCCAATGATTCAACATCCAACAAGGCATTAGCAATCGCTGCCAACTTATCCTTGTGTTCCGTCAAAATCTTTGTTGCTTCCTCAAAGGCTTCCTTAGTCAAACGACGAACTTCTTCATCAATCAATGCAGCCGTTTCGTCTGAATATGACTGTGCGCCACCCTGTTCGCTATAGCCAACAGAAGCATTTCCTTCAAGTTGAACCATACCCAACTTTTCAGACATTCCATAGGCCGTCACCATTTGGCGGGCCAAATTCGTTGCCTGCTGGAAATCGTTCGCAGCACCGGATGAAGCTTCGTTAAATGTTGCCAATTCGGCAGCACGTCCACCCATCAAACCAGCCAATTGTTCCTTAGCTTCTGAATAACGAATGTTATAACGATCTGTCTTTGGTGTCATCAAAGCGTAACCACCAATGCGTCCACGCGGCACAATCGTAACCTTACGAACGACGGATGCGTTTGAACGAACCAAACCAACCAAGGCGTGACCGGCTTCGTGGAAGGCGGTTGTCTTCCGTTCCAACTCGGACATTGCCCGGTTGGCCTTAGCAGGTCCTTGGAAAATCCGATCTTCGGCTTCATCCAAGTCAGCGGAGTCGATTAACTTCTTGTCGCGACGAGCAGCCAGCAAGGCAGCTTCGTTCAACAAGTTTTCCAAATCAGCCCCAACGTAACCAGGTGTTTGGTGGGCAATCGCCTTCAAGTCCACGGCCGGTGCCAATGGCTTGTTCTTAGCGTGCACCTTCAAAATTGCTTCACGACCCTTAACGTCAGGAGCGCCAACCAAAATCTTTCGGTCAAAACGACCTGAACGAAGCAAGGCCGGATCCAAAACATCAGAACGGTTGGTTGATGCCAGAATAATAACACCTTCAGAGTTCTCAAATCCATCCATTTCAATCAAGATTTGGTTCAACGTCTGCTCACGTTCATCGTTACCACCGCCAACGCCAGAACCACGGCGACGACCAACGGCATCGATTTCATCGATAAAGATAATGGCAGGGGCAGCCTTCTTGGCTTCCTCAAACAAGTCACGAACACGTGAAGCACCAACACCGACAAACATTTCAACGAAGTCTGAACCAGACATTGAGAAGAATGGTACGGAAGCTTCACCGGCAACAGCCTTTGCTAGCAATGTTTTACCAGTTCCGGGAGGGCCTTCAAGCAAAACCCCCTTTGGAATACGGGCGCCCATATCTACGAACTTCTTTGGCGACTTCAAGAATTCAACAACTTCAACCAGTTCTTCCTTTTCTTCGTCAGAACCAGCAACGTTTTCAAAGCGAATCTTGTTATCCTTCGGATCAGAAGGCTTTGCCTTTGACTTACCAAAGTTACCCATCATGCCGCCTTGACCGCCCTTGCCGCTTGATTGGGACATCATCAAGTAGAAGACACCCACAATTAAGAGCAATGGCACAATGGAAATAATCAAATTCAACCAGAAGCCAGAAGATGGTGCTGGCTTTGTCGTCATATCCGTGTTGGTCTTCTTGGCCAAATCAGTAATCTGCTTCAATGATGAATCATTTTCCAAGACAGAAGTTGAAAACTTCGTTGTCGTAGTCTGATTTGCCAAGAGGCTATTCAAGCCTTGACCAGTCGATGATGACTTTTGGCTATTTTTATAAGTTCCAGTCACCGTGTAAACGTCGTTACCGGGCTGGATTGTGAAAGAGTCAATCTCCTTGTCGGACAATTGCTTAACGAAGTCAGACGATGATAACGTCTTTGTTCCGCCATTTGACCCACCAACTAGTGAGTAAATTCCAGCAATGACCGCCAAGAAGATGATGACATATAGAAAGGAGCTTCTAAAGAAGCCACCGTTATTTTTTTTCATCGGGAGTCCTCAATCTTGAATAAAAGTTGCTATAAATTATACGGGTACGAGATTAAATGGATGTTAACTATAAATATCCTTTTTCAGAATACCAACGTAAGGCAAGTTACGATACAAGCCTGCATAGTCTAAACCATAGCCAACAACAAATTCGTTGCGAACATCGAAGCCAACGTAATCGGCATCGATTTCAATCTTCCGTCCACCCTTTTTGTCTAAGAACGTAGCGACCTGCACGGAATTGGCGCCACGATCTTTAAGTAAGTCCTTCAAAAACCGCAGGGACTGACCTGTATCAACGATGTCTTCTATAATCAAGACATCGCGTCCAGCGACATCCGACTGGACATCCGTTACCAACTGAATTTCATTGGATGATGTTACCCCACCATGGTAGGAAGAAATTTTAATAAATTCTAAATCGACGTACAAATCGATTTCACGGACCAAATCCGCTGTCCAAAGGTAAGCACCTTTGAGCACTGACAACACGAGAGGCTTTCTCCCCGCGTAGTCTTTGGTAATGGTTTGACCAAGACGAACCGCTGCTTCGTGGATTTGCTCTTGGTCAAATAATACTTCTTCGATATCGTTATTCACTAATTTTCCTCAATTCGCCATACTAACCATTGCTTAGCTACATTCGGACGATCACGTCCGGCGGGCAGGTACCAAGTCTGTTGACCTAGCCAAACAGCCAAAACTACCTGACTTTGATCTTTTAATAACCAGGTCTTTTCCCGTAATGTGACCGGAATTTTTTTGTCAATTAAGAGACGACGCACTGATTTTGTACCGATTTTCAGAGGGACACGATCATCTTTTTTAGCCAAAGATAACGTTAAAACGCCCACCGAATGTTCGGGTAAAACCAGGGCTTGATCAGCTTTTTGCGGTCTTTTTTGGGTCCACAAAAGCTGGCCACAGTCAAAAAATTGCCATTGGTCTAATTTTAACACAAGTTCTTCGGGCTTTCGGTCATTTTTTACAGTTTTTTCTTCTTTTATAAGTTGAACCCGTGAATAAGCCTTAATCATCATCCAGCCATCCCCCAAATCAACCTGACCATTGGGCTTTTGGTCATTGGCTAATAAAGACAAAATGGCAATCATTTGTCCATTTTTGACTTGATAGATGCCCTGATTTTGTAGCCATAGTAAGATTGTTTTCTCCCACCAAGGTTTCGGCACCTGGTGAAAATCAGCCTGAAAAATCGGCAAAAATGTCTTCGCCTGATCTTGCAGCAGTTCTTGGTCAACAGCTTCCTGCTTGGCAAAATCAGCTAAGTGTTCTTGCGCTTTGGCATTAATGGTCGCTAAGGCCGGAATGATTTCGTGGCGCAACTGGTTCCGACCTGTATAACTAGGATCTGCATTCGTCGCATCTTCCCGCCACTCGACCTGATTATCTTTAGCGTAGTTTTTGAGTTCTTCCTTTGAGAAGTCCAGAAAGGGCCGCAAGTAATAATCCGACTGCCCCATCATCCCCACTTTTTGCTGGGCTAGACCACCCCGAATTAATTGTAATAATAGTGTTTCGACCTGGTCATCTTGGTGCTGGGCCAAAACAACAGCCCGAGCACCTGTTTCTTTTGCAACTTGGTCAAAAAAATCGTAACGCACCTTTCGTGCCCAGGCCTCCACGCCACTGTTTCCGGGCGCCGTCACCTTTTTAAAGTAACAGGGAATTTGGCGTGCTTGGCACTGATTTCTCACAAAGATTTCATCGCCATCGGAAGCGGCACCACGCAGTTGATAATTGACATGGACAACGACCAGTTTGATGTCTGGTCGATAACGGTGCAATGAATCCAGGAGTGTCATGGAATCAAGGCCACCAGAGACGGCTAGCACCACCTTCTCTGGCCACTCTTTTGCTTTAATTGTCTGTGCAATCGTTTTCTTCATCGCTTTTATTTTACCCATTGTCATCAAGAAAAAGCCACCCTTATCCAGGGTGGCTTTTAGACAATTCATTAAGATTTGTCTGGTAAATTATAAATCGTTTCGTCCTTGCGTGAGTAACCGTACTTATCACGCAAAATTTGTTGCAAGTAAACCGGATCCTTCAATTGGTTCGACATTTTTTTCAAGGATTTGTTTTCCTTTTGAACGGCTTGAAGGGATAGTTCGGACTTAGTCAGTGTTTGGTTAGCAGCGTGCAACCGCACCTGCCCCAGCACCAACTGAACCATGAAAACCACGGCCACAGCAAGACCGATTAAGACAATCCGTCGTTCCCGCAAGTGGTGGGCCCTGGCATAGTGCCTACGACTCGCTTCACGACGGGCATCGGAGGCAGCAATCTGCTTGGCAATCCGAGCATTTAACGGCCGAATATTCGATTGTCGGTGCTCGTTTTCTACCATCGCCCCACTCCTTATCAGTATTATTTTGACATAATCGCAATAGACTTGCAAGGCAAATTAGCAGGCTTTAGACAAACTTAATCTTCCTTGTCATCTTGCTGCTCATAAGATTCGGAAACAACCTCATACAGATCCTGTGCTTCGTCCTTTTTAACGATTTCGGCCAATTTCAAAACCCTGACCACCAAAGTCTTGTTACCGAAATGAATCGTAATCAAATCATTGGTACCAACATTAGCAGCTGACTTCGCCCGCTTATCGTTGATTTCAATCCGTCCTTGGTCGGCCAAATCCTTGGCAACGGCCCGGCGCTTAATAATCCGTGAAAGCTTTAAAAACTTATCAATTCGCATCAAATTCATCCTTTTTTGTTAGTTGCAAAACAACCAAGAGGAAGTTTCGCAGGTTATTGAGCCAGTATGCTGACTCCTCTTTTAAATCAACAGTTAACGTGACGGCCAGCTGAGCCTGCTTGCCATCGACTACCGCCTTGTAGGGGACGTCCTGCAAAGCTTGGAAAATGGTTTCCCCAGCTAATTTGCTGGTCATCGATTCAGCAAAGCGTACTGTGACCTGATTTTTCTGGCGCCGGATTTGCGTGGCCTCTGCCAAATCAGCCAAGTTCTTGATTCGAGAAACCAGTAATAGGCGACCAACCTCATCTGGGAAATCACCGAAGCGGTCAATCAAATCAGACTCCACATTCTCGAAGTCTTCATCTGACTTCGCCTGACGAATTTGACGGTAAAGGTCAATCTTTTCCGCCGAATCTGCCACGTAGTCATCGGGCAAGAAGGCCAATACTCCCAAAATGAGTTCGGCATCCGTTTGCGTTGTCGTTGCCGGCTTGGTCTGACCCTGCTTTGCAGCAACAGCCTCTTTGAGCATCTGGGTATACAAATCATAACCGACCGAATCAATAAAGCCGTGCTGCTGCTTACCAAGCAGGTCGCCGGCGCCTCGAATCGATAGGTCACGCATCGCAATTTTAAAGCCTGAACCCAGTTCCGTAAAGTCCCGAATGGCTTCCAGCCGCTTTTGCCCCTCTTCACTCGGCGTGCGGGTAAATGGATAAGTAAAGTAGGCATAGGCTAACCGGGCTGACCGTCCGACTCGGCCACGAAGCTGGTAAAGCTGTGACAGACCCATGTGATCGGCATTATCAACAATCAACGTGTTCGCATTGGGAATGTCGACCCCAGTTTCTATAATCGTAGTTGTTACCAGGACATCGAATTCCTGGTTTAAGAAGGAGTAGAGAATCCCCTCCAACTGGACTTCTGACATTTGACCGTGAATGACTGCGACCCGAGCATCGGGTACCAAGTCTTGAATCTGATCTGCTATCCGTTCCAGGTCGGCCACCCGGTTATGCAGGTAGAAAACCTGGCCATTACGGGCCAATTCCTTGCCAATCACATCGCGCACCAACGTCCAATCAAGTTCCACGACGTAGGTCTGAATTGGGTAACGGTTCAATGGTGGCGTTTCAATCACGGACAAATCGCGAGCACCAACCATGGCCATGTTCAGCGTTCGTGGAATTGGCGTTGCTGTTAACGTCAAGACATCGACGTTAGTCCTGATTTGCTTTAACTTTTCCTTGTGCTTAACACCAAAGCGCTGTTCCTCATCGATGACCAGTAAGCCAAGGTCGGCAAAGGCCACGTCGGCACTTAACAGACGGTGTGTGCCAACGACGATATCCAGTTCGTGGTCCTTTAACGCCTGAATGGTCTGCTTGTTTTCGGCTGCCGTTTGAAAGCGGGACAAGTGGCCAATCCGAATTTCCGGGAAATCAGCAAAGCGTTCGACCATCGTCTCATAGTGCTGTTGAACCAAAATCGTCGTTGGCGCCAAAAAGGCAACTTGCTTACCAGCGTGGGCAGCCTTGAAGACCGCTCGCAAGGCAACCTCGGTTTTACCAAAGCCAACATCCCCAACCAGTAGCCGGTCCATTGGTCGTAAGCGCTGCATGTCAGCCTTAATTTCTTCGATACTACGAACCTGGTCGGGCGTTTCCGGATAAGGAAAGGCCGTATCAAACTTTAGTTGGGCCGTATCACCGGGTGGAAAGGCATAGCCTTGCTTGGCCTCCCGTTCGGCATAGAGTTCTAACAGCTCATCAGCAATATCTTCAATCTTATTTTGAACTTGCTTCTTGGTCTTTTGCCATTCGGTCCCGCCCAATTTATTAATCTTAGGCTTCTTCCCAGTGTCTGACCCACCAATATACTTTTGAATCAGATTTAACTGGGTGACTGGCAAAAAGATCTTAGCATTCTTTTGGTACAAAATGACCAAATAGTCCTGCTTACCACCATCGGCCTCGAGACTTTGCAAGCCCTGATACTGACCGATTCCATGGTTGATATGGACAACATAGTCGCCTACCTGAAGCTCATTATAGGACTTCAAACGTTCGGCGTTCGCCATCTTCCGGGACCGACGGGCCACCGGCTTCCGTGCCTTATCAAACAACTCGCGCTCAGTTAAGACCGTTAAATGACTCTTAGGCCACTCAAAGCCGGCCACAAAGTTACCAATAATTATTTGGACCTGGTTGGGCTGAATTTCGCGGTTAATTGGCACCGTTAAATCATGATCCTTCAATGTTGCCACAAAATTTTGTGCCCGATCGCGGTCGCTGATTAAAAGCACCATCGTCATCCCGCGGTCTTTTGCAAACTGCAAATCCGGTAAAAGAGCCGGAATTTGACCGTAGTATTGGTTTGCTGGCCTGGAGGTGATCTCTTCCAAGTGAGCAAACGTTAACTTATTCAAGCCACGCTGGAAGTTGGCCAGATAAAGTTCGGCCTGGTGAACTCGACCCAAAATGGCTTCCAAGTCATCCTTAATGGCCAATGGTGGCACAATCTGGTAGGTCTCGACCTGCTGGTCAAGCCATTCCTGGTCAAGGGTATTTTGCGATAAGGCGCTTTCCTGCAAGCGAGCAAAGTCATCAACAACAAATAATCCCTCTTGACCCAAGTAATCAATCAACGTCGTCTTCTCTTGGAAAAAATACTGAGCATACGGCAGAATCGATTGATCCCGCCGCCCTTCATCAAGTGCCGTCTGCGTGCTATCAAAGCCCTCCGTGGCGTGTTTTTTCTCCACTCCCGGCAAACCCTTACGATAAGCTGAAAAGGCCTCCTCCAGACGTTCTTTACCAGCCTGATAGCGGTCTTGGTCAATCACCAAATCAGTCGCTGGCAAGACCGTCACCCCGGTCACCGAATCGGCACTCTTTTGGCTGGACGGATCAAAGGTCTTAATCATATCCAATTCATCATCAAAAAAATCGAGCCGGTAGGGATTATCGGCTGTTGGTGGAAAAACATCAAAAATAGAACCCCGTTGGGCATATTCACCCGGATTTTCCACTCGAACAACCAAGTGGTATCCCAGAGTCACCAACCGCGCTTTCAAATCTTGAAAGTCATAGCTCTCCCCAACCTTCAAGCGCATTTGTGCATTCGTGAAATCAGCCACCTGCGGCTCATAACGAACGAAGGCCGCCAAATTTGTCAGATAAATTCCAGGCCGACCAGTGGCCAAGCCTGTTAAAGCTTCTACCCGATCAGTCACAAAAGAATTGGAAGAAACGGCGAGTTCCGTCGCCAATGCTTCCTCGGCCGAAAACCGGTAAAGGTCCTCCTCGGCTACTAAATCAGCCAGATCGTTCGCCAAATCCTCCAAGTGAGCCTGAGTATCGGTGAGCACCAAAATCGGCTGTGGCCGCCGTTCATAAAGCGCTGCTAACGAGGCCGCCTTTGCTGCCCCATTCACACCCAAAAAAAGCTGGCGCTCGCCAGGCTTTTGTTGTTCGGTTAATTTCGTAATTGTTTCATTGTTCGTTAAATATTTTGTTAACGTCATGCTTACCCATTATATTGATTGCTCAATTCAGCCGCATTTGCCCCATGAACCCAATCCACGAGGGCCTGGTCGACCTTTTTAAAAGTGTCATCCCAGGTGGCTAAATCGTCTTTTGAAAATTTACCCAAAACGTAATTAACGACCGACTGATGGTCATGGTCTGGATGGCCAATGCCAAACTTTAAGCGCAAAAAACCTTGCGTTTTCGTATGGGCCATAATTGATTTTAATCCATTATGGCCACCGGCAGAGCCCTTGGCCCGAAAGCGAATCTTGCCAAAGGATTGGTCCATATCGTCGGCCAACACGAGGATGTCATCAACATCCCCACCGTAAAAGTCCAAAAAAGCTCGAACCGCCTGGCCAGAATCGTTCATGTAAGTACTTGGCTTGACCAACCAAACCGTTTCCCCATCAATCACAACCTTGGCGGCCGATGCATAAAGTTTCGTTGGTACAAATTCGACCCCCTGACTAGCCGCGAAGTGGTCTAAGGCCATAAAGCCAATGTTGTGTCTTGTCAAATCATAGCTTTCACCAATATTTCCAAGGCCAAAAATAAATTTCATCAGGGTTTCCTTTCAAACATTTCTACTAACATCCTAATCTTATCATTATAACACGCAAGTTTGACACATAAATATGTTAGGATAGAGCAAAGAAAGAACTTTTATAAAGGCAGGCAATCTATGTTTCCAAAGTCTTTGATCGTCCCTAAAAATCAATTACTTACCATCAGCGAAGACACCACTATCAAAGAAGTCTACGAACTGTTTGAAAGTAAAGAAGCCGATCACATCCGTACAATTCCAATTTTAGATACCACCGGGCACCTCTTCCGTGGTAATGTTTACCGTCAACACGTTTATGAGTATATTGCTCGTGGTGGTGATACAAGCAAGCGGGCAACTTCAATCATGCGCAATTCAACCAAGTTTATCTCAACTTCGGCTGATTTCTATGAACTTTTCTTCGCTATTCGCGACCTGCCACACATTGCGGTGGTTGATGACGCCCACCACTTTATCGGCGTCCTAACCCACTCCTCTTTGATGGACCTGTTATCACAGTCATGGTCACTCCAAAAGGGTGGCGTTTCACTGGCAGTCAAGACCAAGCAAGAAGAACGGGGAAATCTACAACAAATTACCCGAGTTATCACCCGCTATACTAATATCGAGTCCGTTCTTTCGATCCAAAACGAGAAAAACGAACCGAAATCCATTCTCTTTACTCTACCACTAACGGAAGACTCCCCCATCCTGCGCAAGATTATCACCAAGCTCGAGCGCAAGCGGTTCCAAGTTCAATCCGTTGAAAACTTAAATGAATTTGTCTAAGCACTATAAACCGATGACAGTAGTGATATAAAGCCTAAAATTCAGGGTTCATATCTCACAGTCATCGGTTTTCTTTTTGATATTTAAATCAAGCACCTGCGATTACCAACACTAAGACAAGGGCAAGCCCCGTCAAAAAGAGGTTACGCGCTGGTAAATCAGCCGACTTATCCAAGTCGGACTCCAAACCAACCGCCAATGCCTGAGCAAAAACTAATGGGAACAAAACAAGCATTGCCCAAGCAAGCAGTGGTAGGTAACCTGACAGCGTTAGCAATAAAATTTCTGCATAGGCAATAACCGGCAAGAGCAAGAAGATTGGGCGCACCCAACTAGCCCGACTTTGAGCATGCTGGAACTCCTTGGCACTGATTTCCTCTGCGCGGATTTTACGAACATCCTTGGCGACTGAAATCGACAGTGAAAAGGCAATTAAAGGAAACGCAATCCCGAACCAAACAGTTAACAGTCCCGCAGTTGGCTTGAACTTTGTATTCAAGAACAGCATTAAAATAATTAAAAAGTATGGCAAGATAACGTCAATGCCCCGCTTCAGCCGCAAAATCCAAATCGAATGGATGGGGTACTGGTCAAACCACCAGTCATAGGCAAGCTTGACTATGGCCACCGTCACCACCATCAATAAGCTTGGCCAAAACAAAAGGCGCTGGTAACGCCACCACGAATAGGCAATACCAACGAGCATTGGCACCACAATGGTCCAAACTCGACTAGTGCGAGCGCGATGATAGATTTCTTTAAGAGTCAATGAAAAATCCTTTCTACGCCCGCCTTGACAACAAGCGATTACTTCTTCTGATCACTTTGATTATAAGGAGTCAACCGAATCTTCCCCTGAATGTATTCGCCAACGAAGATATCATTAATCCCGGCATAGCCTTCCGCAATGACCTGATTTTCCAACCAATCCTCGTCTTGATCAATGGCATCCAACACATCAAAGTTCGCCTGGCCATCATAAATAATCGGATATTTGGGATTTTGATCGCCATATTCAATCACGGTTAACTGACCGTTTTGTTCAATCACGGCCCGCTTCACTTTAGAAACATCGTAGACTTCTTGCTCTCGGAGCTTAAACATCAAATCAGAAGCCGACTGGCCGGCCATCACGACAGCATCAACATCAATCTGGCCACGGTCAATTACGACCTTTGGCGTGCCATCAATAATCTTTTTGGCCAAGTGATTGTGTTCCTTTAAGAACTTCAAAATCATGACCCAAAGCGTCCAGATGACCAGCACGATAATGAACTGAAAAACGGTAATCGTTGCCGTATAAATGGTTCCTCCAATGATACCACCTAAAACATAGTTTTGAACTTGGTCTAAGGCATTTGATGGGGCCAAATTCCCTTTTCCAAAAATATTAATTTGAACGATCAAGGCAATCAGGCCGATGCCCAACTTTAAAATAATCGGTAAGTAAAAACTCATCGTTGTACCTCCACATTCGCATTAACCAAATAAACCTGAGTCCGGGTATAGGACTGGCCATCTTTTGAAAGGCCAATTTGGTAATAATTCTTGCCTTCTTTAGCAATCATGCCAT
Organism: Fructobacillus sp. EFB-N1; assembly: GCF_001038455.1. Taxonomy (GTDB): domain Bacteria; phylum Bacillota; class Bacilli; order Lactobacillales; family Lactobacillaceae; genus Fructobacillus; species Fructobacillus cardui. The sequence continues at coordinate 45,715 of NZ_LDUY01000007.1, read as the reverse complement.
CAACAAACGAAGTCGAATTAAAGTAAACGTCGTCGGTTTTAACATGCTGTGCCTTAACGTAGTTTTTAATAAAGGCCGTCATCTGACTTTGCTGTGAATTTCTAATATTTGTGTTTTGCAAATCAGTAAACTGAACGCCCGCGAAAAAAACAAAAAATAAAAAGGCAATAATCGTCAAATCGCGATAACGCGTATTAAAGCGATGGCGAAAAGTTGCTACCAAACCAACAGCCAAAAGAACAAAGGTCAAGGCCACCAGCAAGATCACAACGGTATTGGTTAAGTTATTTTGCTTGGTTAAATAATCAACACTATAAAACGTCATAAGTTCCCTCCGTTACTTTATTCTAGCACAAGGCAGCCATCGGTCCAGCTGATTTTTTTAGAAAAAAAAAGTAATCCAAATTGGACTACTTCCTTCTTTAGCACTTATTCAAAACATTTTTAGCAGAAATGCGCTCAGTTTACATCATGCCTGGCATGCTTGGAGCACCAGCGGCAGGCATTGGTGCGTCTTCCTTAGGCGATTCAGCAACTACGGCTTCCGTCGTCAACAACAAGGCTGAAACAGAGGCAGCATTTTGCAAAGCAGAACGTGTGACCTTGGTTGGATCAACGATTCCAGCCTTGACCATATCAACCCATTCATCAGTCTTGGCATTGTAACCAGTTCCTTCAGGTTGTTCCTTTAACTTGTTAACAATCACAGAACCTTCCAAGCCAGCGTTTTCAGCGATTTGACGAACTGGGGCTTCAAGAGCAGCCACAACGGTCTTAACCCCCGTAGCCACGTCGCCTGTTGCTTCAACGGCAGCAGCGGCAGCCATGGCGTTCACCAAAGCCGTTCCACCACCAGCAACAAAGCCTTCTTCAACGGCAGCTCGAGTAGCGTTCAAAGCATCCTCAATTCGGTACTTACGTTCCTTCAATTCCGTTTCAGTAGCAGCCCCAACATTAATGACAGCCACACCGCCGGCCAACTTTGCCAAACGTTCTTGCAACTTCTCCTTGTCAAATTCTGAAGTGCTGTCGGCAATTTGTTGCTTAATCAAGTCAACCCGTTCCTTCACGGCTGCCTTGTCACCGGCACCTTCGACAACGGTGGTATTATCCTTGGTGATATTGACCTTATTGGCTTGACCCAATTGTTCGATAGTCACATCCTTCAAGTTCAAACCAAGGTCATCCGTAACAACCGTACCACCAGTTAAGATAGCGATATCTTCCAACATGGCCTTACGACGATCACCAAAGCCAGGTGCCTTCACAGCAACAACGTTAAAGGTGCCACGCATCTTGTTCAAAACCAAAGTTGGCAAAGCTTCGCCAGTAATGTCATCTGCGATAATTAACATTGCCCGCCCCTGTTCCACAACTTGTTGCAAGACAGGCAAGATATCTTGGATATTACCAATCTTCTTGTCCGTGATCAAGATGTAAGGGTTGTCCAAATTAGCTTCCATCTTTTCGTTATCAGTAACCATGTACTGTGACATGTAGCCACGGTCAAATTGCATTCCTTCGACAACGTTCAAAGTGGTTTCAATTCCCTTTGATTCTTCGATAGTAATCACACCATCGTTACCAACCTTTTCCATTGCTTCAGCAATCAAAGAACCAACTTCATCGCTGGCTGCTGAAATTGAGGCAATTTGAGCAATCTCGTCCTTCGTTGAAACCGTGTGAGACATCTCATGTAACTTCGCAACAGCCGCTGCCGTTGCCTTTTCAATACCCGTTCGAATGCCAACAGGGTTAGCACCAGCCGTCACGTTCTTAAGCCCTTCGCCAACAATCGCTTGAGTCAAAACGGTGGCAGTAGTGGTACCATCACCCGCAATGTCATTAGTTTTTGAAGCAACTTCAGCAACCAACTTGGCACCCATGTTTTCAAAGTGGTCCTCTAATTCAATCGCCTTAGCAATTGTAACCCCATCATTTGTAATAATTGGCGAACCATAAGATTCTTCCAAAACAACGTTACGACCCTTTGGTCCAATTGTTGTTTTAACAGTGTCGGCCAACTTGTCAACTCCGACCTTCATCTTTGAGCGAGCGTCTTCCGCAAACTTCAATTCTTTTGCCATTTTCCCTACTCCTTTAACCAAAACTGATTGAAATCATCATTATTTGTGCTAATTGTCTTGTAATTATTGTTTAATCAACGATGGCGATAATATCTTTTTCATGGAGAGCCAAGTATGATTGACCATCATAAGTCAATTCCTGACCAGCAAACTTGTCAAACAAAACCTGGTCTCCTTCTTTGACTGTCATGTCCAGCTTCTGGCCTGAATTAGCCACCAAGCCACTCCCTGTTGCCACAACCTTACCGGTTACTGGCTTTTCTTGCGTATTAGCGGCTAAGACAATGCCACCAACTGTCTTTTCACTTTGTTCTGCAACACTGACGACCACGCGGTCTCCTAAGGGCTTTAACATGAATCACAACCTCCGTTTGTTATTTTTAGCACTCGTACACATCGAGTGCTAATCTGACTTTAGTATAGCACCTAAGACCTATTTGTCAACACAGTGAAATTCGTTTTATGCAAAAGAAAAGCCGGTCAAGGCCTCCATCAATAGAGCTTGCACGACTTTTTATACATCTTTATTTTATTTTAAATCAAGTCCCTTATCATGAGGGTATTGAGATAGGGCAGTGTTCGCAGCACCCTTCGTTAACAAAGAGGCGTTATGCTTCGTCCAATTGGAATCAATATCCCGCCCCTTAAAGTAAGTGGCCATCGTTTGATCATATTCCTCAATGGCAGCCTTCATTTGGTCGTCATCGTAATGGTCCTTCATCAATGAACCAGCCAATGGCAACTTAGGTTTGACGCCTGGTTTTGGATTAGGGTAGCCAAGTGAAAAGCCCATAATTGGCTTAACGTACTTTGGCAAGTCCAATTCCTTTTCATAGAGTTCAAAGGCGCCCATTGCACCTGCCATTGTGACAGAACCGATTCCAAGCGATTCAGCCGCCACCTGAGCACGACCTAAGGCAATCGAAGCTGAAACAATACCGCCCTCCAAATATTGGTAGTGCTGGATTCGTTCTTCCATAATGGCCCGGGTTTCAGCGTCCTGATTTAACAAAACCTTGTGCCAATCGACGGTAACAACAAAATACCGAGTGGCATTTTCGATGTACTTCATCTTCACCTTTTCAGTGACCCGCCTCTTGAGGTCTTGGTCGGTGATTTCAATAAAAGTGACTGGCTGAAAGTTTTGCATATTCGGTCCGGCAAGGGCTGCAGAGAAAATTGCTTCGACTTCCTCATCGGTCACTGGCCGATCGGAGAAAGAACGGATTGATTGGTGGTCATGTAATTGATCAAGTACTGGATTTTTAATCATGTTTTACCTCACTGATTGGACAATCATTACCTTTATCTTACTATCTATGATACGCTAAATACTATCAATAAAATAGGAGCACCCCATGAAAAAGTTACAGATCCACGTCGGCATGCGGACCGTGAAAACCGCCATTGTTGTGATGTTGGTCTTACTCGTTTACCACTTTGTTGACCGACCAGCGTCTGTTCCCGCCCTGGCGGCCGTCTTCGCCCTTCGAGAAGATTGGGACAATACCATTCAATTCGCCAAAATTCGTTTACTATCAAATAGTGTTGGTGGTTTCTTCTCGCTACTTTACTTTTTGATCCGAGAATTTACACACCACAATAGTTGGATGCCAATCGTCATTATCCCAATTTTTGTTATCTGCACGATTGTTATTCTCAACGCTTTAAACTGTAGTCTAGGAATTGTCGGTGGCCTCGCAGCCCTCTTGTTGATTGCTTTGACCATCCCAATGGATGCCACCATCGACTACGTCTTCTTACGAATCGTTGATACCTTTATTGGTGTTTTGTTTGCTATCGGCGTTAATTATTTTGGTATCCCAGAACAGGAAACCAATTAAACATATCTTTCGGTCTAAGTGTCCGACAGCAAATACAATTTAATAGGCAAGAAAAAAAAGACTCAGCGAGTCTTTTTTTAATCCATTTCAACTTGATTATCGAGTTGTAATTCACTTTCAATGGTTGCCAACACGCCATCCTGAACGTTTGTCTTTAACGCCAACCGCTTATGGACATCGTGCATTAATGGCATGGCATTTGGCATCAGGTAAGAGTTGTCATACTTCGCCAGCATTTCCAAATCATTAGTGTTATCACCAAAGACCATCACTTCATTATCCGTGACGTTGTAATAATCTTGGAGAACTTCCAAGGCCGCCGCCTTATCGACACCCTTTGGCAAAACATCAACAGATCCAAAGCCAGAACCAGTGACGTGGACTTCTTCGCCAAAAACCTCTTCCAATTGTTGAACGTGTTCCTGGACCTCTTCATGAGGCCAGACGAAAGAAACACCTAAAATCTTATCATCAATCTTCAAAAGTTTTTCAACTTGAACAACATTCGGATAGAACATCGACAGCATTTCCTTAAACTCTTGGCTGACGTGGTTGGAAATATAGGTCCCGTTGACACCAGCTAAAACAATCACATTGTCGGCTGATTGGGGATTTAAAGCATTCCAATCAATCACCTTACGAATCTGTTCTGGTGTCAGATAGACCGCGTACAATTCTTGGCCTGGTGTTGTTACCACCGACCCGTTGGAACCGACAAAATCGATTTGGTCTAACAAGCCATAAGCGGCCATCGGCTCAAAAAGCTCCTTTAAATTGGCCACTTGTCGACCGGAGGCCGCGACAAAGCGCACGCCTTTTTCCTTTAATTGTGACAAAACCCGGGCAAAGTGTTCTTGATCGTAACTATCTTCACCGGATAAAAACGTACCATCCATATCGGATGCAATCATTTTAATGGTCATTGGATGCCTTTCTTGTCTTGTTTGCTAGTCGACTAGTTCACACAACTAGGGGCTACCATCATCGGCTAGGCAAATTGTTCTAAGTATTTTTGATAGGCTACCTGGTCGACAACCCAATCCAGCTCCCCAATATAGGCAACCTGTGGGTCATGGTAGGCAAAGCCGTGCTTAAACTTATAAAGACCGTCAGTGTGGTCAAATTCGCCAACACCGCCGAAATCATAAGCAACCTTCCCTAAGGAAAGCCCCCACTTCAGCATTTCCCACTGCACGAGGTAGGGACCATAGTGCTTGGCAAATTCACGGTTTGATCCGGCATACATATACCAAATCTTTTCCCCGTAACCAAAGCCAATTCCAGCCGCAATCACTTGGCCGTCATAATGTGCCAAGAAAACCCGGAACAAATCAGAATCAACCCACAGTTCTTGCATGCGGTAAAAGTATTCGATTGGCCGGTGGGTGATTCCCTGAGCCTTGGCCATCATCGTATAGGTCTTATAGAAAGCCTCAATGTCTTCCTTACTACGACCAGAGGTAACGGTGACCCCATCCTTGATGGCCCGCCGAATTTGATTGCGATAATCGCTTTTGAAGTGCTTCATCAAACTGGCTTCATCAGTGATTGGTTGTGCCCCTTCGCCTCGACCATCATAGAACAAAACCACGTTTTTACGTGGTTGAATGTTGCCATGCATATTCTCGACTTTAACATTCCGGGTCACAAAGCCAGCATCTTGGTAAGCCTGATCCAAGTCTTGGTTGTAGAGCACTTCCGGATCCATTCGAACCAAAAAGACGTTTTCTGGCAAATTAGCCAACGCTTCTTGAACCAATTCCTTAACCAAGCCAACGTTGGTCACGTCAGCAACAGGTCCCTTTGGGCAATATGCCAACAATTTTCCAGGTACGGCTTCAACAGTCAAGACCGCCATTGCGGCATCAATGTCGCCATCCTGATTTTCATGATAGAGGTATAAGTGGCCCCAATTAGCCTTCAAATCACCCCAGAGTGGGTCCTGGGTCACTTGGCCTTTAGCCGCTGTCCTAACAAAGTCTTGGTATCTTTGTACCTGACTTGGCTGTGTTAAATCTAAGACCGTCATATCCTTACTTTCCCGTCGTAATTGAGGCGTAGTTCTGAATAAAATAAACCAACGTTTGGAGTTCGTTAGTCAAATCAACGTTTTGAACCCGAACACCCTTTGGTACGGAAACCCGCAACGGCGTGAAATTCATAATCCCCTTGACCCCAGCGGCTACCAAGGTGTCCGTAATTTCCTGGGCAACACCTTGTGGTACCGTCAAGATGGCGATGTTAATCCGTTGGGCTTTGATTTGCTCTTCCAATTCACTCATGTCATAAATTGGTACCCCAGACAAAATCTTGCCCCGGTTTTCATTAATATCAAAGGCAGCGGCAATCCGCATGTTTGACGATTGGTGGAAGTTGAAGTTCAAAAGAGCCTGGCCCAAATGGCCAACCCCAATCAAAGCCACGTTAATCAATGAATTTTGGTCCAAAACCTTGGCAAAAAATTCTAACAAGGCCTCAACGTCGTAACCATAGCCACGTTTGCCTAAAGCACCAAAATATGAAAAATCACGGCGAATTGTTGCCGCATCAAACTTGGTTGCTTCAGCCAATTCAGCAGAAGAAATCCGGTTGGTGCCGGCATCATTTAAAAACGTTAAATAACGGTAGTAGATGGGCAACCGCTTGGCGGTTGCTCGTGGAATCTTTGCTTGCTCGTCCATGGCGTCTCCATTTCACTTTGTGAACTAAATTATATTTATTATAGCATAGATTGTGGTTTTTCCTATCTATTCGCTCATTTTTCACAAATATTTTTATTCATTATCCTGCTGGTTGAGGTCTGCTAATGGAAAATCAAGGCCAGGATTTGTGTTCAAATCAAGATCAGAAAAAATCTTGTCTTGGTAGTTCCAATAGCCCGCTGCGCCAATCATGGCTGCATTATCGCCAGTATACTGCTTGGGTACTGGGATAAAGTCAACGGCAGGAAAATCAGCCATTAAATCAGTTAACGCAGCACGCAATCCGCTGTTAGCAGCGACGCCACCAGCTAGAACCAGCGACTTCACTGGAAAATCAGTCAAGGCCCGTTTTGTGCGACCAACCAGTGCCTTAATCACCGCTGCCTGGAAAGAAGCCGCAAGGTCCTCTTCCTTGATCGTTTCACCACGTTGCTCGGCGTTATGAACTTGGTTGATGACCGCTGATTTTAAACCGGAAAATGAAAAGTCATAACCTGCCTCTTTGGCCATCGCCTGCGGAAAATCGATGGTGACCTGCCCCTTATGAGCCAATTCATCAATTGCCTTCCCAGCAGGATATGGCAAATTCAGCAACCGACCAACTTTATCATAGGATTCACCGGCCGCATCGTCAAAGGTCTCACCCAGAATATGAAAATCATTGGGTTCTTCCATCAAGACCAATTCCGTATGGCCACCGGAAACCATCAATGCCAAAGCCGGAAAGACAATTGGCTGGTTAAAATTAGCGGCAGCAATGTGACCAGCCAAGTGGTTGACCGGAATCAGCGGCAGGTCATGGGCCATTGCAAAGGTTTTCGCCCCCATCAAGCCAACTAACAAGGAGCCAACCAATCCTGGGCCGTAGGTCACGGCGACACCGTCGAGGTCTTCTGGTTGAACCTTTGCATCCGCTAAGGCGATGTCTAAGGTCTTCGTAATCCATTCTAGGTGGTGGCGGGAAGCAACCTCCGGCACGATGCCACCAAAACGTTGGTGCGAATTAATCTGAGTCGCCACCGCATTGCTCAAGACGGTCTTGCCGTCCTTGACAACGGCCACTGAGGTCTCGTCAGCACTTGATTCAAAGGCAATTAAAGTTGTCATAAATTCTTCTCCATTAGGATGGCTGTTTGGCCATCATGGTAATAACCATCACGACGGGCATAAATTTCAAAGCCAAATTTTTCATACAGCCGCCGGGCAGAAACATTGTTTTCAGCAACTTCCAAATAGGCCTTTCGCTCGTTATTTTGCTCACAGAAAGCCTGCATTAATTCGCGAGCGATTCCCTGCCCCTGGAAAGCCGGATCAACGGCCAAAAAAGAGAGGTCCACCTCATCCAAGATGGCACGGTAAGATAAAAAGCCGACAACTTGGGTGCCTTCGACGGTCCCTTCATCTAATAAATCAGCTTTGGCGGGCGCCTGTGCATCGGTTTCTGCTAATAAATAGGTCACCCGCCCAGCGGCCAATTGCTCATCAATCAACCGCTTTGGCACCTGGTCCCTTGAAAAAGCCGCCAAAGCGATTTGGTGGATTCTTAGACTATCATCGATTATTGCTGTTTTAATGTTCAAGGTCGAGCACCATTGAAATTGCATCTTCCTGGTTATCAATATAGTAATGTTCCAAAACATCCACAACCGTAAAACCATGACGGTCGTAGAGTGCCAAGGCACCAGTATTTGACCGTCTTGCTTCCAAGGAAAGCTCCTTTAAGCCGATTTCACGCGCAACTGCCTTCGCCGTGTTAATCAAATACGAGCCAACCTGTTGTCCCTGCCAAACCGGCAATACGGCGATATTGGCAATATGTAAATCAGAAACCAAATCACGCTTGACCAAAGCAATAAAGGCAATGACCTGGTCCTTTCTCAAAGCGACCAAGTATAATCGATCCTTTTCTTGGGTTAATTCATGGTAGAAATCGCGCGAAACCCATGGGGCATAGCCATTGTAGACTGCCTCTTGAATCGCGACAAGTCCGGGAATATCAGAAACAGTTGCTACTCGTAATAATAATTCTTCCCCAGCTGCTTCAAAAGTCTCACCAGGAAAATCGACCAAGGTCTGGGCGACCGGCCGCGCTTTCAGTCTTTTCTTAAACTTTAAAAACATAGGGTTTGTCCTGCCCGTCGTCTTGATGATTTTGTTCCCAGTTTAATTCCGCCTGGGTTTTTCTTAAGTACGATGGCGTCAAGTCATCGATATTTTCCACGGGGGTAGCCGTTTGCGCCAAGGCCAACAGCCCAGTCCCCGTTGGTAATGACTGGTCATGGTCCAAAATTGTGAGGGGCTGATTTGATAAGGCTTCTTCAATTGTATCTTGGAAATGTAAACCATCCCCAACCACAACTACCGGCTCGGCCACCTGGCTGACAAGGTCCAAGACCTCTTCTAATGGATAATGGCCATCTTCTAACACAACTGTATCGCCCAAATAAGCACCAGCGAAAACATTTTGATTGCGCGCATCAAAGAGAGCCAACACAACCGTGTCCTTGGTTAGCTTACCCGGATGAGGATTTTGCACCGTTGAATCCTCAGCTGCAAGAATGCCAGATTGCTGCTTCAATTGCACTTGCTTGGCCAAACTTTGCAAAGACGAAATCGCCAAGAGCGGCTTATTTAACGTGTCCGCTAAAACCTTGCCGACAGTCAGTCCAATTCGTAGGCCGGTGAAGGATCCCGGTCCCTTGGCAACAGCAATTTGATCAATATCTTGTACCGTTAACTCTTGAGCCGCTAGAAGCGACTTAATCGCTGGCAAAAGATCAATTGAATGATTTTTTGGCTTATCCGTTTGGAATGTGTCGAGTAATTGGCCGTCTTGGCCTAAGCCGACGAGCAGTGGTTGGTTACTTGTATCAATCACCAGAATATTCATGAAAGCCCTCCCGTGTCATCGACGCCAATTAACATCGATACTTTTCTTCATTTTACTAAAAATCATTCTTAATTCAAATAAAAAAAGCCGCCAAAGTGCGACCTTTCGTCGAAAATAATCTAAAATCAGCTTTGGTTACTTAACCAAGCCCTCATCCTTCATGACCTTTGCCACTGCTGCCAAGGCATCCTTTGCATCGTCACCATCAGCCTTGATAGTCACGTCTGCACCATGGCCAACACCGAGTGACATCACACCCATGATTGACTTCAAATTAACTTCCTTGCCTTGGTATGACAAGGTAACTTCTGAAACAAACTTTGAAGCTGCCTGTACTAATAAAGTAGCTGGACGGGCATGAATCCCTGTCTCTGAAATGATGTTGAACTCTTGCGTTTCTGCCATAATATTCTCCTTTTTGGAAAAGTCTTTTATTCAGTTTTAGTTTATCAAAGCGCTTACAAAATAGCAAGGTAAATCTCTTTTATTACAGAGCAAATCGCTGGCCACCACTAGCTTTGCCTAACCGATTGTTATATGCCTTACCCAAATCGATGTCCGGCATCACCTGGGCATAAATTTTATTAACTGTACCTTTGTCATCAAAGTAGCGCAACCCAGCAAAGAGGTTTTCACTCGCACTGGCCAAATCAGCTCCTAGAGACCACGATGGCACGGTTTTTGGTAATTCTGCCAACAGCTCCTCTGAAGCCAAGACAGCGTCGCCCTCTACCAGGCTTTCCTTGAGGTCATTGAAATCCAATGGATCAAAGACAATCACTGGCTTATCTGGTGCATAATGCCGGTACTTCATCCCCGGAGCCTTTGGTGTTTCATCGGCCGCCAAGGACTTTTGACTAGTTCCATCGATGACTTGCTTGCCCAAGACCACTGTTAACATCTTTTGGCTAACGGCTCCCGTACGCAAAATGGTGGGCTCGGCCGCCGTTAAATCGATGACTGTTGATTCCAAGCCCACTTGGGTTGGACCATCATCCAAAACAGCAGCAATCTTCCCATCCATATCATGATGAACGTGTGCGGCCGTCGTTGGTGATGGCTTGCCAGAAAGGTTGGCAGATGGACCAACAATTGGGGTCCCCGCCTGGCGGATCATTGCCCGCGTTGCTTGGTTATCCGGCATGCGAACGGCCGCCGTTTGGAGGCCACCCGTCACCAGCATCGAAACTGCATTTTCCTTAATCGGTAAAATAATGGTCAACGAACCCGGCCAAAACGTGTTCATCAACTGTCTTGCTTGGTGAGAAACCTCAACGTAAGCGGACAATTGGCTCGCATCCCCAATCGTCATAATCAACGGATTATCGGCTGGCCGACCCTTTGCCGTAAAGACAGCTTGGACGGCTTCGTCGTTGGTAGCATCCGCGCCCAAACCATAAACTGTTTCAGTTGGAAAGGCAACCACCTCACCCGCCTGAATCAGCGCTGCTGCCTCTGTGATATCTGTACTATTGTTTTGTAATTCTTTCGTTTTCATTTTTTTAACTGTACCCGGATCATCCGGTCAAGACCGGCTAAATCCTGCTTCAATGTCACTGTTGCTGTTGGTAATTGGTCTTGGAAGACCTTAGTTAACGCTTCGCCTTGATCATAGCCGATTTCAAAGTAGGCTACCCCGCCTGGCGTCAGCTGTTTTTCTAAGCCATGCGCCATTCGTTCATAGAGGGCTTTGCCACCATTTGGGGCGTACAAGGCCAAATCAGGCTCGAAGGCCACCACTGATTTATCCATTTCTTCCTGTCCATCCGGTCGGATATAAGGCGGGTTAGAAACGATAACGTCAAAGCGTTGGTCGGCCACCGCTGTAAAAAGGTCGGAATGCATCAAGCCAACGCGATTCGCCAATTCGAATTGGTGGCGGTTTTTCTTGGCCACTGCCAAAGCATCCAACGAAATATCAAGGCCAATTCCTCGAACGTCTGGTAACTCCTGAGCCAACGTCAAGATAATCGCGCCAGACCCTGTCCCAACGTCTAAAATGGTCGGGGCCTGCTCACCCTTAGCCTTCAAATCGCTCAAAACCCAGTCAACCAATAGTTCCGTTTCTGGACGGGGAATCAAGACCCGGTCATCAACCACGAACTCGCGACCATAAAAGGGTGCCTGCCCGAGAACATACTGGGCAGGAACGCCCTTGAGCAACTGGGCAATCCATGTTGGCCAGCGCTTGGTTAACCAGGGGTGCATTTGCCGGGTTAGGTTGGCCCGTAGCATCCCGTAGTTCACTTTCAAAGCGCCTGTTAAAAGAAAGTCAACGTTATCACTCGCCTCGTCTGCATCCAAACCGGCCGCCGCCAGTTCCTTGAGCGCCCACTTGCGCGCTTCTAAAAGTGAAATCTGAACCGTTTTTTCGGAGCCTGCCTGATTTGGGCGATGTGTCTGTTGCCAGTCAGTTTTTTCTTGTGTCATTATTGCTGATTTAACTCCGCCAGCTTAGCTGTTTGTTCGGCTAAGACCAAAGCATCAATGATTTCATCTAAGTCACCGGCAATAATCCGGTCCAACTTATTCAAAGTCAAGCCAATGCGGTGGTCTGTCACCCGGTTTTGTGGGTAGTTATAAGTTCGAATTCGTTCGGAACGAGCCCCAGATCCGACAGCAGTTTTCCGCTGTTCGGCATACTCCGCCTCGTTTTCCTGGGCAAAGTGGTCGTAAACACGGGCGTTCAAAATTTTCCAGGCCCGGGCTCGGTTTTGTTGCTGGGACCGTTCGTCTTGCATGGCCACCGTAATCCCTGTTGGTTCGTGGGTCAAGCGAATCGCTGAAGACGTCTTGTTAACGTGCTGACCACCGGCACCAGATGACCGGTAAACATCCTCACGGACATCTTTTGGATCAATTAATCCTTCTGCATCGACTTCTTCGAACTCTGGCATCACACCGACCGTAGCAGTTGAGGTGTGGATTCGGCCTTGTGTTTCCGTTGATGGCACTCGTTGCACACGGTGGGCACCCGATTCAAATTTCAACTTTGAATAAACGTTGTTACCAACAATCATCGCCACGACTTCCTTATAGCCACCAACTTCAGTTGTCGTTTCATCAACAATCTGCAATGACCAGCCCTGATTTTCAGCGTAACGGCGGTACATTCCTAGCAAATCAGCCGCAAACAAGGACGACTCATCCCCACCCGCAGCACCACGAATTTCCATAATGATGTTTTTATCATCGTTGGGGTCAGTGGGCAACATCAAGACCTTTAGCTTTTCCTCTAGTTCGGCCTTTTCAGGTTTGAGTGTCGCCAGATCTTCCTTGGCTAATTCACCCATTTCAGCATCCCCTAAGAGTTCTTCGGCCTCAAGCAAGTCGTTGACGACCTGTTGGTAGCGCTTGAATGTTTCAACCGTTTCGCGAATGCCACCCGCTTCTTTTGACAGCGCCATGTAATTCTTTGAATCGCTCATGACTTCGGGATCGGCTAGCATTTGATTCAATTCATCGTAATGGTCCACGACCGCTTGTAATTGTGAAAATATCGGATCCATCGTGTCTCCTTAATTATTTGGAATCATTTCTAAAATTGGGTGGTACCAATGTTTGCGGCAGGTTGGCAAGTAAGACTCATCCCCCCCGATTTGCACCTGGTTACCAGAATACTGCGGTTGGCCATTGGCAATTCGCAGTTGGGTCGTTGCCTTTTTACCACAAAACGAGCAAATCGTTTTCATCTCTTCAAGCTTATCGGCAGTCTCCAACAAGCGACGTGACCCTTCAAACAGGTGGTTAAAGGCATCCTGCTTGAGGCCAAAGGCCATCACAGGCAAGTTTAAATCATCGACTACGTAGGCCAATTGATCGACCTGATTCGCCCTTAAAAATTGCGCCTCATCAACCAAGACAGCCGCTAATTTATCGTTCTTGCGGGCCCTAATCATTTTATAGAGATTTTCATCCTCGGCCACAACCGTCGCTGGTCGCTTTAACCCAATTCGTGAGGCAATCACGCCAATCCCATCGCGGTCATCCACTAAGGGCGTTAGCAACAAGACCTCTTTGTCTTGAGATTCATAATTATGAGCGACTTTCAAAATTTCAATTGATTTGCCAGAGCCCATCGCCCCATATTCAAAGTACAGTTGTGCCACGTTTTCGCCTCACTTCTTCCATCTATTCTATCAATCTATTATAGCAATTTTTTAATCATAACTCGACTGCCTAGACCATTTTAGGGAAAATTCGCCAGGTGCATGGTAAAATAAGAGTTTAGAAAAAGGGGGACTTTTTTATGTCAGTAAAAAGTCAGTTAGCCAAATTTACGGCCAAAAGTAGTCATTTTTTGCTCCGCAACATCTTAAAGCGCGGTGGCACTTCTTTGCCCGGCAAGCTAGCCGTTAAGATTGATCCAGAAGTTTTACAGACCATTGAAAAAGAATTTGACCTAGTCATTGTCACGGGGACAAATGGAAAAACGTTGACAACCGCTTTGATTACCCGGGTTTTACGGGCCGGCGGTTACACAGTAGTGACCAACCCATCTGGTTCCAACATGGTCCAGGGAATTGTCGGTACGCTTCTAACAACAAAGGTGAAGCCATCACCCAATGGGAAAAAACCGGTTGCGGTCTTGGAGGTTGATGAAGCCAATGTTTTGTCTTTGGCAAAGGCCATTGAACCAAAATACTTTGTTCTCACCAACCTCTTCCGCGACCAACTCGACCGCTACGGTGAAATTTATTCCACTTACGATAAGATTATCGCCGGCATTAACCAGGCACCAAACGCAACGGTGATTACCAACGCTGATTCGCCCATCTTTGCTCGCGGTTCTTACTCAAATCAGCGGATTTATTATGGCTTTGACAACGTCAAGGAAGCTGATTTTAAAGACTTGAAGGCACCAACAAATACGGATGGTATCCTTTCCCCAACGGACAACTCCGTCCTCCACTATGACTTCATTACTTACGCGAACCTCGGCCGCTATTTTTCAACAACCGACGGTTTCAAGCGTCCCAAACTCGACTATGCTGTAACGGCATTAAACGAGTTAACACCAAAGTCTTCTGCCTTTGACCTCGATGGCACATCTTACAAGATTGCCATTGGTGGCCTCTACAACATCTACAATGCATTGGCAGCCTATGCTGTTGGCCGGACCTTTGATGTCAGCCCTGCAGATATTAAGAAGGCCTTTGAAGAAGATAAGCAGGTTTTCGGTCGCCAGGAATCACTTAATGTCGATAGCAAGGATGTCACGATTTTGCTCATCAAAAATCCCGTTGGGACAAACTCCGTTATCGATATGATGGAAACGGAAAAAGATCCCTTCACTTTAATTACGTTGCTCAATGCCAATTATGCGGATGGAATTGATACTTCTTGGATTTGGGACGCTGAATTCGAACGCCTCCATGACTCAAGATTAGCCTCCTTATCAACCGGCGGTGAACGCTACAAGGACATCACTGTCCGCTTGAAGATGGCCGGTTTTGACCTCGATGGCACCTACCAAAAGACGGAAGATATCCTAAAAGCAATCGACCAGGCACCAACTAAAAAGATTTATCTGGCCGCTACTTACACGGCGATGCTCCAAATTCGAGCCGTCTTAAAAAACCATGGTTACATTCAGGAGGAATATTAATGGCTGACTACACACTCGAACTAGCCCACCTCTACGGTGATTTAATGAACACCTATGGTGACTACGGTAACATCATTGCCCTGCGTTACTATGCCAAGCAAATTGGCGTCGACGTTGACGACCGCCTCGTTTCGCTCAATGAGGACTTCAATCCCAAAGCTTACGACTTTGTCCTCTTTGGCGGAGGCCAGGACTACGAAGAAACTATCGTGGCTAACGATTTGAAAGCCAAGGCTGATGGCCTAAAAGAATACATCGAAAACGATGGTCCACTTTTAGCCGTCTGCGGTGGTTTCCAGCTCCTAGGTCATTATATGGAAATGGCCGATGGGACCAAAGTCGATGGTATCGGGGTCATGGACCACTACACCACTAATATGACTGATGACCAGGTTAAAACCCTCAATGGTAGCCGACTAACTGGTAATATCGTCATCAAAAATAACGAAACCGGCGAAGAATACCACGGCTTTGAAAACCACCAGGGTCGGACATTCTTGGGCAAGGGTGAGAAGGCCTTGGGAACCGTCACCACCGGCCAAGGCAATAATGGCATGGACAAGACCGAGGGCGTGATTTATCACAACGTTTACGGTTCTTACTTCCACGGCCCAATCTTCACCCGTAATGGTAACCTGGCCAAGCGTGTCTTGGCAACAGCCTTGTCTCGTAAGTATCCAGACATTAATTGGCAAGCTAAGTTAAATCAAGTCCCTACCGAAACTTTCTAAAAATCAGCAATACAAAAGCCTCCAAAAATTTGGAGGCTTTTTTTCACCAATCATCGCGATGATTGACTAGCTGATTTTTATTCTGAAAGATGATAATAATAGGTCGAAATCGAGATATTATCCATGGCCGATAAGGCTGCTCGCAACCGCAGTGAAGACTGATTATGCAAAATATTTTGCCAAGGCTTCTTCGGTACGAACTGTGGAATAATGACCGTTACCGAATGATTAATCTTTTCAGATTGATGCGAAACCTTGGTTACAAAGCCAACCACTGGCTTGACGATTGACCGGTAAGAAGAATGCACATCGACATAACGGACGTCTGGGAAATTAGCCGCAAACTGCTTAGCAATTTTTTCTTCCTTGGCAGGATTAATATCAAAGGAAACGTGCATGGCCACTACCTTGGTCGCAACGGATTGCGCATAGTCGATGGCCTCAGCCGTTACCTGCGTTAAGTTGGAAACAAGGACAATTGCTGTCGAGCCAGCATATTCTAGGTGCTTTTGTTCCTTTTGGTCGAGATACTGTAAACGTAATTGCTTGGAAACCGCATCGTAGTGCTTCCTAATTTTAAAGAATACGGTCAAGACCGCTGGCATGATAATCAAGTACGGCCAAACATGGGTTAATCGGGTCGCAAATAAGACGATGACCAAGGCAGCCGACATAAAGGCACCAAGGAAATTAATAGCCGCCTTCCCCCACCAAAACTTTGGCTTCAACCGCCACCAATGGATAATCATCCCCGACTGAGACAGCGTAAAAGGTACGAAAACCCCAACTGCATACAGCGGAATCAAGGCGTCGGTCGATCCATGAAAAATCACGGTCAAAATCATGGCCCCAAAGGACAACGACAAAATACCATTTGAATAGCCCAACCGGTCACCCTGGTCCATAAAGAGGTGTGGCAGGTACTTATCCTTGGCTAAGTTCACAGCCAAGACGGGGAAAGCCGAAAAGCCAGTATTGGCCGCCACTGCTAAAATCAGCGTTGTGGCTGATTGAACCAAATAAAAGCCTAGACCATGACCGCCATAGGTAATGGCGGCAATTTGCGACAAAACCGTCGAATGGCTGTTTGGCACAATGCCATACCAGTAAGACAAAAAAGTAATGCCCAAAAAGAAACTAGCCAAGATTAAGGCCATCATCGTCAAAGTGGCAGCCGCGTGTTTTTCCTTGGGTGCCTTAAAGTTTGGCACCGCATTTGAGATGGCTTCCACCCCTGTTAGTGAAGATGAACCGGATGAAAAGGCACGCAAAAAGAAGATGAGCGATAAAGCCGAAAAATCAGTGCCGATTTTTGCGGCAGCATGGTAGGCAATCGCCCCGGTTGCGGCCTGAAAGAGACCATAACCAACCGTCGCCGCCATAATGACGATAAAGAAGTAGACCGGAATCATCAAAAAGTTAGCCGATTCACGCAAACCACGAAGGTTTAAAGCAGTTAAAATCAGGATAATCACCAACGAAAGCGGAACAGCAAAAGGCAGCAAACTCGGGATAGCGGCTGTAATCGCATCAGCAGCAGCCGATGCCGACACCGCAACCGTTAACATATAGTCAACTAACAATGAGCCACCAGCTACGAGGCCAACCTTGGGGCCCCAATTCTTACTAGCAACCGTATAAGCACCACCACCGTTCGGATAGGCATGGATAATTTGCCGGTAAGACAAAACAATGGCCGCTAAGAGTAGCAAGATTAAGAGCGCAATCGGCAATTGCAGCCAAAGGGCCACTGCACCACCGGCTAGCAAAACCGCTGTAATCGATTCCGTCCCATAAGCAACGGATGAAAGGGCGTCAGATGATAGAAGGGCCAAGGCCTTGGACTTTGACAAAGCCTGGTCGGACGCTTCTAATGTTTTCAACGGCTTGCCAATTACAAACCGCTTCACGTTTCTAAACATGGTTGTCTCCAAATCGTTGTAATCAAACCATTGTACCTTGGAATGAAGAAGAAAAATAGCCATTCATCATCTTTTTTTCCACGATTCAACCCTTCTGCGTCCAAAAGAGCCCTCCTAAGCACTTAAAAATTAGCAAAATAGTGAATCCCTGCCGCCTGGCCGTCAGTTAAATCTGCAACTAAACGGGCGCTGGCCAAATCAGGATTTTCTCGCCAATCATCAGGGACAGTCAGACGTAAGACTCGTTGAACCCAGTCAAGCTGATTTTGGCTAGGATAATGAAGGATACCCGCCACTAAGATCAAATCCGATCCGCCCATCTTCAAACCCTCTTGAACCGCCAAAAAGTTATCCACGTCAAAGAAGATTTGGCTAATCAAAACTTTCGCCCCAGCCCTGTCCTTAGCCAAAGTCTGGTTAACCACCCAGGCAACACCGTGGTTAGCAACCTGGTTGACGTCTAAAGTTGTCGCCAAGCTTAGCTTCGCTAACCCGGTTTGGCCAGTGGCCACTAGCAACTCTTGAGCTGATGAAAACCCATTGCTATCTGCCAGCTTATCCCCAGTCACCAGCAGAAAATTGTTTAATTCCAGGTCCAACAGGTGGTGAAAAGTTGATTTCACTTGGTCGGGCTGAACATCTTTAGCCCGAACGTGAACCATCACCGGTTTTTTCGTTGTCAGCTGAACTTTCGTTGCTGTCTTCAAAAGGGTCTGCCAATCGTGATCCGTTTGGCCTTGGTTGGCCAGGCTAAAATACTGTGCCTGATTTCGGGCACAGGCACTTTTCAAGCCATTTTTGATGGTTAATTCCTGTGAAATCACCGGTCCTCGATGGTCTTGGTAAAAATCAGTTACTGACTGCATTAGTTTTCCTTATTTTGCTTTCAAATAACGACACGATTACAACTAGGCCAATTTTCTTAATCCTGATTTTCATGCTATAATAGATGAAAAATAACGGAGGTCAATCCCATGTACCAACCTGAAAAACACACAAACGAAGAAATTCAAACCTTTATTGACCAACCCGGCCGGCAGCTAATGTTCTTATCTGCCGACTGGTGTGGTGATTGCAAGGTAATCAAACCTTTCGTTCAAGGAATCAAGGATGAAGTTTCTAAGACAGCTGGTTGGATTGACGCCGACCGCGATGACAACTTGGACCTAGCAACAAGCTATGGTTTACGAGGTATTCCTTCTTTTGTCCTCTTTGTTGATGGCAAGAAGGTTGACCAAATTGGTCACGGAGAACGCCTAACACCAAAGCAAGTAACTGACTGGTATGAAGGAACCCTTCAATAAGTCAACTTCATTCTAACAAAAAACCAAGCCAAAAGGCTTGGTTTTCTTTTTAATCATTTTTAACTGCTCAGTACTAACTAGTATGGAGCAGTTTTTATTTAATAAAAGCAGCCACCGTATTAGCTGGAATAGCAAAGCCCATTCCTTCAATATTGGTATCAGCAGCACCAGCCGAAATCTTGGCTGAACTAATGCCGACGACCTCCCCATCCAAATTAATTAAGGCCCCACCTGAATTACCAGGGTTAATGGCCGCATCTGTTTGGATAACTTGGACGTTTTGATTATTGGTCTGTGAAATTGCTAGCATCCGGTTTGGTGACGAAATAATACCCTTCGTCATCGTTGAGGCATAGGCTGCTCCCAATGGCGATCCAAGAGCCAGCACCTGTTGACCGGACTTCAAAGACGAGCTATCCGCTAGCTTAGCAACCTGCTTAAAGGCGGTTGACTTCACGCGAATCAAGGCTAAATCCTTGGCCGTATCTGTTTTAATAACAGTTGCTTCGGCCTTTTGACCGTTAGCATCAACGACCTGGATGGCTGCTGAACCTTCAATCACGTGGTTATTCGTCACGATATCAGCAGTATCCTTTCCAATCTTAACAACAACGCCTGATCCCTGGGCTGCTGTCTCATAATCGGTTTGCTGCTTATCCTTTGTTTGGTCATCAAAGACTGATGCACCATCGCTTAGTGCAGCTGATTTTTGTAAATTCTGCACCGTCACGACGGCATCTTTAACTTTGTTGTACGCACTAGTTGCCTGATCATTGCTTGTATAGGCAGTTTTGGCCACCGTTGCCGTCCCGGCAGCATTTGTATGGGTGGCTTGTGCCAACTGACTTTGATACCAAGATCCTGGTGAGGAACTAAACCACACCAGCAATGCTCCGATTACAAAGGCAGCCACTATCATAGTAGTAAAAGCGTGTACTCTTTTACGAATCATCCAGCAACTTTCCTTTCAATATTTTCTGATTTTTACACCACACTTAAAGTGGAAGGATCACCTTAAAAATTGTTCCCTTTGGTTCATTATCGCTTACGGTTATCTTACCATTATGGGCAGCAACTATCCATTCTGCAATGGAAAGACCCAAACCAGTACCACCAGTTTCCCGGTTTCCAGTTTTATCCTCGCGGTAAAAGCGGTCAAAAATATGCTTTTTCGCATCAGCTGAAATGCCCCGGCCAGTGTCGGCAACCGAAAGTGCTAAACGTTTTTTCTCAATCGCAGCCGAAACTGTCACGGTAGCACCATCGTCCGAATACTTGAGTGCGTTATCCATTAACAGTACCAATAATTGGTGAATCCGTTTTTGATCAATTTCGACTTCCTGACGAACAGCATTGTGGATAACCACCTTTTTGTCGGAAATTTCCCCCATTTCAACGTAGGGGGACAAAATTTGCTTCAAGAACTGCCCGACATCAGTTTTTTCCCTTTCAATCTTGGTCATGTTTGACCCGGTTTTCGCCAAGGTTAACATATTATTGGTTAAGGAATTTAACCGTCTGACTTCCGATAGCGACAGGATAATGGCTTCGGACTGCTGACGAATTGTATTATCCGGCTTGGTCAGCATCGTTTCCAGCTTCCCTTGAATAACCGACATCGGTGTCCGCAATTCGTGGGCAGCGTTATTAACGAAGTCTTGTTGCTGATCCCAGGCCTTTAAGATTGGCTTCATACTTTGTCGTGCAATAAAGAAGGCAAAGAACAAGGCAAAGATAAAGGCCGAAACAAAGGACCAAACCATCACGTCCTGGAATTTTTTCAAATTCAACACAGTATCCGTGACATCAACAAAGACGTAACCATAGGTAGCCGATTTCAAACCTTGGCCATCTGGTACTAAGACCGTGTTCGGCTTGAATTTAACGGCTTGAATTCGCAGATATGTCTTATTAACGTGAACTGTCCTGGGTGCTAAGTTCAAATCACCGGTATCAAACTTCAGACCAAAACGCCTCGTTAAGACATTTTTGGAACCATTATTATTTGTCTGATTTTCAATTTCCTTCCCCTTGTCATCATAGTACAAGAAGTTTCCACGAAAATCTTCTGGCATATGACGCATAGAGTCAGCCGTCAGCATCTTTTGCTTAGCAGAGACGCCTTCATCCAACCAATTATTCCGTTGATAGTATTCCACATACTGGTTAATGACCTTGTCAGAGCTATCGTAAATCGTGAAGGTATAAACCCAAAAAATGACCCCGGCCAAAAAGCCAAAAATGACCATTAGACCCAAGGCCAACGTTGAGAAATTATCAATTTGTTGTTTGCGATTAATCAGTCTTGGCATCCGGTACCTCGAGTATAAAACCAATGTTACGGAGCGTCTTAATTAGCCCGCCCTGGCCAACTGCCTCAAGTTTTCGGCGCAGATTATTCAAATAAATATTGACCACGTTAATCGTGGTATCAGAATCGATTCCCCAAACACGATCAAAAATTTGGTCACGGGTCACGATGATATTCTTGTTTTGACCCAAATAGGTCAAAATATCGAATTCCTTCCCAACTAATTTAACACTTTGACCGTGAACCTGGACACCACGATTTTCTAAGTTAATCGTTAGTTCACCGACCGTAATCGTGTTATCTTCGGAATAGACACCCGTTCGACGCAAGAGCGCCTTTACTCGAACCAATAATTCTTCCCGGTGGAAAGGCTTGGTCAAATAGTCATCGGCCCCAACGTTGAAGCCTTCAATTTTATCGTCCAAAGATGCCTTCGCCGTTAAAATCAGAACAGGGGTATCCACTTTGTCATCCCGTAGGTTCTTGATGATTTCCAGGCCATTTTCACCCGGCAACATCAAATCAGAAATAATTAAATCGTAAGGAACTTCTTTTCCTTCATATTCACCATCTTGGCCATCCGTCACCGCTGTGACATCGGCAAAGTCTTCCAAAAAGCCGACAATATTATCGGCCAGATTCTTATCATCTTCAATTAACAAGATTTTAATCGCTTTGGCCATAGTCCTTCTCCTTTGGGGCAGTCAGTGCCCGTTAAAATGTCTTATCAGTAATATTACTTTAGCAACAACAGATTAAGGTCATATTAAAAGGCCTTTACCATGGTCTAGCGAAGATGATGCCCTCGTTAATCAGGCTAACAAGCGATAATCATTGCTAACGGTGGTTGACGCCTGCTAAAAGGCAATCATCTAAAAAATTTTAGGCCAAGCCAATACTAATTTTCAAGGCCTTTGCCACCGCCTTCATCAAACCATCTTGCTGGTCAATGTGGGCAATGCGGTCGCGCAAACGGTGCTTATCGATGGTTCTGATTTGTTCGGCTAAAATAATGGAATCCCGTTTAATACCGCTAATTGCCGCCGGTAGTGAAATATGTGTCGGCAACTTGGGCTTAGCCATCTTGGAAGTAATGGCAACCACAATCGTGGTTGGGGCGTTCATGTTGCCCATATCATTTTGTACCACTAAAACTGGGCGTAAGCCGGACTGTTCGGAGCCAATACCCTGTTTTAAATCGGCATAAAAAACATCGCCACGGCGAACGTTTTCATAATCTGCTGTCATGTCTATCCTCTTATGTATGGGCAATTTGCCCTATTTTGTCACTTCATATACTCTTTGTTACGCTTGTTCATCTTCAATGATACGTGGAATTCGTGACCCGATTCCAGTGAGCACTTCATGCGGGATACTTTGACCATATTCAGCCAGTTCCTCAATACTGATTTTTCCTTGGCCATCTTGACCAAATAGAATCACATCCGTATTGATTGGAACAGGCTTACTCAATGAAACAATAATTTGATCCATTGTGACCCGGCCAAGGACTCGCTCTTTATGACCGTTGACCAAAACGGTCATACCCGCAAGCGTTCGATGATAACCGTCGGCATAGCCAATCGGCACTGTTCCAACCCACTGGTCTTCTTGTGCTACATAGGTTGCTCCGTAGGAAACTGCCTCACCAGCCAACAGCTGATGAACACCCCAAATTTTAGCTTTAAAGGTCGCTACCGGTTGCAATGGCAGGTCAGTTTTCTTGGCTGGATAGGCCGGATTATAACCATAAAGGGCCGAACCAACGCGAATCGTTTCGGTTGGAATTTCATCAAAATGGAAGAGTGCCGAACCAGAGTTCGCAACATGCCAGTACTTGGAATCGATATCCAAGGCCGTAACCTGTGCTAAGAAATCAACCTTCTGCTGGTCATAGTAAGCCTGGTTTTGGTCATCTGCCGTAGCAAAGTGCGTGAAAACCCCCGCCAGTTCAAAGGCATCCTCACCCATGACGAACTGATACATCGATGACAAATCAGCCTTCGTCTTGGCACCCATTCGACCCATGCCGGTATCAATCGCCAGATGGACTCGCAAAGGTGGCAGTGACCTTTCGCTAGCTTGTAAAAGGTCTCTTGCAGCCAGTAACCAATCCAGGTTGCCAACAGCCGGTGCGAGATAGTTTTCCGCCATCACTGGTGCCAAATCAACGTTTTGTACGCCAAGGAGGACAATCTGGTCACTTTTTTTCGGTAAAACCTGACGGACGGAAAGTCCTTCATCGACCGTTGCCACAGCAAAGTCGTGAACGTCTGCTTGACTCGCCAAAACTGTCGCGGCCCAATTGGCACCATGCCCATAGGCATTGGCCTTAATAACGGCAATTAAGCGCTTGGCTTTTGCGTGAGCCATAATTGTTTTGGCATTATGAACCAGCGCTGCTGCTGAAACGAAGAGTGCCGCTCCTCGCCTAGAAAATGGATCATCATTCATGTCTATTTCTCTTTTCTACCAATAAAATGAGCCGTGAGGCGTTGTAACCAGCCAACTCTTTCAATCGTAACAACTGTGCTAACGTAGTCGCCACTATGGGTAATGGCAACTTCAATTCGATTTTTTTGTCCAACAACCTTCATAATTGGTCGGCCTGATTTGGCATTAAGGATTGAAATATCCTGCCAAGACACATCGCGGCCAATCCCGGTCCCCAATGCCTTGGCATAGGCTTCCTTGGCTGAAAAACGACCCGCAACAAACTCTAAGTAATGCTTGCCCGTCCGCTTTTGAACCGCCTCTTGCTCAGCTGGCGTTAAGATTGTCGACAAGAAGTTTGGTCGTCTAGACAATACGCCTTCAATTCGGCTAATGGACTCCATGTCGTTTCCGATTCCGATAATCATACCTCCATTTTATCAAAAAAAAAGAGAATCAACACAGAATGTGTCAATCCTCTAACTTTTTATGAAAAGGTTTGTAGTTCTTGATCTTGTGGCTTAAAGTTCTGCCATTCCTTTGACAAGAAGTTGTTGTTGATCTTGTAGTCGTTATCCTGGTACTTACCAGACAAGAATGGATTCAAATACTGATCTAATGCCAGCCAACCACGCCAACCAATGTGAATGGTATCCTGCATGAAGAAGTCCTCCCCACCACGGCGTGACAAATCAGCAATGTTGTTAAAGCCTTGGCTTTGCAACTGATACTTAATCTTATCAACCGCCTGGTA
This sequence comes from Fructobacillus sp. EFB-N1, assembly GCF_001038455.1. Lineage (GTDB taxonomy): Bacteria > Bacillota > Bacilli > Lactobacillales > Lactobacillaceae > Fructobacillus > Fructobacillus cardui. The sequence goes on along the minus strand of NZ_LDUY01000007.1, from coordinate 21,129 downwards.
GTACATCTTATCTGACAAACCAGTGTAAGCAGCCCAACGTTGATTAACAGGTGTAATGACGAATTCGACATCAGTATGGTTCTTGGCAAAGTTTTCCAAAACCGCCTGAAAGTATGCGTATTCAACTGATTGACGGTAGTCATAGTTGACCTGAGCATCCTTGAGCATCTTCTGGTCAGCCCAAACACGAGTACGATAGAACGAGTTCTTAATCCTAAAGCGGTTTGAACCGGTGTTCTTTTCACCCTGTTCAAAACCAATTTGGTTCAAAGTTTGCTCTTGATACTGGTTAGGCAAGTCCTTAGCATACTTCATCACTTGGTTCTTGTAGTTATGGCTTGTTTCAAAGTTTGAGAACAAGGCATCCTGTCGTGACAAAATCTTATGCTGGAAGCGCAAGGCTGATTTATCAGCTGAACTTGGACCCTGACCATCTTCTACGCTGTGTAACAGCCGGTTAAACATCGGCTTGTCACGCACCAAAGACTGCTTCAACACGGCCTGGGCCATAAATTGATCAGTTTGGCTTGGTTTGTCCATGTTCAACAACCAATCAACCACTTGTAGTGGTGAATAGAAGATTGAGAACGCATCCGTTGAGCCGGTCTTGGTGAACCACTGTGGTGAAATCACAAAGACTGCCTTCTTATGATCCAAGGCTTTGGGCATCTCTTGCATATTCAAGAAATGAACCATTGATTCAGATCCCGCCTTACCCAGCATAAATGGTCGATAAGAACGGTTATACTTTTCAGCCAAAACAGATGGATGCAAAGAATCAAAACGAGATAATTCTGATGAACCAAAGAAAGGAATATAATTTACTTTTTTGTCACTAAAGGCAGCGTCTTTAACCGCTTCCCCTTTAACGATTTGGCTTGAGAAAGAAACAGAAGCTTCTCTCAAGTCCTGCTGACTATAATGATTCAGCGGGAATGGCAGAAAAAAGACCAGGCCGATAAGTGCCAGTGCTGCAAGCACCGGGCCAAAGATCTGCCACAATTTTTTCTTGTTAGTCATGAGGTTTTATCCCAACAATGATTCTACTTTAGCAATAATCTTATTTGCTGTGTCCCAGTCTTCACGGTTAAATTCTGAAACGGGTGCTTGAATACCGAACTTGTTTTCCAGGTCCAACAACAATTCAACAGTAGCCATTGAATCCAACAACCCTGAATCAAATAGGTTTTCGTCCATTTGTGAAGACAAGTCTTCCCCAATGATGTTGTTCAAAACTTCTAATACGCCTGCTTTTACGTCCATTATATTTCTCCTCTATTAGTGGTGGAACCAGAACTTATCTAAGAATCCACAGAATACCAAGAATGTTAACATCACGAAGTTGAAGGTCAAGAAGATGGCGAACAATTCCGTGAATTTGTTATGTGGGATTTGGTCACGATGCTTCTTTTTAAAGCGCAACCAGGCGTCGTTGACAATCATTCCCGTTCCATGCAGCAAAGCATAAACGATATAATACCATGTCAATCCATGCCAAAGACCCATGACCATCATGTTGACCAAATAGCCAACATTTGAAACAGTCGTCCGGCTCTTAATCCACTTCTTACGCATCACCATGAAGGAGAAACGCATGAAGACGAAGTCTCGGAACCAAAATGACAACGACATATGCCAACGATTCCAAAAGTCCTTGATGTTATGGGCCCGGTAAGGTTGGTTAAAGTTTATTGGTGACTTAATCCCCATAACATATGATGTAGCTATGGCAAAGCGAGAATAACCCGCAAAGTCAAAGAACAAATACATACCATAGGAATAGGCCACACCAATCAACCACCAGGAAAAGCCGTGATGGTTGTCGCCCATTGCCAAACTTTGAAAGAATGGATAGACGATTTGACCGAAATAATAAGACAAGATGAACTTGTAGACAAAGCCTAAGAAGTAAGACTTGACTGCGTAGCTCAGCATGTCAATGTAGTCCGTTCGCTCTGGCACCGAACCAGCATCGCCGGCAAAGCGCGTGTAACGATCAATTGGACCTGATGACAGGGTTGGCATAAAGAGCATGAAACGCAAAAACATGATTGGCTTAAACTCTTTAATGGCACCATCCCGCGTCTCAATAATCATCCCTGTTGAGCGAAAAGTCAAATAAGAAATTCCTAAGAAACCAAGCAGAGTGAACTCAGGCTTGAAAACGCCAATGGCACCGAAGCGCACCATTGTAATTGGCAAAATTGACAATGCTACCATTAAGTAGAAAACCCAGTTAGCATTCTTTGTTTTACGATAAGCCGAATAAAAGGACACGAGACAGAACTGCCAGATACTATAAACTAGTATCGCAATTCCCTGGTTCACATAGTGACCAGTATCGAAAATGAAAAAGATAAAAGCCAAAGAGACCAAAATCTCATACCAGACAAAGCGCTTACCAAAGTAAAGGCCAATTGCCAGTGGCGCTAAAGCCACTAGAAGGTAAAAGAAATAGGTCGGATCAGCATAGGGTTGTAGATTAGGCATTGCCATTCACCTCAGCAATCAGGCCCTTTAAGTTTACCTTACCATTTGGTGTCAAAGGCATGGCATCGCGGTAGATAAACCGTGATGGCATCATGTACGGCATGATGATGTCCTTTAAATCAGCCTTAATAGCGTTCGTCAAATCCATTGGCTTTTCAAAGTCGTTCTTCTTTGGAACAACAATGGCCAAAAGTTGCTTAACTTCGCCATCTGCATCGTAGCGAGGAACGGCAGCAGCCTGTTCAACCCACTGAGACTTCAAGAAGTGCTGAGCGACTTCTTCCAATTCGATTCGGAAACCATGCAACTTGATTTGGAAGTCCACACGACCCTTGTAGTGCAACAAGCCGTCTTTGTCCATGTAACCCAAGTCACCAGTCTTATATCCTGGTTGACCGTCAACCGTTAAGAAAGCGGCCTTCGTCTTTTCAGGGTTGTTTAAGTAACCCTTTGAAACGGCTGCACCAGACAAAACAATTTCACCTGATTCATCAATTGGCAAGACCGTTCCGTCTTGATCCATGATGGTTGCTTTCATTTCAGGTTGCATGTAACCGATTGGCAACTTGTCGTACTTGGCCAAGACTGCGTCCGTGATTTCAATGGCTGATACGGCAACAGTTGCTTCCGTTGGTCCGTAAGTATTGAAGATTCGGGCATCTGGGAAGCGTTCGCGCAACTTCTTAGAAGTTGTTGCTGTCAAAACTTCTCCACAGAACAAGAACTTCTTCAAGCGAGGGTAATTTTCTTGCTTAAAATCCGGACTCAATAAAGCAACGTTGACAAATGAAGGTGTTGAAACCCACAAGTCCAAGTCCATTTCTGGCAAAACCGTAAAGAGTTGCTTGAAGTCATCGGCAATTTCTTTTGACAATGGCTTCATCACGCCACCCATCAACAGTGAACCACCCCATGACATAACAGAAACGTCAAATGAGAATGGCGTCTGTGTCAAGACATTGTCACCATGATGCAAATCAAATTCATCAGAGAAAAGCCAGTTCAAATAAGACAAGGCGTTCTTATGTGAAATCTGAACACCCTTTGGCTTACCAGTCGTACCAGAAGTAAAGATAATGTAGTAATTATCATCGCCCAAAGCCGGATGCGTTAACTCGTATGACTTCTTAGCAGTAAAGGCTGCTTGCAATTCTTCGCCCTGGAAGACAGGAACAGAATCGATTGGCAATGGCAATTCATCCAAAGCAATCACTGCTGAGGGTTGACCAATTTCCAAGATGTTTTCGATTCGATCCTTGGCAGAGTCCTTGTCAACCGGCGCATAGGCGTGGCCTGATTTTACAGCAGCTAAGAAAGCAGCTACCATTTCAAATTGGTGACCACCAAAAACCATAATTGGTGACTTGTCAGGCAAGTTTTGCTCATCTAAGTAGGCGGCCAACGAGTCAGAGTATGACTTCAAATCGCCGTAAGTATAAGTATGGCCCAAGCCATCGTAGGCAATCGCATCAGGATTTTCTACTGCATAGGCATCAATATTTTTGTAAATGTTATCAATCATTTGTCGCTTCCTCTTTATTTTAGAATTCGTTATAAATGAAGTGGCCCCCGGTGACACCGGAATAGCCGTACAGATAAATCAAGGCTAAAATGATTAAAAAATAAGCCAGGGTTCTGACAATAAATGTCACCCAGGGCTTGCTTAGAAAACGCTTGAACATCGCGTGACGCCCCCAAAATTGTTCGGTTAGTGTTATAATTATTGGCATATTACCAGTGGTATCTAGTAAAACACTTTTACTATTATAGCACAATATCTTTTCTTGCAATACCACCCCAAATCTGGGGGAAGTCTGGAGGCACTTGTACATGTTTGCAAAGATCCTAGCAAAGGTTCAACAATGGGATCGAGCTTGGGTAGGTCTTTCACCTATCAAAAATCTTTTTTCTTCCTTTAAGCAAGTATTACCTTTGGTAATCATTGATGTTTATTGGCGTTTGATTACTCGATTATTTTTAGACCCTGGCGCTTTATTCGCCACTATTTTCCATTACAAAATCCACTTTTTTAGCAATCCACAATTTTCACAAGGAGTCGGCAATGTCTTAGACTACCTAGTTGTCGCCTTTACGATTGCTCTATGGACAAAAAAGTATTTAACGGAAAAGCTTTCCGACAAGCGCGATCCAATCTTGCCGGTCACCGTTAACTTTGGTCTGGTCTTAGTTCAGACCTTTTTCACCGTTTCCAACCAGGGACAGTTGACTATCCATCTTGGACTGTGTTTACTAGTGGCCTATCTCATTAATCTGACCTACTTAGCGCTAACCAAGATTACGAAAAATCGGTTGCAAGACATGGGCTTTGCCTATCTTAGTTGGGCAGCCATCGTCTCAGTTATCGTCGTGACTATCACCTCATTCATGCCCAACATTGTGACCCAGGGGACTTACACCACCTTCTTTTCATCTAATTTTTTCGCGCATTATTATTCTTTGGCATTGGTTGCTGTTTTGGCACCAATTATGCTTGTTTTAGGAATCAGTATCCCCTTGGACTTATCAACTAGCGCGACCGATTTAGCCCAGGTGAACACAAACCTGAATGCCGTTTATCAATCAGTGATGGCCACCCTGCCACAACCACAAAATCCCTATTCTGTTTTGACCACTTCGGCCATGATTGGTGGCGTTGGGGCAACTTTGGGGCTGGCATTCATCCTTATTTTTGCAAAAGGTAAAAAGACAAGACGACTTGGATTTTGGTCTTTGTTACCAACTTTATTTGATAGCAACCGTATTTTAGCCTATGGTGTGCCCTTGTACTTCCGGCCACTGACATTGGTACCGATGATTTTGAGTTCCCTTTTTGGTTCACTTTCAGCTAGTGTCGCCATTAAGCTTGATTTTATCCGGCCAACCGTCTTTAGTGCGCCAAATGGTACGCCTCACTTATTGCTTGGTTTCATGGCCAGTCAAACCCCATGGCGGTCATTAATCTTGGCCATCTTTGTCCTGATTGGCTCAATTTTGATCTACTGGCCATTTGTGAAAGACATGGTTAAAAGGGAGGCAGAGCATGACTAAAAGTACAAAATTCATGCTGGTCCTGACGGTCTTGTTGACCGTTGTCATTGCCCTTTTTGGTCGTGTTTGGATGCTTTCTGAGCACCAAAATGACCGGGCAATTCAAAAATCACGGATGGAACCCGTCATTTTTGTCCCTGGTTCCAGCGCAACTGTCAGACGGTTTGATGATCTCTTTGCCACAATCAATTCAGAAGACCGCGATAAAGGCACCCACTCTGTCTTGAAGGTCCAGGTCAATTACGATGGTAGCCTCACTTATTCTGGTCACGTTGATAGTTCTAACCGTCGGCCTTTTATTGTTGTTGGCTTTGAACGTAACCAAGATAATTATCCAACCATCCAAGCCGACTCAGAGGCGCTATCGAAAGTCATGACTGACTTGCAAACTCGTTACCACTTCCGGAGCTTTTCAGCCGTTGGTCACTCAAACGGTGGCTTGATTTGGACAGATTATTTGGAAAATTACTATAGTTCAACCAACTTCCACATTCGGACGTTGATGACTTTGGGAACACCCTTCAATTTCTCTGAAACCTCAACAACACGACAAACAACCATGCTTTCGGATATGATTGATGGCGCAAGTAGCCTGCCTAGTGATTTGGTCGTCTACTCGGTTGCCGGTTCAGAAGATTACACCGATGACGGTACGGTTCCCGTCCAATCCGTTCTTTCCGGTAAGTATATTTTCCAAAAGAATGTTGCTAAGTACACCCAAACAACAGTTTCGGGTGATAATGCCGGGCATTCCAAGTTACCGGAAAATCCTGAAGTGATTAACCTGATTCGTGAACTTGTCCTACAAAATCCAAATGATGGTTCCAAACTAACACCAAAAAAAGCCAAGAGTATTAGCGATGGCTTTAGCCGCTAACCGCTCATCAAGCATTTTGCTTCGTCAACTGGAGGTCTTATGATGGTTTTGCTAAAAAATAAAATTGGGCTAACCACCATTAGCCTACTGGCCCTTTTCTTCCTGGGATTACACTTTCAAACAGCTCAGGCAGAAGACCCAAACAAAATTGAACCCAGCTCAAACTTTGTTGTCACTGATAATGCCAATGTGCTTTCAGATCAAACCAAGCAAGTTATTTTAAAGCAGGAACAAACGTTTAAAAAGACCAAGGAACAGCCCCAAGTAGCAGTTTTAACTGTCAACAATACCGATGGCCAATCAATCCGCGACTTCACTAACGATTTAACCATGCGCTCGGTTTGGCACGCTGGTAAAAAAGGGCAAGATAATGGCGTTATTATTGTCTTTGCCAAGAATAACGGCGAAAATAATGTCCGCGTGGTCACAGGAACTGGTGCTGAATCCGTTCTACCAGATGGTAAAATTTATCAGCTCCTACAAGCTAACCAGCAGGAGTTAAAATCTTCGGACCCAACAGCGATTGATCGAGGGATTCGCAATCTCTTTTTACAGGTTGAAAAGACGCTACCAGCAACACCAACAAGTGGTAAGCAAAGCGCCTCAACAACCAGTGCAGTGATTAGCTTTGGCTTAGTCGCCATTCTGGCTCTCGTTATTTTCTTAGTTTGGTCCAAGATGCGTCGTTTTAGGGATGGTAACACGTCTTATTATCGCGGCGGTAATGGCAATACACACTACTTCAATCAATCACCAAATGGGCCGCAGCGTGGCCACAGTTCAGGCCTGAATTGGTTCCTAGGAGGATTGTTACTTTCAAACCTCTTCTCGGGTCCAAGACGCCATTTTGACGATGACCATTACGATCACTACGATGATTTCGGTAGTGGCTTTGGTGGCGGATCCGATTTTGATGGATCTGACTTCGGTGGTGGCGGTGACTTTGGTGGCGGTGGATCTGATTTCTAAAGACTGACTATGGTTGCGCCAGGATACAATCCCCGCTACAATATTTCTAATAGCGTCAAGCTAAACAACGATAAAGGATACGAATCATGACAATCATTAATGAAAAGACGCCCTTTTACAAGAAACGCGGTTGGCAAATTACGGCGATTATCGCCTTAGTCCTCATCATTCTCATTGGCGGCTTTATTTCTTCTGCCAATGGCTTGTCCCGCAAGGAACAGGATGTTGATGCTGCCACTGGTGGTATTCAAACCGCGTTGCAAAACCGCGCCGATTTGATTCCAAATCTGGTCAATGCTGTTAAGGGGGCCCAAGGACAGGAATCTACGATTTACGGTAAGATTGCTGATGCCAGAACCCAATACAATCAAGCAAAGCAAAGCTATGCAAATGCCAATGATCAAGACCAAAAGACAACGGCCATGCAAAATCAGGATAAGGCTTTCAATCTGATGGTTTCGACGATTAACGAAAACTATCCTGATTTGAAGTCCTCTGACCAAATTCAAACTTTGATGGTCCAACTCGAAGGTGTTAACAACCGTGTGACCTACGAGCGTAAGGTATATAATAAGGCTGTCCAAGACTACAATAACAAAGTTGTGTCATTCCCTAGTTCTTTAGTGGCATCTATGACAAACCATCATAAGTTCAACTACTTCACTGCAGACAGTACTGCCCAACAAAATCCAACCGTTAACTTCAGTAAATAATCTTGAAGAAGACAGCAGAAAGCCCCAACCAGTAATGGTTGGGGCTATTTTGTCTCTCATAAAGAATACTATTATTATACAAGAACTTCGATAATCGAACAATCTTTTTGGCCATTTCTTTTATTTCATTTTGTTACAATTCTGTAAGTTAATTTTTCTAACTAGAGAATTGTTCCAATCTAATTTTAATGATAGACTAATAAATAAATCGTTTGTCGCCACAAGTTGGCACTGGGAGGTATAAATGTTGATTAGCTCTGCTCTTGAAAAAACGCTTACCAACACTTCGATTATCGCTGCGATTGTCAAAACCTTAGGGACCATCCTCTTAGGGTTTTGGCTGCGTAAGCGGCGAACCCTTAGCCTGGATGCCGTCAAAACTTTGACGAGCATTACCATGACAATCGCCCTGCCCCCCTTAGCTTTTACAGCTTTTCTGACGCCGCTAAATCATCAAACCCTCGTCCAAAGTATGGATGTTCTGATTTGGGGCTTGATTATCTACGTCATTTTGATTGTCACGATGCCCTTTTTATACGGTCGATACGACAAAGACCAACGCGACGTTTTAGGTGTCTTAACCGCCTTTGGATCAACAACATTCTTTGGTATGCCAATCGCCGGTGCTGTCTATGGCGCTAAGGGGATAATGTATGCTTCCGTTTTCAATATTGGCTATCGTATCTTCTTGTACTCCTACGCCTACATCAAAATGTCCGGGGAGCAGCTACGCGGTGAACATATCAAAAAGATGCTTGTTAATCCGATTGTCATTGCGACCTTCGTTGGTCTGATTCTCTGGGCTAGTCAAAACTGGATGCCTAAAATCAGTATCAGCACTGCCGGTAAAACTAGTCAGGTGGCCTTCTACCGCCTCGATGTGACCGTCCCTTGGCTCTTTGCCTGGATGAAGCTGTTAGCCGGCCTAGCTTCACCATTAGCCTGGTTAGCCATTGGAGCCAACTTGGCACAGATGCCCTTCACAGATGCCATTAAAAACCACACTGCCTGGTACTATTCCTTTAATAAAGTCATTATCGTCCCAATCATCATGGCTGCCATTGCCATCTTGGCAAATACTACCCATATTTTGCCCGTTGACCAAGTGGCCATGGCGACAATGGTCATTATGATGGCGACCCCCGTTGCTACCGTGGCAGTCAACTACGCCATGGCCTTTAATCATCAAAGTTTACTGGCGGCCAATACCTCGCTGATTTCGACAATTTCAGCCACAGTGGTCTTACCGCTCTGGATTATCATTGTGCAATTTTTAGGCGAATTGCCCGTCTTCAAATAACAAAATAGCAAAAAAGAACCATTATCATGGCTAATCATCAAATTAATCACCTTTGGTGGTCAAAGCATCATCGTCGCTAACCGGCTGTGTTCAGGGCGATTGTTCTGATGATAACAAAAGCAACAGGTTGGGCAGATTGTCTCTTTTTCAATCGACCATTAATCGGTATAATGGTCCTTATTGAGGAGTTGAAAGGAGCCAAAATCATGGCCATTGTTGGATTACTCGTCGTCGCCTTTGCTTTATTAATCATCTTATTTGCGGCCGCTCACGGCTGGAAACTGTTCCGTCAAGGAGACGTCAGCATGCTCCCACTACTTGGAATTGCTGCCTTCCTTTTTCTAATCGGGCTCATCTTTATTATTTATAATTTGATGACGCTTCACTAATTTAAGAAAATCAGATTCAAACTAGCCCCAATCATAACGCTACTAAAAACGATAGCCACTGACCAGAGATCAGTAACTATCGTTTTTTTAAAAGGCAATCAAATAAGCAAGAAAGGCCTCAACGACCAAAAGCAAAAAGGTAATTAAACGGTAATAGGAAAGAATTCCGACGTATTCTCGAATCAAGGCCGTTGGCAAAAAGTACAAAGAAGTTGGCGCCCCAATTCCCTGAGCCGAAAAACCAATCCGTTTGGAATACAGACTAGCCCGCATAACATGGTAATTGCTGGTTGAAAAAAGAATCTGCGGTTGACCAGTACGACCTGATTTTTCCCAGTCTGTTAAAATCTTTTCCTTTGAAAACATAAAATTCTCAAAGGTATTGCGCGATTTATCCTCCAGGATAATATCTTTTTCCGGCACACCAACTTCGAGCAAATACTTCCGCATAGCATCTGCTTCAGATGTACTTTCATCAGACCCCTGTCCTCCGGAAACCACAAACTTTGGGCGTTTTCCTTCTTCGGCCTGACGGTAATAGGCCAAGGCCCGATCTACTCGACTCTGGAGCAACGGCGTGACCCGCCCACTATGGATGTAGCTACCCAGCACAATGATGTACTCAGCCTTCTTCGTCGCTGGCAATACCTGGTACAAAAGTGAATAACCCAGGTAACTGAGAAACAGCAAGAAGAAAGTATTGCAGACGAGCAGTCCCAGTGTATAGCAGAAGAAAAGAAAACGACCATGAACTTCCCCAATCAAAAAGAGCAAATAAAAATCAATGCCCATCGTGACTGCCAAGAAGAGCGCTAATTTAGCGGTAAAACTCTTCCCTTCCTTATGGGAAATAATATTAGTATTGCGCGCCAGCCAAAAAATAGCGAAGGCAATCACCGCAATTGGCAATAAGATGACTAAGACATTCATCACCGGTATCTGTTTGTCTAAGACATAACCAGCTAACTTCAAATAAAGCGCTATTACCGTCAGCAGCAACGAAAAAATCAGTAAACTTCCAAAAATGAAGTTCCGCTTATCAATGGCAACGGCGACGACTGCCACGACCACAAGAGCTAATAATAAATTAATGAATGGTGTCAGCATTTCAGCCACCCTCTTTACACTTTTATTTCAATTATAACAGAAATTAATGGCAAAATAGAAAAAGCACCCGGAAAGCAGAATCCGAGTGCTTGGAGAGAAGAATAAATTAAGCAGAAATGTATTTTTTAAGCGTAAGTTAACTTTAAGCGTCAGTTACTTAAGGACAACTTGCCAGCTAGTAGGCACTTCTAGAGTGTGTACTTCCTTGACCAAGTTATCTTCTTTATTTTGCTTGAACAACCACTTGTAAGTATGGTTCTTGTAAACCCACTTCGTTGTCACCGTCTTAACCTGGGCAGTTTGAACATCAGCCTTCGTATAAGTAGCTGATTGCTTAACTGATTTGACAATGTCACTTGTATCTGGCGCAAAGTGAGCAGTTGCTTCCTTGTCCGTTGCTTGGTCCTTATAGACCAAAACGTAGTCGTCAGTACCAATCTTCTTAGCAGCAGCCATGCCGACAGGCATCTGAGCCGGTGCAGCAGAGTAAACTTGCTTGGTAGCAACCGTTGTCTCCTTCTTCATCCCATAATGAGAATCCATGTTAGCAGCCAACAAAAAGATTGATGCAATCATCGCTAATGAGAAGATTGTCCCAAAAGTGGCCTTCAAGGCCTTTGATGAAATCAGGAACCAACTAGCAGCAGCTAAGGCAACAAAAATCGGAATAATTACCAAAATCATGATTATGCTTTCTCCTTGTCTTGCTTAATAAAGAATGACAAGATGAAGCCGAGAACGGCGAAACTAAGACTGATCATAAAGGCAATCTTGAAGCCGTCCAAGGAAGCATCCAGCATCTTGCTTGCATAACGCAATGGTTCTGTAAGCTTCATATGGTTACTTGGTGTGTTGTTGTTGATAACGTTTTGAACAACTGAAGTCAACAAGGCAACCACAACAGAGTTAGCAATCTGACGCAAAGTGTTGTTAGCAGCAGTACCGTGAGATGTCTTTTCATCAGGCAAAGCGGCCATGGCCTTAGTTGTCATTGGCATCATCGCCATGGCAATTCCGGCCATTCGAACACCGTACAAGACACTAATAATAATGGTTGGTGTTTCAGGGGTTAAGAACAAGAATGGGAAAGTTCCCAAACCAAGGATGGCAAAACCAACCATTCCTAAGGCCTTGGCGCCAACCTTGTTATACAAGGCTCCAGAAATGGCACTGAAGACACCCATCAACAAGGCTCCCCAAAGCAAAGTCAATCCAGAATCAAAGGCTGACAAGCCACGAACGTTTTGTAAGTACGTTGGCAACATCATTTCGACACCGAACATGGCCATCATGGCCAAGATTCCAACGATAGATGGAATGGTAAAGTCCTTCGTCAAGAAGACCTTAACATCCAAGAATGGGTTTGACAATTTTAACTGACGCCAAACGAAGACAACGATGAGCAAAACACCTGCAAAAATTGGCAAGAGAACGTTTGGCACGTTCCCCCAACCGTGTGAACCAACGTTGGTGAAGCCCCACAAGAAGAGACCAAAACCAATCGTTGAAAGAATCAATGACAAGAAATCCAACTTAACCTTCTTAGTTGGAATGACGTTCTTCATTAAGAATGGTGTCAAGACCAAGGCGATTCCAGTGATAATCAAAGGAATCAAGAAAGTTGAACGCCAGCTATCTGACAAGGTGAAGCCCAAAATCGTGTGATCTTGCTTCAAAATCCAACCTGACAAAGTTGGGCCGATGGCTGGGACCATTCCAATAACCAATCCCATCGCACCCATGGCTGCGCCTCGTTCTTTAGGCTCATACATGTTCAAGATAACGATTTGCATCATTGGCATCATGATTCCAAAGGCCATGGCTGAAATAATCCGGCCAACAATGAAAATCCACCAAGATCCACTATTTTCTGGTGTGGACATCGTCACCAAGACACCAATAAAGAGTAATCCATAGGCAACCATGTGTAAGATTTTGGTTGGAATTCGGTTAGCTAGGTAAGCTGACAATGGCACCATCATCCCGTTAAAGAGAAGGAACCATGTCGTTGCTTGTTGAGCTGTCGACAAGTTAATGTCGAAAGCCTTCATTAGGGAAGGAATGGCCGTCCCCAATGATGTCTGCATCAACGCACCGGCGGCCATTGCAATCATCATGACCACAACGACGAGTGTTCGATTGTAAGTTCGAGTATTTGTTTGAACTGCTTCCATCGTTATTTCCTTTCATGGTACAATTTGTACCAGTTACTTTGTGGAACATAGTGTAACAGTTAGATTTAACTGAGTCAACCTGTTTCACTAAATTTATTTATTTGCTATAATGTTCTTAGAAAAAAGGAATTTAATCACAAAACGACACTTGTCGTGGAGGAACCTAGATGAAATTTGGCCAACAAGAAAATATCCGAGTTAAGCAACAAATTGTGGACGGCTTTTTTGAGCAATTAAAGGAACAGCCTTTCTCAGAAATCCGCGTTGCACAACTCATTAAATCAGCTGGGGTCGCGCGCGTCAGCTACTATCGCAACTTTGACAGCATTGAAGATATTTTGACCTTTTACTTAACCTGCTTGGTTACCCAGCACCACGAGCAAGAAAAAAAGAGCCCGATTCCCCATAATCGCACCCGGGAAACCATGAAAATGCGCTTCACTACTGCTTTCGTTGCTTTCAAAAGTCAAGAAGAGCGCTTTATGCTATTAATCGACCGAGGGCTTTCCAGTCATATTTATGAATTCTTTGTAGATTTTGGTGAAATTATCAAGGCGAAGCATCCGGAAAAGAAGAATCACTTTACTTATAAGCACATCTTTGTTTTTGGTGCCTCCTTTCACGTGATGATGGCTTGGTTGCAAAACGGGGCCAAGGAAAGTCCAGAAGAAATGGCTGATTTTTTGGTCAATACGTTGCCGGATAGTTTTTTCGATAATCAAAAATCCGTAAAAGAATAAACCAATATTTTTTTCTATCAGAAGCCAAACTTATCAAAAATGTTGGCTTCTTTTTTTGCACCTTTAAAGCCACAATAGTCCACAAAAAAGCACCCGGAAAGCAGAACCCGAGTGCTGTTAGAGATGTATTTGAAGACATATTGTGAAAGATAACGCTAATTTAATGAGAAACAAAAAGAAGATTTTCCAGCGCACGCCACTTTTAAATCAGTTCTTGCTGGTTGGCCGTTAAAAAGTCCATAAAATACTGACTGGCAATTGGCAGTGCTTCTTTCTCCCGGTAAGCGATTGCCACCGGGCGCTTGACCTGTGGCTCAACTGATTTTGTCACCACGTTAAAATTAGTTCGACTAGCCACTAACTCAGATAACATACTGATACCTAAGCCCGCCTCAACCATGGCCATAATCGTGTAATCGTCTTGGATACGGTAGCGAACATTGGGCGTTAGGCCAGCCTTGCGAAAAGCCTCAAGTGGTTCGCTATAGCCCCCACCTTCGACTAAAATAAAGGGCTCTGCTGTCAAAGATTCGATCGGCACTCGGTCTAATTTTACCAGTGGGTGATTCGCCGGAAGAAAGGCCTTCATCTCGGTGGTATGGATAACTCGCTTAGCCAAGCCATCCCCATAGTCGGCCGTCATGAGGCCAAAATCAACGGTCCCATCCTGAATCCAATTCACAATGGTTCCATAATCACCTTGATGCAAAACAAATTCAATCGCCGGGTAGCGTTCTTGGAACCGTTTAAAGAGGTCTGGCAGCCAGTAACAACTAACACTCGTAATCGCACCAATTCGAACAGTCCCCGTTTCAAGACCTCGAATTGCCCCCGCCGTTTCTTGCAAGATTTGGTATTGGCGCAACGACCGCTCAATATAGGGATAGAGCTTTTCGCCTTCTGGGGTCAGTTGAACACCTTGACGCGAACGCTTTAACAATTGAATGCCAAACTCATTTTCAAGGCTGGCCACCATCTGGCTGACCGAGGACTGCGTATACCCCAACGCTTTTGCAGCTTTAGTGAAGCTATTCATCTGGAGAATTTTTTCTAAAACTAGTAAATGGTTCATCAATCGTTTTTCCTAATACAACTATATGATTTATTAATTGTACTTATCATATCATTTCTTCTATAGTAAAAAAGCTAGAAAGAAATATTTGAGGTATCATTATGAACATTTTCAAAAAAGAATCAGTCGCTAATTTTCTAAGCGCTGATGCTCGTCTCCAAAAAACATTAACCGCCAAGGACTTGATTGCCCTTGGCATTGGTGCCGTGATTGGTACCGGTATTTTCATCCTACCCGGTCACGAAGCTGCCAGTCATGCTGGCCCGGCCGTCGCCATTGCCTTTTTAATCGCCGCCCTCGTCTCTGGTTTGGTCGGCATGGCCTACGCGGAGTTTTCTTCCGCCATGCCGATTGCCGGTTCAGCCTACTCCTTTGGTTCCGTTATCTACGGGGAATTTGTTGGCTGGATCTTAGGATGGTCACTGATTTTAGAGTATTTTTTAGCTGTTTCAGCAGAAGCAACTGGCTTTGCGGCCTACTTTAATCACAATATTTTAGCAAGCTTTGGTCTTAACCTGCCAAAGGCCCTGCAGGCCAGCCCAATGGAAGGCGGTTTGATTAACTTCACCGCCGTCGCGATTGTCTTGATTATTGCCGGAATTCTCATGATGGGAACCGAATTATCAAAGAAAGTCGAAAACTTTGCCGTCATTGTCAAAGTAGCCATTATCATTCTCTTTATTATTGTTGGCTTTTTTTATGTCAAGACCAGTAACTACGTGCCTTTTTATCCAAAAGAATTTCACAGTGTTCCCTTTGGGATGGGTGGCATCTTCACGGCAGCGGCAACGGTTTTCTTTGCCTTTATTGGTTTTGATGCCCTCGCATCCAATTCAGCCGAAACCATTAACCCCGGTAAAAACGTCATTAAAGGCATTTTGGGAACCGTCATTATTGCCGTGATTCTCTACGTCGCCTTTTCCCTAGTTTTGACCGGTATCGTCAACTACAAAGAGCTAAATGTCGATGACCCCGCCGCCTACGCACTTCAGGTGGTCCATCTGACTGCCTGGAATAAACTCATTACGATTGGCGCCCTCTTTGGGATTTTTACCGCAATGGTCACGATGTTTATTGGTGGGTCACGCCTCGTTTATGCCCTTGGGCGCGACGGCCTTTTACCTAAAAAATTAGGTCAGGTGAGCCAAAAGCATGCAGTCCCAACCAATGCCGTTTTAATTGCAACCGTGGTCCAAGCAGTTTTTGCTGGGCTCGTTCCACTGACTCAATTGGCTTCCCTGATTAACGCTGGAACATTGATTGCCTTTACCTTTATCTCTTTTGGTATTTTAAAACTCCGTCGTCGATCAGATATTCAAAATACCGGTTTCAAAATGCCCTGGTATCCATTTCTGCCAATTTTGGCCGGACTGTGCAGTATTTTCTTTATTGTGATGCTGCCAGACATTACCAAGGTTTCTGTCGGTATTTGGCTCTTGATTGGCATTGCCGTCTATTTCACCTACAGTGTCCGTCACTCCAACCTACAAAATCAGTAACAGAAAAGGGACTTGCGTCCATCAACGCAAATCCCTTTTTTTAATTTAATCAATTGTTGCCGCACACCTTTCAATGTATGCTTCGCGGTCTTTTTGTGTCACACCTGAATCCATGTGGCCCAAAACATAAGCTTTGTTCAACTTAATTCCTGTGTAAGCAAAGATTCCTAACTTGTAACGGCTGACGACATTACCAAACAGCTTGTAGTACCAGCCCCCAAAATTAGAACTCGTAAAGACGTCCGCCTTCTTGCCCGTCAAGTGCTTAACGATTTTACCGTTACGACGGTTATAGGCAAAGCCAGGAGTGAAGACACGGTCGATCATCCCCTTCAAAACGGATGGTTCTGCTGACCACCAAACAGGGAAGAAGAATGAAATTCGATCCGCCCAGGCAATCTTTTCTTGGACTGCCTTGGGGAAACTTTCATCTTCCATATGTTGACGGTAGCCATAGCGTAAGACGCTATCAAAATCAGCGGTCGCTAGGTCCACAATTTGGACTTCATGGCCCTTTTCTTTTGCCACCGCTGCAAAGTTCATTGCATTAGCATGAGTGAATGATTCTTGGTCAGGGTGACCCTGAATAATAAGCATTTTCATGGTGTTTTTCCTTTTCTGTTGGGATACCCACTCGGGTATTCGTTATTGCGCCATATAACCCGTATTATACTATCTTTTCGGCAAACGATTTTTATTAAATACAACCATCATGGCCGCTTCCTTACTGACTTTAAAAAAAATTTTGGACTGTACGGACACATCTTGACAATTTTTGGTCAAAAGTCCATACTTCTTTACAAGAATACCGGAGGCGTAAAAATGACTCAAACATGGTTTCTCAACCACTTGACTCCCCTTGTTAGTGGCCGTCTGATGGCCAACGCAAAACGGCTATCTGCTGTCCATGTTTCTGCTATTTCCAAGACAAAAACGCCTGCAGACTGCTTTTTTATGATGTTTGCTGTCCGATTCTTATTTCCTTTTATGCAGCTTAATCAAGGCCAAACTTTGGGCTTTTGCTATCAGTGTTAGAGACTGTCAATTTTTTGATGGTCTTTTTATTTTTTCATTTATCCAACAGCGGATTTTGATTCGTTGGATATTTTAATATTCACTTGATACTCACTTAATCTTGATATAGCGCTTTAGGCCTACACTATTTTTATTCGAACGAAGGAGGTCCTCGCTTTTGCGATCAAAAAGGATATACAAACTTGATTGGTACCTTGTCGGCATACTGATTCTCAGCGCTATTTTATATGGCTGGGGTATCTGGGATGCAGGCAGTGCCAACAGTTTCTACACTGCAGCCATCACTTCCATGACAAAGTCATGGTCAAACTTCTGGTACGGGGCATTTGACCCAGCCGGTTTCATCACAGTGGATAAGCCACCTGTAGCGCTTTGGTTCATGGCCATTTCCGCTAAAATCTTCGGCGTTCACGGTTGGTCCGTTGTCCTCCCAAGTGTTTTGGCTGGAATTGCCTCCGTTTACCTGATGTATCGTCTCTTAGCACCAAAGTTTGGTGTCTGGGCTGGACGGACGGCCGCATTATTCATGACATTGACGCCCACTGTTGTTGCCAACAGCCGGACAAACAACATGGATGCCATCTTAGTCCTCTTCCTTCTGTTAGCGGTCTTCACATTACAAAAGGCTGTGAACAAGAGGAATGTCTGGTTAGTCATGTTGAGCTTTGCTCTGATTGGTGTTTCCTTTAACATCAAGATGCTCCAAGCCTTCATGATTTTACCAGCCATGTTCGCCTACTACATTGTTGCCATCAAGATTCCTTGGAAAAAGAAGATTGGCTGGTTGGGACTCGCACTCGTTTCCCTTTCCGTCTTCACCTTGGCCTACCCAATGGCAGTTGATTCAGCAAGCAAGAGTTCGCGTCCTTATATTGGTAGTTCTCAGACTAATTCCTTGATGGAATTGGCCTTTGGCTACAACGGGACCCAGCGTTTACTTGGGCAATCAACTGGTACTGGTGGGACATTCTCTGGTATGGGAACAAAGAAGACTTCTAAGACTTCTAAGTCTTCAAAATCCGCAACTGGAACGAACCAAATGGGCCAGGCTCCGACTACAGGAACTGGTACAACTGGTCAGACCGCTAATGGTCAAAATCAGACCGGAACACAAACTGGTCAGACAACAAACGGTACTGCACCAACTGGCCAAGCTCCAACCGGTATGAATGGCAAGAAGCCAACCGGTAAGATGGGCAAGATGACTGGTCAGCCTGGTGGTAAGACTGGTAAACATGGCGGTATGGGTGGTGCTGGAAGTGCCTTTGCCATTGGTTCTATCGGACCATTCCGTCTCTTCCAGTCAGATCTTGGTTCTCAAATAGGTTGGTACCTCCCATTAGCCTTCCTTGGCCTTATTGCTGGTTGGCTTGGCTTCCGCAAGCGCGGTAGCAAGTGGTACCACGTTTCAAGTGAACAAGAAGAAGTTCTCCTCTGGGCCGGCTGGCTCGTCCCTGTTTACGGCTTCTTCTCAGTCGCTTCATTCTTCCACCCTTATTACACCATCATGTTGGCCCCAGCCATTGCCGCCTTGACGGCTATCGGTGTCGCTGCCGTTGCCAAGATGATGAAAGTCGATGCCAACAGTGAAGATGAAACCGTTGACAAGACACAGCCATTCGTTGCTCGTATCATGCTTAGTGTTGCCGTAATTGCCACGCTACTCCTACAAGCTTATTACGTTTCTTCTTATTACCCAGTGATTACCGGTATCCTGATTGTACTGGCCGTTGCCCTCGGTGTCTGGTGGCTCTTCCCACAAAAGACAGCAATCAAAGCAAAGATTATTGCCACAGCTGTTTCAGTCTTGACAATGGGTGCCTTCTGGGCAGCCACACCAACCATCACCCATACTTCAGCAGCTATTCCAGCTGCCGGTCCATCCCTCTTCAGTCGTGGTGGTACCGATATGGGTGGCACTGTGAACAAGAAGCTCTTAGCCTATACCGAAAAGCACCAAGGTTCCGCTAAGTACCTCTTTGCCACAACCGATTCAAACTCAGCTTCTGGTTACATTATCAAATCAGGAAAGGCTGTCATGGCTCTTGGTGGTTATAATGGTACTGATCCAACGATGACTTTTAAGCAATTTAAGCAACTCGTTAAGGATGGTAAGTTGAAGTACTTCGTCCTTGGTTCCCGTAGCAAGAGTTCTGATGGTCAAATCAAGAAGATTCTGGCCTGGGTAAAGGAAAAGGGTACAGTTGTCACTTATGACTCAAGTTCAAAGTCTACAACGACAGCTGCTAGCCAAACAACAGCGACAACCGCTGGTGGTCCAACTGCAGGTGGCATGACAGCTGGTGGTCCAACGGGAATGGGTGGCTCTTCAAGTTCTACTCTGTATGATTTGTCCTCAATTTATTAAGACGAAAGGAGTCCAATTATGTTGACACGTTCAAAAATCCCACGGTTAGGGTTAATCCTACCAGCTTATAACGAAGAAGAAGTTCTTCCAACCACGCTGAACGTCCTCCAAGGGAGTAAAGCAAGCTTGGTTGAACAGATGCTCGTCAGCGAAGATAGCTTCATTATGATTGTTGATGATGGTTCAGCTGATAAGACTTGGTCAATTATCCAACAGCAAGAACGACAAAACTCCGACATTATCGGCGTTAAGTTGTCCAAAAACTTTGGTCACCAACCAGCTCTCTTGGCCGGTATGACCGAAAGTAGCAAGCTCGCGGATATCATGATTACCCTTGATGCCGACATGCAGGACAATCCGGACGTCATTAAACAAATGGTCGAAAAGTACTTAGAAGGCAATGAAGTCGTCTATGCCGTGCGCTCCAGCCGCCAAACCGATACTTGGTTCAAGCGTAATTCAGCGCTAGCCTTTTACAAGCTTGCTGGCTGGTTAGGGGTCAAAATGGTGCCCAACCACGCTGATTTCCGCTTAATGAGTAAAGTTGCCGTGAAGGCCCTCCTCAAAATGCCAGAACGCAACGTCTTCCTCAGGGCGATGGTTCCCTTAGTTGGTTTCCAATCCGCTAAGGTCTACTACGAGCGTGGTGAACGTCAAGCCGGGGAGTCCAAATACCCATTAAAAAAGATGTTCTCCTTTGCCATCGATGGGATCACCAGGTTTAGTATCCAACCAATCCGCTTGCTCCTTCACCTAGGAATTCTCGTCCTCGGAATTGCCGGTGTCGAAATTGCCTATACAGTTTTTGAAAAAATTGTCGGTAATCCAACTGCCGGTTGGTCATCATTGATGATTTCCATCTGGTTACTCGGCGGTTTGAATCTGATTGCTTTGGGTGTTGTCGGCACTTACATCGGTAAAATCTTTACCGAAGTCAAGCACCGCCCACTCTTCCAGATTGAGCGTGAGGATGGCTACCCTGTGGCAGAAGACCAACTCACAAAAGTGAGTCCAATGCCACAATCAGAAGAAACACAAGATTATGAAACTGATTACCAGGTTGTTCACCAAGTGATTAGTCGCTAAGTGATTGGTTAGTCTGGGCTTGGCTTAATCAACAAACTTCCCCTCAAAAGGATGTCGCTAACAATCATGTTAGTGGCATTCTTTTTTGTTTTTAGGGATGATTGATTTTAATTTTTAAAATCATTGGCAGATTCTATAATTAATTCGAACGAGAAAATTTAAAATAAAAACCCAAAGAATTTCTTTACAATGGTAGTTGATTAGACCAACCAAAAGGAGAAATTCTTTGAGCCATTTAATTTTATCATCTTATGACCGTGGT
>NZ_LDUY01000006.1 GCF_001038455.1 Fructobacillus sp. EFB-N1 | reverse complement strand
ACCAGACGCCACTAGAAGTTTTTCGGAGTTGTTCGAATTAAACTTGTAATCTGCCCATTTTTAAAAGCGTTCAGGAAAATAAATTAAAAAAGTATTGAAAAATGAGAAAAGTGTCCGCAAACTCTAATAAAAAGTTGATGTTGAAGAGATAAGTAAGCTTTAGCGGCAAATGATAGAGAGCTGACATTTGGTGAAAGTCGGTTTTGATTAGAAGTTGAAAATGGTCTTGGAGTCGTGTAACGTGGTGAGTTTTATCAAAATCAGCCGCGTTCGGGTGCGCCCGTTACCGCGTTAGAGTATCTCATTTTTTGACGTACTTGTTAAGTGACTAGCAGCGATGCTAGCCAGAATCCGGGTGGTAACACGATTGAATCGTCCCGTAGTCTTTTGTGACTACTGGATTTTTTTATTGTCCTGTATCCAAAACAGCAACAAATACTAAGAAGTCCCGTTTTATCAAAGGAGAAAAAACAATGGCAGAAGTTGAAAGTTTTACATTAGATCACACAGCAGTTAAGGCCCCTTACGTTCGTTTGATTGCCGCCGAACATGGCAACCAGGGCGACATGATTTCTAATTTTGATGTACGCTTGGTCCAGCCAAACGAAAATGCTATCCCCACGGCCGGACTGCACACGATTGAACACCTCCTCGCTGGCCTTTTGCGCGACCACTTAGCCAGTGTCATCGACTGTTCCCCATTTGGTTGCCGGACTGGTTTCCACTTGATTACCTGGGGTAAGCCATCAACGGAGGACGTTGCCATTGCCCTCAAAGAATCTTTAGCAGAAATCAGAGATACCATCGAATGGCAAGACGTTCAGGGCACGGACAAGTTTAGCTGTGGTAACTACTAGGACCACTCCCTATTCTCAGCCAAAAAGTGGTCCGCCGAAATATTAGACCAAGGGATCACTTCTGACCTGGATGTTCGACATGTTGTCTAAGAAACTAATAAAAAGCCAACCCAGAAAACGCTGACACCAAAAAATCACCCCCAGCTCAGCTAGCAAATTTGGATGACCCTCAGTGGCCAGTCAGGAGGACAAGATGAGTCAAAGAGTTGCCATTATCACGGGACCGACCACGGTATCGGCGCTGCGATTGCCAAGCGACTGGCACAGGACAACTTCAAGGTTGGCGTGGCCGAAATTAACCAACAAACAGCCGAAAAAACGGCGGCCGAGATCAACCAAAATCAGGTCGCTAGCGCTAAAGCCTATGTTCTAGATGTTGCCCAGTGCGACCAAGTTTTCGCCCTCCACCACCAAGTCGTTCAAGACCTGGGTGAGATTGATGTTTTCGTTAATAATGCCGGCGTCGCCTATATCGAAACGATTGTTGACAGTGACCCAAAGGAAGTCGAGCGGCTCTTCGACGTCAACCTCAAGGGCACCTACTGGGGCATCCAAGCAGCAGCTAGCCAATTCCAACTTCAGGGACACGGGGGCAAAATTATCAATGCCGCTTCCCTGGCGTCCGGAAGGCTCTACCCTGCAAGGTGCCTATTCGGCTTCAAAGTTTGCAATTCGCGGACTTGGTCAATCGGCGGCGAAGGAATTAACGAAGGATCATATCACGGTTAATGCCTATGATCCTGGCATCGTGATTCCCCCTTACGTGACTACATCAATACTAAAACAACCAGTATCGAAGGAAACACTCCCGCGGCACAGCGACAAAGCGTGATTGATGAAATCGCTTTGGGACGGGCCGCCACATCAGAAGATGTGGCCGATATCGTTTCCTTTTTGGCATCCGACCAAGCCAATTACATCACCGGTCAATCAATTTTGATTGATGGTGGCATGCGCTACCACTGATTTCATTGAAAAATCAGTTCGTTGAACCCAACAAGGAGTGAATAAATGTCTAGAAAATCAAAGTTTATCACCAGTTTCGTGATTTTAATCCTGGCTCTGCTGACCGCCTTTTCTTTCTTCCACGCTTCCGCCCAAGATAAAAACAGTAAAAATATTACTGTTGGTGCCGTTGGTTCCGATGCCAAGGCCTGGCAATACATCGCCAAGTCCGATGCAGCCAAGAGGGCGGGATTAAAAATCACCATCAAAACTTTTACCGATGGCGTTTCCCTCAACCAAGCCACCGAAGATGGCACCATTGATGTCAACGCCTTCCAATCCTATGCCTACTACGTCGCTTATAACCAGACACATAAGTCAAGTAAGCTTGCAGTGCTCGGCAATACCTATTTGGAACCGAGGGGAGTATATTCATCCCACTTATATCAACGTTTTGAGTTTTTTCCTCTACTTTTTCCGCTACTTCTGCTTTTTCAACTAATTAAATTACTCAAGACTTCGCCCGTTTGTTCGCTGGCTTTCTTGGTAATTTCTGCATAAACATTTAACGTGATATTGGCGTCTGCGTGGCCTAAATATGTCTGTACTTGTTTGACTGTTGCCCCTTGTTCTAATGCTAATGTTGTCCACGTATGGCGCAAACCGTGCATGGCTAAACCGTTGGCCACTTTGTAATTATCACTAACCTCATGTAACCACTTATTGGGTCGGAGCGGTTGCAATGGTTTGCCGTTGTTATTGAAAACAAAGCTATCAGGCTCTTTATTCTGGCTTAAATTGTACCAATGCGCCAGCTTTCTAACCATGTCACTAGCTACCTTGATTGTTCTTGTGCTGGTCTCTGACTTCGTGGCCTTGATGTAAGTACCACCATGTAAGCCACGGCCTAGCGCTTGTTCTATGTTGATATAACCGCCATCAAAGTCAATGTGTTTCCACTGCAAGGCAAGAACTTCTTCCGTTCTCATCCCCGTGACGGCTACCAATCTCAAAAGTGTGTAAGCCTGCCTGTTAATCTGGCAGTATTGACCATCTAGCACCTCGATAAACCGCTTGAACTCTTCGGCGTCCATGGCTTTCTTTTTCGTCTGGCTCTTACGTTCTCTTGGCATATCCACCTTAGTGAACGGGTCAACGTCTATCATGTCCATCTTAACGGCCATCTTAGTGAGCTTATTAAAATATCCAACTGCCTTCTTGTAATTAATAAGTTTAACCTGCATTGTGTTAAGATATTGCTGTAAAGATAGCGGGGTTATTTCGTTAACTGGCGTATCGCCCCAATCAGGAAGAATGTAAAGCCTAAAGATTTTCAGTGTCTTGCTTAGTGTACTTTCTTCTACAGTGTTTTGATAGGTTTCTAGCCACATTTCATAGAGCTCCCTGACAGTAAAAACTGTTTTGGGGGCTTTTTCGTTGTATTGACTTTGTCCATTGCCAAACAGTGTTACTTCGTTGTTAAACCATGTTGTCGCCTCACGTCTGCTTGTAAAGCCTCGCTTTTGTACCTTCTTTCTTTTTCCGTTGGGCTGTAGTCCTAAATAGCCGACTACTTCCCACGCTTTGCCTTTCTTGGTTTGCACCTCTTTTAATTGCATATTACTGCCTCCATAGCACCCCAGCTATGTACAAAGGGCAAAATATGGGGATGTCATAAAAAAGGCGTGCGTTCAGAACTTCTAACAGTCCATCAACGTCACGCCCCTTATTTTGCCACCGTTTGACCTTTTGCACAATGCAACAGTTTTTATATTTTCTTAGCTATTCACGGTATAAAACTCTTCAGCTTCTTCAAGTTCTTCATTTGCCACTTTTGGCAAAAGATAACACCAGCCATCACGGCCAATAAAATTGCTATAAACATATTCATTTTTTTACCTTTCTCGTTTGTGCCTTCTGTGTCCTGTTTTGTGTCAACAATAAAACCGCCGTATCCCTTGAGGCTGTAAGTATCACGCTAATTCTGTGCCAAAAAGGCCAAAAAAACGTCACTTCTCCCTTATATACGTATTATTCTCCCTATATACCCTTATATATTTATTATTGTTTTTATTTTACTTATTCATATATATTGACACTTACAACACAAAATATAGATAACTATTAGAGTAACAAGGGTTTTAAGATTTTTGATTTTGGCACTATTTCGGCACAAACCCCTGTTTTAAGCCTTTCTTTTTAACACATTTTTGGCACAAAACGCCCTTAAGTGTACTTTTCTAGGTCTAAACCTAACCAACTTACCTCTGCGTTTATTGTCTTTTGGTCGGGGTGTTCTCGTGTTCTGACCTCTAAAAAGCCTTTTTGTGTCAGAAGTGTGTCGAAAGTTTTTTTGTTCATTTTGGACTCAATTCTGTT
Source organism: Fructobacillus sp. EFB-N1 (assembly GCF_001038455.1). GTDB lineage: Bacteria > Bacillota > Bacilli > Lactobacillales > Lactobacillaceae > Fructobacillus > Fructobacillus cardui. The sequence continues at coordinate 80,047 of NZ_LDUY01000006.1, read as the reverse complement.
ATCAATTAGCCAATCACGAAAACGGGCAAAGGCTACTTGTTTCGATATTCCGCCCTTATATCCTTCTGGCGTTTCTTTCTGTGCTTCTTGCAAGTAAGAGGCTACTAGGTCTTGGCTGGTTGCCCAGTCTTGTGTAGCTTCTTCGATTTCGCTGTTGACAGTCAAACGCCCGTTTTCCTTGGCTTTCTTAAAGTCCTCAATACACTCAATGGCAAAGCCTCCCAGTTCTTTGATTGCTTCAGACTCATCCCACAAGGTCGCACGGTACGCCACTTCTTTCGGGTTATCTCGCACCGTTGGGGCAATCACTGGCACAAGGTGCATACGTTGCAACAAAGCGGAACTAACGGCCATCTTGGGCTTGTTGTTGCTGGCAAACATTAGTAAGGCATACAGTTCAACACTGATGGAGTTCACGCCCTTGCCTTCAACTTCCACCAAGTCGCCCCCTGATAAGGTCTTAAGAACGTCTGGCATGTCAATGCGGGTGTCTGGTATGTCCAAATGGATATTCGCTAACTTGTTAATCAGGGCAACCGTACCAAAGCGGGCAGATTTTCCGTTGCTACCCGTTAAGGTGTCGATGTCCTTAGCTGTGATATTGTCTTGACCTATTAGCGGTTTCACAATTTTGTCCACAAAGTAGCTTTTGCCACTGCCTCCCGTCTCATCTAACAAGACAGTGATTGTGTTAAAGGTATGTTGTTCAGGTATGAAAGCATAGCCCAGAATTTCCTTTAAATACTGCCAAGAATTGCCAAACATGTATTTGCCCCAAGTGTTAATGTTTGGGGATGTCTTCCCTGTCTGTGCTTCGATTTTGTGACCATTAATTAAATAATCTTCTGGATTGTTGGCCACCATTTCGCCACTCTTCAGCATATAAGTGCCGTTCTTGAAGGCTACACGGTCGGTCTTTTGCTTTTCAAAGGGGTTATAGCTCTTCTGCGCCTGCACCAGCACCGTCTTAGCCGTGTCTTCCATTTTGCGGACGGTATAAACGTCTTCGGTCTCGAGGTAGTGCATGGCCACCCGCTTTGCTTGCGCTGTCGCTCTTTCCTTTTTGACCTGTTCCCAGTTCACACCGTTAAACATGTAATAATTCATGTCATCGCCAAACGGTGCGACTGTCAGCGGGTTATCTTTTAAAATCTCGTCAGCAAGTCTTAAATAATTGATGGCGGGCGCGCCATTCCCATTGGACGTCAGCCACTTGGGTTTATTCTGCTTAATATTTAAGAACTCTTGTTCTAGTTCTTGTGTGTCAGTCATTATCTGCCTCCTTTCTCTTTGCCTTGGCCGTTTCTCGCTTTAAAACGCTGATATAGACCTTTTCCAGTTCGTTAGAGTCAAGAGGCTGTGAACTTTGATTATTGGCAACCTTGGCCACTTCTAGGGCTGTCCTTGGATGGATAGCATAAGATAATAGCCAACCTATCAAGCTAGTGGCTTGGTCGTTGCGTTGGCCAGTCTCAAAACCGTTGGCAATCATCCCCCAGCGCTCCGCCACACTATAACGGGCATGGCGTTGGTTGTTTGGTTTCTTGCTGTCGGTTTTATCTTGCCCTAATTCGTCCACCCACTGCGGTTTATTCTGGAGTGTTTCAAGTTCAGTGGTTGCTTTGTACTCGTTGCCATCAATTACAGACGGGGCAACAATCACACCGCCACTATTTAACACGTCTAATCCGTCCATAGCGCTTATTATTCGTTGCTTGGTGTCTTTCCCTTCGCCCTGATAGAAAACGTGCCAGCCACCCCCTGCGGTCTTTTCTAGGTAGGTTTCTGATATGGTGGCAGGGTCAACCGCTCGACTCTGTAAGAAGTCTTTTAAGCTGTGCAGGCCGTCTTTTCCATGCTGGTCAACGTCAACCACCACAAGAGGCGAACGGTCTAAGTCAATTCCAACATTACCACCCTTGTATTGGGGGTGTTTTGCCAACCATTCGGCCAATTCTTCCCAGTGATTAAAGCTATTCTTATAGCCACCTTCTTCAGCGTTGTACTTCGTATTAGGTAGTGCCATGTACACATAAGCGCCTAGACCCATGTAGGACTTAATCGCTTTTACTGTGTTGTCATTCATTCAAAGCGCCCCCGGTGTTGTTCAAGGCCTGCTACACGTTTCTGGTAACTCTTAGCGTTGTTCTTCATCATGTTCAGCGTATAAAAATATTCATCACTGTTTACAATCTTGTACACGCCACCGTGAGAGTTTCGCAAACTACCAACCAAATAGCCTTGGTCTGCTAGATGGCTCAAAATCGTGTATAGCCGTCTTTCTGGTATTCCTACCTTCTTGGCCAATGCTGGCACTTTAATAGCGTTCTCTTGTCCTTGAGGCAGTGCCATATAAACTGCCTTTTCTCGGGCTGTTAGTTGGTCTTTATGTCGTACATTCGTCATCTATCAAACCTCCTCAATGTCTGCCGTCAAGTTGGCAATCTGCATATCAACCATGTAAAAAGCCTTGGTATCTGGCTCTAGCGTGCCGATAAGACGCTTTAAAAAGATAAGGTGGTTGCGCAAATGGTCAACAGGGCTGTACTGTCGCCCTTCGATATTCGCCACTTCTGGCGAATAAAAGCCGTTTATTGTTACTGTTTGTGTGTTTTTCATGTTAAAATATAGCCAAATAGCCATTAAAAAAGGCATTGTACTCAAGTCATCCTCTTTGGTCGCCAAACTTTCAGGGGATGTCTTTTTTTGTGCCTTTTTCATGGTCTCTGGCTCTCCTTTCTTAAATATCAGCAAATAACTTTGCTTTGATGTCTTGGTAGTCGTTGCCGTCCAGAAGATATAAGGCTATATGTTGCTTAGCTCGTTCTAGTCGTTCTTTTTGGTCATTATCTAGCGCCTCTTCTGGCTTGTTGACTCCTTTAGCCTTCTTGAGTTGCTTGGGTGTCATCCCCGTGGCGTACTTATAGGCTAGTTGGTGGTAATTGCTGTAAGCGTGCGGGTCGTTAGGTAACTCTGCCTTGATGGTTTCGGCCAAATCAATGTTTGCCCGCTTGTTAATCTCTCGGCTTAGTTTAGCTTGGTCTAATTCCTTTCTCATTTGCATAAACGCAAGAACTAAATCACTCTTAAATTTCACAACCTTAGGGCTGTTTCCTAATAGCGTGATAAAGAAGGTTGCCTGTGCTTCGTTGAGCTTCCAAACCTTTTCAGGTTGCCCCACACCCTTAATACTTACTTTTTCATGAGTAAGTATTCCAAACCTTTTTAAGTCATCCTTATGCTTATAAAACTTATCTCGAACCGACTTATAGTTTTGGTCAACGCTCTCGGCAATAATATTTAATGTTGTGTAAGGTTCCTCTTTCAAGCTCTTGTAATAAACCAGTTCCATGTATTTCCTCCTTCGGTTTGCCGTTTCCTTCTTACTTTTCGTTAGTTCCTAAGTAATAGCCAACCTCTACGCCACCAAGACCCACAACGGCCACAGTGACAAGCGTTGTCAATATATTCCAAACTTCCATATCATCCCCCTTAATGCCATTCTTCAATGGCCTTGCTAATCTCGTCACGGTCGTACAGAACGCCGTAACCTGTGACGTGTCCACGAACTCGGCCAGCCTTAACAAAGTGCCGTTTGAAAGTATTCGACGAACACCCTGCATACTTAGCCGAGTCCTTTAGATTAAGCCAGCGTGGCCACTCTGTGACTGTCTGTGTTGTTTGTTCCATATTCTGTGATTACCTCCTATACATGTTCAGCAAGCCAATTAGATACTCGCTTGTAAATATCAATGCGGACGGCCACGCCATCCTCCTGCCCTTCTATTCTGTTAAGTGTCGGCCGTGATATTCCTAATTGCTTAGCTAGGCTATCCTTGGTTAAGGACAACTCCCCACGCTTTCGCCTAATCGCCTTTTGTGTATCTGGCGTAAGATACTGTAAATGTTGTGTCACCGGTTCACTCCTTTTCTCGTTATGAGAATAATATATAGTCTCATTTTGAGAAAGTCAAGGGGTTTGTCACAAAATGAGAACAGTGCTATTATTTTACTTAGCAAAATGTAAAGGTAAATCTCATGACAACAAATAGAATTAGAGCACTAAGAAACGAAAAAGGATTGACACTAAAAACACTAGGAGAAAAGGTTGGCTTAGCTAGCAACACCCTTTCACAATATGAAACGGGTAAGCGTGAACCAAAACTTACAACATGGAAAAAGCTTGCTGATATTTTTAATTACCCAATACCTTATATTCAAGGGTATCCAAATACGGAGCAATCAAATAGAATCAAGCTCATTTTAGCTAGTAATGATTATGATGAACTAAGTTTGTCTAAAAAAACTAATATTCCCCTGGAATATATACAAAGATTAGAAAAGGGAACAGCAAATATTGTCAGTGCTTACATTCTTGAACTTTCAATATTGTTTGACTTACCAGAGTGGTACCTATCTGGAAAAATAAATCCAGAGGGTGTTGACCCAGACGATGAAGAAAAAGACCCAGAGGCAGAATGGTTTGAGGACTTGCCAGAAGAACAAAAAATAGAAATTACAGAACAAACCGGAGAAACAGCATTAAAAACTATTAGAAGATTAAGAACAATCGGAAATAGCATGGCGCATGGACAACTGAAGTGGCAAGAAAAAAACTACCTCGTTGAGGCTATTCAACTTCTATATGCTAATAAAGAAAATTTGGACACATTGTATAAAATAACTACATTGCTAAATGAAATTGATGTATACCAGCTTAATTTACTGGGACTTAACGACCAAAAAAAGCTAGATGCTCAAGAAAAAATACAAAATATTGTAGAAGACATTTTAAATACAACTAAATCCACTTCTATGAAAGATAGATTTTAAAAATTATATTTTGTATATACAAACTTGTATATTTCTTTAAAAATCATAAAATAAAAAAGCCCACTTGGGCTTTCATGATACAAAGCGTCTTGATTAGTAAGGCATGGACTCCCACTATTTGGGATGAAAGGAAGACAGTATGAACACTAAAGACAAACGATACTTAAACGCCGCTGTGATTGTTGGTATCATTGCGGTTGCAGGCTATACAGTTACTTATTTACTGGGACTGTAACAAGACAAATAAAAAAGCCCTCTTGGGGCTGAAACGATATAAAGCAACAAAGGAGCAACTATGCCTAGTCCAGAGCTACAATTTTTAATATACAAGGCCGATAATGATAGCCAAAAAGTCGATGTCGTAGTTCGTGATGAAACGGTATGGGCTACGCAAAAGGCTATGAGTGAGTTGTTTGGGGTAGGCATTTCTGCCATTAGTAAACACCTAGCTAATATCTTTGAAAGTGGCGAACTCCAAAAAGAGGTGGTTGTTTCCAAAATGGAAAATACCACTCAACACGGCGCAATAGCAGGTAAAGAGCAGACTCACACCGTTACTTACTACAACCTAGACGCCATTATTTCCGTTGGCTACCGTGTGAACTCTCAAAAGGCTACTCGCTTCCGCCAGTGGGCTACGTCAGTACTTAAAGAGTACATGATAAAAGGCTTTGCTATGGACGATGAACGACTTAAGCAAGGCGAACGTTTATTTGCCAAGGACTACTTTAAAGAGCTTCTAGAGCGTGTCCGTTCGATTAGAGCCAGTGAGCGCCGTATTTGGCAACAAGTAACGGATATTTTCGCAGAGATTAGTACCGATTATGACCCCGCCAGTGTGCAAGCTAAGCAGTTCTACGCCACTGTGCAAAATAAGTTCCACTATGCTATTACTGGTCAAACAGCCGCCGAACTAATCTATCACAGTGCCAACCATAATGAGCCTAACATGGGACTGCAGACGTGGAAGAATAGCCCTAATGGTCGAATATTAAAGTCTGATACTTCTATAGCCAAGAATTACCTTAACGAAAAGCAAATCAAGCAGTTAGAGCGTAACGTATCTGGATATTTTGATTATTTAGAAGACCTTATAGAACGGGGTAACGCCTTCACAATGCACGACTTAGCCAATAGTATAGACAAGTTCTTAGCGTTCCGTGATTATAAAGTTCTTGACGGCTATGGGTCTATTTCAATGACAATGGCAAAGAATAAAGCAACAAAAGAATATAAAGCATTTAATCCTACTCAAAAGATTGTGTCCGACTTTGATAAGCAGGTTAAAACATTAAAGCAAGAGCATACAGACTAATATAAATAAATGTTAAAGCACCTTGGCTGTATGTGCCGTGGTGCTTTTTATATTGGGGATGTACACAATTACTACAAAATACTACATACCAAATCCCTATTTTGGGGATGTGGTTTGTCACCGTTTGTGACTTTCCAACTGCACACTTTTTTATTTTGTGTGCACACCTTTTTGCCTAATTCATAGTCTCATATACTGGTAAGACTGAGCTTGAAAATACTAACATTTTCAAGTAAAAAATCTTAGGGTTTCTTAGGGTATATCAAGATAAAAATGTTGACATTTGTTGACATTTTCCTAGCTTAAATTTTTAGTAATTCTGTGCATTCATCCCCAGTAAAAAGCACTATATAACTGCATACCAGCAAGCCTTTAAGCATGTAACCATGTAACTTTTTAGGGTGCAACCTTTTGCAACCATCAGCCAAAAAGGTTGCAACACTTTTTTTGCAACGTTGCAACGATATTTAAGTGCGTTCTTAACCATATAGGCATAGCTATATAAGACTTTCAACACTACAATTTACTGCATTTTAATGCTGGTATTTGCTAGTATTTATGTTAAGAATTGTTAAGGTAAAATGTTGGAATATGTTGTAGTAAATGCTAACATTTGATAACCTAAATGATTGTTTTTTATAACAGGTTTTAACAGGTTTTCATGTTAGGTTTTGTTAGGTTTTTAAGGCAGGTTTTAACAGGTTCATCAGCACAAAAATAGCCCTACTCGTTTGAGTAAGGCTTTTTTATGTAACGTTGCCAATTCTGGCAATGTTTCCAAACTACTTGGGAACGGTCTAAATTAAACTTAGGGGGTCGCGTTTTGCTACCCCCCTATGTCGGCCTAGGTTTAATCTAGGGCGCTATTGTGTCTATTCTGCCACTTTTGGCAGAAAGCTTGGGTACCGTTTTGTTCTGTCAGGTCAAAATACAAGTGTAGGCACACCTACGCCTGTCAAAGGGGTGTCTATTTTGGACACTCCTTTTTGTTTTCGCCAATTCTGGCAATGTTTCCCCGCTGTTGGGGAACGGTCTAAGTTTAATCTAGGTCGGTGTTTTGCCGACTCAGGGCAAAAGCTGGGGTCGCGTTTTGCTACCCTAACCAATTTATGCAACGTCTGTTGTTTAATTGTTATCTGTCCCGACTTTATCTCGGTGCAGGTTTGAACATTTGCGCCACTTTAGGCGAAAGCGTCAGCAAGTCACGGACTCCCTCATTTTAAAAAGTCGCTAAAGACCCGACTAAAATCGCTCTGTAATTTTATAAAATGCCTGTTTAATAGGCTTTTAGCGGGTGTACCCCCCTACCCTAAATATTTTAAAAATTGAACTTTTACACAAGACGACGATATGTGAGCGTTCTCTTGTGTTCGCAACCATAGGGGGGGCTATTCAGCAAAATAAGCGCCTCTCACGTCCGTTTTGTGTCGCTTTAATACAATCATACTAGAACAAACAAAAAATCCTCCACGGGCTTTATATGGCTCATTTATAAAATATGTTGTTTTAGCTAATCTGTTTAATTCGTTCTGGCTGTTCTATCGACTTGGCTAACCTGTTCAGTTCGTTATTGACCTCTTGTATCACAGCAGTAGGCGCGACTATGTTGTAATACTCGCCGAATGGTTTGCGGTGCTTGTAATGGTCGTGTTCCATCTTGACAATTTCAGGCGGTAGCGTTGCTGTGTAGTCGTCAAACACTCGGCGTACTTCTACCCAAAAATTATAGTTTTCTTCAGCGTAACGATTTCTAAAATGTCCGCCTTCTTCTTGATTTAAATACTCAAGACCCTTTAACGCCCAATCAGCATAGCCTGTAAAGTAATGTCCGATTATATGCCTTTGCTTCATGTCATCCCCCACAAGTGCTTTTAAGACAATTATACAGGAAGACCTGACGCACTAAATCAGTGCACCAGCGTACTTACAAGTACGGAGGTCTGTAGGTGCGTGGATGTAACCACACAGCAAATATAACAGGCGTACCACAAGGTACGGTTGTTAGTTGTCCACTACTGGACAATACAAAAATATCCGCTACTTTTCCGCTACAGTTTTAAGCCGTGTTGTTGTTCATTATCTGCGGTACTGATTCGGTACTTCTGGCGTTTTCTGTCCGTTTATCTGCTTTTATCCGCTACTTTTTGCGTATTTTGGCATATTTTGGACAAAATAAAAACGGCTATAAAAGCCGTCACATTGCTAGGGTGCAAGTGTTTTTTATCCTCTAATTTATCCGCTACTTTTTCCGCTACTTTTGTTGATTGTCAGTGACGGTCAGTGACGGTCAAAAAATCAAAATAGCTTAAGACTGGGATTTTTGACGCCTCTTGACGTCTCCTGATGTTACCAATGGACTCGAGGGGAGTCGAACCCCTGTCCAAGCCGACCGCCACACTAGCGTCTACATTCATAGGGCAATGATTAATACCACAGCCAAAGCAGTCATTGTCCAGAACTTGACTCTGACTGGGAACCTAATTGATTTAAACTTAACCGTGCAGGCATCACCATTAAGCCGATCTGACCATTTATTAAACCAAGACCACCATGTCAGCCTAACAATCTTGGCTACGAATCACTGGTTTTTAGGCAGCGACAGCGTAAGAGTTATTGTTTTTTGCAGTTAAATGTCTGCCCGCTTTACGCCCGGATGGCGGAATGCAGCTAATGCTCGTAACAGCCTGTCGAATTCCAAGACGAGCCCAAAACAAAAAGCCGAGGAAAACCCTTCAGCTTCTATTATAGCAAAAACTTCATCGAGTATCAGTCAATTCCGTTTTTCTTGTTGCGCTTCATCAGTAAAATCAGTCCAAAGGTTGCCGAAATCATTCCTATTGCAAGCGCTTCTAGATTATTCGAACGTGTTTGATGCTTACCTGTTTGTGGTAATACACTTGGTGTTTTTGGTGTAGCATTTACCAAATAGTCAGACACATTAACCTGACTAGGAACCACATTAGCTGTATTCGTTCCTGAATCCTGATTTGTCACGTGACGATTACTACTTGTCGTTGTTCCTGAACCCTGATTTGTATTGGATGTTGACGTATCATCCCCTGAAACAGTGACCGTTACTTTTTGAGTATAGACATTACCACTACCATCTGTATAAGAATAAGTGATTGGGTAGGTTCCAGGCTTTGTGGTATCAACATTACCGGTAACGGTAACTTTGCTAAAGTCTACAGGTTGACCAGTTGCATCCGTTGCACCTGAGAAGTTGTCTGCTGGAGTCCACTTTGTATTTGGCCCAGCAATCAAGGTAGTATCTTTAGCTGCCACACCACCTTTGCTGGCAACAACCGTCACATTAATTGTCTTTGTAAAAGGAGTCCCCTGGCTATCCGTGTAAGTATAAGTGATTGGATAAACCCCTGGCGTTTTGGCGTCAACTGTTCCCGACGTTTGAACTTGAGAAAAATCAACCGAATTACCGTGTTCATCAGTAGCAGTCAAGAAATTATCTTTTGCTGACCACTGAGCCGTAGGGCCGGCAACAATCGTACTATCAGCAGCATTAATACTTCCTTGGCTAGCCAACACGGTAATTGTAGCAGGAGTACTATGATAGTGCCTTTGCTGATCAGTATAGCTATATGTGACTTGGTAAGTACCAGGCTTTTGCGGATTTACACTGCCAGAAACCTGGACTTGGTCAATTGACAGTGGCTTGCCATCGGCATCAATCCCCGTTTGCAAATTATCGCTTGGCTGCCATGTTGTCTTTAGTCCGGCAATTAAAGTACTGTTTTTCGCTTGTAGCTGTGTCTGATTATCTTCAACGGTAACATTTGCGACTACGTTGAAGGACTTTCCTTGACCATCCGTATAGCTATAGGTAACTGGGTAAACGCCAAGCTTGCTGGTATCGACATCCCCAGAAACACTGATTTTACTAATATCGACTGGATTGCCATATTCGTCCTTAGCAGCCGTTACATTATCAGCTGGTTTCCAACTGTCATTAACAAAAATAGTGCTATCTTTAACAGTCAAAGCGCTCTGATTATTAATAACCGTCACAGTCACTGGCTGCGAATATGGATTACCGCTAGCATCCGTGTAGCTATAGGTAAGCGGATATACTCCCGGAGTGCTGGTGTCAACACTGCCCGAAACTTGGACCTTACTCAAATCAAGTACGTTGCCGTTTTCATCAGTAGCACTGACAACGTTGTCACTTGTATTCCACTTCGAGTTGACAAAGATTGTACTACTCTTGGCCACCAAACTACTCTTTTCTTGCACCACGGTGACATTGGCCGTCTTTGTAACAGTCTTGCCACTTGTATCGGTATAAGTATAGGTAATTGGGTAGATTCCTGGGTCCGTAGTCTTCACCGAACCACTAACCTGAACTTTACTCAAATCAACAGCTGAGCCATTTTGATCCACAGCACTCAAAAAGTTTTGGCTAGCAGACCATTGTGCCGTAGGACCAGCAACAATCGTGCTGTCTTGGACGTTCAGTGTCGTCTGGCCAAGAATTTTATCATAAACAACGTTATAGACAAGTTGACCAGAATCATTCGTAACAGTTATTGGTGAAAAATAGTTAGTTTGATTACCTTCCATGGTATAACCGGCAATAGTTGGTGCCGTTACCGAAGCAAAATTGTTACTATTAGTCCCGCTGGCCAACTGCCAATCCGTATACGTTGGTTGACCATTGACTAACGTTCCCTGACGGCGATAAATGGCCGACTGGACGGTTGATGAGGCAATCTTATTGCCACTTTTATCAACATAGTTGATTGTTCGCGAAATTGTGTTATTCTGTGCTGGGTCAAAAGTAAATGAGTCAACCGAAACAGTTTGTAAGTTGGTAGCTATTCCAGTTGATGCTCCAATTGATAGTGCTAATGGATCTTGGAAATCGGTCACCGGAATAGTAAATGTTTGGCCCAGGTAATTCAGTCCCATATGTCCATTTCCGTCATAGGTTACCGTAAATGGTATGTCCTGACCTGCTACATTGTATTTGGCAGGATCCAAGTCTAAAAAGCCACCATCGTAGCGAAAATTACTATCTTGTCCAGTTTGGTCAACATCGCTGTGGAAGCCGGAAACATAAGAGTCACCCTTACCATCCCCGTGGTCACCAGCATTAAGTGTCCAGGTATCAAAAATAAAGCCAGTTGAGGTTGGCAGCCCCATGACACTAATTCCGCCACCCACAGAACCAATTTGCCCAACAGATCCATGGTGAAAGGCAATTCCAATCCCGTCACCGCCCTGAGCACCTTGCAACTTGTTACCTAGGTTAATCTTTCCGTTCAACACGAAAGCATCATTAGCGTTAATTTTGGTATTAAGAGTAATATTACCTTCAACGAAATCCTTATTAGTCGTTAAAATAGCAGTGTTTGTATTAGTATCATAGGTTGCGGCGCCATTGATTTTAAACCACTGCAAAAAATTATCCTTAGTAACTGTCACTGACAAATGATCATTGGTTACCGATTGGGTTGTGCCTTGAGTCAAATTAGCACCCAATAAGACGGTATTAATAGTTGTAGAATCTGTTGCTTCGCGCAAATCCAATGTTTGTTCTGTAGCTTGACTTTGACTGCCTTGATTGCTGCCACTGGTTGTATCAGTGGTGCTTCCAGTTTTTTGGCTTTGTGACTGAGTAGCGCTACTAGTGCTGGTACTTTGTGATTGCGTGCCACTTTCAGTGCTGGTACTTTGTGACTGATTGTTATTGGCTGTCGAACTGCTTGTATTATTTGCAGCCTGGCTCTGATTTTGAGCAGTCGTTGCCTCCTGTGACGTCGCCGTTTGCTGCTTGCTTTGGCCACCACTAGCACTAACTGACGTTTGTTGTGTACTGGCGCTTTGTGATGCGACACTTTGATTATTAGTGCTTGTCGGATTTAGTCCTTGCGCAGCAATACTCTGAGGCTTTAGTCCCTGCGCAACCGAGCTTTGACTACCTGTGCTCTGATTATTTGTTATCTGTGAACTAGCAGTCTGACTTTGTTGACTTGTGGACTCATTTGTATCTGTTGTTTTTTCTATTGTTTGAGAACTAGAAACATCATCGGCTTGAGCCTGCTGAAGAGCGCCTTCTACGGCCACCATACTAACACCCACTAAAGCTGTTACCCATAATTTCTTAGCCTTATATAATTTGTATGTTTGTTTTTTGTTCATAGCTCAGTCTCCCTTTAGGGAAAATAATAACATTTTTATTTTTATATTTCAATTGCATTTCTTTTTAATTACTTTTAATGAAGATGTATTCTAATTTAATATTTAGGACAAAAATTGTCCTTCTGATTATTTGGTCTATATTTTAATAATGCGGTACACGATTGATTTAGTCGCTGGGTGAGCCAAGAATAATTCAGTAAAAAAGCCCAGTACTGATAGTACCAAGCTGGTTAGTTTACATAAAAAAACGCCGTAACCAGAAATTAAATATCGCTTCTCTTTCTCGCGACAAATTTCCCATTACAGGCGTTTTATTTTTTATTTAGAAAGCCCGAAAACGCTTCCGCCGTTGTTGAATCAACTCATCGTCAGATAGTGTCTGCAATTCCTGAATTTCACTCGACAACTTTTCCTTCATGCCGTTAAAAATCTTGCCATGATTATGACCTTCTGGAATCACCAGGTCAATCACATTTTCCTTCAGCAAATCAGCAGCCGTCAAGCCCATGATGCCAGCAGCTTCATTTGATCGCTTGGCATCCTTCCACAAAATAGAAGCAAAGCCTTCGGGTGACAAAATTGAATATGTGGCATTTTCAAACATCCACACTTGGTCAGCTGTGCCCAAGGCCAAGGCACCACCGGAACCACCTTCACCATAGATAATGGAGATGATTGGAACTGGCAACTTCATTGACTTTAAAATTGACTGAGCAATTGCTTCCCCTTGGCCCAAGGCTTCAGCGTCCTTACCAGGAAAGGCACCAGGTGTATTGATAAAGGTCACAATTGGACGGTGGAACTTTGCTGCTTGTTCCATCAATCGTTGCGTCTTCCGGTAGCCCCAAGGCTGAGGTGACCCGTTTCGCTTAGACAACTTATCGTTGATATCCGTTCCCTTATCAATGGCAATCACAGTAACGGGCTGGCCGTTTAATCGTGCCAAACCACCAATAACTGATTTGTCATCGCCATAAAGGCGGTCGCCATGTAACTCAATAAAATCCTCAAAGATGCCATTGATTAATTCGCGTGCCATAAAGCGTTCTTCGCGGGACTTCTTCACCACTTCAGCTGGATCGATTTCTTTTTTAAACAATGTCTTGATAAATTCGAACATTATTCAGCCTCCTGTTGATGTAGTGACACAATATTGGCAATCATGCCAGCCATGTCTTGGCGAGGAACAATCTTGTCAACAAAGCCGTTTTCCAAGAGCGTTTCTACTCGTTGGAAGTCCTTTGGTAACTTTTCATGAATCGTTGATTCAATCACACGAGCACCAGCGAAACCAACCAAGGCGTGTGGTTCAGCCAATGTAACGTCACCCTGCATTGCAAAGGAAGCAGTCACACCACCTGTCGTTGGATCGGTCAGCACAACTAAGTACAACAAGCCAGCTTCCTGATGGGCGGCAACTGCCGCTGATACCTTAGCCATCTGCATCAAGGAATTAATTCCTTCTTGCATTCGCGCCCCACCAGAAGCCGTAAACATCACGACTGGCAAGCGGTTTTCTGTGGCATACTCGAAGAGACGGGTAATCTTTTCGCCGGTCATTGAACCCAATGAGGCCATCATAAAGTAAGCGTCCATGATGCCCAGGGCAACCTTTTCGCCTTCAATCGTGGCCGTCCCAGTCAAAACAGACTCGTTCATCTCAGTTTGCTTCTTAGCCCGGGCTAATTTTTCCTCATAGCCAGGGAAATCAGAATGATCAATCGTCAAGTCAGCGTTCATCTCGACAAAGTCTTCCGTTAACAGAGCAACCCGTTCGTGCGCCTGCAAACGGAAACCGTAATTACACTTTGGACAAACGCGGTATGGTCCCAGTTCCTTGTTGTAAATCTGTTCGCCACAGTATGGGCAAGCCAGAAAGAGGCCATCAGGAATCCGATCCTTAATGGCATCGGTCACCTTAATCTTATTTTGTTCAGGTTTTTTTGAATTAAATAAATCCATATTATTTTGGGCTCTGCCCTTTCCCCCTCATCACTGTTTGGGCCTAAAGTTTCTTAAGCAAGTGAAAGCCGCTCAAAGGCGGCTTTCGTCAAGAAATTTATTCACCAGCTTGTTCAGCCAGTTTTTCTTCCCACTTTGGCATAAATGTATCTTCAAGATACTTCGTTCCAAAGTTATCTGTTAAGACGTTTTCATCCAGCAACATGGCCTTTTGGAAAGTCTGTGATGTAGAAACACCAACTAAGGAAGTTTCATCCACCATTCGTTCCAATTTTGCTAAGGCTTCCCCACGCGTTTCATCATGGGCAATCAGCTTCGCAATCATTGAATCATAGAACGGCTGGATGGTGTCGCCATTGTAAAGGGCTGAATCGATTCGAACCCCTGGTCCACCAGTTGGCAAGAAGACAAAGTCAACTTTTCCAGCACTAGGGGCAAAATTAGCTTCTGGTTTTTCAGCCGTCAACCGCATTTCAACGGCGTGACCGCTGATTTGAACGTCAGCTTGCTTTAACTTCAATTCTTCACCGGCAGCAACTTCAACCTGCAAGCGAACCAAATCCAAGCCTGTCACCATTTCAGTGACTGGGTGCTCAACCTGAATTCGAGTGTTCATTTCCATGAAGTAGAACTTACCTTCTTGGTCTTGAAGGAATTCAATCGTTCCAGTATTTTCATAGTCAATCGCATTCACGGCCTTTGTGACAATGTCCATCAGCTCTTCACGCATTGTTGGTGTCACGGAAGCGGCTGGTGATTCTTCCATCACCTTTTGGTTCCGACGTTGCAAAGAACAGTTTCGTTCTGGCAAGCAAATCACGTTGCCAAATTGATCACGAATCACCTGCATTTCGATATGGCGGACATCCGTCATCACCTTTTCGATGTACATATGGTCATCACCATATGACAACTGAGCTTCGCTTTGAGCGTTGATAAAGTTTTCTGCTAGTTCACCTTCTGAGTAAACAAAGCGCATTCCCTTACCACCACCACCGGCAGCAGCCTTCAGCAACAATGGGAATCCCGTCTTTTTCGAAACTTCAATGGCTTCGTCGACGTTATGAATATAGCCATCAGAACCAGGAATTACCGGAACGCCTGCCTTGGTCATTTCTGCTCGAGCATGTTCCTTGTTTCCCATCAAATCGATTGTTTCAGGACGAGGGCCAATCCACTTAATGTTGACATCGCCGACCATTTCGGCAAATAGGGCGTTTTCTGATAAGAACCCATAACCTGGGTGAATTGCTTCAGCACCCGTTAATAGGGCTGCTGTCACAACATTTTTCATGTTTAGGTAAGAATCAGCAGGCTTTGGGCCACCAACACAGATGGCCTCGTCTGCTACTTGAACGTGCAAAGAATCCTTGTCAGCCGTTGAATAAATCGCAACCGTTTGGATACTCATTTCCTTCAACGTCCGGATAATCCGCACGGCGATTTCACCACGATTGGCTACCAATACTTTTTTAAACATCTTAATCTCCAACAATAAATGTCAATTCAGCGGTTGTAGCCTTCTTACCATTCACCCAGGCAATTCCTTTTCCTGAACCAACAGGGCCACGCAAACGATCCAAAACGACCTCTAAGCGCAATTGGTCACCAGGACGAACCATTTGACGGTAGCGAGCCTTCTTGATACCACCAAAGTAAGCTGTCTTACCCTTGAACTCAGGCATTGAAAGCAAAGCAACAGCACCAGCTTGGGCCAATGCCTCAACGGTCAAAGCACCTGGGAAAGTTGGGTTACCAGGGAAGTGTCCTTGGAAAATTTCTTCGTTAATTGAAATGTTCTTGATAGCCACGCAGCGCTCACCAGGTACTAATTCCTCAACCGTGTCCAACATCAACATTGGGTAACGATGTGGAAGAATTTCTTGAATTTCCTTTGTGTTCAATTGGGTCATAGCTCTTCTCCTTTTAGCTGTCTATGTATATCCAAGCAATGCTTGGACAAGACGATCGGCCGAAATAGCCGTCTAATCTCTTAATCAGTTGTGACACGGTAAAGTGGCTTATCAAAATCAACCACTTCTTCGTTATCAACCAAAACTTCAGCAATGGTACCAGAAACGTCTGACTTGATTTCAGTCATCAACTTCATGGCTTCAATGATAGCAACCGTTTCGCCCTTCTCGACGTGGTCGCCAACATTCTTAAAGTTTGATTCACCTGGCTTTGGTTGGAGATACACCGTTCCGACCATTGGTGCCTTGATTTCTTTTCCGGCAGCTGCTGGTGCAGCTACTTCAGGCGCAGAGGCCTGGGCTGCTGGCTCTTGGTTCACAACAGGTTGCGCTGCGGGTGCACTTGGCGCTACTGGCGCTGGTGTGCTACCGCCTTGAACCTGTTCGTTCTTAGACAAGTGCAATGAAAATTCACCATCTTGGATGTAAACATCGCGCAGGGTAGACTTTTCCAAGTCTGCCATCAATTCACGAATTTCTTTGACATTTAAATTCATTATTGAACTTCCCTCTTACCACTTCTTGAAGACAACAGCTGCGTTATGACCACCAAAACCATAGTTAGCAGACAAAACATATTCAGGAGCCGTATTCTTGTTCGTTTCGTTAACCAAGTTCACCAACTTTGTGTGCTCATCTGGTTCATCAAAGCCAACGTTAACTGGCAATTGACCACGGTCGATAGCACCAACAGAAGCAACGGCTTCGATGGCACCGGCGGCACCCAAAAGGTGACCCGTCATGCCCTTCGTTGATGAAACCAAGACAGAGTTTGGACCAAAGACAGAAGCAACGGCTTCGGCTTCACCTGAATCGTTTGCACCGGTAGCAGTACCGTGGGCATTCAAATAAGTAACGTCTTCTGGCTTGATATCAGCATCCTTCAAGGCTGCCTTCATTGCCCGAGCAGCTCCTTCACCATCAGGGGCAGGAGAAGTCATGTGGTAAGCATCTGATGATGCACCGTATCCAACCACTTCAGCCAAGATGTTGGCACCACGAGCTTCAGCATGTTCCAAGGACTCCAATACAAGGATTCCTGAACCTTCACCCAAGACAAAACCGTGACGGTTCTTGTCAAATGGCTTTGAAGCTTGTGCAGGGTCTTCTTCCTTTGACAAAGCAGTCAAAGCGGCGAAACCAGCAATTCCAATTTCGTTGACAGTCGCTTCTGAACCACCAGTCAACATCACGTCTTCACGACCCGATTGGATACGCCAGAAGGCTTCACCAATGGCGTTCGTAGCTGAGGCACAAGCCGTTACGACTGTGAAGTTCACGCCACGAGCACCGAAGCGCAATGAAACGTTTCCTGAAACCATGTTCGGAATTGATTCAGGGACGAACAATGGTGAAACGCGTTGTGGTCCCTTTTCGTGCATCTTAATCACTTGTTCTTGGATAGTTGTCAAACCACCAATTCCATTTCCCAAGATAACACCAAAACGTTCTGAATTAGCAACCTTTGACTTTGCTTCTGAACCTTCATCAGGCAACAAACCTGCTTGGTCCAAGGCTTGGTAAGAAGCATCAATAGCATACTGTGAGAACAAGTCCAACTTACGTGCATCACGCTTTCCAACGCGCAAAGCTGGATCAAAACCGTCAACCTGTCCGGCAACTGAAATACCAGTTTCAGTTGCATCAAACTTCGTGATTGGCTTAATTCCTAATTTTTCATCAAAAAGGCCATCCAAGAAGGTCTTTGTATCGTTTCCTAATGGGGTAACAGCCCCCATCCCAGTAATTACGACTCGTGTCATTGCCGCTTCCTTTCTAATCTCAGTAACTTAAAATGAACGATGATTATTAAATATAAAGGCCACCGTCAACGGTAATCGTTTGTCCAGTCATGTAGTCGTTGCCGGCTAAGAATAGCGCAACATCGGCCACATCATCGATTGAACCAAACCGTGACAAAGGAATCTCATTCAAGATGGCTTCACGCGCCTTGTCTGACAAGGCATCCGTCATATCCGAAATAATCATCCCAGGGGCGATGGCGTTTACGCGAATATTGCGCTTCGCCCCTTCCTTAGCCAAAGACTTTGTCAAACCAATGATACCAGCCTTTGATGCGGCATAATTGGCCTGACCAACATTGCCCATTTGACCAACAACAGAAGCCATGTTCAAAATCACACCATGCTTTTGTCGGATCATCTTCTTAAAGACGGGTTGCGTCACGTTGAACGTTCCGTTCAAGTTTGTGTTCACAACCTGGGCAAAATCAGCTGGGCTCATCCCCATTACTAACTGATCCTTGGTAATCCCGGCGTTGTTCACCAAGATATCAATACCTTCAAAGCCTTCTTGCTTGTACAAGTCTTTGAAAGTTGCTTCAACTGTTTCAGCATGAGCAACGTCAAATTGCAACGTCATTGGCTTTTGCTTGAAGGAGTTGATGACTTCTTCTTTAATAGCAGAACGACCATGCAAGATAACACAGGCGCCCGCATTGTCAAAGGCGTGGGCAACGGCTAAGCCGATTCCTCGTGATGACCCAGTTACCAAAACGGTTTGATTAGTAAAGTCCATGGATTCTTATCCTTTCTCTGCGTTGATGGCATCAACGACTTTTTGATAGGAAGCAAAGTCCGTCACCGTATACTTGGTAACTTCCTTTGGCGCAATTTTCTTCGAAAATTTTACGAGGGTAGCAGCAGGACCGATTTCAACCAAAGTATCAACTCCGGCATCCACGATTTCCTGCAAGCATTGTGCAAAGTAGGTTGGCGAAACAATCTGCTTCGTCAAGGTATCCTTGACGGTTGCAGCTGTAAAGGCTTGCTTCGTCGTGTTGGAATAAACAGGATAAGCCCCTGCACCAAATCCTTCTCCTGCCAAGCGCGTTGCCATCTTTTCAGAGGCTTCGTTTAGCAATGGCGTATGGAAGGCACCAACAACTGGTAACTCAACCTGCTTTTTCACACCGGCTTCTGTCAATGCCTCAACAGCCTGGTCAACATCAGCTTTGACACCGCCAATAACCAGTTGTGAAAAGGTATTAAAATTAGCTGGGTAAACTTGTAGGCCCTTTTTTTGCAAACCTTCAACAACCTCAACAATCATATCTTGGTTATCATCCAAAACCGCAACCATCTTGCCAGGGTTCTTGTCGCCAACCTCTTGCATGTATT
Source organism: Fructobacillus sp. EFB-N1 (assembly GCF_001038455.1). Classification (GTDB taxonomy): domain Bacteria; phylum Bacillota; class Bacilli; order Lactobacillales; family Lactobacillaceae; genus Fructobacillus; species Fructobacillus cardui. The sequence goes on along the minus strand of NZ_LDUY01000006.1, from coordinate 60,665 downwards.
GACCACGATCTTTAACCAAAGCGATTGCCTGCTCAAAGGTCAGAATGCCATTGGCAACCAAGGCTGGATATTCACCTAACGAAAGGCCCAAACCAGCAACCACATTCGTTAAGCCAGCATCCTTTAATGATGCAGCTAAGGCTGCATCCATTGCCACAATGGCTGGTTGTGCGTACTGTGTTTGTCGAATTTTTTCTTCGTCTTGGTCTAACTCATTTAAGTCATAGCCCAAGATGGCAGAAGCTTTATCAATATAAGCCTTGTAGCCCGGCAAGTTTTCATAGAGGTCAGCCCCCATGCCCGCTTGCTGTGATCCCTGACCGTTGAATAGCAGTCCTACTTTCATTAGAAACCTCGCTTATTTTGCCTTGTTTTCAATGCCCATGATGTCCGTTGCTTGTGCCCAAATTTCGGCCAAGATTTCAGCAACAGGCTTTTCATCATTGACCATTCCTGAAATTTGTCCAGCCATGAAGGCCCCACCGTTCTTGTCACCATCGACAACGGCGGCACGCAAGGTCCCTGATTCAAGCTTTTCAACTGTTTCGTAATCAGGCTCTGGCTTACCGATTTCTTCTACTTCGCGCTTCACGTATTCCTTGGCCATCTTGTTCTTCAAGACACGGACACGTGAACCAACAATGTTACCAGTGATAATCGTATCAATATCACGGGCCTTCAAGACCTTGGCCTTGTAGTTTGGGTGAACTTCAGACTCAGTCGCCGTCAAGAAACGAGTTCCCATCTGAACCCCTGAGGCACCCAAGGCAAAGGCAGCGGCAACACCACGGCCATCACCGATTCCACCAGCGGCAATAACGGGAATATCAACGGCATCAACAACTTGTGGTACCAAAGCCATTGTTGTCATTTGACCAATGTGACCACCTGATTCCATTCCTTCGGCAACTACAGCATCAACACCCTTACGTTGCATCATCTTGGCCATTGAAACAGATGGGACAACAGGGATAACCGTTACGCCTGCGGCATGCAATTCTTCCAAGAATGGTGATGGATCACCTGCACCAGTAGCCACAACCTTCACGCCTTCTTCCAAAATCACATCGAAGACTTCACGAATATGACGAGACATCAACATCACGTTGACCCCAAAAGGCTTGTCCGTTAATTCCTTGGCACGACGAACTTCACGACGAACTTCGTCACCATGCCAGTAACCAGTTCCAATAAAACCAAGTCCACCAGCTTCAGATACAGCGGCAGCTAAGGCACCTGTACCGGCCCAAGTCATCCCACCTTCAACGAGTGGGTACTTCATCCCTAATTTATCAAAAATGGGGTTGTCAATTTTAAATGTCATAATCTCTGCCTCTTTATTTTATCTATCTGTATGTATGCGGTTAAAAACCGCTTGATGCTTACTTCTTGTCAAGTTGGTCCTTGATCTTGTTAACCAAGTCTTGAACAGTCTTAACTTCTTCAGTTTCTTCCAACTTGATGTCGAAGTCGTCTTCGACACGGTTCAAAACTTCGAACAAGTCCAATGAATCAGCATCGATGTCATCAGTCATGTTAGTAGTCAATGAAACTTCTGAATCTTCCAAATCGAATTGGTCGATCAAAATTTCCTTAACCTTGTCAAAAATTTCTTCGTTAGTCATGAGCATGCTCTCCTATATAGATGTTCGTATTGCAATACGTTGGATTTTTACGGTGCAGTCTACTACACCGCAATTCTGATTTTTTATTTTTTAGTTAAAGTTGCCAAATTTGGACGCCAATCGCCAGACCGCCGCCAAAGCCGACAAAGGCAATCTTCATGCCGGGCTTAATCTGACCACTGCGACGCAATTCGTCGAGCAGGATGGCCGTTGAACCGGCCGATGTGTTGCCATATTCTTCCATGTTTGTTGGGAACTTGTCCATTGGTTGGCCAAAGTTTTTCGCCATGGATTCGACGATGCGCTTGTTGGCCTGGTGAGCCAAGTAAAAGTCAACGTCGTCGGCTTCAAGTCCAGCTTTTTCCAAAGCCTTCTTCATCACCTTAGGCACTTCACGCGTGGCAAAGCTATAAACGCTCCGACCCTCCTGGTGGAAGTATGGATCGAGTGGTGAAATCTCACCAGCAAAGGCATTCTTGTTGGCGAAGCGGCCAGTCAAGATTGCTTGACCGCGGTCACCAAATGACCGCAATTCTTCTGCAATCAAGCCAGCCGGTTCGTCTGTCTTCTCAAGCAAAACACCACCAGCGCCATCACCGAATAAGACAGAAACCGTCCGGTCTTTCCAGTCAACCAGCTTTGACAGCACTTCCGCTCCAATAAACATCCCCTTCTGGTAACGACCAGATGAAAGAAAAGAAGAGGCAACGGACATGCCGTAAACGAAGCCAGAACAAGCCGCATTCAAATCAAAAGCAAAAGCGTTTGGTGCTTCAATATTCCCTTGCACAATCGCAGCTGTATGAGGCGAAAGGGCATCGGGTGACATCGTCCCCACGATAATAAAGTCCAAATCAGCGGCACCCCAACCTGATTGTTCCAATAACTTTTTGGCAACACTCGTTGCCAAGTCTGATGTATTCTCAGTTGTCACAACGTGACGTTGGTGAATACCAGTCCGTGGGTAAATCCATTCATCACTGGTATCCATCAATTCCGTTAGTTCATCATTTGTCACCACTCGTTCTGGCACTTGCATCGCCGTGGTGACAATCTTAATGTTTTCCATAATTTTTCACAATCCCGTTCGCCTAACTATCAATTAAGGCCTTCAAGTAAGCTTGTAAGTTATGTACCGCCCGTTCCATCGCTAACGCTTCTTCAATGGACATATCGTCCAACAAAGCCTTGGTTACCTTAAAGTGAAACGCTTGGTGCGCCCGGTATAAGATTCGCCCTTGATGGGTCAAACCTAATTTCACCACCCGCTTATCTTCCTTTGATCGACGACGCTCGACATACCCCTTATCAACTAAGCGATCGATGGCCGTGGTCATCGCACTTGGACTCAGGTGGACAGCCTTAGCCACCTGCGAGGCAGTTTTTTCCTCGTACATGGAGATAGCATAAATCGTGTGCACTTCTTTGACCGTCAAGGCCGAAAAGGGGCTCTGCTTGAGCTCATACTCCTCCACCCAAACAACATTGGCAAACATCTCCATCAAATCATGATTGATTTGCTTGATGTTGACCTGCTGGTTAGCCAGCTCAGTTTTGCTCATCAGGTGCCACCACGAACATTAGTTCCGCGCTGGTTGCGACCTTATCATTGACCTTAGCCGTGACCATAACGGTCCCCATGTTCTCTCGAACCTTGCCAAATGTAACATGTAACTTCAAAACATCACCAGGAACAACCATCTTCTTGAACTTGGCATCATTGATACCTGTCATGTAGGCTGTCTTGCCTTTAAATTGTGGTGATGACAAAATCAAGATTGACGCTGCTTGCGCCAATGACTCAATAATCAAGACACCGGGCATCACTGGGTTACCAGGAAAATGTCCTTGGAAGAATTGTTCGTTAATCGTCACGTTCTTAACAGCAACGATTGATTCGTCAGGAACCATTTCTTCAACGTAGTCCATATAGATGATTGGGTAACGGTTTGGAATGAGGTCCATAATTTCAGTCGTAGTCAGTACTGGCATTAGGGTTTCCTTTCTTAATGGCCGAGAATGGCCCTAGTTAACTTCAATTCACAATAAAAACAGTCTAACAGTTAATATTTCGATAGTCAAACTATTAGCGTTTCTCAACTCATTTTAACACTTTCTACCTATATTAATTATTAAAAATCAGCCCTTTCACAGCCTCGTACTGTAATGCCCGACATAGTGTGAGAGAGATACTTATTCCACATTTCATTTCGAAATCGTTTGATTGCCCTCAAACGTCGAGAACAATCAAACGATTTTGCCACTCCGTCATAAAGTCATGACTAAACCATTCTTTGACTCGACGAGTCCGATAACCAACCGAAGCGTTATAAAAGGTCGTTTGCTGAATGGGCAACGCCTGCATATGAAGGTGCAAGTGGCCAGAAATGGCAGCCTGAACCTGATTGACCACCGCTAAATCGCCAACGGCCTGGCTGCCTAGAAAGGACCGCAGCACATCCAGCCGTTCCATGCGAAACGGCATTTGATCAATAAAGGCCTGTTCCTGGGCAAAATGGTTAATTAAGATTGGAGTTTTCCCCACCTTCTTTGCTTCTTTGATATCCTGTTTCATCTGATTTAAGTTAATGGCCAACCTTTCTGGATCGGTCATCGGCTGTTCAATCCGTCGATCATACCAAAATTCACGCTTGAAGCGTGTGATTTCCGCAACACTATGCTGGTTTTGGTCAAAACTATAATCATACCAGCCATTATTACCAATCAAACGGGCCGAACCCACATCAAGAGTCTTATGGTGGAAATAAAGGTCATCCACCGGACTTTCCAACTCCTGGTAACTGACCCCCGCCCCCATTTCATGATTGCCGGCCAAAAAGCGGATTGCCGTGGCCGGCCCTAACCGTCGCTGCAAGTCGCGGGCAAAGTCTAATGTCTTATCAAAGCGATTAAACAGATCCCCGGCAATGACATAAACCTCAATCTGATTTTTTTGCAGGTAGGCGGCTTGTTGCTCCAGTGCCCACTCGTTTTCAACCTTATTTAAATCCAAATGATTATCTGACGAAATAGCAACTTGCATCTTGGCCCTCATGTTCTTCTTGTTCGTATAACCCAGTCTACCACGAGAGCACAAGCAAGGTCGGTTACAAGAGGCTGATTTTGCAGTGGTTCAGTCAAAAAGAGCGCCCGTAAAGCACGGGTGCTCTTTTGATTTAATATTATCATCTTACTTTTTGTTCTTGCCTAGTGCGAAAAAGTACACCGCTGAAGACAAACCCAAAGCTGCCAAAGCAAAAGCGTCCTTGTCACTCTCATGCTGCTTGCCTGTTTGTGGGAAAACTGATGATGCCTGTGAAACAGATGAAGGTGTCACAGCTGTCACTGTTTGATCTGGTTGGACTAATGCACTCGGATTGTCCACCGGTGCCACTGAGCTAGTCTGTACTGGAACACTGGCACTCACTAATTCATGTTGACTCGTACTGGTTGAGGTACTTGCACTTGTTGATGCACTGGCACTAGCTGACTCAGACTGGCTCGTACTGGTTGATGCACTGGTGCTTGCTGATTCACTAGCACTTTCCGATCCACCCCCATTATTAGAAGGTGTGGTACTAGTTGATGGATCAGGAGTAGGGTTCGTGTTCGTCGTATTAGCCTTATAAACATAAGTATACGTCGCATCATCCTTGCTATACGTACCATTGACACTGTATGAACCATCGCTATTCTTCACAGCCCCTTCGGGTAGCTTGTTCTCGTCTAGAGTATAACCATCAATCGATAAGCTATCTGCCGAAAAGTTATCTTTAGTCATAAAGCCAAGGGTATCATCATTTGGTGCTAATTGATTGCCATTTTCATCCACGTAACGCGTTGTGACCATCGTCTGACCACTCGCAGTATTGTGTAGAATTGCATTAGTGTAAACAGGCGTTTTCTTATCATAGAAACCCTTGTTATCAGAAAAAGTAATATCGTAGCGAACCTGTTGATTGTCGTTATTAGGATTAATCGCTTTAAAATTACTTAAAACAGTAAATGGGAAATAAACATTTCCCTGGCCATCCCCATACTTGCTTTCCATTTGTGCGATCACATCGTCAGAAACACTGGCATATTGAGACTTAATTACGTGCTCAAATTGGTCTTTCGTTAACTTATAATATTGCGAAGGGCCATAATTAATAATTACTTTCAATTCATTATCTGATACACGTACCACTGAATACTGAATACTGATTAGCTGCAGGTTGACCCCCGTCAACCTTGCTTGTCCACGCAACCTGTGCACCCCCAACCGCATTTGAGGTGCTACCATTATTACTTGCTGCCTGATCGGTCCAACCCGCTTCCTCGGTCGCTGGTCCGTAGCCACTAGCTGATGCCAAATGAGGCCAGAAATAGCCACCATCTTCGATATAGACCGGTGTCACCTTTCCCTGAGAAGAGGCTGTTGCCTTAATATCGATTGTTTGAATATAATCTTTTCCGTCATTTAGAATAACTGGCTGAGTAAAGGGCAGTCCATCTGTATTCGTAATCGTTGTCCGCGCTGAAACACCACTTGAACTCACATCAGCAACGTTACCCTTCATCTGCTGTGGCGTATTATTTTCCTGGTAGTTTGCTTGTGTTGGCTTAGCAGCCCAGGAATAGGTATGTGTTTGATCCGCCACCGTTTCGCTAATGGATAAATCAGTGCCATTGCCAGCGGACTTTGGAAAAACTGATCCAGAAACCGTATTAAAGTTCAAAGTAATCTGATGAGCACGACTGGAGTCATAGCTAGATCCATTCAAGGGCAATCGAATCGTTTGACTAGCCGCATCATAAGAGACACTAGTTGATAATACCGATTTCGTTGCACTTTCGATAACCTGACTATTAAAATTTGACACGCTAAAAGTCTGCATATCTGGCTGATTAGCGATATTGGTCGAAAGTGGGATGCTGATGGTATCACCTTGCTTCAGAGTCTGATTGGCATTGATTGTAAAGGTCACCGAAGAAGTGCCACCATTGCCACGCAATGAATCAAAAGTCCCGGTTGGAATTTGTTGTCCGTCTTGGTATGACCACGTAATACTATCGGTCTTCACAATTCCTTCTTTGGCTAAATCAGTATAATTAAAAGTTTGTACCTGATTGTTAGTCTGAATGGATGCATTTCCATCAGCAAAAGCCGGTGTGGTCAACCCCTCACTAGCAAAAGTAAGGCCACCAGCAACGGCAAAAGCTGATATTGAAAGCACTACCCAATTCTTCTTGACTTTTTTCAGAACCTTACGTTCGTTAACTTTCGTCAATTGCATCTTGTTATACTTCATGAAAATAGCCCTCCATTTCAACTAATGAATCATCATCATTTTAAAACTTCTCCTTGTTAACTCGAGAACATTGTATCAAATATATTTCTTTATGTACACATTTGTTTCTATTGTATCTGTTTAAATTAGATTGTTTGCACAAAAAAAGAACGCCGAAGCGTTCTTCCTTTATATAAATGATTATACGTTTGCAAAGTGCAACAAAGTACGGATCATGTTTGAAGTGAAACCGTATTCGTTGTCGTACCATGAAACAGTCTTAACCAATTGCTTGTCACCGGCTTCAACGATTTGTGTTTGAGTAGCATCGAAAGTAGCACCGTGAGTGTCACCAATGATGTCTGATGAAACAATTTCGTCTTCATTGTAACCAAATGAGTCAGATGAAGCTGCCTTCATAGCTGCGTTGATTTCGTCTGCTGAAACCTTCTTTGACAAAACAGAAGTCAATTCAGTAACAGAGCCATCAACAACGGCAACACGTTGTGCGTGACCGTCAACCTTACCCTTCAATTCTGGAACAACAAGGCCAATAGCCTTAGCAGCACCAGTTGAGTGAGGGATAGTGTTTACTGAAGCAGTACGGTTTGAACGGAACTTCTTTGACTTAGGTCCATCCAAAATCATTTGAGTTGAAGTAAAGGCGTGGATAGTAGTCATCGTTGCCACTTCAACACCAAATTGGTCTTGCAATACACGAGCCATTGGAGCCAATGACTGTGTAGTACATGAACCAGCTGAAACGATCTTGTCGTCAGCCTTCAAGATGTCTTGGTTTACACCATAAACAACAGTTGGTACATCACCAGCTGGAGCTGAGATCAAAACCTTCTTAGCACCTGCGTCCAAGTGGGCTTGTGACTTTTCGGCTGAAGTATAGAAACCAGTAGCTTCCAATACATATTCAACACCATCGTTCTTAACCCAAGGAATGTTCTTTGCATCGCGTTCTGCATAAACAGTGTAATGCTTACCGTTAACCACGATACCAGTTTCATCAGCAGAAACTTCAGCATCCAAAGTTCCATGAGTTGAGTCATACTTCAACAAGTATGCCAACATTGATGGGCTAGTCAAATCGTTGATGGCTGCAACTTCAACATCAGCTGCTGAGTCGCCAAGTTCCAAGATACGACGGAATGCCAAACGACCAATCCGACCGAATCCATTAATACCAATCTTCACAGTCATGTGTGTAGACCTCCAATTAATTTTTTGACTTATGTCAACAAGGACATTATAACACAAAGGCTAGAAACCAGTGCAAGTGTTCACTAGAAATTGTTTGAAAAATTAACCATACCATTTCCTGATTTTGTCGGATAACTGAAAGAAAACTGTCTTTTTTATTCATTGAAATCCTTGCTATAATATTCCTATTATTATGAAATACATGGAGAGATGATTATGAATAAATACTTTACTACCAAAACCATCACGACTTTGGCCGTGATTACTGCTTTAAACCTCGCCCTTTCTTATGTGGTGCGAATTCCAACGCCAGGTGGCTATGTCAACTTAGTGGAAGCCGGCATTTTCTTAGTGGCGCTATTGGGTAGTGCCCGTTCAGGAATGATTGTTGGTGGTTTATCCGGTTTGCTCTTGGATCTTTTAGCTGGCTATGCTGCCTGGGCTCCCTTCTCCTTGGTCATTCACGGCTTAGAGGGTTACTTGGCTGGATTGATTGGCACTAAGAAATCAGTGATGAGCCAAACGATTGCCGTTATCGTGGCTTCCTTTGTCATGGTTGTCGGCTACTTCTTTGCCACAGCCTTCCTTTCACACAGCTGGGCGACAGGCTTTGCTTCGATCATCGGTAACATAGCCCAATGTGCCTTTGGTCTAATCATTGCCCTAGTCGTTCGTCCCGCTTTGTCAAAACGCCTGGCCTTAAACTAATTGACGCAAGACAAGAAGCAACAAAAATAAAAAGCCTTGACCAACTGATGAAAAACCAAAGATTAGGATAACGAAACTATGGGGCCATCTACTAACGTTGGTATGGGCTTTTTTCTTTACTCTTTATCTTTATCTTTACAGACCCTTTTTCTTTATTGAGATCATGAGTTGAACATGTAAAGAAAACGACAATTTGGTATAGTTTAAATTTCATTTCCAAAAGAAACTGTGAGATAATCGTATTAAGCTTTCAACTTAGGAGGAATCTAGAAAATGACAGCATACGATTACGACGTTTTGTACCTCGGGGCCGGCCACGGGGCCTTTGATGGTGCACCGCTTTTGGCTCAGGCCGGTAAAACAGTCGCCTTTGTCGAAAAAGAAAAGGTCGGCGGAACTTGTCCAAACTGGGGTTGCAACGCCAAAGTTATCCTGGAAAACGCAGTTTCCTTACAACGTGAATTACGTGCTTCAAACGGCATTGTTTCAGGTAGCGGCGACATTGACTGGACCAAGAACATGGCCCGTAAAAAGGAAATCATCGCCATCTTCCCAAACGCCATCCAAGGCGGGATGGAAGAATTGGGCATCAAGTTCTACTTCGGTGCTGGTCGCTTAGCCGACGCCCACACTGTGACAATCGGTGATCAAACCGTTACAGCCGAAAACATCGTGATTGCCACTGGTATGCACTCCAATCGCTTGGACATCCCCGGTGCTGAGTACCTTCATGATTCAAAGGACTTCCTGTCATTAGACCAGGCGCCCGACAAAATGGTCATTATTGGGGCAGGCTATATCGGCCTCGAAAGCGCAGCAATGATGAACGCTGCAGGCGTTGCCGTCACTGTTATTCTCCGTTCTGACCGCGCTTTACCTGAATTTAACCAACGCTATAGTGATGCCTTGGTGCAAGCCCTTGAAAAACAAGGCATTACATTCGTCAAGAATAGCCAAACTGAAAGTGTCGAACAAGTTACTTCTGGCTTTGCCGTTAAAACTTCAACCGGTACCTATGAAGCCGATTACGTCATGGATGCTACCGGTCGCACACCAAACACTGCCGACCTTGGTCTGGAAGATCTGGGAATCGAATTCGACAAGGCCGGGATTACGGTTAACGAATACCTCCAAACAGCCGTGCCGAATATTTATGCAACCGGTGACGTAGTGAAGAAGGCCCAACCAAAGTTGACCCCAACGGCAACATTTGAGTCCCAGTATGTTGCCAAGCGCCTCTTAGGCCAAGATGACAAAGTCATCAACTATCCAGCCATCGGGACAACGGTCTTCACGACCCCTCGTTTAGCCCAAGCCGGCGTAACACTCGATGAAGCTGCCGCTCACCCTGACCAATATGATGTCGTTGAAAAGGATGTCATGGATGACTGGTATCGCATGGTCGACTATGAAAAAGAAGGCCACCTTTCATTGATTTATGACAAGGAAAAGCACTTGGTTGGTGCAATCGAAATTTCAGAACATGCAGAGGATGTTATTAACGCCCTCTTGCCTGCCATTGAATTCGCGTACACACCAGCACAACTCAGTCGTTTGGTGACAATTTTCCCAACCATTGGTTATTCTGCCATCGGCGACCTCCTTTAAAATCAGGACTGATTTTGAAACCCAAAGGAAACACTCCTTCGGGCTTTTTTTAAAATAAATTTGTCGAAAGCCGGCAGATAGTTTATACTTTCATTAGTCATTAATTGGTTCAGAGAAGCCAGATGATTAAATTACGCTTAATTTTTAACACAATAAGACTATTCTCTGAACTTTTTTAGGGAATAGTCTTTTTTCTTGCCCATGAAGGAGAGTAACCATGGAAAAACCACTAATGATTGCCTTGGACTTTGACGACTTAGCCGCCGTCACAGCCTTTTTAGATCGTTTTCCCGACCCCAGTCAATTAACCGTCAAGGTCGGGATGGAGCTCTTCTACCAAGCTGGGCCAGCCATTATCACTGATTTGAAAAAGCGCGGTTGCGAGATTTTCTTAGATCTTAAGCTCTTTGATATCCCCAACACCGTCCGACAGGCAATGGCTCAAATCGGCCAACTCGGCGTTGACTACGTGACCGTTCATTCACTGGGTGGGTCTGCCATGTTGAAAGCTGCCAAGGAAGGTTTGAAAATCGGTGCAGCAAAGGCTAGCGTCAACATGCCTGCCCTCCTGGCAGTCACGGAGCTAACTTCTATTTCTGATGAAGTCCTGAAAAACGAACAGCACGCGGCCCTGCCAATGCAGGACCAGGTCTTGGCCTTAGCCCAAATGGCGGACCAGGCCGGCTGCGACGGCGTTATCTGCTCCGCCTTGGAGTTGACAACACTCAACGCCCATTTGCGTCCTGATTTTCTCTTCGTTGTCCCCGGCATTCGCATGCAAGAAGACCAAACGGATGACCAGGTGCGCGTTGCTAGTCCCGACCAAGCAGCTGCGGATGGTGCCAAGGCCATCGTCGTTGGCCGGCCAATTACCAAGGCAAGCGACCCAGTTGCTGCTTGGCTCCGCTACCAAAGTGCTTGGCAAAACTAATTTTTACCAACAAAAAGCCATTAAAGAAAGAATGAAAGGTTTTACCAATGACAGTTTCAACTGAAGCAATTCTCCAAGATTTAATCGATCACAAAATCGTCCAATTGAAGGTCGACGACACCTTTACCTTCGCCTCTGGCATCCAGTCACCAATTTATACCGACTTGCGCCTAACGATTTCTTATCCAAAAACACGCCACGCCATCGCAAAAGCCTTAGCTGCATTGATTAAGGAGCAATACCCTCAAGTATCAGTGATTGCCGGTGTTGCCACTGCCGGCATCCCCCAAGCAGCCCTGGTTGCTGCCGAATTAGACTTACCAATGGTTTATGTTCGTTCCAAGCCAAAAGACCATGGTACCGGTCGCCAAGTCGAAGGTGTTATCCAAGCAGATGACCAAGTGGTCTTGATTGATGACCTGATTTCGACTGGTGGATCCGTTCTTGGCGCTGCAAAAGCCGTCAAAAACGAAGGTTTCAACGTGGCCGGTGTGGTTTCCATCTTCTCGTATGGTTTCCCCGATGCTGACAAGAACTTCCAAGAGGCTGGCTTTGCCTTTGCTCCACTTTTGACTTATACCGGTTTAATCAAGTTATTGGCCAACCAGAAAGTGATTAGTGATGAAGACCATACCCGCCTAGCCAAGTGGCACCAAGACCCATGGGCTTGGCCATTGAAGTAAGGCTTTATTCCTAGGTGGCTAGCGCTTTCACCATGCCGCACTACTAACATTTTTCGTACCCAGCATTTCTTCAAACAAACAAAAAAAGGTGGTTGCTCACGCAACCGCCTTTTTACTGATTTTTATTCAATTCCTGAGCCAGGTTCAATGATTTCTGGCAAAACCGAAACGGTCACAATGCCGTTCTTTTCGGCAGAAAGAATCATTCCTTCTGATAACTCGCCAGCCATCTTCCGTGGTGCCATATTGGCCACGATTGCCACTGTCTTGCCTAACAAGACTTCAGGCTCTGGGTACCATTGACGAATTCCCGACAAAATCTGACGCGGCTTGTCAGAACCATCATCCAAAGTGAACTTAATCAACTTCTTTGACTTTTCCACAAATTCAGCAGCCGTAATCTTAGCCGCCAAAATTTCGACCTTATCAAAATCGTCGTACTCAATCAAATCCTTATGTTGGATTTCTTCGCTCACTTCTTGCTCCTTTGCGCCCTGCTTAGCGGCTTCTTTGACTACCCGGCCCTTACCCTTGGTATCCTTTGAAACCAATGAAGCAATGTAGGCAACCTCTTCTTCCACGTCCAAACGAGGGAAGATTGGTTCACCCTTGGCAACCACCTTCGTACCGGCTGGCACTTGATCGATGGCAAGGTCAACCAAAGAAACGCCCTTTTCAGGGTAATCTAAGCCAAGTTGGGCAAACATTTGTCGTGGCGCATCCGTCATGACCGGTTGCAACATCGCTGCAACTGCACGGAGTGCTCCAGCCAAGTGAGCCAAGACGGATTGCAAAGCTGCCTTCGCGTCTTCGTCTTCGCCTGACTGCTTAGCCAAAACCCAAGGTTCCGTTTCATCGATGTACTTGTTGGCACGACGAACAACACCCCAAACAGCTTCAAGCGCATCCGCTGTATGAACAGCACTCAAGTGTTGGTTGTATTCTGTAATCTGCTTTTCAACAACCAAGTCCAAGTCTTCATCAAAATCAGTCTTACCGGTTGTAAAGGCTGGAATCACACCATCTTCATACTTATTAATCATGGCCACCGTTCGATTCAAGAGGTTTCCCAAATCATTAGCCAAATCAAAGTTCACGCGTGACACAAAGTCTTCGGGTGAGAAGACCCCATCGTTGCCAAATGGCATTGAACGCAACAGGTAGTAACGAACAGCATCCAAACCATAACGGGCCTTTAAGTCTTCAGGATAAATCACGTTTCCCTTTGACTTTGACATCTTGCCATCCTTCATCACCAGCCAACCGTGGCCAATGATTTCCTTTGGCAATTCCAAACCAAGCGCATGCAACATGATTGGCCAGTAAATAATATGGAAACGGACAATTTCCTTTCCAACCAATTGCACATTAGCCGGCCAAAACTTCTTCAAAAGTGAATCATCAGCTGAATCGTAACCCAAGGCAGTAATATAGTTAGCTAAGGCGTCAATCCAAACATAAATGACGTGGCGTTCATCACCTGGAACGGGAACACCCCAGTTTGAAGAAGTTCGCGTTACAGCCAAGTCTTCCAAGCCCGGCAAAATGAAGTTTTGCAACATTTCATTCATTCGTGCATGTGGTTGGACAAAATCAGGATGTGACTTGTAGTAATCAACCAACCAGTCAGCATACTTGGACATCTTGAAGAAGTATGATTCTTCTTGAATCTTTTCAACTTCATGACCAGAAGGTGCCTTACCACCAATCATCTTACCGTTTTCGTCACGGTAAACTTCAGCCAACTGTGATTCCGTGAAATACTCTTCATCGGAAACAGAGTACCAACCTTCGTATTGGCCCTTGTAGATGTCACCCTGATCCAGCAATTGCTGGAAGATCTTTTGGACAGCCTTTTCGTGACCTTCATCAGTCGTTCGAATAAACTTATCATATGAAATGCCCATCAATGACCACAGGTCCTTGATGTCCTTAATCATCTTGTCCAAGTATTCGATTTCACTTGTACCGGCCTCGTTCGCTTTCTTTTGAATCTTTTCCCCGTGTTCATCGGTTCCAGTCAAAAAGAAGACGTCTTCATCCAAAAGACGATGGTAACGAGCAGCGGCATCCGCCAAAACTGTCGTATAAGTATTTCCCAATTGTAACTTTCCCGATGGATAGTAAATTGGGGTTGTGATATAAAATGTTTTCTTGTCTGACATATGAGTCCTTTCTGGTCAAATGATGACCGATACCATGTTTTCATTATAGCAAAAGCCGGCTAGCCCGACTAGGTGGCCAAACCAGCATTCAGTCAGACTTTCCAGTAAACCATTTTGGAAAAATCAGCAATAAAAGCCGAACAATCGCTTTTAACCGACTATTTTGAAAGTAAACCAATTTTGTCTTTTTTAGCAAAATCAGTTCAATTCTGTTGACAAAGTTTTCTTGTCCCGTTACACTGATAGAAAGAAATCGGAGAAGATTAATGTTAGCTAAAAACTTAACTAACAACCCAAACATGACTGCGGTAAAGTGTTACTTACCGCTTTTTTAGGGTGGGTCTATCTGATTTACAGACGTAAAAACCGCCCTTGGTGTACACTAGGGGCGGTTTTATTTTGCACTGTTTTACCTATTTGAGGAGAAGAAGTAAGATGAATAAGAAAGTTTTGATTTTACTGGCCGGGATTATCGTGGTCATCGGCGCTATCTTTGGTTTTGCCCAGCTAAACCAACCAAAAAAAGATGAGACCATCAAGCCAGGAACCTTAACCGTTGGTCTAGAAGGAACCTACGCACCATTTTCTTACCATGATGACTCTGGTAAGTTAGTTGGCTACGAAGTCGACATGGCCAAGGCTATCGGTAAGAAATTGAACATGAAGGTCACTTTCGTTCAAACAAAGTGGGATTCTTTGATTGCCGGTCTTGGCTCAGACCGCTACGATGCCGTGATTAACAACATCGGTATCCGTCCCGACCGTGAAAAGAATTACCGAATGTCAGAACCTTACCTCTACTCAAAGTCAGTTTTGATTAAGCGTAGCGGTGAAACTGATTTGAATTCATTGGCTGACATCAAGGGTAAGACAATGGCCCAGTCATTGACATCGAACTACGGCCAAGTGGCCCAACAAAAGGGTGCCAACATCAAGGCCGTTGCCGGTATCGTTGAAGCCATGAACTTGATTACAACGAACCGCGCCGATGGTTCTTTGAATGACCAAGGTGCCTTTGCCGCTTGGAAGAAGGCTAATCCAGACGCTGATTTGACCACAGTTGATATTTCAAAGGATATCCAATCTGTACCAACCGGTGTTTTGATGAACAAGAAGAACGCTGCTTTGCAAAAGGACATGAACAAGGCCATCTCTGAGTTAAAGAAGGATGGTACCTTGACAAAGCTTTCTAAGAAGTACTTTGGTATGGACTTGAGCCACGACTAATTAATAAAAGTAAAGAGGAACTCTTTCATGACAGATTTTATCGATCTGGCAATCAAATACTTGCCAAGACTGTTAGTGGCGGCTTTTCAATACACCCTGCCGTTGACGGCCATTTCCTTCTTCTTTGGAATTATCTTTGCCATCATGACCGCTTTGATTCGCGTTGCCAAGGCACCGCAGAACGAGTGGGCTGATGCCGCTTTGAAAATTTTAAAGGGTGTTGCCGCCACCTATGTCTGGTTTTTCCGGTCAACGCCAATGTTGGTACAATTGTTCATTGTTTTCTACGGCTTGCCAAATGCCCACATTGCCCTGTTCCAATCAGCTTGGGTTTCGGCCATCACGGTCTTTTCTCTGAACACCGGGGCCTATGCTTCCGAATCCATTCGAGCAGCTATCTCATCGGTCTCCGAGGTTCAAAAGCAGGCAGCCGAGTCACTTGGAATGACAACCACGCAGGTTTACCTCTACGTTGTCTTGCCACAGGCGGCCCGCATTTCAATTCCGCCGTTGTCGAACTCGCTGATTTCTTTGTTAAAAGACACGTCACTGGCATCCGTGATTACAATTGTGGAAATGTTTTACCTGTCCCAGCAAATTGCCGCAACGAACTATAAGGTCCTTTCGATGTACATCCTCGTAGCCATGGTCTATGCCCTCTTTACGTCGATTCTCTCGATTGGCCAACACTACCTAGAAAAGTATACATCGAGGTTTGCCCAATGATTAAAGTTGAAAATTTAAGCAAAAAGTACCCCGATAAAAATGCCCTCGATGACATTTCCGTCACCTTCCCGGCTGAGGAAACAACGGCCATTGTCGGTCCTTCTGGTTCTGGAAAATCAACTCTCCTGCACTCACTCAATTTGCTTGAGCGACCAACGAGCGGCCGGCTGATCGTCGATGAACTTGACCTAAATTTGGATAAGACCCTCACCAAGGCGCAAGTTCTCGATGTCCGAAAGCACTTCGGCATGGTCTTTCAAGAAAAAGCCCTCTTTACTCATTTAACAGTCCTCAAAAATTTAACTGAAGGACCCACTAAGGTTAAAAAAATCAGCCAAGACCAAGCTTTGGAAAAGGCCCATGCCTTACTCAAGCAGTTCAATATGGAAGAGTTAGCCAATCGCTATCCCTACCAGTTGTCTGGTGGACAACAACAACGAGTAGCCATCTTAAGAGCGCTAGCAATGGAGCCCCAATACCTTCTCTTAGACGAGCCCACCTCTGCCTTGGACCCTGAGCTAGAAGCCCAAGTTCTACGTGTTCTGCGCGAATTAGCCCAAAAAGAAACCTCCATGATTATCGTCACCCACAACATGGCCTTTGCCCAACAAGTGGCCGATAAAATTGTCTTTATCGACAATGGTCACGTTGGCTATGATGGCAAAACCGAGGATTTCTTCCATTCAACTGACCCACGGATCAAACAATTCTTAGGAGCAATGACTTTCTAATGACAAAAAAAAGTTCTTATAAGCGGCGGCCCAACCGGCCCAAGCACTTTGGTTCGGCCGTCACAGCCTTAATTCTGGTTGTGGCGGCTTTGTCGTTCTTACCAGGTAAAAATGGCCATAATCAAAGTTACCAAAAGACAAACACAAATACCGCGAGCCAAAGCCTGAATAGGTCAAAGAGTGTCCCTCGGCCTGCTGCCACGACTAATTCCGACCAAGATCTTTTAAAGATTAAATGGGACGGCACGCTCGACGGTGATATCGTCCACATTAACCAAAATCAGGCCACCTTTACCAGCCAGGAATTACAACAGACCTTCCCAGCTCAAAGCGGTAACAAGTTACGACCAACCAACGGTTTAGCCTTATCCGCCCTTGATTCGCTAGGTCGGTCCGGCCAAGCAAACTTTGTTGCTACTAAAGCTAGCATGGACACAGTCACTAAGCGGCCCGCCCGCATTCCCGAAAGTGTTCGCCCTTCTGGTTGGTACATCAACGACCACTTTACAGGAAGTGTCTGGGTTGGCGGCTACCATAAAAATCCACAGGTGAACCTTGGCGGTAGCAAACAAGCTCTTTGGAATAAGTCCCATATCGTTGGCTACCAATTCTTCGGAATGGCCACCATGGTGACCGAAAATATGACAACGGGAACTCGGGTCGAAAACGCCTATCCCGGGCAATTGGTACCCGAAGATGATATCCGCAATGCATTGAAAACCAACCCTAATATTAGCATTCGCGGCCAGGTCACACCGCTTTATAATGGCACCGACCGACTGCCACAGGGTGTCCATTATATGGCCAAATCAGTTGAAGACAACGGCAAGACTTTAAACCTGAATTACTGGATTTTTAACGTCGAGCCTGGTGTTACCATCAACTACCAGACCGGCGATGCCCAAGTAAACTAATCAATAATTGAATTACAATCAAAAGACCGCAACTCATGATGACATGGTTGCGGTCTTTCTCTTTGATTATTTGGGTAAGAAAAAAACAGCTAACTTTGTTAGCTGTTTGCTCTCATGAATGCCCTCGGTGGGAGTCGAACCCACACGGTGTTGCCACCACTGGATTTTGAGTCCAGCGCGTCTGCCAATTCCGCCACAAGGGCATTTGCTGTATTTCACAACTATATTAGTATATCAACGGCAGACAGATCTGTCAATAAAAATATGCATTTTCTTTGATTAATTTTATTGACGATTTTTCTTGGTTTCAGCTTGCTCTTCAGCCACCGCTTCAGCGTGGCTCATTTGCCGCAAAACGTGGTCCACGTGATGCTCGGCATTATTGAGTAAGGTTAAGATATGGGAATCGTTCAGCTGGTAGTAGACGGACCGCCCTACTTTTTCCACCGTCACGACTTGCGCCTCTCGCAGCATTTGTAGCTGATGAGAAACGGCAGACTGCTCCATCGAGAGCTGGTCCACGATTTCAGAAACCGAACAAGGCTTCTCGCGCAACAGGGCTAAAATCGCCAGACGCCTTTCCGACCCCAGCAATTTGAAAATTATACTCAATTCATGTTGGACATCTTTTTTCATATCCCTATTATAACAAGGAAAGTAAATGTGTCACTGTTCCAGCATCAAATAAAATGTAAATACCCAGGGCCACATAGACTAGCAATTGCATTAAATCACCATAGCGTTCAAAAAGATCTTGAACCTTCTGCACCTTCGCCAATCGGTAAGCCGAAAAAATGCAAATTGTCAAAATTGCTGTAAACATCAAAAAGATGATTGGTAAGGCTGCCCAATTAGCTAGCGAGAAATAAGGAATGTAGAGCGCTAAGTTATCGGCACCACAGCCAGCAATGGTCATCAAAATGACCGTCAAAACAATCCGCTGATTGGGCGTTTCTTGGACCTTGGTAATAAAAGCCTCACCCTCCTCTTCTTCCTCATTTGAGAAATAATTTTTTACACCGATAGCAACCGGCACCAGACCCAGGAGACCTAAAATCCACTCAGCTGGTATTTGTTTTAGCACCCCACCAATCAGCAAAGCTGCCCCAACTAAAAGAGCATTGCCGAGGTAGGCGCCAAGAATGATCGGCCGCACCTGCGACTTCTTGCGAAAAGTGGCAAACAGTAAAACTAAAATTACAAAGTAGTCAGATGTTGTTCCTAAATATGAAAAAAATCCTGTGATCAATGTCGCTGTCATCAGCTGCTCCTTTTATATGAATAACTTTTCATAAGTTCTGTTTTAGAATAACATGAAAAGTTATTCATGTATAGAAGACAAAAAAACTGATAGCCATTAGCTACCAGTTTTTAACTAATTAATCCTTAACGATCAAAACAGAAATCTTAGCGTTGCGGGCAATGTAAGCAGCCTGTGAACCGATTGATTCAAAGAAGCCTTCATGTGAGTGAGCCCCAACTACGATCAAATCAGCCCCAACCTGTGGTGCGATTTCATCATTCAAGATTTCACCAGCCTTGATACCATCATCGAAGACAACCTTCACGTTCTTCAAACCTTTTGAAAGTGCGTAATCACGGTACTTAGCCAGATTGTTTTCCAATTCTTGACGCTTTTCCTTGATGAAGTCTAAGTGCAAAGCGGAAATCGTTGACAAATCACCCATTTCCAAAATTGTTGCAATAATTAATTGTGCATCATCTTCACGGGCTTGGTGAATCGCGTTCGACAAGGCGTGATAGCCTTGTTCTGATTCATCAACACCAACAAGAATTGTCTTAAATTGCTTTGGTTCTACATCTAATTTTAATTCAGCCATTATTTGCCTCCAGTGAATGCTAGAACATCGTTACGACTTCGTTTATCTTGACTGATTTATCCGAAGTATTGTGGGAAGAATTGGTCAAGAACCAACCAAATGTTGATGGCAGTCAAGACAGCAAAACAAATCCAACCAGTCCAAGTAATCCACTTACTGTTAGCATATTCGCCCATAATCTTCTTTGAAGAAGTAAAGTAGATTAATGGTGCCATTGAGAATGGCAGGGCAATTGACAAGAAGACCTGTGTGGCAGTAATCAGGTTATCTAACTGGGCCTCGTTACCACCGTAAATAATGGTAATAGCCAAAACTGGAACCAAGGCGATTCCACGGGTAATAACACGACGGAGCCACATTGGCACACGCAAGTGCAAGAAACCTTCCATGATAATTTCACCAGTCAAAGTACCAGTGATCGTTGAGTTTTGTCCAGAAGCCAACAAGGCAAGGGCAAACAACGTTGACAAGATTGGTGATGCAATTGCACCGGCAATCTTTGAGTCACCCAAGGCGTTGTACATTGCCTTAAACGAATCCAATTCTTGAGCATGTCCGAAGAACAAAGCAGCACCAACAACCAAAAGCAAAGTGTTAACCACAAAGGCCAACGTCAATTGGATGTTTGAGTCCCAAGTCATCAAACGCACAGCATCATGAACTTCTTCTGGGTTTTCGTGATCAACCTTACGAGTTTGTGAGATTGATGAGTGCAAGTACAAGTTGTGTGGCATAACCGTGGCACCAATGATACCAGCAGTCAAGATCAAAGGACTTTGCAAGCCCTTAAGTGATTCAGGTGAAATTACCTTTGGTTGTGGCACGTAGCCATAGAACAATGATGCCCAGTCAGGCTTTGACAAGATTGTTAAGTAAATGAAGACAACCAAGATGGTCATAATCAAAGTCATAACAATCGCTTCAATTTTGCGGAAACCAAACTTCATCAGCATCAACAGCAAGATAACATCAAAGGCCGTCAAGAACACTGTGACCAAAAGTGGCCAACCAAAGAGCAAGTTCAAGGCGATGGCACCACCGACAACTTCGGCAATATCCGTCGCAATCAGCGCTAACTCCGTCATAATCCAGAGTGAGTAGCGGCCAAACTTGTTCGTCCGGTTTCCAGTAGCCTGAGCCAAATCTTCTTGCTTGACAATACCCAACTTACCAGCCATGTATTGCAAAAGCATCGCAATCAGTGAAGAAATCAAAACAATTGACAGCAACAAGTAGTGGTAAGAAGCACCACCGGCTACTGACGTGACCCAGTTACCTGGATCCATGTAACCAACGGCAACCAGGGCCCCAGGTCCTGAGAAAGCCATCAAACGCCGCCAGAAAGGGGCGCCCTTTGGCACTTCAATTGTGCCGTTTACTTCTTCCAAACTCTTATCGCCCGTGTGTTCGATAAGAGAATGGCTCTTCTTTACGGGATTATCCATAATATCTCTCCTTCGGAATTCTCCTTAGGGACGAAGCAATCAAATTCTCACTCGAAAAAAATGACCAAAGCAAAAAGGGCAGTCTGCCACCCTGACCTCATTGAAATTTAGGCAGACTGGTCCGTCTACCACGTGTTGTTTTTTTCAAGTGCTAAATAATTTTCATAAAGGATTTCATTCAACTTGGTTGTTGAAAGCTTATGAAAGCTACTTAACTCAATAACTTCTTCCTAAGTCTATAGTAAATATTACACCTGACAATTCTAAGGTCAAGTGATATTTTTGTAATGTTGCAAACCTATTGCAACATTTTTGGCCAAAAGGCTTTTATACCAAGGCTTAACGAATAACAATGATTTAAAATTCACTTAATCTTTTTGTGGTTTCCTCTGATTTTTCACAATAAAAACAGGAATTATTCTAAATTAAATCAGAATCATTGTCGTTTTTCCTAACCAAACCACTGACCCATTTGTTCCAAAACCAGCCAAATATTAATCACAGTTAGAACAATAAAGCAGAGCCAACCAATGACGGTCACGCTCTTTTTATTCACAAACTGCCCCATGATTTTCTTTGAGGAAGTGAAATACAGGAGCGGTGCCATCGAAAATGGCAAAACAACGGAGAGAAAAACTTGAGTCCCAGTAATCAAAGCATCCAAATCATGCTCGTTACCTCCATACAAAACAGCAATAGCAATCACTGGTATGAGCGCGACGCCACGTGTAATTACGCGACGCAACCACATCGGAATCTTAAAGTGTAAGAAACCTTCCATGATGATTTCACCGGCTAAGGTACCAGTAATGGTTGAATTTTGTCCGGATGCCAGCAGCGCAACCGCAAACAGCGTTGAGAGAAATGGCGATGCGATTGCACCCGCCATTTGCTGATTTTGTAGAGCTAAGTACATGCCCTTGAATGATGCCAATTCGTTGGCATGACCATAAAAGAGAGCCGCTCCAACGATTAAAAGCAAAGCATTGACGATAAAGGCTAAGGTCAACTGGCCGTTTGAATCCCAGGCCATCCACTTAATCGCCTCTTTAACTTCGGCAGGATTGTCCTTATCAACTTGGCGGGTCTGAACAATCGATGAATGCAAGTAAAGGTTGTGCGGTGTCACCGTGGCACCAATAATGCCTGCCGTCAAGAACAATGGGCTCGACAATCCGTGGATTGCCTGCGTCGAAAGGACTTCTTTTTGTGGCAGTAAGCCACCAAATACGCCTGCCAAATCAGGTTTTGATAAGAAAACCAAATATAAGCAAACAAATAAAATCGTTAAAATCAGGGTCATGACAATCGCTTCAATTTTACGAAAGCCGAACTTCATCAGCCCTAGCAATAAGATGACATCAAAGGCCGTCATGATGACGGTCAGCAAGAGCGGCCAGCCAAAGAGCAAGTTTAAGGCAATCGCCCCACCAACTACTTCGGCAATATCTGTTGCGATCAAGGCAAGCTCCGTGATGAACCAGAGAAAATATCGTGTCGCCTTCTTCGTTCTTTTAGCCGTTGCCTGTGCTAAATCTTCTTGGGTTACAATCCCTAATTTACCAGCCAAATACTGTAACAGCATACCAATAGCAGCTGACAGCATCACGACCGACATCAAGAGATAGTGGTAGGATGCCCCACCCTGAACGGATGTCACCCAATTGCCAGGGTCCATATAGCCGACAGCGATTAATGCGCCCGGCCCTGAAAATGCGAGGAGGCGGCGCCAGAACGAACCGGACTTCGGGACGGCGATTGTACCGTTCACCTGTTCCAAGCTTTTATTCTGAGTGCCGCCTTGCATGAGCAATGCGCCATGTGGCTGATTATCTGCGGTTTGTTGTACCATCATGATAATGATTCTCCTTTGGAAAGTTAGATTCCTCAGGAAGGTGTCAAACGAATTAGATTGTCTTGAAAATCATCATTTTCTTTTCGCGCCAGTATAAATATAATAAATGCCGAAAAGGCCAACAATTTTTTGGCCGAAAAGGATGCAAGTGCTAAATAATTTTCATAACGTCCGCCAAGCACAAACTTGAAGTCTTATGAAAGCTAGTTAACCCGATTGGTCTTCCTAAGTTCTCGTTAATCATACACTGGTGAGCGCTCAGGTCAACCCTAAAATGATTTTTCAGCCAGGTAGTGATTCAAATTTCAAAAGAAAAACGCCGTAACAACAGTCATTTTGGCGTTTTATCTCTTTTATTAAATTTCACCTTCACTCAAGGCTTCATCGGGTAAATCAGCCCAATCGACCACCCTTAAATCACATTACAATTTTCTTTGTGCTCGGCCGCTTCTAATTGAATTGTGACGTGTTGAATGGCAAAATCAGCTTTCAAATCATCCTCAATTCGAGTTAAAAAATCCTGGCCGTGGTCGTCATCAAAGACGTAATCATCAACGGATAAATGGACCGTCAACGCCGTTTCGGTAGTTGAAAGTGGCCAGATATGCAAGTCGTGCATGGCCAACACCCCTTCTTGGTTGACCAAATACTCGCTGATGGCAACCTCATTAACTGTCTCCGGTACCGCGTTAATCGCCAGGTTGACCGTTTCACGCATGACTGGCCAAGCAGAAGCCAAGATAATGACCCCAATAATTAACGATACAATTGGATCAATCAGCTGCCAACCAGTTAGGTCAATCAGCCAACCAGCTAAGATGACACCAATTGAAACCCCGGCATCCGATAATAAGTGTAGATAAGCTGTTTTTGCATTTAAATCCTGGCCATGCTGGTGGCCATGTTCATCGGGCGTACCCGAAATCTTAAACAAAAGAGCTGTTGACAAGTTCACCACAATTCCAATTGCCGCCACAATGGTGATAATTGTCCCATTTGTATGAACTTGTCCCGGGGCAATTAAGTCGCGGACCCCTTCAATAAAAATCGTTCCAACCGCAAAAAGCAACAAAATCATATTAAAAATTGAAGCTAGAATCGATACATTATGCCAGCCATACGTCTTCTTTTTAGTCGCCTTAATCGCAAAAACGAGGACCGCTAACCAGGCAATGACCAGCGCTAACACATCCGAAAGATTGTGAAAGGCATCGGCAAACAAGGCTGTTGAGTGGGCAATTTTCGCAAAGACTAACTCACTTAAAACAAAAATCAAATTTACGGTAATCCCGATAATATAGGGCTTTTGTGATAACTGTTGCGGTGCTGCATGCCCATGATGATGTTCGTGCGTTTCTTGTTGACTCGGTGTTCTTGGTGCATGAACAGCGGCATTTTGCCGGTTGTCTCCTTGATCATTCGTCATAAAACTTCCTCCTGAAAAACATATTAATCTTTTTTCATATAAAATACAAATAAAAAACCTTCGTCTTGAAGACAAAGGTTTAAAATAACTCATTTACTTTCATTCAGAGGCGGTCTTAACCGTCAGTTCTTCAAAGAACTGACCCGCATCCCCCACAATTTGCTCAACCTGACTCGGCACCGGGATAGCAGTCAAATTAACCGCCATTAACTTTGCCGCTGGGTTGGCATAAGCCAAAAGTCCGGCAAAGGGATAGACTCGAAAGGACGTCCCAACAACGACGACCAAATCAGCCTGCTGTACCCAGGAAATCGTTTCTTCAACGTGCTTTGGTTGCTCCCCATAGAAGGTAATATCCGGCCTGATTTTGGCGTGGTCAGACGACCGATACAGACTTTTTTGGTACTCGGCCAACGTTGCCTTAGCGCCATCTTTAGGAACATACAAGTCGTAAAGCGAGCCGTGAAAACGAATCAGTCGGTCTTTTTGGGCACCGGCAGCAATATCCAAATCATCAATATTCTGAGTAATAATGCGGCCACGGCCAACCTTAGTGAAAGCTGCCATCTTTTCATGAATAAAGTTTGGCTTAGCAGCTGGAAAATACAGATTTTCCTGCATAAATTTGTACTGAATTTCTGGGATTTCAGCAAAGGCCTGGTCGGACAAAAGATACTCCGGCGCAAGGTCGAGTCCCTGATAAACACCATTTTTTGATCGATAATCTGGAATACCAGAAAGGGTCGAAACCCCTGCTCCGGTCATAAAAACAATCGATTTTGCTTGATCAAAATTTTCTTGAATTGCTGGGCTAACAAGCATTGTCTCCCCCTCCTTCAATCACAATGTTACTGACGCAAAATATATGGCAAGGCCAACTTCGTTAATAGTTCCTTGACAGATGTTTGGTATAGTTCGGTGAAAAACTTTGGTCGATCAGCCTCATCCTTCGGTGGCGTCACCACAAAAGTATTTTGGTGGTCTTGCTTGCCAACACCAACAAAAGCCGTTTCCTTCGTTTGGAAATCAGTCATTTCGGAATGGAAGACTTCATAGAGGTTAGCAACCGGTCCATCCAACTGGCGTTGTGACAAAACGGGCGTCAAAGTCACGTACTGGTTAGCGTTGACCGTTGGCAATTCTAATTCGGTCAAGCTTTCATCCATTCCCGTAAACAAACGCACCATTTGCTTACGAATTTGTCGGGAATCCTTCAAATTAGCCGCCAAAATTGGTGCAACTAATTTCTCGCCCTGGGCAGTGGCCCGTGGATAATCCTCTTGTAACGTTGCGAAAGCGTCCGCTGCCAAATCAGACAAGCCAGCCTTATCAGCAGCTACCAAAAAGACTTGCGCGTCCAAAACCGTTAACAAGCGGAAGAGGTCCTCGCCGTCGACATTAGCAGTCTCAACCGACAATTCATCCTTAACGCCGGCCAAGAAAGCCGTCACAGTATCCGCTGTTAAGAAACCTTGTTTCGCCAATTCTTGATAAGTAATGGCATGCAGAACAGTTCGATGCAGGCGTGTCGCAATCGTAATTAACTGTTGGTCCAAATCCTCATCATTAAAGGTCAAAGCGAAATAAATCTGTGGTGTAATGCCATTTAAGGTCAAAACTAACTGTAAGAGTTCATTTCCCAGGACAAAATCAGCTTCCGTCTGGTCGGGCACTTCAATCAACAGGCGGTCTGCCAAAGCAGACTGTTCGGCACGGTCCATGCGGAGCAGCCCATCTTGGTTCTGCCCCACGCGAGTCATCACGGTACCAGGATAGACCTGATTTGCCTGCTCTAAGAGCTCATTTAACTTCGGATTCATGGTGACGCAGTTCTCCTAATAACTTTTTTGCATTTTCTTCGTTAATTGCTGGTGCCTTGGTTAATTTCTTAGACAACGGCACGATTTCATCTGTCTTTGCACCGACTGAAATGGCCAGTAACCGAGCTTGCATCCGCATATGTCCGGCCTGAATGCCCTCACCAGCAATCGCTTTTAAGGCAGCCAGGTTGGAGCTAAGGCCGACAGACAAAACAATTTTCTTCATTTCATCCAATGTGGGATTGCCCAATAGGGCTAAATTATCTTGTGCTTTAGTAAGACCGGCAATGGCCCCACCAACACGACCAAGGTTCAATGGTAGAGAAAACTCCCCTTCCAGGAATTCATGGTCATCGCTCACCCGCCAGTTGGTTAAGGCCTGGTATTGACCGGTCCGACTGGCATAGGCATGGCCTGCGGCTTCAACCGCGCGCCAATCGTTTCCAAGGGCCAAAACAACGGCGGATAAACCATTAAAGATGCCCTTATTTTCAGTGACTGCCCGGTCAGGGTCAACTTTGGCAAAATCAGCTAGGTCAACGATCCGCTGTGCAGCGTCAAAGCCACCTAGCGCTGTCACCGGCACACGACCAGTGACACTCACAACACTTTGGTGACCTGCATTAGTCAAAATTGCCCCTAAAATTTGGTCATCAAAGGGTTCAAAGATCAATCGAATACTCTCCAAAATGGTGTTAACGGCATTGGCCCCCATCGACTGGCTCGTATCCACTAAAATATCAAGGCTTGCTCGAAGCCCACTAACATGGCGGAGGTTAATGCTCCGTAAACCACCACCACGACGATAGAGACTTGGTTTGGCCTCTTCGGCTGCCTGGAAAATTTCATATTCGTTGGCAGTTACAAAGGACTGTAGCTGCTCAAAATCAATGTGTTCAAAGAGAATCTGACCGCCCAGAATTGCCTGGCTGGTACCAGCACTCTTAAAACCACCACCCATCTTAAACAAGTGGGCACCGTTGTTAGCCGCTGCGATGACGGATGGTTCTTCAGTAACCATTGGCACTTGATAGGGCTGGTTATCCAAGACTAAATGCCGAACCATTCCCTCTGGCAAGGAAAAATCAGTCAAATAATTCTCAACTAAATCCTGGTGTGCGACCTCTTGGTCTTTTACGAACCGCGCCATCAATTCTTCTGGCAAGTTCAATAAGTCAAGTCGTTCTTCTGGCGTTAATTCGTAAAATTTTTTAGTCATTGATTTGCTCTTTTTCCTCAAACAGGCTTTCGATTAGGCCTTCACGGACACCAGATTCTGAAAAGATGACCTGGGGGGCGTTTAAAACACTAATCAGGTTCAATACCGGCAACAGGCCCGATATGATAATATCGGCCCGGTTTTTCTCTAAGCCGGCGAGGTGTTCCCGCTCAGTTCGAGACATCTGAGCAATTTGATGAAAAATTTCGCCAACCTGGTTAGCCGGCATCATAAACCCATGAAGGGCTTTCGGATGGTAAACCAATTCTTTTTCTTCAGCCATCTTTGCTAATGACCGATTTGCCCCACCTAAAAGAATGACGGGCAGATTTTGACAGTCATCGATAAAGTGCAATTTTCGATAAGTAGACTGAATATCCGCATTCGCCTGTCGAATATTGGCTTCATCAATGGTGTCAGCCAAATGATAGCGTTCAGAAAGGTTAACCGCACCAAATGGCACAGAAACCTCGGCTAACGCCTGGCCATTTTTGAAGGGAATTAATTCGACCGATGCGCCACCAGTATCTAGAATGATACCATTCAGCACATCTGGCAATGCTTCTCTGACGCCGAGAAAATCGTAGTGGGCCTCTTCTTGGCCGGTCAAGACTCGAAAGCTGATTTTCGCTTCGTCTTTTACCCGCTCTAGGAATTCTGCTTGATTTTTGGCAGAACGCACTGCTGCCGTTGTGATGGCGTAGACCTCGCTAACTTCGTAGTCGTCAATTTTTTGTCGATATTTTTGCAAGACTTTGATGGTCCGCACAATTGGCTCCTCTTGTAACATCAGATCGCGCCCCATGTTTTGTGAAAGCCTTGTGTCTTCCTTTACACGTAAAATCTCCGTATAGGTTTCATTTGGATGTAACTGTTCGATCACTAACCGCGTCGAGTTACTGCCCAAGTCGATAATGGCAATTTTCTTATCTTGCATATCAGACCCCAATCGTTTGATTATTACCCAGTATAACACGAATAATCAGAAAGAAAAAAGCCAGCCACGGCGTTTTTATCACCGCGAGCTGACTTCTGTATTCAAAGATTTATTGAACTAATTTTTCATCAATTTGTGCTAGAGCATAGGCTGCTGAACGCAACTGATCGGATGGCACATCACTAGCAAACTGGGAACCGGTTTCCTTATGTTTCAAACCAAGCTGAGACCTTAAGAGATTGGTTATCCGTTGCTTTTCAGAGGTTGGCACCATTTGGTAAGAAACACCCTCGTACATTACGCCCTCACCTTGCAAATGGTCAGAAACTTGGTTCTTCACAGCGCCACGGTACTTCTGAGCAATTTTAACAATATCGTTAAAGGACAAATCAGTCTGAGCATTCTTTGAAATTGCCTTAACGAAACTTGGATCCATCAACGTCTTGACGTTCACTGCCTTCTTTAGCATTGCTTCCAATACCAAGCGTTGGCGCTGTTGACGACCATAATCACCCTGCGGATCATCATAGCGCATCCGTGAAAAGGCCAAGGCGGCATCACCGTCCATCACTGTCTTACTTGCTGACCAAGTCACACCGTTATCGGTTGACTTCTCGTAAGAAGTAGAACCCTTGTGGAAACGATACAAATCAGGGCCATAATCATGAGCTGTTGCTTGACTATATTGGAAAGAAAGTGGGGATTTAACTGAAACACCGCCAACCTTCTTAACCAAGGTTTCCAAGCCCTTCATATTAACTAGCGCATAAGTATCAATTGGCACGTTTAAGTAGTTTTGAACAGCCTTCATGGAAGCACCAACGCCATCCAAACTATAAGCAGCATTTAACTTCTGGGGGAAGGTATCCTCATCACCTGGAATTGCTGTCATAATATCACGTGGAATTGAAACCATTGTGACCTTATTTTCCGTTGGGTTAACGGTGGCTACCATCATTGAATCACTCAAACCTGTTCGATCACGATCAAGTTCTCCAGTATCAGTTCCCAAAATCAAAATTGAGAATGACTTGCCCTGGGCAATCAAACTTGAAACATCTCGGGTCTTTGAAATTTTAGCCGATTTTTGAATTGAATCAATGGAACCTTTATATTCGCTATAGAGGTAAGCACCCCATCCGATTACACCAACCACGATGGCAAGTAGGATATATAAAATCCAACGTTTCACGCGACTCTTCTTTTTCTTTTTTTGACGGACTTCATCAAACCGCCGTTGCCGTGAAAATTCATTATTATTTTGATCTGCCATAAGAACTTCGACACTCCATTTTTTTCGCCGTATTTGCGCGCTTCCTGGCTGCGCTCTCATGTTTCCCTATCTTACCACAAATGTAGTTGAATCAATAAAATATGGAGCTATCTGTCTACTTACTACCCACATTTAACTTTTTCTTAAACAAAAAAACACCTACATACTAATGTAAGTGTTTTAGTTTAAATTAAGATTAATCGGTTAAGATTAGCCAGCGATACCAACGATAGTACCGTCAACGATTCCAAATCCAACCTTTGTGAAGCTGGCGTTCATCAACCAGTTACGGTGAGCTGGTGCAGCAATCATACCAGTTTCGTTGTACCATGCATCAACAACTTGGCTTGGAGCCCAGTCGATTGCAACAACTTCGGGTCCAGCAACTTGTTGCATGTGACCAGTTGGCAAACCACCGTTTGCAACAGCGTTTTCAGCACGTGATTGTGCACGAGCAGCCAATGAAGCATCGTATGATACAGGTGCCAAGCCAGCAGCTGCACGCTTAGCGTTCATAGCGTTGATGATTGTTTGAACTGAACCGCTAGCACCAGCTGAGTAAGTGCTGTAGTTAGCTGAAGATGAAGTAGTAGCAGCTTGTGCCTGAGTGTTTGTGTTTGTAGTAGCTTGTGTTTGAGTAGTTGCTGAAGAAGTAGTAGCAGCTGCGGCAGCAGTACCCGCTGTTTCTGTCTGAGCAGTTGCCGTAGTTGTGTTAGCAGCTGCGGCTGCGGCTGTCCCAGCAGCGGTACCATCAGTCTTGATGATGTCACCAACAAAAATCAAGTTAACGTTTTGAATGTTGTTCTTTGAAGCCAAATCATCAACAGTCGTGTTGTTGTTGGCAGCGATTTGTGACAAGGTATCCCCTGCCTTAACAGTAATATCGTTGGCTGAAGCAACTGCTCCGGCACCTGCAAACGCAGCTGCACCAGCCACCGTCGCTAAAATAGTTTTGGTAATATTATTCTTCATGAGAGACATCTCCATTTTTTCTGCTTATGTTTGATTAGTAAGTGCTTAACTTACGCTTAATCTATATATTCATTTTAGACACTGGTTATTGCTGGCCTCTTTCTGTAATGTTACACAGGCATTACATTTGACTCTTTTGAATTACAAAGAACCCTTATAGAGCAAAGATCCATAGGTAAAACCTGCTCCAAAGCCAGTCAACAAGACCTTTTTCTCTGCTAAATCCGCACTTTCTCGTAACTGGTCAAAAGCCATCGCAATCCCTGCGGAGGACGAATTACCATACTTTTCGACATTCGTGATGAACTTTGCCATTGGTTGATTCAAGGCTTCAGCCACCTTCTCAATCATCCTCAGGTTTGCTTGGTGCAAAATCACATAGTCCACATCATCAATTGTTAAGTCTTGGTCTGCCAAGAATTGTTGAATATGGTTTGGAATCAAAGTGGTCACTTCTTGATAAACCATCCGTCCTTCCTGAAAAAAGGCATCAATCTTTGGATAGTTGTCGGCGCTCAAAGATGTTAATGGCTCGATTCGACCGGAATGAACAACATCTGCATCTCCTATCGTGTGCAAATCAGTGGCCAAAACTTCGCCTTGTTCGTTAGGAGCTAGCAAAACAGCTCCAGCACCATCGCCAAAGAAAACGGTACTCGTTCGATCACGGAAATCCATCATCTTCGAGTTCACTTCAGCAGCAATCACCAAGCCATACCGGTATTGCCCAGTCTTCATAAAGTTATCGGCCGTCGTCAAACCAAAGACAAAGCCGGCACAAGCAGTTGATAGATCAAAGCCAAAGGCCTTTTTGGCTCCTAAATTACGTTGCACCAAAGCTGCCGTTGAAGGTGCCAGTCCATCCGGGGTAAAAGTGGTTACAATGATAAAATCAACTTCTTCGGCCGAAACACCGGCTTTCTTTAGTGCTTGTTGGGCCGCCTTCGTTGCCAAATCAGACGTATTTTCCCCCTGTAAAGAGACATGCCGTTCCTGTATTCCGGTGTGACTGACAATCCATTCGTCCGAAGTATCAATCACTTTCGCCAAGTCATCGTTCGTGACAACATCTTCTGGCACATAATGACCACTGGCGATTATTTTACTTCCAAACATATTATTACCTATATAAATAAAACCAATCCATCTTGGAACTTCGTCAATATGTGTAAATCGTCTTACTAATTTACACGGCTCATATTAACCTAACATAAAATCCCCACCAAAGGTGAGGATTTTTATTACTATTCGCCTATTTTACCCTTGCGCTTGTAAATCAGCAATGCGCTTTTGAGTTGAAGCAAGCTTTTCTTCCCAGTCAGCAAGCTTCTCACGTTCGGCAGCAACAACCTTTTCAGGCGCCGAATTGACAAACTTTTCGTTTGAAAGCTTACCATTGGCACGAGCAACTTCCTTTTGGAACTTATCAGCTTCACCTTGCAGGCGACTGATTTCCGCTTCAATATCAATCAAACCAGCCAATGGGACATAAACTTCCGCACCAGTGATGACCTGTGACATGGCCAATTGCGGCACAGTCACGTCCATATCAATCGTCAATGATTCTGGCTTGACAAAACGATCGATATAGTCCGCATTTTCATTAAAGATTGACTTCAATGCTGGATCCGTGACCTTGATAATCACGTTGATTGGCTTTGACATTGGTGCTTTTGCTTCGGCGCGGATGTTACGAACAGCAACAATCAAATCTTGCAAAGACTTGAAGGAGGCCGCTGCTTCAGCATTTGCCAAAGATTCTTGGTAAACAGGATAAGCTTGGATGCCGAGGTGTTCGTCCTTGCCCTTTTGTTGTGGCATTTCTTGCCAGATGGCTTCAGAGACAAACGGCATGATTGGTTGGAGCAAGCGCAACGTTTGATCCAAGACAGAGGCTAAGGTCTGTTGAACGGCTGTCTTATCCCCATCACCGTTCAATGACTCCTTAGTCATTTCAACGTACCAATCAGCCAAATCAGACCAGATGAAGTTGTACAAATCACGACCAGCTTCACCAAACTCAAACTTCTCGAAGTTTTCAGAAACTTCCTTAACCGTCGCGTTCAAGCGGTCCAAAATCCATTGGTCGGCTAGCGTCTGTTGGTCCTTAGCTGGTACTTCGGCCTTCGTATCATCATCAAGGTTCATAATCACATAGCGAGCAACGTTCCAAATCTTGTTAATGAAGTTCCAGGCCGCATCCATCTTTTCATAAGTAAAGCGGACGTCTTGACCAGGTGTTGAACCAGTTGCCAGGAACCAACGTAAGGCATCGGCACCATACTTTTCAATCACATCCATTGGGTCGACACCGTTACCCAATGACTTTGACATCTTGCGACCTTCACCATCACGAATCAAGCCGTGAATCAAGACGTTCTTAAATGGTCGTTCGCCAGTAAACTCTTTTCCTTGGAACATCATTCGGGCAACCCAGAAGAAGATAATATCATAACCCGTTACCAAGGTATTCGTTGGATAATACTTAGCATAATCGCCATCTAAGTCGTTTGGCCAGCCCATCGTTGAAAATGGCCAAAGGGCTGAGGAGAACCAAGTATCCAAAACATCTGGATCACGTTCCCAATCAGCGCCAGGCGCCTCTGTCCCAACGTACATTTCTTCTTGGTCCGTCCCCTTGTTCTTATACCAGGCTGGAATCTGGTGGCCCCACCAGAGTTGACGAGAAATCACCCAGTCGCGGATGTTTTCCATCCAACGAGTAAAGGTATCTTCAAAACGACCAGGAACAAAGTTCACCTTTTCGTCAGCATTTTGCTGCATGGCCAAAATTTGCTTAGCCAATGGCTCCATTTTAACGAACCACTGTGTTGAAAGACGTGATTCGATTTGAACACCTGTCCGTTCAGAGTGGCCAACTGAGTGAACCAGTGGTTCTACTTCAAGCATGAACCCTTGTTCTTGCAAATCAGCGACCATGGCTTTACGGCCTTCGAAACGATCAAGGCCAACATACTTGCCGGCGTTTTCGTTCAAATGAGCATCTTCTGTCATCGTGTTGATGCGTTCCAAATCATGACGGTTTCCGACTTGGAAATCGTTTGGATCGTGGGCTGGCGTAATCTTAACCATTCCAGTTCCAAAGTCTTTTTCAACATATTCATCAGCGATAATTGGAATCTCACGGTTAACAAGCGGTACCTTAACCGTCTTGCCAATCAAATCCTTGTAGCGTTCGTCTGATGGATGAACAGCAACAGCAACGTCTCCGAACATCGTTTCTGGACGCGTTGTAGCAATTTCGATATAGTCCTTACCATTCAACGTTGTACCATCCGTAAATGGATACTTGACGTGGTAGAAGGCACCCTCATCATCTTGATAAATGACTTCAATATCAGACAAAGCTGTTCGAGCCTGTGGGTCCCAGTTGATAATGTATTCACCACGGTAAATCAGTCCCTTGTTGTACAAGTCGATAAAGACCTTATTAACCGCCTGATTTAACCCTTCATCTAGCGTAAAGCGTTCGCGGCTATAGTCCAATGACAAGCCCATCTTACCCCATTGTTGCTTGATGGTTGAGGCATATTCATTTTTCCAATCCCAAACTTGTTCAACAAACTTTTCACGACCCAAGTCATAGCGGGAAACGCCTTGGTCGCGCAAACGTTGTTCCACCTTTGCTTGGGTGGCGATACCAGCGTGATCCATTCCTGGCAACCACAAAGTGTCAAACCCTTGCATCCGCTTTTGGCGAATTAACATATCCTGCAAAGTCGTGTCCCAGGCATGACCGAGGTGCAACTTACCGGTAACGTTTGGTGGTGGAATCACCACTGAGTAAGGTTCTGGTTCTTGACCCTGAATGGCCTGATTTGCTTCTGGTGCAAACAAATCATTATCCAACCAGTCTTGGTAACGACCAGTCTCAACGGCTGTTGGATCGTACTTGGTTGACATTTCAACTTCACGCATAGCAAATCTCCTTTAATAGTAATGTGGCCTGTGGTCCAAAATAAAAAGCGTCCTAATCTTTCGATTAGGACGCTTACACGTGGTACCACCTAAATTGCTATCAACAATTTTGATAGCCACTCATTCATTAACATTTTTAACGCCAAAGCAACCTTCCACATTAACAGTCCTA
Source organism: Fructobacillus sp. EFB-N1 (assembly GCF_001038455.1). GTDB lineage: Bacteria > Bacillota > Bacilli > Lactobacillales > Lactobacillaceae > Fructobacillus > Fructobacillus cardui. The sequence goes on along the minus strand of NZ_LDUY01000006.1, from coordinate 25,963 downwards.
GTTTTCACCACCCACTAGGTCTCTCACAGCTGCGCTTGTGTACTCCTCATTAGCTTTTCTAAGTGTACAAAGGACCATGAAAATAGTCAAGCTAATTTTACACTAAAAAACCTGGGCGAGCGCCCAGGTTCAAAATTTTAGTGATTTGTTTGTGTCGTATTTTGGTTAGTGTTAGTGTTGGTATTTGTATTTTGATTGGTTTGTGTGTTTTGATTCGTCTGCGTACTTTGACTACTCTGTGATGACGATTGTTGTTTATCCAGAATTGATTGCGACATCGCTGCCCGTGATGATGAATCTGCGGCAGCCTTCGCGTTCGCAGCATCTTGTGCTGCTTTTGAGGATGCTGCAGCTGCTGCAGAAGATTGTGCAGCTGCTAATGCAGCTGAATTAGATGCCGCCGTGTTATTAGTTGAGCTTGAAGACGTTGTTGTATCGTCTGTATCGTCAGAATCAGATGATGACGAATCACCAAAGTCGTAAGTATGCTTCTTAGACGATGAGTACGAAATATCCGGTGTTGGTGTATCACTTGATTTCTTAGATGAAGCTGACCCAATCATGTAAAAGGCCACCCCACCGACAATCAAAACGAGAATTAACCAAAACCACCATTGCTTATAAAATCGACGCTTACGGCTATCCGTCTTCCGCCGTTGAGAACGAGATAACATAAATAGAACCTTCCTTTGCCAGTAACCATTTTCCGTAAAATCCGCTCTTTTTATCTAAACACTTTGGGATTAAATCGAAATATAACAGCTGAAATGATTCGGCCGTCCTTGGCTATCCTGTACTTGACATTGCTACTAATCATCAAACAAATAGCTACTGTTTGTCTGAAAATTTCTGGCTAGCTAAACTAGCTTCACTTTTTCATTTTAGCAGGCTTTTGTGAAAAGAGCCAATTTTCAGCAAAAGAAAAAGCACCCTTCCGGGTGCTTTTGAAACAAAATTTTACCAAACAAAGAGTCCAACCATTGCTGCTGAGAATAATGAAACCAAAATTCCAGACAACAACAAGTAAACAACGTTCTTAGCAATTACTTCGTTCTTTTCCTTGTTAACCAAGCCCTTGAAGGCTCCGATAATCATACCGATTGTTGACAAGTTAGCAAATGACGTCAAGAAGACTGTCAAAACTGCCTTGTAATGCGGTGCATAGTGGGCAATTTCACCGGTTACCTTACCCATGACAACGAATTCATTGGTAACCAACTTTGTTCCCATGAACTGTGCCAAATCAAAGGCTGTTTGGTTGCCGAAGCCCATTAACCAAGCAAATGGGAACATGACGATTCCCAAGATGTGTTCCAATGACAACCAAGGGTTAACCCAAGCCAAAATCTTGTCAACAAGAGCGGCCAAGGCAACGAAGGCAATCACGTTGGCAGCGATAATCAAGATCAACTTACCAGCGCCCAAAATTGAATCGCCCAAGAATGAGAAGAATGGTTCACGTGCTGGCTTTTCAGCCTTTTCGATTTCTTCTTGTGCTAATTCTTGTGAACCAGATTCAGCGTTTTCAGCTGCAGGAGCATTTGCTCCAATCGTTGCAATCGTATCTTCTGCTTCTGTCACTTCAACAGGGTTCAAAATTGACGTCACAATCAAAGCGTTTAAGACATTGATTGGCACAGCAGTCAAGATATACTGTGCGGGCATCATTTGCATATAAGAACCAAGGATTGAAGCCGTCACACAAGACATTGACATCATCGCCAACGTCAAGTTACGTGAAGCCTTCATCTGGTTCAATTGGATACCAGAAACCGCGAGTGCTTCCGTGTTTCCTAAAAACATCATTTCAACTGAGAAAAATGATTCGAACTTAGGTTGACCGGAAAGCTTTGACAAACCACGACCAACCCACTTAATAATAAATGGCAAGACCCCGATATAAGTCAAAATGTCGAACAATGGTACAACCAAGAGGATTGGCAACAACGCTGAAACAACGAAGTTTGATGGCAAAGCCATCCCAGTTGGCTTCAAAGCAAAGTCGATTCCAGCGCTGGCAGCAGAAATCAAGCTGTCAAAGCCAGAAGCGGCTCCTTTGACGATGGTCCGACCCAATGGGAAGCCTGTCAAAAGCCAAGCTAAGACCAAGTTGGTGACAACCATGATTGAAACCGACTTCCAATTAATGGCTGAACGGTTTTTTGAAAACAAGACGGCCAAGGCGATAAACACCAAAAGACCGATGATGTTGATGAACAAATACATGATGTGATACTCCCTTAAATTTAAAAATCACGGTTTCTTCAAACATATTAATTATAGCACGCAAAGGGCGTCTCCGCCCCGTCCTAAAGCGATTTAATTTTCATTTAAATCGAACATTTTCACAAAATCAGTTGATACGTTCGCTTTTTTCAGGCGTATACTAGGGCGGTTACAAACCGGTGCGTTGCTTCCGTCACGGCACCTAAAAAACAACAAGGAGAAAACAATGATGGAAAATGTACAGAACAAGACGAGCTTTTGGCTGATTTTTAAGGAGACAATGGCCCCTAAACGGATCATACAAGATTTGGTCAGCCTCAGTAAGATGACCAAGGCGCTCTTATTATTGATGATTGTTGCCCAAATCGCCACCTTTTTAATCGGTGGCAGCTTTAATGGGATGGCCTGGTTGGCCGTCTCAACTGGCGTTAGTTCGTTGATTAACCTCGCCCTAGTCGACCAGGGGAAACAAAGCAATTACTTCTGGGGGTTAATTGGGACAGCAACATGGATGGTTGTCGCCCTTTTTTCAAGAACTTATGGTGACTTCACCTCCCAGGGATTCGCCTTTATTATGCAGTTCATTGGTATTGCGGCCTGGGCCCGCTATCGTGGTAGCGTTGAGGAAGAGCTTCCTTCCCGTAAATTAACGTTGCACACCGCCCTCATCACAACTTTAATCACACTTGTTTCCTATATCACTGTCATTACTTTTTCAAAGCATTTTAACGGTCTGCAAATTTATCTTGATTCAGCTGTTCTTCCATTAAACATTGTTGGCCAGATTCTGATGACCTATGGTTTCCGTTCTCAATGGATTGCCTGGTTAGCTTCTGACGTGATCCAGGTTATTGTCTGGTACCGTAATATCTTTTTGATTCATGATGCCTATGCCAGTTCCATGTTTGTCTTGCAGGTTATTATCTTAATTAACGCCCTCTACGGAACTTGGTATTGGTACAAGAAGGCCAAGCCCGGCAAACCTTCCTTATAAATCGGTTTTCAACATCACGCACGTAAAAAGACGGCGGTTGCTTTTATGCAACCACCGTCTTTTTACTTTACCCACTACTGCCCCAGCTGGACTCGAACCAGCGACCCTCGCATTAACAGTGCGGCGTTCTACCAACTGAACTACGGAGCAATTAATTACCATACGTTCATAATACATAACGTCCAACAATTAGTCAAGTATTTTATGAGAAATTTTTAATTTATCATTCATCTATTTTTGAGAACGATTCTGAAAAAAGATTCTTGCCAATCTTTTATATTCTAATTTATAAAATAAAAAAGTGTTGGTTGTCAAATGACAACCAACACTGATTTGGCTAGGACTGCCCCAGCTGGACTCGAACCAGCGACCCTCGCATTAACAGTGCGGCGTTCTACCAACTGAACTACGGAGCAATTAATTACCATACGTTTATAATACATAACGTCTAATAATTAGTCAAGCCTTTTATTAAAATTATTTAATTTTTAGAACCATTATCGGTGTAAACGCCGTTCTAATGCGCAACAACCTTTTCAAATTGAGTTTGAATCGAGTCTGCTGATTTCTGTAAATTAGCCAACTCTTCTTCCGTCAAATCCAATTGTGAGTAGGCAACAACCCCCTCACGACCGACAATAGCAGGATAAGAAAGATAAGAGGCAAATTCAGGACGCTTATGAGAAACGGGCATTTCCGTCTTCGCATCCTGAACGACTGTCTTGGCCAAACGAATGGCAGCCGTCGCAATTCCATAAGAAGTGTAGCCTTTACCATCAAAGACGGTATAGCCACCGACCACAGAGTCCTTTTCAATCGCAGCCAAGTCAACCCCTTTTTCAGCCGCTAATTTGGTAATTGGTTGTCCCTGCAAAGAAACCGTTGACCAAGCCGTAAACTGTGAGTTTCCGTGTTCACCCAGGTTATAACCCGCAACCGAACGTGGATCAACATTGAAGGCCGAACCGACTGCCCGGTGCATCCGCGCGGTATCCAAAAGTGTTCCCGTTCCAAGCACTTTTTCCTTCGGATAACCAGTTTCTGCCTGGTAAACAGCAGCAATCGCATCACAAGGATTAGTAATAACCACCAAGACCCCTGAAAAATCAGTAGCCTTCAACTTAGCTGAAACTTCTTTCACCTGCTCAACGTTGTGTGGCAATTCAATAAAGCGGTCATGTTCGACGTTATCGTATTGCAATTCAATCTTACCGATGGCTGAAATAATGACATCTGCATCCCCCAATGCTTGGTAGTCATTAACAGTCACAGAAAAACTATTGTTCAAATTCGTTTTGGCATCTTCAAAATCCAAAGCTTCTGCTTGGACTTTTTTCTCGTTTTTATCAATGAAGACGTATTCATCCGCTACGCCTTCAGCAATCAAACCATGTGCCACCGTTGAACCAACATGGCCCATTCCAATAATTCCAATTTTTCGCATCGACATTTCCCCTTTTCTGTTGTTGTGCCAATGATAATCATTCAAAACACGGCCGTCAAGGGTTTTATGAGAAAAATTTAATTTAAGATCCAATTAAGTTTAAGACTGCAAACGAAAGAACCCCAACCACTACCGTCAACAAGAGATTTTTCGTTACCATAGCCGTCGCCACCGTTGGTAAAGAAGCCCATAAATTGGGCCAATTGATGCTAGGAAGGTGTCCTATATGCTGCACAAATAAACTTTCAAACCACAGACCAGCCATGATGGTGATTGGCACAAAGCTTAAAAATTCGATAACTCCTTCCGGTAAATCAAATTTTTTCAGCATGATAAAGGGAGATATCCGCGATACCCAGGTCACGAGGCCACAGGCAATGATTGTTAATAGCATATAGTTAGTCAAAGACACGTTTCATCACCATCCCAAATAAGCAGCCGCAGATTGTCACCAGTAAAACAACAAAATTCTTTGGTACAAAAATCAAAAAGAGGTAAATCAGCACCAACACAAAGACAACCACAGCTGCTTGTAAGGCCAACTTAATCGTCTTATCCGAACTGATTTGCGCTATTAAGAGGCCAATAAACATGGCCGTAATGGCAAAGTCCAGGCCGAATTTGCTCGGATCCGTTACTAGTCCGCCCAAAACCGCACCCAAGAAAGTGCCTAACAACCAACTCACATACGAGACCAAGTTGACCGTGTTAAACCAAGGAAAGCTAAGCCGGTTTTGAATAACATTCACCTTACTCATCCCCAATGCAAAGCTTTCATCCGTCACAAAAGTTCCCAGCCAAATATTCCGCCAGAGCGAATACCGGTTAAAATAGGGAGCTAGCGTCATGCTCATCAGAATCATCCGCGCATTAACCAGAAAAACTGCAAAGGCAATGGCCACTATTGAACTGTGAGAGCCAACCATCGTGACCAAGACAAACTGAGCCGAACCACCATAATCAATCGCTGAAATCAATACAATCAACCAAGTACTCAGACCCGCGGCTTTGGCCACAATCCCAAAAGCCATACTAATCCCAATGTAACCCAAAACAGTCGGTAAGGCATCTCGCCAGCCAGCCCGAGAGGTTAAGGTATCATCCATCCCACTTCCTCTTTTCATCTTTTTTTAATCTTTTCCCTTAGAAAGTTATTATAGGGGAAGCCACCATGACTGTCCAGATTGCCAAAAAGCAGACAAAATAAAAAACCACTCAGCAGAAATACCGGTCTTCGTGGATTTCGCAACGTGGGTTAAAGGATGCTAAACAGTTCAGGCAGGCACCCATCTTATATTCTTGATAAGTTAATTCTTGACCGCAATGCCCGCAGAGAACTGCTGGCTCAGCTGAATTTTTGGCCATCGGCACAAAGTGGTGGTCTTCTAATGCATCATGGCACTGGTAGCAGGCAAAATATTCTTCACATTGAGCGCAACGAAGACCCACAATATCAACATCCGAATGGTAATGGGCACAGGTCCCAGTAGCACCAATGTCAATGCCAACCATTGCCACTTGTTTGGCACCAAAAAAGCGTTTATTCATGGTTATGCAACTCATTTTGAAAGGCTGACCGCAACAAAGTCACCTGATCCTGGTATGGCGACAGCAGTTCAGCAAGTTCGGTCGCCGGCATTTCCTCCGTTACCTGGCCAACTGCCAGGTTCAATCGAAGATTAACGGGCAAGCGGTTAACCTTCACGCCCTGCAAAACCAGTGAAAAGGCCAAATCACCCTGAAAGCCACCGTGGCCACCAAAGAAAACGGTCGCAACCGGTAGCCCCCGCCACTCGGCATAGAGGGTATCAATCGCATTCTTCAAAACAGCAGGATAACCCCAATTATACTGGGGTGCCACGAATACCACCCCATCATAACTTTTAATTTGCTTCGACCAATCAATCGTGGACTGATTTTGATAATGGCTCTCAGACGGTAGCTCGGGTTCATCCAAAAATGGCAAAGCAACGCTCGCTAGGTCGACTACTTCAGCTTTCATCTCTTGGTTACTCAACACAGGAGCCAACCAATAAGCTAAGCGCCGACTAACACTCTTTGTTCGATTACTTCCAACAATCACAGCAATTTTTTTCATTTTTTCTCCAGTAATTTGAGAGCCTCCTTAAAAATAAAAAGTCCCATTTACGAGATCAACAAAGTCCATTACAAAAGAGCTCTCGTGGCTTTTTGTCTTGGTGCTTATTATAAACTTTTGAACCTACATAAAAAATAAATTTTAAATTCACCGTTGACTCATATTTTTTTAATGCTATACTCATAACCAAGATAACAACTGCAGTGATTGGATGAGTAATCCGCAAACGATTCTACAGAAAACCGTGATTTGATGAGACACGGTGGATTGGCTACGGATGAAAATGGTCCAGGAGCGGTTCATAGTGCGGCGAGTCCTCTGCGATAAGCTGGCTACGGTTAACAACCGTTATCATGTTGCGATATAGCCCCCATTGGTGTATCGACTAAGGCTGGTCATAAGACCAGTGAAGTAGAGTGGTACAGCGTTTACATGCGCCTCTAGGTTCAGATTTAAAAATCTAAACCTAGAGGCGCTTTTTAATGTCTAGAAAAAGGAGAAGAGACATGACAGAAACAGCAGTAGCAACATTGACCAAGGCCCCCGTTCATTTTGATATCGTGGGTTCATTCTTACGACCAGCCCGCTTGAAGCAAGCCCAACAAGACTTTGCCGACGGCAAAATCGCCAAAGCTGATTTGACTAAAATTCAAGATGAAGAAATCAAAGACCTCGTCGACAAGGAAGTCAAGGCCGGCCTCCACTACGTTTCAGATGGTGAATTCCGTCGTCACTGGTGGCACTTGGACACCTTCTGGGGTTTTGAAGGTATTAAAAAGACAAATGTCGCCCACGGCTACCTTTTCCACGATATTGAAACGCGAGCCGAATCAGCCCAAATTGACGGCAAAATCCGCTTCACAAAGGACCATCCTGATTTGCAGGCGTTCTTATACTTGAAGGAAATCACCAAGGATTTGGACGTTATCCCCCGTCAAAGCATCCCCTCTCCAGCTCAGGCCTATGCTGAGTTGGTTCGCGGTGAGGAAAACATTGCTGTTTTGAAGGAATTTTACCCAAATCACGAAGACCTTATCATTGATTTGACCACTGCCTATCACGACCTTTACCTAGCCCTCTATGAAGCTGGTTGTCGTGACATCAAGTTAGATGACTGTACTTGGGGTATGCTCTCCGATACTGATTTTTGGGCAGAACAAAACATTGACCAAAAGGGCGTTGATGAACTGCAAGCAGAATACCTGAAGATCAATAACCTGTCATTAGAAAACTTGCCAGAAGACCTCCGTGTTAGCACACACGTTTGCCGTGGAAACTATGCTTCTACTTGGGCCGCAACTGGTGGCTATGATGCCGTTGCCGATACCTTGTTTGCTCAGGAAAACGTCGAATCCTTCTACTTGGAATTCGATGACGACCGTTCTGGCGACTTCGCACCACTGGCAAAGGTTCCTGCCGGCAAAGAAGTTGTTTTGGGCTTGGTGACTTCAAAGAAGCCTGATCTAGAAGACCCTCAAGTTTTGATTGATCGGGTCAAGGAAGCTAGTCAATACGTTCCTTTGGAAAACTTGGCTTTGAGTACACAATGCGGTTTCGCTTCGACTGAAGAAGGCAACCACCTAACAGAAGATGAACAATGGGCCAAGATTAAATTAGTTGTCGACACGGCCGAAAAAATTTGGGGATAGGCGGACACTAATTCATGAAACAATGGCAAAAATGGCCGGTAGCAGCCGCCCTAGTAGTGGTTGTCGGTGGAGGACTGGCAGCCTTTAATCATTTTAAGACGAATGCCTCTAAGGAAGATTCTGTTCTGAATTACTCTTTAGATAGCGATATTCAAACGCTTGATATCTCAAAGAGTTCGGACCAGTACTCCACCACCATCTTGGGTAACACCGAATCGAACTTGCTGCGGCTGAATGCCAAGGGCGAACCAGTTCCTGATTTGGCCAAATCCTACAGCGTTTCGAGCGACGGTCTCACTTACACCGTCCAGTTACGATCTGGATTGAAATGGTCAGACGGCTCTGAACTAACAGCCAAAGACTTCGTCTACTCCTGGCAACGATTAGCCGATCCAAAAACCGGTTCCCAATACGCCTCCCTGACTTCGGGTGTGAAAAATGCCGACGATATCATGGCGGGCAAAAAGCCAGTATCATCATTGGGCGTGACGGCCCAGGGCGATACGTTGACCTTTAAGCTTGAAAAGCCAATGCAGCAATTCAAGTACCTGCTGAGTTTCGCCCAGTTAATGCCACAGAAGGAATCCTACGTCAAGGATCAGGGTTCTCATTACGGTACCACTGCGAAAAATCAGATTTACTCTGGTCCGTATAAGTTGGAGGGTTGGAATGGAACCAACGAGTCCTTCAAGATGGTCAAGAACCCCGATTACTGGGATGAAAAAAACGTCAAAACCAAGCAGGTTAACTGGCAGGTTATCAAAAATCCAGAAAGTGCCATCAAACTTTATCAGCAAGGGAAAGTTGATCGCGCAAAAATCTACGGTACACCAGAAATTTACGAAGCCAATAAGAATAATAAGGCGGCAACAACGACACCACTGGCTGTTTCTTCCTACCTCGAATACAACCAGGCCAAGAATCCATTCTTAGCAAACCAAAAGATTCGTCAGGCGTTGAACCTGGCAACCAATCGCCAAGCACTGGCTGATCAGGCCAGTGGTGGTACTCGTTACGCCGCAACAGGTCTGGTGCCAAAGAACTTGGTGAAGGCCACGAACGGCCAAGACCTGGCCAGCTACGTTAACCCTGGCTACAAATACGATCTAACGCAAGCCAAGAAGCTCTTTAAGGAAGGTCTTCAAGAAGTTAATAAGGGCAAGATGAACGTGACGATTGAAACCGATGCCGATGCAGTCGTTTCCAAGAGTACCGTTGATTACCTCAAGCAGGCTTGGGAATCAACCTTTGGCTCCAACATCTCTGTCACGGAAAAGGTTGTCCCAATCAAGCAGCGAATGCAAGATGCCCAGAACGGCAACTTCGATATCACCTTAACCAACTGGACCGGTGATCACCAAGATGGCGTCAGCTACTACAACATGTTCAAAACGCCAACAACTGGTACCAATAGTGGCCAATTCAAGAATGATGACTTTACAGCCGCTGTTAATCAAGCGGAAAATCAGGATGCCAATAAGCCGGCAGCCCGAGACGCTGATTTCAAGAAGGCTGAAGCCGCTTTGAAGGACCAAGCAAACTTGAACCCATTGTATTCATGGAAGCGTATTATCCTGAATCGACCAAATGTGAAGGGTGTTGTCTTGAACCCAACCGGTCTGCAGCTGGACTTGACTCACGCCTACCGCGATTAACACTTGGCAAATCATTTAACCAATTCATTTTAGGAGCAACATTATTAAAACAGCAGAACAAAACCAATCGATGAACACCAACCAGCTGATTGCACTGTCACTGGGTGGCGTAATTGGGACCGGGATTTTTATGAGTCCCGGTTATTTCATTAAAAGTGCCGGTGCCATCGGAACAGTGATTGCCTACTTGATTGGGGCCGTCCTCGTTTGCCTGGTCATGCAGTGTCTCGGTGAATTGTCTGTTCATCAGCCAACCACGGGCGCCTTCCACGATTACGCCAACCAGTATATCAACCCCGGTGTCGGCTTCGTTGTCGCCTGGTTATACTGGCTCACCTGGACCATTGCATTAGGATCTAACCTGTTAACGATGGGTGTCTTAATGCAACACTGGTTTCCACAAGAACTAACATGGCTCTGGTGCCTCTTTTTTGGCCTCATCATGTTTATTTTGAACATCGGCAACCTTTCTTGTTTCTCCAAGAGTGAATCCATCACTTCTTGGGTCAAAACGTTTGCCCTTCTCTTTTTTATCGTTATTGGCTTTTTAATGGTCACAAGAATAATTCCTGGTCACCATATTCAAACTGCCGCTAATTTTGGCGAATTAACTAAGAACGGCTGGTTTCCACACGGTATCGGACCCATTTTAGCTACCGTTTTGACCGCTAATTTTGCCTATTCTGGGGCCGAAATGATTGGTGTTGCTGCCGGCGAAACTAAGAACCCGGAAAAAGCCATTCCAAGGGCCAGTCGCAGAACCCTCGTTTTGCTGATTACGCTCTTTATTGATGCCATCTTAATCATGGGTGCCCTCTTAGCACCTTCCGATAACGCCCTGGCAACGAGTCCCTTTGTGGCCATCTTGGGCCAAGCCGGTATTCCTGGCGCTGCTGATATCATGAACGCGATTTTAATTATTACGCTGTTCTCCGCTTCAAACGCTGGTGTCTTTGCCGCCTCACGGATGATTTGGTCACTAGCCGATAAAGGTGAAATTTCCCCTAAGTTCGGTAAGTTAAGTCGTCATGGTCTTCCGGTTTACGGCTTAATCCTAACAATGGCCGGCGGTGCCTTGTCCCTCCTCTCCAGTATTTACGCAGCACAAACGCTCTATTTAGCCCTCAACGCTCTTTCAGCCTTTGCCGTTGTTGCTGTTTGGATTGTGATTGCCTGGTCGCAGTTGAACTTCCGTAAACACTACCAAAAAGAGCACGATATCAAGGACCTGAAATATAGGGCACCCCTTTATCCGTTAACGCCAATTGTCGTCATTGTCGCCTGCCTGGCTTCCATTATTGGCATCGGCTTTGATCCCAACCAACGGATTGCCCTGATTATCGGCGTTCCCTTTTCACTCTTTTTGTACGGTTACTACCAAATTTTTCAAACTAAAAGTAAAGGACAATATCACCATGAATTTTCACGATTGGGCCAAACAACAGAAGACGATTTTATTTGATAGTTCAATGGGACTTGGACTGAGTAACCAGGGCTTCGATACGAATAACCTCCTCTGGACAGCAAAAGCGCTGATTACGGACCCCGATAAGGTCTACCAAGTTCACCTCGACTTTTTTAATGCTGGATCCAACATCACCACAACTGATTCTTACCAAGCATCAACCGCTGGTTTTGCCAAGCAGGGTCTGGGACGAGACGAGGCTGAAAAACTAATCAAGCAGTCCGTTGCCTTGGCAGAAAAAGCCAGCTTTGATAGCACTGGCCAGCAAGATAAGTGGGTGGCCGGCAATATCGGCCCCTACGGTGCCTATCTCACCAATGGCGCCGAATATACCGGTGATTATGGTGATACTACGGATGACGATTTAAAGGCCTTCCATGAAGATCGGCTTAAGTGGCTGGTTGAGGCTGGTAGTGATTTGATTGCCATCCAGACAGTTCCTAGCTTTGCTGAAATCAAGGTGCTCTGCCAACTGTTAAATCAGTCCCCAGATGTTGACGTCCTCTTTACCTGTTCGTTAAAGGACAGTCAGCACATCAGTGATGGTACTGATTTACGGGAAGTGCAGGCTGTATTGGAAGCACAAGAAAACGTTATCGCTTATGGCTTTAACTGCTTTAAGCCCGAATTCACTGAAGATGCGTTGGACTATGTAATGGCAACTGCCACAACCGATAAAGCGATTGCTGTCGCTCCCAATGCTGGTGCCGACTATGACCCCGTCACGAAGACCTGGGGCGAGCCAAACGAAAAAATCTTTTCGGAAAAAGCACCAAGCTGGCGTCGTCACGGCGCTTCGTGGATTAGTGGTTGCTGCGAGATGATTCCCGCAGAGTTAAAGAAAGTTCGCACTGCCCTCTTTGAAAGATGATTACCTTTGAGAAAGCCCGTTCAGTTGAGCGGGCTTTTTTGACCCAAATTTTGTATAATCTAAATACGATAATTTTTGGAGAAATGCTATGCAACTTTATTTTTTATGCACTGGTAACTCATCACGTAGCCAGTTTGCCGAGGCTTACGCCCGCTACTATGCACCGGCCGATTGGCTAATCAAAAGCGCCGGGACAAATCCCCATGGAGTCCACCCCAAGACCATCGAGGGCTTAAATCAGGAGGGCTTTGATACCAGTCGTCTAACATCAGATGCCATTGATGATGATTTTTTAAACTCAGCCGACTACGTCGTAACACTTTGCGGTGATGCGCGCGACAATTGTCCAATTACTCCGGATTCCGTCCAAAAAGTGCACTTCCCATTAGCAGACCCTGCTAGGGTAACCGGTTCCGATGAAGAAATTACTGCTTTTTTCAAAGAAACCGCTTCAGAAATCAAGCAATTAATGCAGACATTCATCACTGATATACAAAAAACGCCTAAGGACAACTTCTGAAGAAGCCCCCTAGGCGTTTTTACTAGCTAAAATTATTTTATTCGTGATGGTGATCATCGTGGCGGTGAGGGTGTTCATCCCCATCTTGACGACGCTTCTTATCGATTGGGTTCACCGGATCATCGATGCGGCGGTTCCACCGATCCATCTTTGGCATCTGATTTTTAACTTCCAATTGCCGTAGCTTCGAAACGGTTTTATGTTCAATAAAGAGCGGCACAACTTCCTCAACCGTATCACTCAAACGCAAGCGATAGAAGTAACGGAGGTGGACAGAGTGGGATTGCAACCAAATGCGGCCACCGATTAAGAACCGGTCCCATGATGAAATCTTGGAGATAGCCTTCAAATCCGTATAGTAGTTATTGGTAATCACGTACTTAAAGTCACCAATACTCCGGTTCTTATCCAGTCCGTAGCGAATCTTTTGTGGTTCCAGTACACCCTGCTTAACCAAAACCTTGGCAATTTGGTGAATGTAGTATTCAACTTGTGGGTCAACCTTGAAACCAAGATTCAAAACGACTCGAACCATATTTTGGCTACCCATCAAATCAACCGAATAGCTCTTTTCGTATGGGTTAATGGATTCACGAATCGTGACGAACCAGTAAACCTTGGCCCGCTTTGGCCGAGCCCCCAAGAGCGAGTAGATGACTGATTTCTTAATTTGATAATCGTCATGAACGTTAACAATATAAACCAGGTTCTTCGCCATCAATGGCTCTTCTGAGTCGTTAGACAACTGCATCAACTGACGGCGGTAGTCTTTCAAGGACAAATAATCGTTGTTATAAGACAGTGCTTCGCGGCGCTTGTTTCCATAGAACCAGAAAACCATCACCGACAAAATCAGCAACATCAAGATCACCGTGAAGTATCCACCGTGAATGAACTTACCAAGACTGGCAATCAAGAAGAGCGTTTCCAGCAATCCGAATGGAACGGCAAACAAAATTGCCAGGCTTGTACGGGTCTTAAAGCGGATAAACTCGAACAGCAACGTCGTTGTCATCAACATCGTAACTGTAATGGCCAGACCATAGGCTGATTCCATGTTATGAGAAGTCTGGAAAAGCACAACCACAACTACACCGGCAACAAAGAGCATCCAGTTGACAATTGAGATATACATTTGACCGCGGAAATCGTTTGGATAAGTAATCCGCAACCGGGGCATAATCTTCAGCGAGATGGCTTCTGATACCAGAGTAAAGGCACCTGTAATCAAAGCCTGTGAAGCAATGACGGCTGCGATTGTACTCAAGATAACGCCGACCAGTCGCCACTGGTTTGGCAAGATATCAAAGAAGAGGTTCAAGTTTGAACCACTCGCATTGTGCATAATCACCCATGCACCTTGCCCCATATAGTTCAAAACCAATGTGACATACACAAATGGCCAACTCAAATAAATATTGCGCTTACCAACGTGGCCCATATCCGAATACAGTGCTTCGGCACCGGTTGTGGCCAAGAAGATATTTCCTAAAATAAAAATACCTAGGCGGTTATCCGGACTAAATAGCGTTTGTATGGCGTAAACAGGGGAAAGGGCCTTTAAAATCTCTGGATATTGAATGACTTGTAACAGGCCAAAGAAACCAATAAAGGTAAACCAAATGAGCATCATTGGACCAAACATTCGGCCAATCTTGGTTGTCCCCTTTCTTTGCAGAGTAAAGACGACCAACAAAATCGTCAGCACCACCGGCACAACGAAGTCAATTCCCGTTGGGAACATCAGGGAACCAAACTTTTGCCCCTCTAGCCCTTCCACAGCAGACGTGACCGTCACAGCCGGGGTCAAAGCCCCATCGGCCAGCAGAGCTGCCCCACCGACCATGGCCGGGATGATGAGCCACTTCATGTTGCGATTACGGACCTTACTATACAGGGAGAAGATACCACCTTCACCGTGGTTATCCGCCTGCAGGGCAATTAAGACATACTTAATCGTCGTAATTAACATCAAAGTCCAAAAAACAAGGGAAATTGACCCAATTACCAAGTTCTTCATATTGTCGGTATGTGCATTGCCGGCAATAATAGCATTCATGGTATATAGTGGGGACGTTCCAATGTCACCATAGACAATGCCTAAGGCGATCAGGAAGCCACCGTACTTTAACCGCTTCTTTGCTGAATCCGTCATTTCTTCTCTCCTATAAAATTAGTCATTGACGGTCACTTTCTTCATGACTTTTGAGTGCCTCAAAGAACTAATCTAATTTAGATAAAAGTATTTTTTCAATCTATTTTCTTGGTTTTCAAATCGTTTTTCCAACATCAGAAGCACTCTTGTCGCGCAACTTTTTTTCTACCAATCAAAGGAGAGTTTAACTCGCTTGGAAAGAATATACAAGGAAAAATAATGCTTTTCATTAGTTCATTTTTACCACTATTTTACTTTTATTTCAACAAGCACTAATTTAGAAGCAAAGTATCAGCATTTAATGGCGCAAATGCGGTCCTGACAGGTAAGCGGTTATATTAAATTCATTTCGAAAATATCAATCCTATCAGGCCAGCTTGAGCATCATCTTACTTGCATCGGTACTGAACTGCGACAAACCTAGCCTACCTGTCAACATCAAAAAGCCAATAGCTACTAGAACAACCACTGTCAGCTCACCCAAAAATAAAAGACATCACCGTCATCATGGGAAGCACTATCTTTTAACTCAGATAGTAACACATGGATCAGGTGATGTCTTTTTTGATGCTAACAGTAATCGCTCTTAGTCATTATCGAAGTTATCACGAGCAGCTTGCGCCCATACTTCATCGACCATATTGTTTAGACCACGCTGGTCCCGAGCGATGCTTTTTTGAACAGCCAAACTCACATCCGATGCAAAGGCGGCTGGTGACTTCATATGATTAACCACAGCAAAGGTCATCAACACAGCAAAAAAAGCTGAGGCCACAGCAGCAATAATTTTTGATTTTTTCTTTGGATCGAACATAAACAACTGTCCTCTTGTCGTGTTTTAAGCTAATTTTTTGTCAAACCACTTAGCGATTAATGACAAACCATAGTTTAGCAAGAAGTATACCACCGTCAAGACCACAAGAACAGGAATAATGTAATTCGTATTCTGCGCGTAGACGATTTGACCCCGGTACGTCATTTCAGCCAGCACAATTCCGGATGCCAAACTCGTGTCCTTCACCAAAGAAATCAGCTGTGAAATAATTGGCGGAATCATCTTCTTATAGGCCTGCGGCAGCACAATGTGCCACATTGTCTGCATGTTGGACAAGCCGTTTGCCCGTGCGCCTTCAAATTGACCGCGGTCAACCGCTTCCAGTCCACCACGAACAATTTCAGCCAACATGGCCGACTCAAAGAAAGTCATCGCTGCCACAGTCGCCCAAAAGATTGGCAAGTGGATGCCTAATTGTGGCAAGGCAAAGTAAGTAAAGAAGATAATCAGCAACAGTGGCAAGTTACGGACAATGTTGTTCAACGTGCCAACAAATGATGAAAAGAATGGAATCTTTTCAAATTGAATAATCCCCACAATGGAACCAAACAGCAGACTCAAGACAACCGAAATGGCTGAAACGCCAACGGTAATGCCTAAGCCGCCAAGCAGGTAGCCCATGTTCGCTGAGGTAAAAGCGTTAAAAAATTCAGACATGACCTTTCCTCCTTAGGCTTTCTTCTTCAACTTGGTTTCCAAGTGTTGAACGTAGTAACTCAGTGGCATCGTAATCACCAAATAGAAGACACCAATAATGATGTACGTCGTAAAGGTATCAAAGGATGAAGCCGCCACTAAGTTACCCTGGTACATTAAGTCCAAACCACCAACAAAGGCTAAAATGGAGGAATTCTTGACCAGGTTGATAAACTGATTTCCCAATGAAGGAATCGCCACCTTAAAGGCCTGGGGTAAAATAATCACCCGCATAGCCTGGTTAAAGGTCAACCCGTTTGCACGGGCCCCCTCCATTTGGCCAGCTTCAATCGAAAGAATGCCGGCACGAACCGATTCAGCGATAAAGGCGGACGTGTACAGGGTCAAACCGACCGTTCCGGCAACAAAACCAGTCATCTTAATCACCTTCGCTACTGCCAAATACAGGAAAAGCGTGATAATCAAGAGTGGAATATTCCGGAAAACCTGAACATAGATATTGCCAATGATGCGACCGGTCTTCGAAGATGAGACCTGCATAATGGCAAACAGGGTTCCCAAAACTAGTGAACCAATTAGGGCAATAATACTTGCTAAAAGCGTGTGCCCAAATCCTTGGACAAACACTGAAAAATATTGATTTAAAAGGCTCATTTGTTTACCTCCAAATCATGCCAATCCAAGCCAGGAACGTTATGGAACCACTTTTCAACCAAACGGTTGTACGTGCCATTTTCCTGCAAAGTCTTCAAAGCGCGGTTGGCCTGCTTTGTCATTGGCTTTTGGTTATGGTCAAAGGCCATTCCGTAAGGTGCCTTGGTGAAGACCCCACCAACAAGGTGGTAGTCTGGATTTTCGGTCGCCAAACCATAAAGGATGGCATTATCCGTTGACAGTGCCTGTCCCTGTCCTGATTTCAAAGCCTGCATCGCAGAAGCGTAGTCCTGCAAGGCAATAATCTTAGCCTTGGGCGCATACTTCTTCGTTTCTTGGGCGGCGGTCGTTCCGACAACGACCAACACCGTGTACTTCGGATCGTTCATATCCTTGACGGATTGAATGCCAGAGTCCTTTTTAACCAATAATGACTGACCGGCGTTAAAGTAAACGTTGGTAAAGTCAACGATTTTCGCTCTTTCTGGCGTAATCGTCATCGTGGAAATCAGCCCATCGATGTTCGTATTTTTCAGCAACTGAATCCGCGAAGCGGAAGATACTGGCACAAAGGCTGCTGAAAGTTTCGTATTGGTTTGTTTAGCAATCTGGGCGGTCATCGCCTTTGCCAAATCAATTTCAAAACCGGCCGGTTGGGCAGTTTTAGTATCCATCAGGCCAAAAAGTTTCGTATCGGCTTTAACACCCCAGGTAATTTGCCCCTTCCTTTCAACCCGGGCCAGGGTATCTTGGTGCGTTTTGTTTTTGTCAATCGTCACGCTGGCCCAAAAAGCCCCCAGCAAAATCAGGGCAGCCAAAACCAGCGAAGCAATGATTCCAAAACGGCGTTTTCTAATCTTTTCCATACGCTTTGTCTAACTAAGTTAATTTAGCTAGACCCTTCCTTCCATTTTAGTGATGTTCTACCTGGCTCAAGAACTTCTTGGCCCGTGGTTCTGTTGGGTTCTCAAAGAAAGCTTCCGTTGAACTATCTTCTAAGATTCGGCCATCGGCCATAAAAATCACCCGATCAGCGACCGCCTTGGCGAAACTCATTTCATGAGTCACCACCAGCAAGGTCATATCGGAATCGCGCGCAATATCACGCATGACATCCAGCACATCCCCAATCATTTCAGGATCCAAGGCGGAAGTTGGCTCATCAAACAGCAAAGCCTTTGGCTTCATTGCCAATGAACGAGCGATTGCCACTCGTTGCTTCTGGCCTCCTGATAACGCTGCCGGCATGCTATTCGCCTTATCTGCTAAACCAACCTGCTCTAACAATTCCATGGCAATCCGCTTGTTCTCGGCTTCATCGCGGTGCAAAACCAAGCGTGGTGCCAGCATAATATTTTCCAAAACTGTCTTGTTGTTGTAGAGGTTAAAGTGCTGGAAAACCATCCCAACGTTCTTACGAATCTTATTAATATCCGTCTTGGGGTCATGCAGGTCAAACCCATCAACCAACAATTGTCCCTCTTCGATTTCTTCCAAACCATTGATTGTGCGAATCAAGGTTGACTTTCCGGAACCGGAAGGGCCAATGAGGACCACCGTTTCACCCGCGTCAATTTTCAAGTTCACATCGTGTAAGGCATGAAAATCCCCGTAGTACTTTTGTACATCTTTGAATTCAATCATTGACATCGCTTTTCTCCTCACAAAAAAGTCGCCTCTTCCTAACTGCAGGAAAAGGCGTTAAGATTAATACGTACATTTTACCATTTATAGCCCCTCTACGTTAGGTATTTTGACTAAAAGACTTGAAATCGACCTAGTTCTACTAGTTAATTGCTAAGTTGCCGAACTAAAGACAACTAATTTGTCCAAAAGAAAAAACGATCCACTCAAAAGTGAATCGTTTTCTTCATATATAATAGGCAAACAATTATGCCAACTTGTGATCAAACCACTTGGCAATCAATGACAAGCCGTAGTTTAACAGGAAGTAAACCAAGGTCATCACGACCAAGACGGGCACGATGAAATTCGTGTTTTGTGCGTAGATAATTTGGCCACGGTAAGTCAATTCCGCAAGAACAATTCCGGATGCCAAACTCGTATCCTTCACTAAGGAAATCAGTTGCGAGATAATTGGCGGAATCATCTTCTTATAGGCTTGTGGCAACACAATATGCCACATCGTCTGCATGTTCGTCAAACCATTGGCACGGGCCCCTTCAAACTGGCCCACATCAACAGCTTCCAAACCACCACGGACAATTTCAGCCAACATTGCCGACTGGAAAACCGTCATGGCCACGACCGTTGCCCAAAAAATTGGCAAGTGCAGGCCTAATTGTGGCAAAGCAAAGTAGGTAAAGAAAATAATTAACAACAACGGCAAGTTACGGACGATGTTGTTGATTGTTCCAACGAAACTTGAGAAGTAAGGAATCTTTTCAAAGAAAACAATTCCAATAATGGAACCAAAAATCAGACTCAAAACAACCGAGATGATTGAGACCCCAACGGTAATCCCTAGACCGCCCATCAGGTAGCCGAGGTTTGCCTCTGTAAAGGCACTAAAAAATCCTGACATTCTGCGGCCTCCTTATGCGTTCTTCTTCAATTTATGTTCAAGGTGTTGGATGTAGTAACTGAGTGGCAAGGTGATTACCAGATAGAAGAGTCCAATGATAATGTAAGTCGTAAAGGTATCAAAGGAGTTCGCTGCCACGATGTTTCCTTGGTACATCAAGTCCAATCCACCGACAAAGGCCAAAATTGATGAGTTCTTAACTAAGTTAATAAACTGATTTCCTAATGACGGAATCGCCACCTTGAAGGCCTGAGGTAAGATAATCACCCGCATTGCCTGACCAAACGTCAATCCGTTTGCTCGTGCCCCTTCCATCTGGCCAGCTTCTATGGAAAGAATACCAGCTCGGACAGATTCAGCAATAAAGGCTGACGTATACAGCGTCAAGGCAATTGTTCCAGCCGTAAACCCAGTCATCTTAATCACTTTCGCTACCGCGAGATAGAAGAAGAGTGTAATAATCAACAAAGGAATATTTCGGAAAACCTGGACATAAATATTACCAATCGAGCGGGCCGTTCTTGAATTCGTGACCTGCATAATCGCAAAAATTGTTCCTAAAATCAGTGATCCCACCAAGGCAAAGATACTAGCCAACAGGGTGTGACCAAATCCTTGGAGGAAAACCGAGAAATTTTGTTCAAACAAACTCATTCGTGCACCTCCAAATCATGCCAATCCAAACCTGGCACCTGACCGAACCACTTCTTAATCAACTGGTTGTAGACACCGTTCTTCTTCATGGTGTTAATTGCCTGATTGACTTGATCAACCATTGGCTTTTGATCATGGTCAAAGGCTGCCCCGTAAGGACCGTTGGTCAACGTACCACCAACAACCTGGTAGTCTGGGTTTTCCGTGGCCAAACCATACAAAATCGCGTTATCGGTTGAGATTGCTTGTCCTTGACCAGCCTTCAATGCCTGCATGGCAGAAGCATAGTCTTGTAAGGCAATCGTCTTGGCCTTCGGTGCAAACTTTTTAATGTTTTGAGCTGCGGTTGTTCCGACAACGACCAAAACAGTCTTGCTTGGGTCGTTCAAATCATTGACAGACTTAATACCTGAATCCTTCTTAACTAACAGTGACTGACCCGCTGGGAAATATGGTTGACTGAAATCAACAATCTTTGCCCGTTCTGGGGTAATCGTCATCACACCGAAGACCCCATCAATATTGGTGTTCTTCAGTAATTGAATCTTAGAAGCAGTTGAAACCGTCACGAAGGATGGTGTCAACTTTTCGCCGATTTGCTTACCAATTTGCTTGGTGACAGCCTTGGCCATATCGACATCGAATCCTTCAGATTGACCAGTCTTCGTGTCCATCAAACCAAACAGCTTCGTATCAGCCTTGGTTCCCCAAACAATTTTCCCACTCTTCTTTACTCGAGTGAGGGTATCTTGGTGCTTGGCATTATGTGCAACCGTTTGTTGCGCCCAAAATAGACCAAGGACAATGGCCAGGGCTAAAATAATAGTCGCGATTAAGCCAAAGCGCCGCTTCTTTGCTTTTTCCATAAAGCAATTCCCCTTTCCCGTCTTCTTAGTGGTGTTCCACCTGGCTTAAGAACTTCTTCGCCCGCGGTTCTCGAGGATTTTCAAAGAAACTAGCTGTCGAATTATCTTCCAAAATGCGACCGTCAGCCATAAAGATCACCCGGTCGGCCACTGCCTTGGCAAAGCCCATTTCGTGCGTCACAACCAACAAAGTCATGGATGAATCCTTGGCAATATCACGCATCACATCCAAAACATCTCCAATCATTTCGGGGTCCAATGCAGAAGTTGGTTCATCGAACAAGAGTGCCTTTGGCTTCATTGCCAAAGACCGGGCAATGGCGATTCGTTGCTTTTGACCACCTGATAAGGCAGATGGCATGTTGTTGGCCTTATCAGCCAAACCAACTTTTTCAAGCAATTCCATTGCGATTCGCTTGTTTTCGGCCTCTTCACGGCCCAAAACTAGACGCGGTGCCAACATGATGTTCTCCAACGCTGTTTTGTTGTTATACAAATTAAAGTGTTGGAAGACCATCCCGACATCCCGACGGATCTTATTAATGTCGGTTTTGGGGTCGTGGAGGTCTTGACCATCCACAATCAACTGCCCGTCTTCGATTTCTTCTAAACCGTTGACGGTTCGAATCAAGGTCGACTTTCCTGACCCAGAAGGGCCAATTAAGACAACAGTCTCACCAGCATCAATTTTTAAATTGATGTCGTGGAGGGCATGAAAGTCACCATAGTACTTTTGTACATTTTTGAATTCGATCATTGACATCGTTTTTCTCCTTGCAACATTTATTCTAGTCGACCGTAAGTGGGCCAAGCTTATTTCCATCTTACGGGTCAACGTCCTATAAACTGACAAACTTTGTTAGCTAACATAACAAAAGAATGAAAAAAGTTTAAGGTTTTTCTTATATTGACCGCCTAAAAACAAACAAAAAGAGCAAAAGAAGACAAACGTTCTGCTTTTACTCTAAAATAATTCACCTGATTTTCAACCTTGTCGTTAGGCCCGGTGACCCGTTTCCAATCTATCTTCCATTTTTTCAATTAATGGTTCGACAGGGAACCGATTTCTGAGGTAATCAAAAATGGCTAAGATAATTGGTCGAACAATCAAGAAGAAAATCGGTACAGCAACAAAGAACGTTTTGACCCAATTCATCAAGTAACCTGGCAAGAATTGTGGGTAAAGACGATGGTACATTTCGGTCAGCCAGAGCATCATGATGGCAACATTAAGCATCATCACAGTCAATGGGACCGTGTAACTTTCGGACAAATGATTTTTAATAAATTTCGGATAATGCTTATGAAGCCGCATGGTAATTGGCAGGGTCACAAACGTTCGCAGGCAATAAATAAAAACCACAATAACGGGGTACATGAGCCAAACGCGTTCTAGCTTCTGTTCAGAAAAACCAAAACGAATAACAGTATTATATGTGGACATGATGGCAACCATCACGATTGGAAAAACCCAAGCAAGGGTATTAGGGTGGTGCAAAAGCTTATGTAAAAATTTGGATAACGATTTCATCTAATAATTTTCCTTTCATTTATTATTTTTCCACCAAAAAAATCAGCCTGGGCGACCCGATGGCAACCCTAGCTGATTCAACGGCAGGAAATGTCAAAGCACTTATATTTCAACCATAACAGAAAACCTGACATTTGTCTAAATTTGTTAATGTTTCTATCTTACTAGCAATAAATTATAAACTAAAAAAGCAATTCAGAATTGGAATTGCTTTCTCAAAGTTGTATCAATTGATGTTATTGTCGGCAAGCTTTAGCGCTGATTTTTACCAATCATTCGAACGTTTGCTAACTTATCGGTTGGAAAGACTAAGATCAACAGAATCAATAAGGACACGATATCGTTCAACACCCCGGTGGAACCAAAAGCATCAGACAACATATCGATGGCAAAAACAATCCAAACCAGGACGGCATTCAACCCTGTATCTCGAATACGTCGGACTTCCAACGATAGCGAAGGAATTAAAATAGCCAAAAAACCAATGTTGAGACAACTAGCCAAAGGATTAGACCACCCGACAAGGTCGTTAACCAATGCCAAATATTCATTTTTTCATTAGCTGGTGACAGGCCGGCAAAAACAGCCATAATCACAGTCGCAATTACCCAAAGAATTGCCAAAATGCCGCCAAGTAAAACCATCCACCAATATTCGGCCCTAGTCGCAGTACCGGTAAAATTAAAATAGTTTTTCCAAAAGCTTTTGAAAGAAGCCCCCATAGTCATTTGTGTTGTTCTCCTTCTCTTTTCCTATTAATTGCTATTGTACGCAAAGTCAGATAGCCACGCAAGATGGCATAGTGTTGAATAGGGGAAGTTCTTCTGCTTCGTTTCCAATCACTGCTTTAACGAAAGACGTTTCCCCAGAGCCTTTGCCTGTGCCTCAGTCATTGTAATGATGTTTGCCTTATTAGTGCGAGCCGGCATTGAATCGGTACTGTACCAGTAAACATCTGACTTACCACCACCAGTAACATAAACGATTCTATCGGATCCGCCACCATTTTCTTGATTAGAAGACTGGGCTGGTTGGGAAGTCGAGGCAGCAGGCTGTGATGATGATGCCGCTGGAGCGGCTGGTTGCGTTGCAGCAGCCGTACTTTGTTCCTGCTTCTTTTCCTGGTTTTCGCTTGACTTACTACTACTGGTCTTATTTTCCTTGGCTCCAGTGCCACTACCGGCTTTGGCCACTGTATTTGTTGCCCGCCCACTAGCATAATCAATTGTCCCGTTTGGTGTCACATTATCAAGAACAACATGAGTAACTCCGTTACTATCAGTGGACTCTTTACCTGATCCTAGTTGAATCGTAAGTGCCTTACCGGAGCTATCTAAGCCGACATAATCCAATTTTACTTGTCGAGGGATCAGTTCATCCCCCTGGTAAATTGGTGTTACTTGGTAGTCTAGCCAATAGTTGGGGTGGTTAGCCAACCAAGAGTCAAGACGATTTTCATAGAAAAGCATCGAATCCTGGTTACTATCGTTCATTCCCTTATAATTACCAGCATTCATCCAAGCCGTTTCTGGTACTAAGTTTTTGGGTTCATCATTCAAACCGCTAAATTGGTAACCAACCAAATGACCTCGGTTCATTACCCAAGCCTGCTTGGTTCCATCACCATAATAAAATTTAAAGTTGTGCCACCCGACCGGGTTGTACTTTAATTTTGCTGGCCGTTTAACTTTTGGCTCATCCTTATCCTGCAATTGAATATGAGAATAAGTTGCTCGACCCAATCGATCCAAGTCACCCATGACCATTTGCCGCTTGCCGGTAAATGTTAAGAGGCCACTATCCGTTTGCTGTTTTTGGTCAACATTGGCACTTGAACTTTGAGTAGCTGTGGCACTACTTGAAGTAGCAGCCGATTTTTTTGACTGCGATGCTCTTATAGCTGATTTTTTCGCCTTTGGCTTGTCATCCGCCTGTGATTGATCGGCAGGTGTCGTTACTCCAGCAATCATAAAGAAGGCCAGCGTTGCCACTAGTAACCACTTACCTCGCTTTTGCAGTTTCAACCCCGCCCGCTTATCCTTCACCCATTCGACCATTAGCCAAATCAGGGATACGAAAAATAGCATTACAAAAAATCCATTCATGATTTCTCCCTCGCTCTTAGCGTGTTTTTGCGCACGTTGTTCAAGTTAATGGAAGAAAATACTAAATTTATTGATTATATTTTCTTAGCAATTAAAGACGTTGCTAAAAAATTCTCTCTAGTACCTCTACCTTCACCCAATCCAAACGTTAGACATTTAGATATTAATTTATACCTTTTTCTATTTTACAGTATTTTTTTCTAATGTGTATCAGTGCATAAATATTCAAAGAGGCTGTAATAAAAAGTAATTTTATATCGACTAACGCATGACAAATTTATCAACCAGCATTTACCCCGGCATTATTTGATTAATTGATTGGATGAGGAAATTTTAGGTTTTGTCTCCTCCTGTCGATTAAACATTCGTTCAAAAACCCTATAATCAACAAAAGCACACCTTCAACTTTTACAGTATAATTCAAGAAAGGGCTAAATCCTCCACAACATCTTGATTAATAAAGGAAAAAAGCAATGAAATTTAATAAAACCATCCCCGAGTTTTCAGTCTTTAACCTTGAACAATCAAAACGCTTTTATCTCGAGACTTTAAAATTTAAAGTTGAGTATGAACGACCAGGTGGACATTTCGTTTTCTTAAGTAAAGATGGTAACCAGGTCATGTTGGAAGAAATTCACGATAGCGGTTGGAACACCTCAGAGCTCGTTTATCCTCTCGGGCGTGGTATCAATTTATCATTTGAAATCCCAGCAATTGATAATTTCTATCATGAAATTATGAGCAGTGGTGTGTCCCTATTTCGTAAACTAACAGTCAACCGATACGAAGGTGCTGACGTTTTGATTGTTCAAAAAGAATTTTTAATTCAAGATTCAAATGGCTACTTACTGAGATTTACGGATTAAAAAAGGCTGAGTGTTGACCACTCAGCCTTTTAATATGGCAGATTCTATAATTAATTCGAACGAGAAAATTTAAAATAAAAACCCAAAGAATTTCTTTACAATGGTAGTTGATTAGACCAACCAAAAGGAGAAATTCTTTGAGCCATTTAATTTTATCATCTTATGACCGTGGT
>NZ_LDUY01000005.1 GCF_001038455.1 Fructobacillus sp. EFB-N1 | reverse complement strand
CAACAATCGACCCATGAAGTTACATAACTACCAGACGCCACTAGAAGTTTTTCGGGGTTGTTCGAATTAAACTTGTAATCTGCCATTCGGAAACGTTTGCATATTCGAAAAGTCTTTTTCTTTGAATTTTATAAATTTATCTTGGCCGGGATGTTGAGTTATGGATTATTGCTTTGGTTGCTCAGAACAGATGTGGTGATTAACATTCGTTCGTTTTTTCAGGAAGAAATTTAAAGACAGTTTGGTGCAGGGGCGGTAATGATTCTTTTTAATCGAGGTAAACATGGTAAAGGTGAAAAGCAGGCAATTTTAATTCCTGCTCATCAGGTTAATGATGTTTTAAGAACATTAATTCAGCAATTTGATTCAATATTATTTGATATCTTCATTCATTTTGATTAAAAATTTTACACGGCATCATTGGGACAGGAACTACAAAGTTGGTACAAACCAGTCAAGTAAGCGTTATTGCGACGCAAAGTGTGACTTGGGCGGCGTCTTCAGTTATGCGCGCGGAACTTAATTTGATGAATCACGCATTTAATAGTGGTCATTATCGTTATTTTCATTTGCTTAGTGGTCAGGATTTAGCAGTTAAGAGTGCGACGACTATTTATATTTTTTTGACAATCAAGATGCCATTGATCGAGTAAGTTATCGCTATCCGTTGGTGGAAAGTATCGGTAAAAAACGTAATTTCTTTTGGATTCTACAAAAAGCTTGTTTGTTGTTTCAAAAGGGTCTACATATCAAAAATCAGCAGACCTTTCTTCTGGAAAATCAGCTAGCATATGCCTCACAGTGGCAAGTATGACCAATGAATTTGTCGAAGCATTGTTAATGCAAAAATCCGAATTGCAGACAATTTATCGGCAAGCATTGGTACCAGATGAAATTTATAAGGCAACTTTTTTAGTCAATAATACTAAACGTTTTACTTACCATAATCGCAATTATCGCTTTATCTGTTGTAATGGAAACCCGCCAAAGACCATTAGCCCCCCACAAGAGGAGCAAGAATTACTAGAGTCAGAAAACTTTTTTGCTAGAAAGTTTGCTTCTGAAAATTAGCTGTTAGAACTTATTCGGAAAGCAACTATTGAGAAAGAAGAGTTGGATGATCAAGTGGAGGCGATGTAAAAATGATTTTTGGTAAAGGCAGAGTATTTGAAAAGTAACCCATAAGTTGCTTTGATGGAGTAATTGTTATGTTTCAAGGTGGAAGAGAGGGTTAGTATGCTGAACAAATTTATTAGTCTTTTTCGAGTTTTCATGATGAAAATTAAGATTTCGGTTTTCAAGGTCAGTCATCCCCATAGTCTTGTTGTTGGTCAAAAATTACGATTTTGGAAACGGCTAAGTTTGCGAGCTGACGCAGGCGGTAAAATCAACATTGGTGATTGCGTATTTTTCAATAATGATGTGTCGATTAATGCTCGTGAGTTGGTAACGAGTGACAACCATGTGCTAATCGGTGAAAACGTGAAAATTTATGATCATAACCATGCTTTTGGTAAGAACTATCAAGGCGTGTAGCCAAATCTTTTTAAGACGGCACCGATTACGGTTGGTGACGGCGTTTGGATTGGCTAGAACGTGACCATTTTAAAGGGCGTAACAATCGGTTCCAGAGCAATTATTGCTGCCGGGACGGTCGTCAATCAAGATGTTCAACCTGATGTTATCTATCAGGAGAAGCGTAGTTTTCAAGAAATTCCCATTTATTATCGAAAGGACTAACAATGATTTTGCTAGTCCTTTTTCGTTACCTTTGTCTCAAAATCGAATTATTCGCAATAAAGACTGTAATCAGAGGCATAGTCGTTGAATATTTTTAAGAATGTTTAAATGTTTAGAGGAAGAAGAATCGCTATGGCACAAAATTCTACTACTACTGATCGACATTCGCTGATTTTTCGAACAAAACCAACGGTGTATCCCTTAATCTTGATTATCTGGGTAATCTTGATGACTTTTTTATGAATGGTACGTCTTTAAAGATTCCTATCGCCCAATTTGGGAGAGCAAGATACGCTGGGATATCTTACTTGTCTTAGTAAACTAAATTTTTGTGGGACTATTTTTCTTTTATGGTATCGGTAAGCTTGTTTTTGCTTTCCGTTATCGTCATATCAAAAAACGTGAGGCACAAGCCGAACAACGGATTTTGAAGATGCCACTCTCAGACAATTGGCGGCCAAAAGTTCAGTTACTTTACACCACCTACAATGACTTTATCCCATACGCATTGCAGCAATGTATGGAGCAAAACTATGAGAATACCGAAACGGTTATTCTCGATAACTCAAATGATCCGGAATACATCACAATGGTGGATCAATTTGTTAAAAATCATCCTGGCGTTAAATTGGTCCGTGACTCTAATAATAAACATGCCAAGGCTGGGAACCTGAATAATTATTTGAATGGGGTTGGCAAGGGAACATACGATTACTTTGTCATTCTTGATAGTGATGAACTATTGGAAGAACACTTCGTCGAGAAGTGTTTGAAGATGTTCTATTACGGTGATATCGGAATTTTGCAGTGTAACCACGTGAGTGGTCAGAACCATAATGCTTTTATGAAGACCTTCTCTCGGTCTGGAAATATCTTCTGGCCCGTGCAAAACGTTGTTCGTAGTGCTGAAAGTGGCTGATATCAACAGCCCGATACAATGAAACGGAATGTGAGTGAGGTCCAAGTCGTTCATAAGGGTGGAACGCTTTGCTTCGAATTGGGTCATGGTGTGATGATTTCTAAGGCTTGCTTTGAAAGTATCGGATCAATTCCCCACATGGTGGCCGAAGACCTGTGTACTTCGGTTGAAGCACTGTCACGTGGGTGGAACATCAAGTTTGCCTCACAGATTTATGGGAATGAGGCCTTTCCAGTGATCCTGACCGCTTTGGTTGTCCGAGCCCAGAAGTTCTGTGGTGCCAACCTTGAATTTTTGCGGGTTTACCATAAGCGCTTATTCTATAGTAAGGCCTTGAGCTTTTATCAAAAATTAGATATTCTATCGTTTACATTATCAGCACCAATTGGCGCCTTTCAGTATCTGAGCCTAATCTTAACTGGGGTGGTTTTCCCAGTAATGCATTTGCCAATGATTAGCCAGTTTGATTTCTTAATTTCGACGATGATTTGTTATGCAAGCCAGGCGTTGGTTGATACGATCTTTCAGCTGATACGTGGTGTCAAAATTTGGAGTGTTGTTCTTTATGAAATTCAGTCAGCCATTGTCTATGGTTCGTACTACTTTGTCCTAGTGA
The DNA here is from genome assembly GCF_001038455.1 of Fructobacillus sp. EFB-N1. Classification (GTDB taxonomy): domain Bacteria; phylum Bacillota; class Bacilli; order Lactobacillales; family Lactobacillaceae; genus Fructobacillus; species Fructobacillus cardui. The sequence continues at coordinate 75,235 of NZ_LDUY01000005.1, read as the reverse complement.
TGACGACAATTTTCTCACTGCTCAAGCGGCCAGCCAAGTTTGTGGTAACGCCAAAGAGCCATGGTAAGATTGCCTGGGCTTACGCACTGCACGCACACTATCGGTCAATCATCTTTTCAGTAATCACGATTGTTGTTTGCTGGCACTTTTCCGATAGTCCATGGATTTTGTTGACGTTCTTGCCCGGCTGCATTGGCTTCCTCTTTGAGTTACAAGCCAATTTCCAAACCAAGGAAACCAAGATAACGAATGCGCTTTTGCGGCGTGAAAGTAAGTTGGCCCTAGTTGGTGATCGAAACTATCGTCTGGATTGTCGAGCATAAAGACTCTCCTTGGATGTAAATCAGATAAAAATAAGAGCAAACGGAAAAACCGTTTCCTCTTATTTGTTTGCTGGTAAATTGCGTTATACTGGTTTTAAAGTAACTTGAAGGGAAGGACAGCCTCCAATGAAGAAAATAGATGGACATGTGCATTTAATCCAAGAAATTGCCGGTTTCAATGGGAAGGGGTGCTTAAACGCCTTAGGAAATGGTGAGGCCATCTGGGACGATGGCACCAAGATTAAGCTGATTCCTGATGGCTGGGGTGATACTAATTTGACTGCGGAATCCTTTTTAAAGGTCATAGATGCTCATAGCATTGAAAAAGCGGTCTTGCTGCAGGGGAGCTTGAACGGCTATCAAAATTATTATACCTACCAGACGGTGAAGCGTTATCCTGAGCGCTTTATTGGCGCCTTTGCGGTGGACCCCTTTGCTGAAAATGCTCTGTCCATTGTTCGTCGTCATGTTGAGAATCTTGGCTTTCGGGCTATCAAATTAGAAATTAGCCAGGGTGGCGGCCTTCATGGCTATCACCAAACAACACCGTTCCGTTTGGATACAGATACGAGAATGGGGCAGATTTTTCATTACTTGGCTGACTACCCCTGCTTTACCGTGACGGTTGATTACGGCAGTGCCGAGCAAATTAGTCACCAACCAGAGGCGATTGCCATTTTGGCAGCTCGATACCCACAGCTAGACTTTGTGGTTTGTCATCTATCATTTCCGGATGTCCATCATTTGAATTTTTTGGAAAACACGTTGCGACTCTTTGCACCGCATCCAAATATTGTGACTGATTTGTCAGCGATTCAAGACATTTTGGGTGAAACTGAGCTACCATTTGAAAAAAGTCGGTGGGCGGTGGCATTGGCCAAAGAGGTTTTGGGCAGCAAGCGACTTATTTGGGGAACTGACTCTCCATGGTCTGCCGCCTTTAACTCCTATGAGGATTTAGCAGGCTGGTTGGAGAAGAGTGAACTGTTCACTGAGGATGAGTTGGCCGATGTCTATTACGGGACGGCTAACCGCATCTACTTTAAAAAAAGTGCGGTAGCAGCTGCCCGTCGGGCCAATGACCCACAAAATTAATTGAGAGGAGGCCGAGCGATGACCATTTTTGATGAAATTAAGGCCGATCCCGCTAATGCAGCCTACACCAAGGCCGGCAGGGATCCGATATTTAGTGCACCGGCTACGGCGAAGGTTTTAATTATTGGTCAGGCGCCGGGGCTGAAGGTTCAGGAAACCGGCATCATGTGGAATGATGCCTCCGGTGACCGGTTGCGGGATTGGCTTGGTGTCTCCAAGCAAACCTTTTACGAATCGGGGCAAATTGCCTTGATTCCGATGGGCTTCTATTATCCTGGTAAGGCCAAGTCGGGCGATAAGCCACCACGAAAAGGAATTGCTGAGAAGTGGCACCCGCGCCTGTTAGCGGCGATGCCAGACATTCAGCTAACGATTTTAGTTGGTTCGTATGCTCAAAAGTATTACTTAGATTTGCCAAAATCAGCAACCTTAACGGCAACGGTTAAGGACTTTGATCGTTTCTGGCCCAAGTACTTACCAATTGTTCATCCATCGCCCCGAAATAACATTTGGCTGAAAAAGAATCCTTGGTTCGAGGAAGAGATTGTACCGGACTTGCGAAAGCGAGTGGCACAGCTACTTTCGACTAAGAGCTGAGTGCATTAGATTTTCAGGATTAGGTAATCTAGTTGTTTGCTACTTCGACCGCAGGCTGATTTTTTAATAGTGTCATCACAAAAAAAGGATAGAAACACACGTTTCGAGTTTGAAAACGTGCGTTTCTATCCTTTTTAGATTTGCCTATAAACCCAAACGAGGGCGATGCTGATAAGTAAGAAGAGAAGGTTCCAACCAGTAAAGATGGTGAGAAAATGGCGGGCATCTTGGCGAACTTGGCGGTAGGCTAATAAATTCGCTAGTGAAGCAACTAATGTACCGAAACCACCAACTGAAACAACTAGAAAAAGTGCCACTTTAAAGGAAGTAAAGGGGGCAAGTAGTGCTGCCGTTGGGACGTTGGAGAGAACTTGGCTGGTGAGGGCACCCGTGATAAAAGTCTGCCAGAAGGATTGGCCGGCCCATTTTAAGAATGTGGCGAGCTGAGGTAAGCGGATGAGGGCGCCGACAATCAAGAAAAAGTTGGCGATGAGCCAGACGACACCACAATCAACTGTGGTCAGTGACTGGTGGTTGATTGTAATGGTTAAAATTAGGGACATGATCAGGCCGAAGACGGCAGGTTTCAGGCCTAATAGGCTGGAGAGGACAGCCAGGGAGCCAAGGACTAAGTAGGTCAAGGTTCTTTTTTTGATTGGAAGTGTTGGATGTTCTTGTCGGATTAATGGTTCCTGATTTAAACCGATTAGTCCGAGTGGTAGGGGGAGTAGGCCGGCCAGCAGAAGAGTGGCTGTTGGCAGAAAATTGTTGAGTGGCCAGTGGTAATAGGAAAGGAGGTAAAGGTTTTGTGGGTTGCCAAAGGGGGATGCGGCCGAGCCGAGGTTGGCGTAAAGCGTGATGAAGGTGATGGTGCGGGCGACGGGAAGGTCGATCTGGCGCGTGATGACAAAGAACAAGGGGACGAGGATCAAAATCGTGACGTCATTGCTGTGACCAGGTACTGACCAGGATGAGCAGGGCGGTCAGGCTGAAAAGGGGTGGCAAGTCGAGACTCTGCCAGGAAAACTGGCGGCCGATGGCCAAGAGAAAGACAATAACGGTAGTTAGGATAAGAAGATAATCGTGGGTTATTTTTTTGAAAATGAGGGACATAGCGATTGATTTGGGGCAAAATAATTTCCGGATATATGATAGTTATAATGCTAATAATATTACTTTAACGAATGCAAATTTCTAACAGGGCTATAACTGGGGTGATAACGATAATCAAGACGAGTCATTGGTTCGAATTGGTGTCGGTCAGTACACATCGATGGCTGTTAATAATATCAGCTCAACCATTTACCAACACTTAAATGAGATGACAGTCGGTGATAATGTTACCTGGTCGCAAAATGGTTTTCAGCGTTTTATCTATATGCCTGATAATTCTGGCGTTCAAAACGCTGTTTTTACCTTTGGTCAAAACTTTGATTTAATTATTCCAAAGACGACACAGCCATATTCAATTTACTTAGTCAACAATACTAAGATGATTTTTAACGCCGGAGCCCAGGTCGATATTAATCAATACTATCCTGATGTGGTTGTTTATTTAAGTGGTAGTTCATCCATTCAGTTTATTTCACCAAAAAAGTTGCACTTAGTAATGTTGAATACGAATGGAACACCAGCTAACAATGGCTATGGTGTTATTTATAATTTTGGCTCAGCTTCACCTGCGTTTACGATTAATAATTCGAGTTTGTCATCGTGGACCGGTTATGATGCTTCTCAGAAAAATCCAAATGGCGATGTTAATGGCCAGTTTTCTCAATTAATTATCAATAATTCGGCCAATGCTTACCTCGTTAATTCAGATGGTAGTACCACGTCGACCAAAATTCTTTCCAACCAATCACGTGAAATTCAGACCAATTCCATTGCTCCTGGAAATATTTACGTGCAATATGTTGATTCTAATGGCAACAATATTGGTAGTCCAAAGCAAATTACTTTACCGGATGGTGCTTACATTGGTCAATTTATCAACTTGAAAAGTAAAGAGGTGGCTCAAACAGATATGCCCGCTAATTATATGTGGGCTTTGGGTAACCAAGTATATTCTGGTGTCAAGAAGGACGCTCAATCTGGTGGTGACTCATTAACCCCAAATGACAATGGTGACAGTGATACAGGTCAGGCAAATGTTGCTATTGTACCTGTTTTAGGAACAAACTTTACTTACAAAGTTTATGTTTACGGTCAACCTGAAACGACTTCGTATGAGTATGTTGATAAGAATACTGGCAAGATTATGCCGTCCCAAAATGCAGGAACCGCTGCTCCGGTTTCATCAAACTATGGCAATATCATCGATTGGACCAATTCTTACTATACGAAAGATGGTGTTCCAGCTGGATACCACATCTCAACGACGGCTACGCAACCAACGACGATAACTGTTGGAACAAGCAATCCGACAGTTCAGTTATATGTTGAAGGAAATAGTCAAACCGTTACACCAACTTATCAAACTGATGGTGGCCAGACTTTGTCTCCGGCTTCACCAATCACAATTAGTGGTATTACGGGTCAAAATGTCACGATTCCGACAGAACCAGCTGTCGATAATTATGAAATCAGTTATGTCTTAGTAAATGGTCAACAAGTCGCTCCTGGTGCCACCCTGACGTTGTCTATGTTTACAAGTCATTGGATAGCTCACGAACTGCTGCCGAAGCAGCCATTAAGCAGATTAATGCTTTGCCAAACATTTCTGATGCTGATAAAGCGACGGCGGTTAACAAGATCAAGGCTGATCAATCAGCAGCCATTAGTACTATTCAAACGGCTAAGTCTAAGGATGTTGTGGTGGTTGCCCAAAATTCTGGTGTGTTGAATATCCAACGGGATGCCGCTGCGGCAGTCATCGATAGCGATGCGAATGCTCAAGTTACCCAAGTGCAGGGGATGACCAACATGTCTTCCGATGATCAGACAGCTTTCCTGAAACAGATTGAAACTCACCGAAATAATGTAAAGACTGATTTGTCAAATGCTACTAGTGCGGCTGACTTACAAACTAAGATTAATGCGGCTAATGTCACCATGACCCAGGATGGGTCACAGGCTGAGCTGGACGACTATGGTCAAAGCGCTTTAAAGCAGGTTAACCAAATGCCGGACTGTCAACGGATTAGTTGGCCCAAGCGGCTAAAGATATTAACCGTGCCGTTGCCAATGGTCAAAACAACATTGGGACTAAGAGCTTGATTGATGATGTGTTGGCAGCTTTGAAGGCCGGTGAGAATGACGTTGATAACGTTAAGAATGGTTACAAGGGTCAAAGTGATACGGCGATGAGCACTGCTAAGACCAATCAATTACTGCCTTGGGTCAGTTTGAAACGGACGCTAAGGCTAAGATTGTTGCCTTGTCACGATTGTCAGATGATGCTAAGTAGGCTGCTGACAAAGTCATTGATCAACAAGTCGCAACTGCTACCACCAACATTAATAATTCAGCCAATACGGAACAAGTAGCCGAAGCGCAAATTAATGGTCAAGTGACCGTTAGTCAAACGGTGGCTAATTCGACCTTTGACAATGATGCGTTGATTGCAACAAACAAGATTAACGCATTGTCCAACATTGATGCAACTGCTAAGACAGCTGCTATTACCAACGTGCAGAATGCTCAAGCAGCAGCTAAGCAGGCAGTTGCTGCCGCAACCAACACGAACGATATCACGGCTGCCCAGGCTGCCGGTCAAACCAAGGAAGCTCAAATTGCTAGTGATGCCGTCTTGGATGATGCTGCCTTGCAACAAACCAATATTATCGGCGCCTTGAAGAACTTGGGTGATAACCAACAAAAGGCTATTGACCAGGTCAATGCCGACCGTGATAGTGCCAAGGCTAAGGTCGCTGCCACGACCACACCAGCTATGGCACAGTCAGGGGAACAAAATGTTGTCCTAGTGATTGCTCGCGATGGGGACCAAATTGTTTTGGCAGACTATGCTCAAGCAGCGCAGAACCGAATTGCGGCCTTGCCTGATTTAAAGGATGACCAAATCAGCCAAGCAACGGCGGGGATTACGAACGCCTTGCAAACTGGTTAAGGTAACATTACGGCTGCTCAGCAGGTAGCGGCTGCCACAGCGGCTTTGCAAAAGGCCGAGGGTATTATTGATAGTATCACGGCTACTGCTCAGACCAACAGTGACACCACTGTTAACAATGCTAAGAATGATGCCGATGATGTCATTGATAAGGCCGTCGCAGATGCGCAAGCCGTTGTGCAAGGTTTGAGTCCTTTGAGTGACCAGGCAACTCGTCTTGCAGGTAATTACGAATGACAAAAACGCTGCGATTTTGCAAAGCGCCAAGGAAGGCGCCATTGCAGCGATTACAAAGGTTAACCAAGATGTGAAAACGGCCATTGGTAATATGAAACCACTGGATCCAAAGGAAATTACAGCGTACCAGGATCAAGCTGATAATGCCCTGGCTACTGCGAAAACTCAAATTGATCAGGAAACGACGGTGAGTGCCGTCAACGCTGATCAAACGAGTTTCACTAGTCAAATCAACGGTATCCAGGATGCTGCTACTTTGCAAAACACCAAGGAAGATGACAACAATCAGTTGGACCAGTATGCGCAAAATGCAAAGAATGCCATTGCGGACAAGACGGGTATGCCGGATTTGAGCGATGATCAAATCAATCAAGCAAATGCTGAGATTGATGCGGCTGTCAAGGGTGTTCAAGGTCAAATTGACGCTGCCAAGGACACCGATGGTATTGCAAAGGCTTTGGCAGATGGTAAAGCGGCTGTGGATGCTGTGCAGACAACTGCTCAGACAAACAGCGATACAACCGTTATCAAGGAAAAGAATACTGCCAACAATGTCATTGATGATGCCGCCGCGAAGGCTAAGGCAGCAATTGCTAATGCGACGAACGGAACGGACATCACAAAGGCCCAAAATGCTGGAACGGATACGTTTGACACTGATACTGCTAATGCTCAGTTGAAGTCAACCAAGGAAGCTGCTGATGCTGAATTGACGAAGTACGGTCAAGCGGCCAAGGATAAGATTGCGGCAATGCCTGATTTGACTCCAGACCAGATTAAGCAGGCTGATAGCGATATTGATGCGGCTGTGAATGCCGGTCAGGCTAATATTGACGGTGCAGCGGATGCCGCTGGTGTGGCGAAGGCTTTGGCAGATGGTAAGGTGAACGTTGATAAGGTTCAAGAGACCGCTCAGACGAACAGTGATACAACGGTTGCCAAGGTGGCAGAGCCTGCGCCAACTCCACAACCACAACCTGCGCCAAAGCAAACGCCTGTCTTACCAATGACTAGTCGTTTGCAGAAGCATCACACTGATACGTCGTTATTGCCATTAGTTGCACTTGGTTTGCTAACGCTCTTCAGCGGCAAGCGCCGTCGTCAACATGATGATAAAAAATAAGGCAAATCAACTTGTTTCAAGTATTGACAGTTATTAAAAAACTGCTAAACTTAGAAATAGATTAGCCGATGAGCAGGAGAAGATGAAACTTGGACAAAAAGCGATTTGACGGTTGGTGCAAGTCAGACAATAGTTTCATTAGAAGACACCTGGAAGGTTGCTGTTAACCCAGCCGTTTATCCGCGTTATGGATGAAAGCGTGTTGATACACGAAACTAAGGTGGTACCGTGCTCGAAAGCGCCCTTAACAACTTTGCCGATTTGGCAAGGCTGTTAGGGGCGTTTTTAATTACTAATCGTTTTTAACTATTTTAATGATGATAATGGAGGAGACGCATTGGCGTCGAATAGATGAGATGGGAAAAGCTAATTTTCAACGGCCCAAGGGGACCGCGGACTTATTTGAAGAAAACGTGCACGAATGGCAGCACATCGAACAACAAGCGCGGAAGATTTTTGCCCGTTATGGTTACGGGGAAATCAGAACACCGATGTTTGAAGCCTTTGACGTCTACGCTCGTTCGGCCGGTGACACTTCCGATGTCGTGACCAAGGAAATGTACGACTTTAACGACAAAGGAAATCGCCACATGGCCTTGCGTCCTGAAGGAACGGCCGGTGTCGTTCGTGCTTATGTTGAAAATAAGCTCTTCGGACCAGAGCACGAAAGTCCATACAAAATCTTTTATATGGGCCCAATGTTCCGTTATGAACGTCCACAAGCTGGGCGCTTCCGTCAATTCCACCAAATCGGGGTTGAGGCGTTTGGCTCAAAGGAACCAAGCCTGGATGCCGAAGTGATTACGATGGTCGTTAAATTCTTGGCTTCATTAGGATTAAAGGGTTTGAAGGTTGCCTTGAACACTTTGGGCGACCAAGGTTCACGTCAAGCTTACCGGGATGCACTGGTTGCTTACTTGCAACCACATGCAGATGAATTATCAAAGGATTCACAGACTCGATTGGAAAAGAATCCTTTGCGAATTTTAGATTCTAAGGATGAAAACGATCAAAAGATTGTTGCGGATGCGCCAACAATTTTTGATTACTTGTCAGAAGAATCAAAAGCTCATTTTGCCGCGGTTAAGGGTTACTTGGACGACTTGGGCATTGATTATGAAATCGATCAGACCATGGTTCGTGGCTTGGATTATTATAACGATACGATTTTTGAGGTGATGACGACGGATCCAAACTTGAAGGGGGCTGCAACCATTGCTGGTGGTGGTCGCTACTCTGGTTTAGTTGAGGAATTTGGCGGACCAGAAACACCAGGAATTGGTTTTGGTTTGGGTGTGGAACGATTGATTTCACTTTTGCAGGCTCAGGGACAAGCGGAGATGAAGCCGGCTGGGCTTGATTTCTACCTTGTGCACATTGGTGAGGATACGCAAGCCAAGACGCTTGAATTGGCAACGGCGTTGCGTGATTTGGGTTATTCTGCTGATTTGGACTTTACAGGTCGGTCAGTGAAAGCACAGTTCAAGACGGCTAACCGTCGTGATGCTCGCTTTGTGATTACCTTGGGTGAAAAGGAAGTCAAGACAAATCAGGTTCAGATCAAGGATATGGCAACCGGCCACCAAGCTGATTTGGACTTGGCCAAGGTTCAAGACGACTTGGCAGGGATTGTGAAGGTACTGGAAGCAGAGGAGGAATAAGAAATGAAACGAACGACTTATGCTGGTTTAGTTGATGAGCAATATATCGGTCAAACGGTGATGTTGGCTGGTTGGGTACAAAAGCGTCGTAACTTTGGGGATTTGGTCTTTATTGACTTGCGCGACCGCGAGGGAATTGTTCAATTAACTTTTTCTGCTGCAAACCAAGAAGCCCTTAATGTGGCTCAGGGTGCCCGTAACGAATATGTTTTGGCTATTGAGGGTGAAGTGGTTGCCCGTGCAGATGGCCAGGAAAACAAGAAGATTAAGTCTGGTGGTATTGAAGTTAAGGTAACCAAGGCCGAGATTCTTGCAGAAGCCAAGACGCCGGTCTTTGATATCGAAGATGGTGTGAACGCTGGGGAAGAATTGAAGCTCCAGTACCGCTACTTGGACTTGCGCCGTCCAGAAATGCAAAAAAACTTGCGTGTTCGATCAAAAATTATGGCTTCTGCCACGCATTTTATGGACCAAAACGACTTTATCAATATTGAAACGCCATACTTGTCCAAGTCAACGCCCGAAGGAGCCCGCGATTACCTGGTTCCTTCCCGAGTTTATCCTGGTTCATTCTATGCCTTGCCACAGTCACCCCAGCTCTTCAAGCAACTCTTGATGGGCGCCGGTTTCGATCGCTACTTCCAAATTGCTCGTTGTTTCCGAGATGAGGATTTGCGTGGGGACCGTCAACCTGAATTTACACAGTTGGATATGGAAACTTCCTTTATGTCAGCTACCGAAATTCAAGAATTGGTGGGCCGTTGGGTTCAACAAATCATGAAGGATGTTGTGGACTTCGACTTAAAGCTTGAGGACATCACGCGTTTGACTTGGCAAGAATCAATGGACCGCTTCGGTACTGATAAGCCGGACTTGCGAATCGCCTATGAAATCCAAGACTTGTCAGAAACGGTCAAGTATTCTGATTTTGGCGTCTTTGCTAACGCCGTGAAGGACGGTGGGGTCGTCAAGGCCATTGCCGTTCCTGGTGGGGCAGACCACTATTCTCGTAAGGATATTGACAAGTTGGGTCAGTACATCGAACGCTTCGGTGCCAAGGGCTTGGCCTGGATGAAAGTGACGGACGATGGCTTGAACGGCCCAATTGCTAAGTTTTTTGCGGACGAAGTTGGTGAAGCCATTTTGGCAGCCAGTGGTGCCAAATCAGGAGACCTCTTGCTCTTCGGTGCTGGTCGCGCTGATGTTGTTGCTGCTTCATTGGACTACTTGCGTCGCCAGACGGCTACTGATTTGGACTTGGTTGACCAAGAAAATCCTTGGCGCTTTGCTTGGATTGTGGACTGGCCATTGTTTGAATACTCAGAAGACTTTGACCGTTGGATTGCAGCCCACCACCCATTCACGATGCCAAACGAAGAAGACCTGCACTACTTGGATGAAGGCGAAGACCCACACAAGGCCCACGCCCAGTCTTATGACTTGGTCTTGAATGGTTACGAATTGGGCTCTGGCTCAATCCGTATTCACCGGACAGATATCCAAGAAAAGATGCTGAAGGCGCTTGGCTTTACGAAGGAATCAGCCAACGAGGCCTTTGGTTTCTTGCTTGAAGGAATGGAATATGGTTTCCCACCAATGGGTGGAATTGCCCTTGGATTAGACCGTTTGGCAATGCTCTTGGCTGGCCAGGACAACATTCGTGAAGTGATTGCCTTCCCGAAGAATTCAAAGGCTACAGAGCCGATGACAGAAGCACCAACACCGGTTGCTGGTGCGCAATTGCTTGAACTCGGTTTGGAAGTACCAGCTTCTGCCGAAAATAAGTAAAAACTTAACAAAGCGGTATCAGACTTGATTTGATACCGTTTTTTACTGATTTTTTAATTAAAGTTATCTGTTTTTTATAAAATTACCCTTCAAATATTTTCTAATCTTGTTAAAATATATGTATCGAACGGCGGATTTGCGTCGTTAGGCTAAGGACCAGGCTTTTAAGTTGGTCAAGAGGGTTAGGGATTAAGGATTGGTCGGACCGTTCTTAGTTGACCTAGCAAAACACAATGATACGGAAAATAGGAAAAAATCTCGATCACTACTATCTCCATCAAGTTGTTGGAGCGCTCTTTTATGCCATTATGTTATCACTGGCGTTGAATTACTTTTGGCTGCCTGGGCATGTCTATTCGTCTGGTTTTACCGGGTTAGCCCAATTGGTTGACACGTTAACCGGTGGAAAGATTAATGTTGCTTGGGCGATTGCTTTGGTGAATATGCCACTTTTGCTTTTGGCATGGTTTACCCTGTCGAAGCGCTTTGCCATCTTCACGGGCATGGCGGTTTTGCTCTCGGCAGCCTTTGTGCCGCTGTTTGCAACTAAAACTGTCTTGACGCCGGATCCTTTGATTAACGCTATCTTTGGTGGTGGCATCAACGGAATGGCTGTTGGAACCGCCTTGCGTTGTGGTGTTGGTACCGGCGGATTGGATATTATTGGAATGGAATTGAAGCATCAATTCCGAATGAAGGTTGGCTCAGTCAACTTGGCCTTTAATGCCTTGATTATGGTTGGTGCCGGCTTGACCTACGGTTGGCAATACGCCCTCTATTCCATCATCGGTGTGGTTGTTTCGGCCCATTTTATCGACTTGTTCTATACTCACCAGCAACAGATTCAAGAAATGATTGTGACGAATAAGCCGGAAGAAATGACGGACACAATTCAAAACAAGATGCGTCGTGGTGTCACGATTATCGATTCTGCTCACGGTGGTTATACCGGTCGTGACCGGTCAATCTTGCTAACAGTGGTAACCCAACACGAGTTGCCGGAACTGCGGCACGCCATTAAGGAAGTTGATCCAAATGCCTTTTACTCTGAGTCAAAGGTTGAGCATACGGGTGGTCGCTTCTACGAACCGGAACCATAAAGTATTTAAATAAAGCAAAAGCGCCTTGATTTGGTAAAAATCAGGACGCTTTTTTTAAGCCTTTGAAACGGTTGAAGGGATTTGGTCACTTAAAAATCAGCGCCAGGGAAAATCTTTTTATTTTGCTTCACGGCGCATGGTGACGTGGGGCGTCCCCTCAAAGATAAAGGGTTGGCCGATAGCCGTAAAGCCAAATTTTCATAAAAACCAACGACCTGTTCTTGTGATTTGATTTCGATGGCTTGACCGGGCCAATTTTCCTGGCACACAGCTAAAATTTGGGTCATTAACTGGTTGCCCAGGCCGGTACCACGGGCCGCTGGAGTGGTTACGACGCGGCCAAAGGTGATGTGGTCACCATTTTCAAAAACGCGGGCATAGGCGAGAGCGGGATGCTTTTCGCTTTCTTGGTAAAAAACATGGATGGCTTTTGGATCGTTTTCGTCTAGTTCATGGTAAATGCGATTTTGCTCGACGACAAACGTGTCGATGCGAAGTTTGAGCGTTTAGTAGAATTCATCGGCAGTCAGGTTGTCCATAGTCTTTTTTTGCCACATTGTTCTCGTCTTCTTTCTTTTTTCCTGTATAATAATGTTGCATATGCAACTGTTGCACGTAAAAGGGAGCTTGTCTGTGATTGAATTAGAAGTGTTTCGTCAAATGGGGTCGGTTTCACGGCGGGCGACAAAAGAGATGAACCAGGCCGCCAGTCAGTACCAATTAGAAAATAATCTGTTTTTGCATTTGATTCGGATTGTGGAACACGAGGGCCTGACCCAGTCTGATTTGGCAGAATTAATCCAAGTCGATAAGACAACGCTGAGCCGATCCTTAAAAAAATTGGATGACCGAGGCTATATCGATAAGGTAACGGATTCTCAAAATAAAAATTATAAGCAACTCTACCCGACACAAAAGGCGCGCGACCGCTACGAGGTCTTGGCGAGACTGGAGTGTCAGTACATTAAAGGACGTCTTGCAACCTTGTCAGCAACGGAGTTAACAGATTTGAACAAAATACTTAACAAAATTTTGCACAGTTAAGCTGTGCTTTATTTTAACAGATACAGTTGCAAATGCAACTGTAAGGATAAAAGAGGAGATTCTTTTGGAAAATAATCATATTCGAACGCGACTATTGTTCTTTTTGCTCGGCCTGGTTTTGGTCGCTTTCGGTAATGCGTTGTCCATTATTTCAACTGCCGGCGCGGTGAATTGTTGTTTGTTTCACTTTTTAGCCAGTTAATTCATTTTTTTGTTACAGCACTATCAAAAAATTTCACGGTACCAGTAGCATTATGGCTGCGGGTTTTCTTGGCAATTATCGGCATCACCATTGTTTGCTTGGGCACGTCCTTTTATCAACGGGCTAATTTGTGGATGTACCCAACGGATTCATTAACAACGCTGTTAACGAGTCGTTTTTTTAACAATCATTTTGCCTGGGCCCAGTTGGTGGCTTTTGTGCCACCCGTGATCTTGATTGCGGCGACAACAGTTCATTTACACATGGTTGTTGGTGTCCGGACCGGAACACTCTTTTCCTTGGTCTGCAATGGGCCACTAATTGCTTTTTTTAACAAACGGGTCTTTCCTTTTTTGCGGTTAAATTCACCATTACAAGCAGGACTCTCACGGTTTTTGTATTAAAAAAGTCAGGCTAATCAGAAACAACATCAGTTTCTTTTTAACGCTAATGAACTCTGTGCCACTTTTCACGAAAGACGGTACAATGAAATTAAGAAAATAAAAGAGAAGGAGGAAATCCAATGCCAAACACGCAAAGTCGCTGGAATCCAAAAACTTTGAATCATCGATTTTGGATTTTAGCGGTATCACTAAGTATTGCGACTGGTAAGGGAATTGCACCCGCTTTGCCAGCCTTACAAAAAGCTTTTTCTGATTACCTGGCAACGATGATCAATTTATTAACGACTATTCCGCAAATACCGGCGTTAATCGTGTTGTTGTTTTCGGGTCAGCTAGCCAATCGTTTTGGTATTAAAAAGGTCATCAGTACAGGGATTCTATTAATGGCTGTGACGGGTGTTTTGCCAAGTGTGTTGACAAACTTTTGGCTGATTTTTGCGACTCGACTGCTTTTCGGAGTTGGTATCGGCTTGGTCAATTCATTGGCAATCACCTTGATTGATTTCGTTTACGAGGGTGACAATCAGGCTCAGATGTTGGGTAACCGGTCCGCCTTCGAACCAATTGGCCTCACTTTAGTCAACTTGAGCGTTGGTGCTTTGTTAGCCGTTTCTTGGCAGGTTTCCTTCTTAGCTTATGCCTTACTATTCATTGTTTGGTGGGGCTTTATTCAAGTTGTGCCTGAATATCAGCCACGGCAAAAATTAGCTCACGCTGATTCAGACCGGGTCACCCAGCATGAACATCCCAAATACCTATTACCGATAATTGGTTCCGCTGTCTATTGCGGTTTGTTAACGGTTGGCATGTCAATCGTTAATGTCTACACACCGTATCTGGTTTTGGCGCACCATCTTGGTGGGAGCATGACGTCTTCAGTGATTATTACGGTTTATACACTGACTTCGATGGTGATGGGTTTTCTTTTCGGTACCTTTTTTCACTTTTTGCATCGCTATATTTTTTTATTCAGTCTTTTCTTCATGGGTGTGGGTGCGGTCTTCTTCTATTTTGCGCGTGGTTTAACGACGCTGACTTTGTCCGTCATTGTGGTCGGGTTATCATATCCCATGGCTGGCACTTACTTATTTGATACTATTGCCAACCGGATTCCGCAAAGGATGGCGGGTTTGGCGAATTCGATTTTGTTGGTCGGCTGTAACGCTGGAACTGCTTTGGCGCCAGCAGTTGTCGCCTTTTTGAATGTTCTTGGACCAAAGTCAGCTCTAGATAGTGGTATCCGCCTTTATGGCGAATTGATGCTTCTTTTACTGCTTTTAACGGCCCTGTTAATGTGGTGGTCGCGAAAGAAGGGCGTCAGCAAAATCAGCTAAGTGGCGCTAAAGCGATGCGGTGGCCGAGAGTATGCTTTTTGCCACAGCGGGCAATTCTGATTTTTAATAAAAAGTTGTTGACTTTCTTGCTTAGAATTGAGATGATATATAGGTCTTTAGTGCATATCGTTGAAAATACGAAGTAAAATGCGAGGAAGGAGGGGAATCGACATGGCAAAGGTTATTGTACGCAAGAACGAATCTTTGGATGACGCATTGCGCCGCTTCAAGCGTGGTGTTTCAAAGGACGGTACTCTCCAAGAATACCGCAAGCGCGAATTCTATGTTAAGCCTTCAGTTGAACGTAAGTTGAAGTCTGAAGCTGCACGTAAGCGCAACAAGAAGAAGAAGAACCGTTAATTCGGCCAAAAAAACGTCGCTTTGGTGGCGTTTTTTATTTGGTCTCGTGGTAGACTATTAGATGAGTAGTAATCTCACACTAAGGAGAAGATTGATGAGCTTATTAGAACAGGTTCAAGCGGATATGAAAGAGGCGATGAAGGCCAAGGACAAGCAAACCCTTGCCGTTGTTCGCCAAATCAAGTCAGCGGTCATGAACGAACAGATTAACTTGGGTCACGACTTGACGCAAGAAGAAGAATTGGCCGTCTTGGCCCGCGAAGTAAAGCAACGCAAAGATTCCATTGCTGAATTTCAGGCTGGTAATCGTGATGACTTAGCGGAAGCTACCCAAGGCGAATTGGATGTTTTGGCCAAGTATTTGCCAGCGCAATTGTCAGAAGATGAAATCAAGCAAATCGTTCAAAAAGCCATCCAAAAGACTGGTGCAACAGGACCAGCCGATATGGGGAAGGTCATGGGCATGGTTTCAGGTCAAACTAAGGGTCGTGCAGACGGCAAGTTTGTCGCTGACCAGGTAAAGGCCGCTTTGGCAGAGTAAGATTGGTTCGTGTAATCAATCGATAATGCCAAGAGCAAAGCAACTCCGTGGATTATCATTAATGGTCAAGCGGGTTGCATACATAAATTTACTACTGGTAGCCGATTTGTTTGGTTACTTGCATGAAAAGGATAAAGAATGGATACAACGCTAGGACAAGTCATTAAGGCATCAGTGACCGATGAAAACAGTCAATACTTTTTTGCTCAAGTCGATGGGATGACCTATGAAATTGATAAGAGTGAATTGGAGAAGCCTTTGAAGGTTGGCGGTTTTGTAACCGGTTTTGCCTATCAAAATGAGGGCCACCGATTCCAGATTACTAAGACAATTCCTACTGTTCAAAAGGACCAGTATGCATGGGGCACGGTTGTGAATGCCCGTCATGATTTAGGGGTGTTCGTGAACATCGGCTTGCCCAATAAGGATTTGGTCGTTTCATTAGATGATTTGCCAACCATCAAGGACCTTTGGCCAAAGACGGGGGACCGTCTTTTGCTGGCTATCAAGGAAGATAATAAGGGCCGTTTGTGGGGTAAATTAGCTCAACAGGACATTATTCAAGCGGTTTCTCGTCAAGCCAAGTTGGGTGCTGGCATTAAAAAGGGTGACCAGGTGGAAGCCACGGTTTACCGCAATAAGCTGGTTGGAACCCTGGTTTTGACTGCTGATTACCAACTTGGCTTCATTCATCCTTCACAGCGTGAACAAGAACCACGCTTAGGGGAGGTGGTGAAGGCCCGTGTCTTGGGTGTTAACGATCGGGGAATCGTCAACCTATCGCTGAAACCACTGGCCTATAAGCTGATGGATGACGATGCTTCATTCTTGTTGATTCAGCTGCAACGTAAGGCCGATCACTTCCTACCATTTAACGATAAGTCCGATCCGGAAGCCATTAAGGCCCAGTTCGGCTTTTCAAAATCACAGTTTAAGAGGGCTTTGGGGCGCTTGTACAAGGAACGGTTGATTACCCAAGTCGACGGCGGCATTCAGTTGACTGAGTCCGGCCAAAAGGATTAGTCAATGTTACCGGACGTGATGGAAGATTATTTGAATTACGTTCAGGTCGACCGTGGGCTCTCAAAAAACACGATTACCGCTTATCGTCAGGATTTAACCAACTTCTGTGCTTTTTTAAAGAAAAATCAGACGACTTGGCGCCAGGTTGATCACCAAGTTGTCCTGGCGTTTTTAAATCAGTTGCGCTTAGAAAAGAGAGCGAACACCTCGGTGGCACGAATGGTTACCTCATTGCGCAAATGCTTTTCTTACTTGAAAAATGAGGGCTTGATTGAACACGACCCGATGCTGAATATTAAGCCCCCTAAGAAGGCGGAACACTTGCCGGCCGTTTTGTCGGTGGAAGAGGTTGATTTGTTGTTAGAAACACCTGATGTCTCTACCCCTTTGGGTCTGAGAACACGGGCGTTACTTGAAGTGCTGTATGCCACGGGCTTGCGTGTTTCGGAATTGATTAATCTCAAGCTTGATGACCTACATTTGGACTTAGGGCTGATTCAAACCCTGGGAAAAGGTGACAAGGAACGAATTGTGCCGATTGGCGAAGTGGCGGTTGACTGGATTAACCGGTATTTACAAAGCGCTCGTCCAGCCTTGGTGAAAGGGCAGAGGACAGTGACGCTCTTTGTTAATGATCACGGCCGGTCGTTATCCCGACAAGGTGTTTGGCAATTGATCAAAAAATTAGTGGCTCAGGCTGGCATTAAAAAAGATGTCTCGCCGCATACGCTTCGCCACTCTTTTGCCACCCACATTCTGGAAAATGGGGCAGACCTGCGGATTGTCCAGGAGTTATTGGGTCACGCCGATATTTCAACCACGCAAATCTATACGCATATTTCAAAAAAGCGGTTGAGCCAGGTATATGACCAATTTCATCCGCGTGCCTGAGTATTTTGTAAAGGAGTCAGCCATGTTAATTTCGACAAGACCAGACGATGAAAAGACGGTCATGGGCCTCTTTTCTCTTTTGCCAGAATATAAGAACTTAGACCATATGAAGTTGGTCTTAAATTTATACCAGCAACCCGAGATGGAACTCTTCTTTTGGCAACCCGATCAACAAGATTCAATCAACGGTTTGCTTGGTTTTGAGCGTTATAAGGACAATGTCCTAGTTGTTCGTCACCTGATTTTGACACCGGGTGCCCCGAAGAAGGCCACTCATGCGCAAATGCTGACGGATTTGCAGGAACTGAATCCTGATTATACGGTGATGGGCACCTTAAGCACCCAAACTTATATTGATAAGTGGAGAAAGCATTATTCAAAACCCAAGTCTCACAATTAAGATTACTGACTTCGAGGGCCCGCTCGATTTGCTTTTGCATCTGATTCGAAAGCACGAGATGGATATTTTTCAATTGCCGATTGCTGAAGTGACGAAACAATATTTGAGTTTCATTCATGACCAACAGGCGATGCAATTGGACGTGGCGGCGGAGTACTTAGTGATGGCTGCCAAGTTAATTCATCTCAAATCGACGGATTTGTTACCCAAACCACCGATTGAGGATGATTTTGAAGATAACTTTGAAGAACTTGATCCAAAAGAGGAGCTGATTGCCCGGTTGTTGGTTTACCAACGTTTTCAACAGGCAACCAGCTTCTTTGATGAACGGCAAGAGGCCGGCATGCATTCCTTTGTTCGTCCGGCGATTGAAGATGAAAAGGCAAAAATTGATCAGCCGGTAACACTTGCGCCCGGTCTGACAATGGTTGATTTGCAGTTGGCTTTTGATAGCGTGATTGCTCGGCAACGAGACTTGGCCCCAAAGGTGCGCCAAGTTGAATCGGATTCGTATACGATTGGGGATGGCATTGTTTCCATTCGTCAGAAATTACAAGCCCTGCCGAAAGAAAAATCTTTGCCTTTTACGGCCCTTTTTGATGATGTTTTTGCACCTGACCGGTTAGTAATGACCTTTTTGGGGTTACTTGAAATCACTAAGGCTGGCGAAGTGACGCTGTGGCAGGCAGCCTTGACAGATGAAATTTTAATTAAAGCGGTGGATCATGGATCAGAAAATTAGTCAAATTGAAGCGTTATTGTTTGTTGCTGGTGAGGATGGTTTATCAGTCCCGGAATTAGCGAAGGTAACAGGCTTTGATAAGGGAGCGTTACCCACTTTGCTTGATGAACTGGCAACCCATCTGATCCAAATCGATTCACCATTGATGCTGCGGACCTCTGATGGGCGCTATGTCATGGTTACTCGTCCTGAATTTGGTAAATTAGTTTCTGCCTATTTCGACTTACCAGTTAATACCAAGTTGACCCAGGCGCAACTTGAAACCTTGGTGATTGTTGCCTACCAGCAGCCAATTACCCGTGTTGAAATTGATCAGATTCGTGGTGTTCGTTCGGCTGGAACAATTCAAAAGCTGCTGTTGCACCAGTTAATCGAATCGGTTGGCCGGAAAGAAGAAATTGGTCGGCCGATTTTGTACGGCACGACCGCTGATTTTCTGGACTACTTCGGTTTGGAATCACTAGCTGATTTGCCGGAATTACCAGATATTAATGAGGTCACCCTTGATGAAGAAGGGCAGGCTGAGGTGGCGCTCTTTGACCAAATTGATGATCAGGGGGATACTATTCTTGAAAGCCCAACTGATGAGGGCCGATTGTCGCTGAAGGCAGAAGGCACAACAGCCACGCAAGAAGAACACGATACGACAATGGATACACCAACTGATGAACAGGTGGTTGCAGCAAAAAAGGAGGGCGAAAATGCCTGAAGAAAGTCAACGACTACAAAAGGTGATTGCTCAGGCGGGAATTGCTTCCCGACGGGCCGCCGAAACCATGATTTTAGAAGGCCGAGTGGAGGTTAATGGTCAAATCGTGAGCCAATTGGGTACGAAAGTGACCCGCCAAGATGAAGTGAAGGTCGATGGTGTGCCAATTGATGGACAGGAGAAGCATGTTTATTACTTGCTAAATAAGCCCCGTGGCGTTGTGACTACTAGCCATGACGATAAGGGCCGGCAAACGGTCTTAGATATTTTAGATGATGTGACTGCCCGGGTTTATCCGGTTGGTCGGTTGGATTACGATACGACCGGTGCGCTCTTGCTTACCAATGATGGTGATTTGGCCAACCAGTTGATGCATCCTAAGGGTCGGGTTGATAAGGTCTACACGGCCAAGGTCAAGGGATTGGCAACCATGGAACAATTGGCACCGTTAAAGCGAGGAATTGTCCTGAAAGGCAAGAAGACGGCTCCTGCCAAGGTTGCCATTGAAAAGGCTGATAAGGATAAGAAGGTTTCCTTCGTCACGATTACAATTCACGAAGGTCGTAACCACCAAGTCAAGGATATGTTGGCCGCCGTTGGTCTGCCGGTTGAAAAGTTGCGCCGTGACCGCTACGCTTTCTTGGACTTGATTGGTTTACAGCCAGGCGAATTCCGTGACTTAAAACATGATGAAGTCAAGCGCTTGAAGGCTGGTGATTACCGGTTCTTGCGCCGCAAGTAAGAAAAATTTGCTGAAAAATTAGTTATGGCGTAACCCCTGAAAATAAAATTCGTTTTTTGAAGTTTTCGACAGACACCGATTTGTATTGATAATATCAAGCCCTTAGCCCATGTTAAGGGCTTTTTATGACGGTAAAAATGTCTTTTTTTCTTGGCAAGTTTTCTGCGTTGTGCTATACTACTCTTGTTTCAAATATAAATAAAACTTCGGGGTCGGGTGAAAGTCCCAACCGGCGGTGAAGCAGCAATAGCTGACAAGCCCGCGACCTGTCGAAAGGCAGCTGATCTGGTTTTAATCCAGAGCCGACCGTACAGTCGGGTATAAAGAAGTTTAAAGTACAGTCTATTTTTTGCTGGCCTTTATTTTACCCCGGGTGAAGTAGGGCCTTTTTTAGGCCCAAAGGAGTAGAAAATGACAAGAAACACTACTAAGAAACTCACCCTGGTCGCCGTTTTCAGTGCAATTTCCTTTGCATTGATGATTTTTCCACAAATTGCGATCATTCCTGGCGCATCATTTTTGAAAATTGATTTTTCAATTGTGCCCGCTTTCCTAGCCTTTTCCTGGTTAGGGTTAGGTTCAGCCGTTTGGGTGCTAGTTATTCGGACGCTGTTGAAACTGATTTTGTTTAACGAAGGCGCCAATACCTATATTGGAATGCCGGTTAACTTTGTGATTGCTTTGACATTCTTGTTGGTTTTGGCAGTCATGGTCAAAGTTGAAGTTCGCTGGCCAAAGTGGTTATGGCAGTCTGTTAGTGCGATTGTTGCCGCTGTTGCCATGACCGTGATGGCGTACCTTGTCAACATTGTTTGGGCCATTCCACTCTATGCCCGCTTTGCAAACTTCGATATTGCTAAGTTTATTGGCATCAAAGTTTACTTGTGGGGGATGGTTGTCCCATTCAATCTTTTGGAAGGTTTGATTTGGTTTATCGTTTCTGTGATGGTTGTTGCAATCTTGGCACCCTTTAAGAAAAGCTTTCGTTCTTAAGAAAAGGTTATCATTTTTAAGCAACCTTCCGTGTTAGACTTGACTTAAGAACGAACTCATAGGAGGTCTTGAAAATGAACGACCAAACAGCACCAACATTATCGCGCCGGCAACGTTTTGATCGCCAGCATGAAAATCAGGAGCATCCTAAAAAAGAACCACGGCCAAAAAGCCACGGCGGACTCGTCGTGCTTTTGGTTTTGCTGTCGTTAGTCTTATTAGCGTCGGCGCCTGTTTATGGATTGGTGAAAAATTCACCAAAAATGGTGAAGACAACATCTAGTTCTAATAGTTCCAAAAAAACTAGCCAGTCGGCAACGTCTTCTGCTAGTTCACAATCGTCTGATGCAACCAGCGCTGCTCAGTCTTCAACTAGTCAATCAGCTACATCAGCTAGTCAATCGGAGTCTGCTGCGCAGTCAAGTCAAAGCCAGGCAGCCCAGTCAAGTGATGACCAAGCAGCAGCTTCTGCGGCGGCTGCCAATACAGCGACCTTGGGTGCTAACCAAACGCTCTATAACTTTGCGGTAACTCATGGTACAACCACTGACCAGATTTATGCTTTGAATCCTGGTGTTACTGCTCAAAACTATTCAAAGTTTGCTGGACAAGCTTTGAGAATTAAGTAAGAGGAAATTTTAATCCCTATGACTCAACCTGCTCATTTTCAAGTTGCAATTGATGGACCAGCATCAGCTGGAAAATCAACGATTGCTAAAATTTTAGCGACCGATTTAAAGTATGTTTACGTTGACACTGGTGCGATGTATCGCGCCATTACCTTGGCGGCCAAACAGGCGGGACTTGCATACGAAGATGAGGCGGGGATTGTTGCCTTGCTACCAAAAATTGAAATTGCTTTTTTACCGGGCGAACCACTGCAACATGTTTTGTTGAATGGGCAAGAAGTAACGGAAGAAATTCGTTCAACTGAAATTACGAACAACGTTTCTTTGGTTTCTTCCTATCAGGCGGTTCGAGCTAATTTAGTTGACCGTCAGCGCGCTTTGACTGATCAGCAACCAGTAATCATGGATGGCCGTGATATTGGCACAACCGTTTTGCCAGATGCTCAAGTGAAAATTTTCTTGGTGGCTTCAGTCGATGAACGCGCTGAGCGTCGTTTCAAGGAAAATCAGGCCAAAGGGATGAACCCTGATTTTGAAACCCTGAAAAAGGAAATTGAGGAGCGGGATTATAAGGATTCCCATCGTTCCATTTCACCGCTGACAAAGGCCGAAGATGCGCTAACGGTCGACACTACTGGCCAAAGTATTGACCAGGTCGTGGCCACAATCAAGCAAATTATCAAAGATCACCAGTAAGGTGGTCTTTTTATTTTAGAAAAATCTGTTAAAATAGAAAGCAATAGGGAAAACGGTTCGTGTTTTTACGAAACATTTAGACGAAGTAGTTGGTCTAGTCCTAATTTTTTTAAAATTAGACTAGGAAAATCAGCTACTCTCTGATAAAATACCCTTATAAGTGTAAATTGTAGGAGGACGTTTGACGTCATGAGTGATACTAACAGCGAATTATTAGCAGCTCTGGAAAGTGCTGACCAAATTAAGGTAGGGGACGTCGTAACTGGCGAAGTGCTAGCAATCGACAACGATAACCAAGCAGTTATCGGTCTTCACACCGGAGAAGAAGGAGTTGTGCCAGCGCGTGAGTACTCTGACGATCGTAGCGTCAATTTGGCCGACGATTTGAAGGTCGGTGACACCATCGAAACTGTTGTTGTTTCGAACGTAACGAGTGACAAGGAAGGCGTTGCCTACTTGTTGTCAAAGAAGCGATTGGAAGCCCGTAAGGCTTGGGAATCATTGTCATTTAACGAAGGTGATGTTGTTGATGCGAAGGTTATCAACGCTGTTCGTGGTGGTTTGATTGTTGATGTTGCTGGTATCCGTGGTTTCGTACCTGCATCAATGGTTGCAGAACGCTTTGTTTCAGACTTGAACCAATTCAAGGGACAAGACATCAAGGCAGAAGTAATCGAAATCGACCCAGCCAAGGCCCGTTTGATTTTGTCACGTAAGGCTGTTGCAGCCCAAGAACGTGCCGAAAAGTTGGCTGAAGCATTCAGCCGTTTGACTGTTGGCGAAGTTGTTGAAGGAACTGTTGCTCGTTTGACTGACTTCGGTGCTTTCGTTGACTTGGGCGGCGTGGACGGATTGGTTCACGTTTCTGAAATCTCACATGACCGTGTTAAGAACCCATCAGATGTTTTGTCAAAGGGTGAAAAGGTTAACGTTAAGATTTTGGCCTTGGACACTGATCGTGGACGTATCTCACTTTCAATCAAGGCAACCCAGCCAGGTCCTTGGGATGAAGTTGCAGAAAAGGCCCCAGCTGGTACTGTTCTGGAAGGAACAGTTAAGCGCGTAAAGGACTTTGGTGCATTCGTTGAAATCTTCCCTGGTATTGAAGGATTGGTTCACGTTTCACAAATTTCACACAAGCGTGTTGAAAACCCAGCCGACGTTTTGAAGTCTGGTGACAAGGTAAAGGTTCAAGTGTTGGATGTTAAGCCAGCCGAAGAACGTATCTCATTGTCAATGAAGGCTTTGGAAGAAAAGCCAGCCAACCAACGTGAAGACCGCGATGACAACCGTGGCGCTTCACGTGCTGACATGGCAGCCTTCCAACAAGACGATGAAGGTGCCGCTACTTTGGGCGACATCTTCGGCGACAAGTTGTAAGATTTAAAAATGGAAAGGCTGGTTATCCAGTCTTTTTTTATTGGAAAGGAGCGGGAATATGGCAGCACCGATTGTAGCCGTAGTGGGTCGTCCAAATGTTGGAAAGTCCACGCTATTTAACCGCATTGTTGGCGATCGAATCGCCATTGTCGAGGATATGCCAGGGGTTACTCGTGACCGTTTGTACGCACGGGCAGAATGGCTAAATTATGACTTCCGGATGATTGATACCGGAGGGTTGGAAATGGGAAATGCCCCATTTTTAACGGAAATTCGTGCCCAGGTTGAATTAGCCATTGATGAAGCTGACGTCATTTTGATGGTTGTTTCTGGTCGAGAAGGCCTGACAGCCGATGACCAAGCCGTGGCTAATTTGCTTTATGGTACTGATAAGCCAGTTGTTTTGGCGGTCAATAAGGTCGATAATCCTGAAATGCGGGCAGATATTTATGACTTCTATTCATTAGGAATGGGCGACCCTTATCCCGTATCTGGATTACACGGAATTGGTTTGGGTGATGTTTTGGATGAAATCGTCAAGCATTTCCCAGATGAAGCCGCAGAACAAGACGATGACGCCGTTCGGTTCTCGATTATTGGGCGCCCAAACGTCGGAAAATCATCAATCGTTAACGCCATCCTGGGCGAAGATCGGATGATTGTCTCAAATATTGAAGGCACGACCCGTGATGCGATTGACACGCGTTTTATTACCTCTGAGGGTGATGAATTTGTGATGGTTGATACGGCCGGAATTCGTAAGCGTGGTAAGGTTTACGAAAATACGGAACGTTATTCGGTCATGCGGGCCATGAAGGCCATTGATGAATCACAAGTGGTCTTGATGGTCTTGGATGCTGAAACCGGTATTCGTGAGCAAGATAAGCACGTTGCGGGGTATGCGCATGAGGCCGGGAAGGCCTTGGTGATTGTTATCAATAAGTGGGATGCCATCGAAAAAGACACGCATACCATGACTGATTTTGAAAACTTGATTCGCGACGAATTTAAGTTTTTGGACTATGCACCAATTGTCTTTGTTTCAGCGAAGACTGGTCAGCGCTTAGACCGCCTGCCTGATTTAATTTTGGCCGTAAATGACAACCATCAGAAGCGGGTTTCATCATCAACATTGAATGATGTCTTGATGGATGCTTTGGCTACTAATCCGGCACCATCTGATAACGGTCGCCGTTTGCGTGTTTATTACGCCACTCAAGTGGCAATCGAACCACCAACGATTGTTGTCTTTGTCAACGACGTTGAACTGATGCATTTTTCATACCAGCGTTTCCTAGAGAACCAAATTCGAGCCGCGTTTGACTTCTCTGGAACGCCGATCAAGCTGATTATTCGTCAGCGAAAGTAACGTTTTATCGTTGAAAGTTTCAGTACTGTGAGGATTCACTTGCAAATGTGCGGAAAACCGCAATTACCGCATGAAATTGGGCTTTATGCCTACACATTTTAATTTACATGTGCTATCCTATCTTTATGGAAGTTGCCACGGTAGCGTTCCCAAGCTGCTAACGATTGTCACGTTAGCGGATATTCTAAATTAATTATTAGCGAGGAGAAAAGGAATGGCAAACAAGCAAGAATTGATCGATTCAGTCGCAATGAAGACTGGCTTAACAAAGAAGGACGCAGACAAGGCAGTTGCCGCTGTCTTGTCATCAATTGAAGACGCTTTGAAGAAGGGCGAAAAGGTTCAATTGATTGGTTTTGGTAACTTTGAAGTTCGTGAACGTGCAGCTCGTAAGGGTCGTAACCCACAAACTAAGGAAGAAATCCAAATTCCTGCATCAAAGGTTCCTGCATTCAAGCCTGGTAAGGCATTGAAGGACGCCGTTAAGTAAGCGAACCTTTTCATATTTAAGCACACTCAGCTGAGTGTGCTTTTTTGTTTGCGCTTGATGGTTGGCTGTGGCAGGAATGAGAACTGGGTAGTTGAAAAAATCAAAATTTGACACGTTTGCCATCGCAGGGTAGACAATTTTACTTTTTATTGCTATAAAATAGAAAAGCGTTCTTGACTTAGAGTCGACTTCAGGGCATAAGATAGTGTTGTTAGTGACAGATAAATGCATCAAGGGATGATGAACAATGATTACAGCATCCATTGTTTTGTCAAAATGAATTTATCCATACTACGTCTAATTTTACTTTTAAAACAGACAAGTTCATAATCAGCAAAAAGGAGTATTAAAACATGAAAGCAGCGATTTTTGTAAAACCAGGGCAAGTTGAGATGCAAGAGGTTGATAAGCCAACAATTCAGGGACCGAAGGATGCCGTCATCAAGACAGTTCGGGCATCAGTTTGTGGTTCTGACCTTTGGTTCTACCGGGGTATTTCCAAGCGTGATGGTGGCAGCCAGGTTGGCCATGAAGCCATCGGAATCGTTGAAGAGGTCGGTAGTGAAGTTTCCAACGTTCAGCCGGGTGATTTTGTTATTGCACCGTTTACTCATGGTTGTGGTCACTGTCAGGCCTGCTTAGCAGGGTTTGATGGTGATTGCCTCGATCCTGATAAAGGTGGCTCAACCGGTTATCAGGCGGAATACATCGGCTTTAAGAATGCCGATTGGGCGCTGGTTAAGATTCCAAGTCAGCCAGCAAACTACAGCGATGACCAGTTGAAATCCTTGATGACCTTGTCGGATGTGATGGCAACCGGTTACCACGCTGCGGCTACTGCTGAAGTCAAAGAGGGGGATACGGCGGTTGTCATGGGCGATGGCGCTGTGGGCCTCTCAGGGGTGATTGCAGCCAAGCTGCGTGGTGCCAAGCGGATTATTTTGATGTCGCGCCACGAAGACCGACAAGAGCTGGGTAAGGCGTTTGGTGCTACCGATATTGTGGCCGATCGTGACCAAGCTGGGATTGACCAGGTGATGGCGCTAACGGGTGCCGGTGCGGATGCTATTCTTGAATGTGTTGGCTCAGAGCAGGCTGTGGCAACTGCGGTTCAACTTGGCCGTCCAGGTGCCGTCGTTGGCCGTGTGGGGATTCCTCAAGACCCAATGATGAATACGAATAACCTATTCTGGAAGAATATCGGCTTGCGCGGAGGAATTGCCGCGGTTACCACCTATGACCGTGAATTGTTATTGCAGGCGGTCCTTGATGGCAAAATCAATCCTGGTCAGGTTTTTACCAAGCAATTTGCGCTGAAAGATATTCAACAGGCTTATGCAGCCATGGATCAGCGCGAAGCGATTAAGTCTCTGATTGTTTTTTAGATTTTAAATCGCCGACATAAAGCCCCTGGCCAATCGGTTAGCCGTAAAGGAGTAAGATGAAAAAGAATAAAAAAATGATAGCGATTGCGGGTGCCTCAACGGTCATTCTTGTGCTACTAGCAGTTGGGCTAACCGTTTGGCTAACCCAACCAGCCAAGCCGATTTCCAATACGAAGCCAACCGAAGCAACGGTTTTCTTCCATGGTTATGGCTCTTCCCGGAATGCCGAGCAGACGATGAGTCGGTATTTAATCCAGCAAGGGTATTCAAACCGCAGAATTAATGCGACGGTTGGCAAAAGCGGCCAGGTTAGTTTTAGTGGTACCGTGAAGAAGGAGGACCAGAACCCACTGATTCTGGTGCAATTTAACGATAATCGAAATACTAACTTTACTAAGACAAATCAGTGGGTCACGAAGATTATGGAAGATTTGCATAATCAGGGGATTCAGTCTGTGAACCTGATTGGCCATTCAATGGGAAATTTGGCCATCGCTTTTTACTTGAAAAATCATGTGCAGCAAAGCGATCAATTGCCAGTTGTGAAGCGACAGATTGCGATTGCTGGTCCCTTTAACTTTTTGAAGGATAGTCCAAGGCCAAAATCAAATTTGAACTTAGCAGATCCTGCCAGCCAATCTGAAACTGATTTTAAAAAGGTCGCATTAGCTGGTTTGGAGCAATATTACGAGAATAATCAGACCAAAGTGTTGAATATCTATGGCAATAGCATGGGTAAGGAGGAGTCAGACTCGACCATCACGAATAACGCGTCGAAGTCACTGAAGTACTTTGTCCGTAAGCCAAGTACCTATCAGGAGAAGTTATTTACTGGTAAAAATGCGCAACATTCAAAGCTGCATGAAAATCAGGATGTCAACAAGGTCCTCAAGCAGTTCTTAACGGAATAGCAGCACAGTTGATGCGAAAAAACAGTCTTTTAAAAAGGCTGTTTTTTTCTTGACTTGAAGTTCACTCCAGGGTGTTTAATAATCACTGACCCGAAAACACAGTGCTTGGTTTTGAAAAGAAACCAGGCTAAAGGAGATAAGAATGACAAAACAACGATTTGGGATGGTCTTGCCGATCACCTTACTCGCTTACTTTTTAATTTTGATGGATAATTCCATTATTTTTACCAGCGCAACTGAGATTGGTCAAAGCCTAGACCTCTCTTCTTCCACCTTGTCGTGGATTTCAAACGCCTATACATTGACCTTTGGCGGCTTTTTGCTATTATCGAGCCGGCTCTCGGATTTACTGGGGCGCAAACGAATTTTCTTAATCGGGCTCACAATCTTTGGACTCAGTTCATTGCTGATTGGCTTGTCGGATAATGCTGCCTTCGTGATTGCACTGAGGGCTATCCAGGGGCTTGGTTCTTCAATTATTGCGCCAACCACCTTGGCCTTGATGATGGATAATTACCAGGGACAAATGCGTGCACGGGCAATCGCTTACTATGGTGTTACAGCCGGGATTGGTGCTAGCCTGGGACTATTAATTGGTGCTAGCCTGGGACTATTAATTGGTGGTGGCCTGACAACGTTATTTTCTTGGCAAGCCGGTTTTTTGATTAACGTGCCGCTGACGGCATTACTGTTCTGTTTGACGATTCGCTTTGTCCCAAATAAAGCAGGATTAAAGACAAAAATTGATTGTATTGGTGCCATTCTGTCGGTCATCGGATTAGCGGCCTTGATTGATGGGTTAACCAGTAACCAGTGGCTACTGATTTTATTGGCCGTTATTGTTTTAGCCTGCTTTATCGTCTTTGAAAGCCGGCAAAAACAGCCAATGTTGCCCTTGATTTTGTTTCATAATCGAGTTCGTGCAGGTGCCTACGTGGCCCGCATGCTCTTTATGATGGCGATGCTGCCGTATTGGTTCTTTTTACCCCAGGTCTGGCAGGCGAGTTACCATTTGACGGCGTTACAATCTGGTTTAGCCTTTCTCCCCTTAACATTCGTTCAGTTTGTGGTATCGTTGTCCCTAGGAAGGTTGACTAATCGTTTTGGCAATCAGTTAATCCTGCTAGTCGGGGAGGGATTGCTGTTTCTTGGTTTGCTGTGGACGGCTCTGTCAGCGGTTGCTTCAGGTTATTGGTTGGCTTTTGCCTTGCCAATGGTGGTGATTGGAATTGGGCAAGGTTTGGTTCTGGCGCCAGTCACGTCGGCCGGCTTATACCAGGCCCCTGACGAACTGGCTGGGATTGCCTCAGGGTTGACGAATACGGCCCATCAAATTGGTGGCCCAATCGGTCTTTCTTTGATTGTGGCAACGGCGGGAAACTACCGTGGCCAAGTAGCAACAATGGCTTTCTTTACGGGAATGGCTTTTGTGGTTGTGGCCGCTTTTGTAGTACGAAAGGTGCAAAAATGAACATTAAAGAAGCTGCGAAGGCGACTGGATTGACAAACGATACGATTCGCTATTACGAACGGATTGGATTAATTATGCCGGTGCCCCGCAAGGAAAATCAGTTGCGCGATTTCACCGAGCGTAACATTAATCAATTGAAATTTGCCAAAACAATGCGCCATGCGGGTGTTTCCATCGAACGACTGCGTGAATATATTGGCATGGTGCTGGAGGATGATGACCGAACAATTCCCGCGCGTAAAGCGCTGTTGCTCGAACAAGCAGAAGAGATGCAGGAACGAATTAATGAAATGCAGGCTGCTCATGATCATTTGCTGTATAAGATTGACCATTATGAAAGCCACATGCGCCAGGCGGAGAATCGTTTAGAATAGGGCGTTTGATTCGTCTGATGGCTTTGGGCATGACTGATTTGGCGCGAAAAGATGAATTTCAACAATTTAGAACGACTCTATCTGTCTTTCTGTTTTATTTGATACTTTCTTGAAAACTGTTGGATAAATGATTGACAGAACCTTGTTTTATTGGTAAAATTTAATTACAATTTTCACATAGCTATATATTAGGAGGCACTTTTAATGAAAGTTGCAGTAATTGGTTCAACGCACGCCGGCGTGTTTGCCGCTAAGCAGATTAAGGCAGACCACCCAGACGCTGAGGTACACGTGTTTGAAAAGAATCAAACAGTTTCTTTCTTGTCATGTGGAATCGCCCTTTGGATTGGTGACAATGTTTCATCAACTGACAAGATGTTTTACGAAACGCCAGATTCAATGGCTAAGCAGGGCATTTCAATGCACATGCAAACGCTTGTTGAAGCTGCAGACTTGGAAGCAAAGACTTTGAACATCAAGGACTTGGTTTCTGGTGCCCAGTCAGAAGAAGCTTTCGATAAGATTGTCATTACTACTGGTTCACGCGCTATCAAGCCTCGTATCCCAGGAATCGATTCTGACAAGGTCTTTGATTCAAAGACTTGGGATAACGCCAACGCCTTGAAGGAAGTAACTGAAAAGGTTAAGCGCGTGATTGTTATTGGTGCTGGTTATATCGGTGCCGAATTAGCAGAACAATTGTCAGTCAACGATAAGGAAGTGACTTTGATTGATGGTTTGGACCGTGTGTTGGCCAACAACACAGCGCCTGAATTCTCATCTGTTTTCCAAAAGGCCTATGAAGACCACGGTGTTAAATTAGCTCTTGGCCAAATGGTATCAGGATTCGAAGACACTACCGATGGTATCAAGGTCACAACTGATAAGGGTACTTACGAAGCTGACATTGCTATCTTGGGTATTGGCTTCTTGCCAAACACTGCTTTGTTCCGTGACCAAGTTGATATGTTGCCAAACGGTGCTATCAAGGTTAACAAGTTCATGGAAACTTCTGTGAAGGATGTCTTTGCTGCCGGTGATTCAGCAACCGTCTTCTACAACCCAACACAAAAGGATGACTATATTCCATTGGCAACCAATGCTGTTCGTCAAGGAATCTTGGTTGGTAAGAACATTGCTGAACCAACGATGGCTTACCAAGGTACACAGGCAACATCAGCCGTTGAATTGTACGAAATGGCCTACGCTGCAACTGGTTTGACTGTTCAATCAGCAGCACGTAAGGGTGTTGAAGCAGATTCTGTGACAATTTCAGAAGATTACCGTCCTGATTTCATGTTGTCAACCACGCCTGTTAAGGCTTCATTGACTTGGGAAAAGGGTACTCGCCGCATTGTTGGTGCTGCCTTCTTGTCAAAGCATGACATTTCACAAGCTGCCAACGTGGTTTCATTGGCGATTGAAAACGGCATGACAATTGATCAATTGTCAATGACAGACTTCTTCTTCCAGCCAAACTTCGGTCAACCAGTCAACTATGTTTCATCAGTTGCTATGGCTGCCGTTGCCAAGGCAAACAAGTAAAAATTAGCTTCATTTCAAGTACTCGGACACAGCGTCCGGGTACTTTTTTATTTGAAAGCCCTTGCATAAAGGTTGGAGACAGTGTAAGCTAGTAGAGTAGTAAATTTGAATATAGCGATCTGGGGTACCATTTTGGTTGAGAATTAAACCCATTGAACCTGTTAGGCTAAGACCGACGAAGGAAGATCCACACAAGTTTTTTTTATGACCACCCGTGTTGGACTCTGCCCAGGCGAGTGGTTTTTTAATGCCTTTTTGTTCCCCTGGACGCAAAGGAGAGAATAATGAAACAAAAGTGGACGCTACAAAACGTGATTTTGCTGGCTTTGATTGGGGTTATCTTCTCGGTCATTTACTGGATCATGGATCCGGTCTACCAAATCGTTAACAGTGGCTTGGCCGTGATTGGATTGCAAGCCTTTACGAATGAAATCACGCTTGGTGTATGGATGATGGCCGGACCATTGGCTTCTTATATCCTAAAGAAAATCGGTGCAGGCTTTATTGGGGAAATGCTCGGGGCTGCCGGTGAAATGTTCTTGGGTGGTTCTTATGGGGTTGGAACGCTCTTGTCAGGCTTTATCCAAGGAATCGGTTCTGAACTTGGTTTCGCCTTGACGGGTTATAAGAACTGGTTTGCTGGTCTTTGGTTGTCAACTTTGACTGGAACAGTCGTTAGCTTTGGTTGGGACCTCTTTAAGTCAGGTTACATCCACTACAAGCTGGGCTTGTTAGTTGCTTTGTTCATAGTTCGTTACCTATCAATCTTCTTCTTCTCAGGTGTCTTGGTACACTTGATTGCCAAGTTGTTGGATCGATCAAAGTTGTTGTCCCACGAATAAGGAGGACAAAAAATGGCAATAACTGCCAGAAACCTCACGGTGGCTTATCGTGATCAAGCCATCATTGATGATTTAAATTTAACTCTTGAAAAAAAGACCCTGACCCTGTTAATGGGGCCTTCCGGATCGGGAAAATCAACACTGCTAAAGGCTTTAGCGGGTCTTTATCCTCAATATGGCGGTCAGGTCAGTGGCAAAATCGAAATTGATCAAACGGCGATTGCCACACTGAAAGCGAATGAAAGGGCTAAGCGAGTGGCTTTGCTCTTTCAAAATCCTGATGATCAGTTTGCCATGCCAACGGTGCGAGAAGAATTTATTTTCGCACTGGAAAATCTCGAATTAGATAAGGACGAAATTGATCAAAAGACTGCCTGGGCATTGGAAAAGGTTGGCCTGACTGATTTTATTGACCGGTCCTTCGTCACCTTATCCGGTGGGGAAATGCAAAAGGTTGCCTTGGCGGAAGTGTTGGCCCTGGGGGCCGACTATCTGTTGCTTGATGAACCGTTTGCTGCTGTCGATAGCCAATCGCGAGAAGATCTCCAGGTGTTGCTTCAACAGCTGAGCCAGGAAGGCTACGGCATTCTCGTTTCCGACCATGATCCGGCCGGGTACTTCGATAAAATCAGCCAGTTTTATCAGCTCAAAGAGAAGGCCTTGGTGCTGGTTCCTGAAAATGATTGGAGCCAATATGACTATCAAAAGCAGACTGTAGTGTTAAAACCGGCTGCCGAAAGTGACCAAGCACAAGATACTGCCTATCGCTTTGATAACCTGCGGATTCAAAACGGGGAGCGCCTGGTCTTAGACCAGGATATCTTGCAAATTTTTGCTGCGGGGATTACCTTGCTGACCGGTCCAAATGGTGTCGGCAAGTCTTCCGTTCTGAAGACACTGGCACGACTTCATCGTTATGAGGGTTCTTTGACCTACCAGGAGCAAGAAGTCCATGCCTGGAAACCGCGTCTCTACTTTGGCCAGGTTGGTCTGTTGTTCCAGTCAGCCTCCGATCAATTCTTAAACATCACAGTTGATGAAGAGCTGGACCAGGTGATGGCCAAAAGCCACCATGCTGATTTTTGGACCAAAGAGATCTTGGACCAGTGGTTGTCCGACCTGCATCTAACAGGTTTGGGTGACCAGTCGGTCTACACGCTTTCGGGTGGCCAGCAGAAGAAACTGCAACTGCTGTTGATGTTGATTATGGCACCACAAGTGCTGTTCTTAGATGAACCGCTGGCGGGTTTGGATGAACAGTCGGTGGCGGTTGTTTTGAATCTGATTCAAACCTGCCAACAGGCGCTCGGATTGACCATTTTGGTTGTTTCCCACCAAACAAGGGACCTGGTCAACATTGTTGACCGTCACTTGCGCTATGAACAAACGGCGATGGCCTACCAAGAGGAGGTGCTCGTATGATGAACGCCACACAACGCATGATTTTGGCCTTGGCGATTTCGTTGGAAATTTCCTTGACCAAATCAGTAACGCTAAACGTTGTCCTCTTTTCGGTTGCCTTTTTGTTATTGCTGATCAGGCGCCAACCCCTTAAGAAGATTGGCCTTTACGTGGCCATCGCTATCATTCCGGTTTTGGGCTCGTTCTGGTCCTTTTACCTGTATGGTCAGGGAACAGCGGCAGAAAACCTGCATTTCGGTTTGGTGATGGGGAGTCGAGTTCTCGTCTTTATCTTTATTGGCGCCTGGCTGACGATGGGCATGACACCTTATGTCCTCTTGGCCTCACTACGCCAAAACCTAAAGATGTCGGCAACCTTTACCTATGGGATTTTGGGCGCACTAAACTTTATGCCGCGGTTTAAGCAGGCTTTCTCGTCGATTCAAGCGGCGGGGATGATGCGTGGTGAAGTGTTACGGTGGTGGCAGCCAACGCTGTACTTTAAAGCTTTGGTCCATGCCATTAAGTGGTCGAAGAACCTAGCCATGGCCATGACTTCACACGGTTTTCAGGAAGGGGCCTCACGTTCAGCCTACCGGGATTATCCAATGGCAAAATCAGGCTGGGTATTGATTGTTTTGATTTTGATTGCCCTGCAAGTAATCTTGTTCTTTTCTCGTTATTAACCAGAAAAGTGATAAGCTGATTATTAAAAAACCGGCAAATTCGTTTTATTGACGAATTTGCCGGTTTTTTCTAACTTTTTTTCAAATAAGAGAGGATTTCTTTTTGCATGGCCTTCACAAAGGGGTCCTTAGCCGAGGAGGGGTTAATCACGAGGCCAAGGTGGCGGTAATAGGGATGTTCGAAGGGATAGGCTTCGACTTCGCCGGAAAGTTTTGTGAGTGCTAAGTCAGGCAGGATGCCCCAGCCTAAGCCGGCCTCGACCATGGCCAGAATGGACTGGTCGTCAATCGAATAGTTGATGGCCTGGGGCTTAACTTGAAGTTCATCCAGGGCAGCCTTGGTATCGGAATCATAATCGGACCGTTGCAAGATAAAGTGGCGGTCTTCTAGGTCGTCTTGGCTAATTGAAACACCATTTTTCGGAGTGAAATCAGCCGGGGTAATGCACTTGATTTCATCATCGATGAGGGGCAGCGCATCCAAACGGCTAATGGTTGGCAGGGCCGAGAAGCCAAGATCGATTTTTCCTAATGATAGAGCCTGTTCGATTTCGGCGAAGGATCCCTGAATCAAGGTGATTTCAACCTGGGGGTACTTTTTAGAAAAGCGCCGGATGATGGTTGGGAGCCAGGCAATGCAGACCGATGAAATAGCACCAATTCTGATTTGCCCGCCTTGCAATCCTTGAATTTTCGCAGCGGCTGAAAGCAGTTGTCGCTCCTCGTTGAGTAGACGTTCCACCATTGGTAAAAGGATTTGGCCATTACGGGTTACCTGCATCTCAGACCGGTTGCGAATTAAAAGGGGGATGCCCAACTGTGCTTCGAGGTGCGAAATGGAATGGGAGACAGCCGAAGGGGTGATGTTTAAGTCATCGGCAGCCTTGCGAAAGGAACCGCGGTCGGCAACTGTAGCAAAAATCTGGTAAGTAAAAGTTTTCATGATGATTTCCTTGATGAATGTTTTTAACTCTAAATTGAAAAAGTTTAGTTTTACTTGTTATAGCACCAAGTATAGACTATTAGGGTAAGATTGCAAAGGAGTATTATTCATGAATAATGACCAAACGGGCTTCGCCCGCACCCTGTCTCACCGCCACGTGGCCATGATTGCCCTGGGTGGGACGATTGGAACCGGGCTTTTCTTGGGAGCCGGTTCTTCGATTCATAAGGCCGGGCCAGCCATTTTGCTGGTTTATATTATCACGGGGTTGTTTGTCTTCGCGATGATGCGCGCCCTAGGTGAATTGTTAGTATCAGATGATTCAAAATCAGTGTTTATCGATTTTATGACTCAGTACTTGGGTGAACGAGCCGGCTTCGTGCTAGGCTGGACCTACTGGATTGGTTGGGTCGTGATTGCCATGACCGAGCTCACGGCGATTGGAACATACATGCACTATTGGTTCCCTGATTGGCCGGTATGGCCATGGGAATTAGCCTTTCTCATCGTGTTGTACTTTGTTAATACGATTGCGGTTAAGATTTTTGGGGAAACCGAATTCTGGTTTGCCATGATTAAGATTGTCGCCATTGTGGCGATGATTATTACCGGCCTGATTTTGGCTTTGGGACACGTAAAGACCTCAATGGGTGTTACCCAGTTTTCAACGCTATGGTCGCATGGCTTAGTGGCTAATCACGGTAAGGGCTTGTTGTCGACCTTCCAGATGGCCTTCTTCGCCTTTTTGGGTGTTGAATTCGTCGGCATTACCGCAGCCGAAACGAAGGATCCATTGGAAACGATTCCGCGGGCCGTTAATTCGATTGTGATTCGAATTCTGATTTTTTATATCGGTGCCTTGTCGGCGATTATGATTATTCAACCATGGACCAACTACCGGGCTGGTGAATCACCATTCGTCCAGGTGTTCTCTGGTATCGGGGTTCAATCGGCAGCGGCCGTGATTAACTTCGTTGTTTTGACGGCAGCGGCTTCCGCCATTAACTCCGCCTTCTTTACAACGGGCCGAATGTTGTATTCATTGGTTGGCGAAAAGTCACGCTTTAAGAAGTTAAACAAGAATGCCATCCCCAAATCCGCTATCAACCTATCAACGTTGATTGTCGGCCTGGCCGTAGTGGTTAACTACTTGTTCCCAACGGATGCCTTTACTTTGATTTCATCAATGGCTTCAGCCGCATTCTTGCTGATCTACATGGCCTTGATGGTGACGCACTTGCGATTCCGCAAGGCAACGAAGGGGCAGAAGAGCCATGGCTTCCAATTACCACTGGCACCCTTTAGTAACTACTTGACGATTGCCTTCCTGGCTCTAATCTTCGTCATCCTGTTGGTCGCACCGGCCACGACGGTAACAACTTTGTTAGCCGCCCTGTGGATGGTGCTCTTGACCGTTATCGCTTTTTTCAAGTTTAAGAAAAATTAAGCTAAACTATCAAAATCAGTTTGTGCCTCGTCCTTGTGTCAACAGGGACGGGGCATTTTTTGATTGGCTAGGGGCCAATTGATTTGTCAGGAGGCGGGGTTAGAACTGTGATAAAATGGGGGCAAGCGTGATTAAAGGAGTAGGATTTATGAAAATTGCAGTTGTCGGTCTTGGACACATGGGAACAGCCCTTGTTCAAGGACTAAAATTAGGTGGACACACAGTCTTGGGGTATTCATCAAATGCCAAAAAGGCGGAAGTTTTGCAGATCTCAGCGGTGAGCACATATGAGGACCTGGTGAAGGCAGACTTTGATGTGATGATGTTGACGGTGCCAGCTAAGCTGGTGACGGCAGTTTTGGCAAAAATCGTCGCCGCTGGTCTTTCTGAAAAGGTCATTGTTCTTTCTGCAGCTGCCAGCGTGCAAAACGCTGATTTACGGGCGGCAGCCCCAAAGAACCCGGTCACAACCTTTATTCCAAATATTCCGGTTGCGGTTCAGGCCGGGACGATTGCTTTGGCAGCCGATGAATCCGTGACTGGCCAAAACGATCAGGTGGTCCATGATGTCTTGGAATCATTGGGGGATGTCTTGGTTGTGAAGGAAGACCAATTAGCCATCGCCGGGACCATTGGCGGTTGTTCACCAGCTTTTATCGATGTTTTGATGGACGCCATGGAAGATGCGGCTATTGCCAAGGGCATGGACCGAAAGCAAGCGGGCCAGATGATCGCTTCAGTGGTCGCTGGGACGGCGCAATTGGCGCAACAGTCTGACTTGTCCGCTGGGGACTTGAAGGGCCAGATTACATCACCTGGGGGCACAACGATCAAGGGCGTCTTAGCCTTGGACCAGCACGGTTTCCGTGGAGCAGTGCACGCCGCTATCTTAGCAGCAGCCGGCGATTAAGATTAAAAGCTCAGACGTTTTCAATGAGTGAACGATAACTTGGGACCAAGAAGCAAAACTACTTCTTAGCCCCATTTTTTTTATGAGAGAGGGAGAGAACGATGCAAGCATTACCAGCAACGATTAAAAAGGTCTGGTACATCATGGAAGTCATTGGCGCCATTGTGATTTTAGCCATTTACTTCGCGGGGAATTGGGCACTACAACATTTTTTGAAGTTTTATCTACCCATTTGGGCAATCTGGGGGGCTCTTTTTGGCCATTGTGCTCTGGTTTGTCGTTGGAATTTTATTGGTCCGTTACCGTTATGCTTTTTACCACTTTATGGTGAATGAAACGGATGTTGAAATCAAAAAGGGGTTCTTTTTCCGGACTCATACTGCGATTCCAATTGCCCGGGTGCAGAACGTCGATTTGGACCAGGGACCGATTCTACGGTTGTTTAAATTACAACAGGTGCATATTTTGACGGGTGGATCTGGTCATGAAATTGAAGCCTTAACGGAGGTCGAAGCTGAACAATTTAAGGACAGGGTCGTGACGTTGGCTAGGGAGGCTCGCCATGAAGGCTAAGCACTTACATCCCCTTGCTTTTATTTTGAATTTTTACGAACAATTAAAAAATATGGTGGCTTTAGGCTTGGCCATATTGTTCTTTTTCCATTTTACTTGGTGGGAATGGGTCTTGCTTTTCCTAGCACTGTTGATCTGGTCCATTTTAAGCTTCTGGATGAAGACCTATGAAATCACGGAGAGCGAACTGATTTATCGGTCAGGCGTGTTGGAAC
The DNA here is from genome assembly GCF_001038455.1 of Fructobacillus sp. EFB-N1. Taxonomy (GTDB): domain Bacteria; phylum Bacillota; class Bacilli; order Lactobacillales; family Lactobacillaceae; genus Fructobacillus; species Fructobacillus cardui. The sequence goes on along the minus strand of NZ_LDUY01000005.1, from coordinate 36,593 downwards.
GACAAGTTCGCCACTTGCCTTACCACAAAATTCAAAATACCCACCGGAAGCAATGGTTTTTCCTACAACCATTTCATTTGGAGGAGATCGCCGTTGATTCTGGGGGGAAGGGAGCCAAGCAAAATCAGATTTCCCTCTCCGTTGTACCAACTTGGGTGGCGCTTGTTCTTGAGCAAAAGCGACAGGATGAAACGACTAGTCTGGTTACCTTGATTGAACGCGCAAAAGTTCAGGCGCAAAATGAAGGACCAGCGACACAGGAACAAGATGAGTTAGTGGACAAGAAAGACCCGCAGGGGCAGCCGTTTGATGTTGAGAGTGACCCGAAAACCGCCACTCGAACAAGCTCGTTGCGGTCCAATGGTCCTAGCAGACTTTCTGCTGATTCCTATCGGGCTTCTGCTCTGTCTTTGATTATCTACGCCGTGACGACGCCGGAAGTCATCTTTCAATTTTTTATATTTTTGGGTTGGTTCGTTCACTTAGACCAGCAAAAGGTAGTCAGTCGTTGGCTTGAGCAGGAATTTACCAATCATGTTCTGGGATTGGGCACACTGGTGATTGTCTTGCTGGTGGTTCTGTTTGTCTTAATCGTGATTGCTTTTAACGTTTTGCGAACGGTGATCTTGTATTTTGGCTTTGAAGTTCACCATGATGCCGGTCATTTAACGATTGCTCGGGGACTTTTCAAACGACAAACGATGCATCTGTCGATTAACCGGATGCAAACGGTTGAGGTCCGCCAAAATATTTTTCGGCAGGCACTGGGCTTGGCGACCGTCAAGACGCGGTTAATTACCGACGAAAATGGCGAAGACAAGGTTTCTAAAAACGTACCGACCTTGATTCCAATGGTAAAATCAGGAGCTGTTGACCACTACTTGTCACAGTGGTTGCTTAATTTTCCAAGCAAGCCAATCAAAAAGACCAGTAGCTCAACCTACCAGATTTTGACAATGATCCGTAACGGCCTTTTTTGGACCTTACCCCTCGCCGCCGTCCTGATTTATGTTTTCCAACGGTTGCCGCTCGTTGTTTTACTGGTTTTGCTTGTGTTGTCCTTCGTTGTCGGTGCTGGCTGGTATAAAGGGAAGGCGACAACCGCCCAAGTGGTTAACGGCCAGGTTCTTGTTTTAAAAACGGCGAAGAACTACGAAACCATCACCACCTATATTGCCTGGGATAAGATTCAATCGTTGTCCATTAAGCAGAGTTGGTGGCTAGCTCGTCGTAATCAGCGAGCCCACCTTGCCGTGGTGGTCCGAACTGATGCCAGTACGAAGGTTTTGACTGCTCGTTACTTGCCAATGGAGGAGGTCAAAGCCATCTTTGATTGGTACCAATTACTTGGCTAACAAGCACATTCGTTGCTGAAATCAGTGTATAAAAAGTGCTTTGAAACATCATACTTGCTTGCAAGCGGCTGAGCTACGGGTATTTACTTGTGTGAAAAGAAAACGCAGCGCTGATTTTTGGGCCAAAGAAAAAAGAGTCGAGGATACAATTATGTATGCTCGGCTCTTTTCAATTTGTGATGTGATGCTTCGGCAATCTTAGAAGTGGTGGGTTTTGACGACTGCTTGAGCCTGGTCAATACTTTCTGGCAAGGAGGCATCAAATTGGCTCCAGAGGTCTTGGTCAAATTGATTGACGATGTCTAAGGCCTGTTGTAATTTTTCCTCACCAGCTTGGGTTAATGAGAGAGCTTTTGAGCGCGGATTCTTCTTGCCAGGATAGCGGTCCAAAAGATCTTCACGGCTCAGTTTGGTGATAATGGCCGAAGCCGTCATGGCATCGACATCCGCTGCCTTAGCCACCATAATTTGAGTAATCTCGGTATTTTGTAAACTCAGGCCATGAACAGTGGCCAAAATTTGGAATTGGGGGTGGGTTAAGTCAAGCTCGCGGAGACGGTATTTCATTTGGCGGAACCAGTCAGTATACAAGTTGAAAAATTTCTGATTGGTCGAATCCATGTAGCGAGAAAGGGAAGCGGTTTTGACAGGGCTCATGGGAACCTCCATAGTGTTAGAATTAATCTGTAAGTATACTTATAATATAACTGATTTCACAGTGTGTGGCAAGCGCTCACTGAGAAGTTTTTTCACACGGGTTCTAATTTCCGTGCTATACTGCTTGTGTGATAAATAAAGTTGGGGTGCCCTGAGCTGAGAATATACCCATTGAACCTGATGCCGCTAGCACGGTCGCAGGAAACTTCGAAAAGCGGATTTAAATCCTAAAGACATTGTCCATGTTCGGTAATCGTCAGTAGGCCATAAGTCCTCAGCTCAGGCTGAGGGCTTTTTATTTTGTCTAAATGGCGACTAACCCCATAGTCTGCCAAAATAAAGTTGATGATTGAGGAGAAAAAATGACGAAGATGCTGCCGTTTTCCGACCGCTTTATGCAAGTGATGGAGGAACACAAGGCTGATTTTTATGCCAATCCCTTTATCCAAGTAATGATTGCTGGGGAAGTTAATCCTGAGGCGCTGCTCTACTACGTACAACAAGATTACCGTTACCTGGGTCACTATTTGCCACTGTATGAACAGGTTTGCCAGACATTAACCGGACAAACAATTGATGCCGAAGTGGCCGATGATGACCGGGAATACGCCGCGCACAAGATATTACTGGATTTGGCTCAAACCGATGATAAGAGCATCCAGGAAGGCAAGTATCCAAATGCAACGGTTACGGACCAGTACGTTAACCACATGGCTAAATCAGTTCAAAAGGATTCGTTTATCGGCTTGGTTGCCTTGGCTGCCTGCCCTTACGACTATGCCTACTTAGCTGATTTGTTGATTCGGGATGGTCTCATTAAGCCAGACAACCCATTTATGCCATGGGTGGGGTACTACCGGGGGATTGATAAGGGTTTGACGCGACCAATGTTGGCTCTAGTCAATCAGACGGCCGAACAAGTGAGTCCTGAAGTGCAAGAGGAAGCCTTAGCTGCTTTTATCCAATCAACAAAGTATGAAAATCAATTCTTCCTGCAGGGAATGGAGGCAACAAAATGATTGATCCCAACCAATATCCGACAGCATTGACCATTGCTGGTTCTGATTCCGGTGGTGGTGCCGGTATGCAGGCCGATATCAAGACCATGCAGGCCTGCAAGGCCTACTCAACGGTCATAGTGGCCGGGTTAACCGCACAAAACACACTGGGTGTGCAGGGTGCTTATCCAACTGATTTGGCCGTGATTGACCAACAATTTGCCTCGGTGATGGCTGACTTTGATGTTCGTGCAGCAAAAACAGGGGCACTCTTCGATGAAGCCCGTGTTCTTCAGGTGGCGAAAAACATTCGTCACTACCGACAAAAGAACTTCGTGGTCGATCCCGTGATGGTTGCCAAGGGCGGAGCGGCCTTGCTTGACCAAGCTGGCATTGCGGCCTTGAAGAACCATTTGCTGCCACTTGCTACGCTGGTAACACCAAACCTTCCCGAAGCCGAACTCTTAGCCGATATGAAAATTAGTAACCGTGACGGCATGGTTACCGCCGGTCAAAAAATTCAGGCCCTAGGGGTTCCAAACGTTATCGTCAAGGGTGGCCATGGTGAAGGCCCAATCATTTATGATTATGTTTTGCTGGAGAACGAAGAAGGATTCTGGCTTGAAGGACAAAAGGTTGAAACGTCAAGCAAGCACGGGACGGGGGACACCCTCTCGGCTGCGATTACGTCCTTTTTGGCCCAAGGTGATTCTCTGCGAGAAGCAATCGAAAAGGGCCATCGCTATATGAATGCCATTATCGGGCATCCGCTAGTTATCGGTCATGGTCACGGTCCTTTGAATCATGGTCAATGGTCGAATCCAGAAGATTAAGAGGGAAAAGATAATGAATTTTGATCCTGCATCATTAACGGTTTATCTCGTTGTGGGGAGCCAAAACGTCAATGACGACCCAAACGAAGTGATTCGCGTGGTTCAAGAGGCCTGTGACGCCGGCGTAACGGCTGTACAGTACCGTGAAAAGGACCACTCGAAGTTGAACCAAGCGGAAAAGGTGGAATTGGGCCAAAAAATCAGGAGCATTACGAAAGCGGTTAATGTGCCTTTGTATGTCGATGACGACCTGCCTTTGGCACTGGCCATTCAAGCGGATGGTCTGCATGTTGGCCAGGGCGATACGCCGGTGCGAGCAATTCATGAGGTCGCCCCTGATTTGTTACTTGGTTTATCCGTCCATGATTTAAAAGAGTTAGCTGCCAGTGAAGCTGATTTGGCAGTCGTCGATTACTTGGGCGTTGGTCCGGCCTTTGCAACGACCAGTAAGGAAAAGGTCAAGGAGGCTATTGGGACGGAAGGCGTCTTGGCGGTTGCGTCAAAGAGCTCACTACCGGTTGTGGCCATTGGTGGCATCCATGAAGAAAACTGCCAGGAATTGGTAGAGTTGCCGATTGAGGGTGTTGCCGTGATTTCGGCCATTACCGCCAGCGATGATATTCAACGAAGTGTTCAGAAATTACGAGGAGTGACAAAATGAGTCAAACAATCTTAACTGCCGTTCGCCAGAACCAGCCCATCGTCTTGAACGTGGCCAATAGCGTTACCCCCCAATTGGTAGCAAATGCGATTGCCTATATCGGCGCTTCTCCAATTATGCTCGAAGATCCGCTAGATGCTGCTGATTTGACGAAAATTGCCAATGCCGTGACCTTGAATTTGGGTTCAACTTCTGAAAATTCACAAAAGGTGATGATTAATAGTGGGAAGACGGCCAACGAATTGGGCCTTCCTGTTATCTTTGATCCCGTTGCCGTTGGTGCAACGCCACTGCGGTCAAAGCGGGCCAAGGAACTCTTGAAATCAGTCAAGGTGAGCATCGTCCGCGGTAACCTCGGTGAGGTAGCGACTTTGGCTGAAGTGGAATGGGAAAGCCACGGAATCGATGCTGGTAGTGGCACCGCTGACCCAGTTGAAATTGCCCAGAAGGCGGCTCAAAAGCTTGGTGCCATTGTGGTCGCAACTGGTGTTCAGGACTTGGTTTCAGACGGCCAGACGGTCTACCAGATTGCTAACTCGGCTAGCCAATTGGCAACCAATGTTGGGATGGGTGACGCCCTGGATGGTTTGTTGGGCGCCTTTGCAAGTCAAAGTATGGATTTGGCTGATTTAGCCTATGCGACCGCTGCTCTACCAGTTGCTGGCGAATTGGCGGTGGCTGAAGGTGTTGCCGGTCCTGCTGATTTCTTGAACAAGATGCTCGACCAGTTGGGCAACTTGACGGATGCAAAGCTTCAAGGGCAAATCCATCTGCACCAGGTTAAGTGATATCGCCGGGCCAATAGCTCACTCGAAATTGCTTGTGGGTGCCCAGCGCGCTTTGTCAGTGTTCATAACACTCGTGATTGTGCCTATCAGGTTTTTATGCTAGGATTACTCTATTAGCAAAGCTACATGAGGAGAAATGCGCATGCCATTAATGAAAATTGACTTGATTAAGGGTCAGTACGAACCCGCAGAAATTAAGAATATCATGCAACTGTCTTTTGACGTTGCCAAGGAAACGTTGTCACTACCAGACCGTGACCGTTTCCAAATCGTGACGCAACATGAAGACTATGAAATTAATTTTCAAGATGTTGGTCTTGGCTATGACCGTTCAGACAAGGTTTTGTTCTTTACGGTATTGTCAACGCCACGTCCAGTGAAGGCCAAGAAGGAATTCACGCAGTCATTGGTGGCGGCCTTGGCTGACAAGGCCGGCGTTCGTCAGGAAGATGTCATTATCTCCTTTATCAGCAACCATGCTGAAGACTGGTCATTTGGTGAGGGAAAGAATCATTTCTTAAACGGTGACCTTTAATAAAATTAGCTCGCTAGCACTAAGTGTTAGCGGGCCTTTTTGTTACAATCAGCTATTGTTAGCGACTGATCAATTGCCCGTCGCTGCCGTGATGATCAAAAGTGGTCTATGGAAAATTGACAGATGGGTTTTGTTCCTCTAAAATGGATGCACAAACCCTTCAGAGGGTTTAAGTCGAGCGAATAGGCCATTTAAATCACAAATGGTCTGCTTGTATGTTTAAAAAGGAGTTCTGTCAAAAATGGAAAATTTTACATTTAAGAACACAACCGATATTCGTTTCGGGAAAGATCGCTTGGAGACCGAATTGCAGGCTGCGATTGCTCAATTTGGTCCAAAGGTGCTCGTAACCTACGGTGGTGGTTCAATTAAAAAATCAGGTCTGTACGAGCGTGTGATTCAGGCGTTGGCGGGTTTGGATGTGACAGAATTGTTTGGGATAGAGCCCAATCCAAAGATTGCCTCAGTACGAGCGGGGCAAAAATTAGTGAAAGACAACGACATCGATGTCATTTTAGCCGTTGGTGGTGGATCTGTTATCGATGCTTCAAAGGTGATTGCTTCTGCTAAGTTCTATGACGGCGACCCTTGGGACTTGGTTTTGGATTCCAAGAAGCGCTTTGCCATTGACCAGTTGCCCGTTGTTGACATTTTAACGTTAGCGGCTACTGGAACTGAGATGAACACCGGTTCCGTGATTTCTAATCCGGAGACGAAACAAAAGTTGGGAACCGGTGGCCCGAATACACCATCCGTTTCCTTCCTTGACCCAAGCTTGACCTTCTCGGTTTCAAAGTGGCAAACGGCAGCTGGATCAATTGATATCTTTAGTCACTTGACAGAACAATACTTTGACAAAAAGGGTTATGAAAACGATGTTCGCAATGGCTTGATTGAAGGGATTATGCGGACCGTGATTAAGTGGGCGCCGGTTGCCTTGCGTGAACCCGATAACTACGATGCCCGAGCTAATTTGATGTGGGCGTCAACGATGGCCTTGAATGGCTTGCCACGGACAGGGAATGTCAATTCATGGTCGGTGCACCCAATCGAACACGAATTATCAGCCTATTATGATATTACTCACGGTGTTGGCCTTGGTATTTTGACGCCACACTGGCTGGACTTTATCTATTCAGCAGACACCAAGCCTTATTTCGTTTCCTTGGGACGGAATGTTTGGGATTTGGCGGGGGATGACGATGCCGTTGCCACCCAGACAATCGCCAAGACCCGGGAATGGTTGGCAAGTCTTGAAGTGCCAACCACATTGCCTGGTGTTGGCATTGAAACGGACCAGGATTTTGAGGCCATGGCCAAGAGCGCGGTTCAAGTTAACCATTTGGACCACAATGCCTTTGTGAAAATGACTGTGGCAGACGTTCGCAACCTCTTGGAAGTCTCAATGAAATAAGGAAACTGATTTGCTAGGGGGTGAGCTTTCCTCGACTGACTAGCAAATCATTACTACAGCAAAAGAACCAAAGATCGACAATTTGTCGTATCTTTGGTTCTTTTTGTTTGTTTCATGTAGGCGGGGGCTCTTTGATTTAAAACAAATCAGTCCTTAGCGGTTATACAAGTAGGCCTTAGCTTCGTATGGTCGCAATTTTAGACCCAAATCATCTTGGTAATTGCTGATGAGCAACTGGGCATCGGCGGGAACGGGGTAGTCACGTTCCAGATTTTGGTCAGTGAAGTTGTTAATAATCAAGAGTTCTTGGTCATCCCCAATTCGCTTGTACGTATAAACATGGTCATCGGCCGGGTCAATCAATTCGTAGTGACCAGTGGTAATTAGGTCAAGGTCATGGCGGAGCTTAATCAACTTTTGATAGTGGTAAAAGACGGAATTATCGTCGGCCAAAGCGGCGGTCGCATTGATGGTCTCGAAGTTGTCATTCAACTTCAGCCAAGGAGTACCGTCGGTGAAGCCGGCGTTTTTTCCAGCTGTCCACTGCATTGGTGTCCGGGCGTTATCACGCCCCTTATAGTGAACGTAATCGAGCATGGTGTCGTTGTCCACTAATTTTTCCTTGTCGACAATGAACTTCCGACCGTTGATGATTTCGATATCATCGAAATCATCCCAACCCAGGTTGTAGGCATTAGTCATCCCCAACTCCTCGCCCTGGTAGATGTAAGGTGTTCCCTGCATAAAGTGCAAGAGGGTGGCGAGCATCTTGGCTGAAACCTCCCGGTATTCGGCAGAATCGTTTCCAAAGCGGCTAACGATACGAGGTTGGTCGTGATTATCCCAGTAAAGGGAATTCCAGCTATTGCCCTCAAGTTCCGTTTGCCACTTGCTCAAGTTGTCCTTGAGCTTGAGCAATGAAACTGGTTGGTTATCCCATTTACCAAGTGCTGGGTTGGGGTTGTCGTCCAGACCCATGTGTTCAAACTGGAAGACCATGTTCAGCTCGCTGCCGTCGATGCCAGCATACTTTTGGGCATGCTCAATATCGACGCCAGAAGTTTCACCAACGGTCATCAAATCAGCATTGTTCAACACCTTTTGTCGCATTTCCCGCAAGTATTCGTGCACGTGAGGACCGTTGGTGGTCAATGAAACCGGATTAGCATAGGTATTACCGGCGGGCAATGGTGCATCCGGCAATCCATCTGGCTTTGAAATCATCGAAATCACGTCCATCCGGAAGCCATCGATTCCCTTGTCGATCCACCAGTTCATCATTTGATAAACTTGGTCGCGGAGTTCATCATTTTTCCAGTTTAAATCAGGTTGGCCCTCAGCAAAGAGGTGGAGGTAGTATTGACCACTTTTCTCGTCAAACTTCCAGGCTGAACCCGAGAAGAAAGAGGACCAGTTGTTTGGTTCATGACCATCAACGGGGTCGCGCCAAATGTAAAAGTCGCGCTTGTCATTATCCTTGTTAGACCGACTTTCGATAAACCATTTGTGCTGGTCGGATGAATGGTTGACCACCAAGTCCATCACGATTTTGATATCGCGGGCGTGTGCAGCAGCCAATAAATCATCGAAGTCCTGCATCGTCCCAAATTCTGGGTTGATGGCTTGATAATCCGAAATATCGTAGCCGTTATCCTTGTTGGGTGATTGGTAGATGGGGTTGAGCCAAATCACGTCCGCTCCTAATTTGGAAACGTAACTCAGACGTTCCTGAATACCCTTCAAATCACCAATCCCATCGCCATTCGAATCCTGAAAGGAACGAGGGTAAATTTGATAAACGACGGCCTTTTGCCACCATTTGATCGCGCTTGTTGTCATTTAAAAACCTCCAATTTGTTTTTCGGTTGAAAATTGAATCTACCCCATCATTATAAAGAAAATCAGCTGTGAAATAAAGGGGGTTCTAATTTAAAAGGCTTACTTTCCGGTAATAATAGCGGTATAATTTTAGACATCAAATGAGGAATCTTGGAAGGAGTTTCTGTGTTTAAAAAGAAGTTGTTTTGGGGGATTCTGGTTGCGCTAATGGCGATTGGGATTGTCTTTTATCTGGTGGGGTCAAAAATGAGTCCAACCTTGTCCGAGCAAAATGGCCAGCGTCCAAAGGAGGCCACGGTCTTCTTCCACGGCTACGGCTCCAGCCGTAATGCCGAAAAGTCAATGAGTCAGTATTTGGTGGATCATGATTATTCCAATCGACGGATTAACGTGACAGTTGAAAAAGACGGTACGGTCACCATGGATAAGACGATTGCCCCTGGTGACAAAAATCCGATTATCTTGGTCCAGTTTGATGATAATAAAAGCCAAGACTTTAACCAGACTGCTAAGTGGGTTACGACCATCATGACTAAGTTGAGTCAGCAGGGAATTCGGTCGGTTAATCTGATTGGTCATTCGATGGGCAATATGGCGATTGCTTTTTACCTGATGAATGCAGCCGATAATGGCCACGACTTACCGAAGGTCGGCCGCCAGATTTCAATTGCAGGGACATACAACGGGCTGATTTTAGCTAACCCGCAGTCAAATTCACCGTTAAGTGCTGATGGTGAGCCGCAAACGAAGACTGAAATCTTTGACCGCTTAGCGGGTCTGACGGCTTACTATCAAAACCACTCGACGCAGGTCTTGAATATCTACGGTAATTCGACCGGTGGTTCCGCTTCCGATACGACCGTTTATAATAATTCGTCCAAGGCCCTGAAGTACTTCGTGCGTCAGCCAAGTACTTATCAGGAAACGCTGATTGAAGGGGCGGATGGTCAACACTCGAAGCTTCATGAAAATCAGACTGTTGATCAAGATATCCTAAAGTTCTTGCAAAATTAAAACAGACAAAATAAAAATGATTGTAGCCATAAAGGCTGCAATCATTTTTTTGATGTCGTCGCTTGGTCGCCGGCACATTCAGCGCCAGCGAGGCGAGGGAGAGAGCGAGGAAAATAAAGATTAATAGTCAGTTAAGACAACGTAGTCGACCGTCTTAAGGCTGCTCAAGTCCCGACCACCGGCATAAGAAATGGCTGACTGGATGTCTTCTTCCATTTCGGTCAAAGTGTTTTGGATAGGACCCTTGTAAGGAACCAACAACTTGCGACCTTCCACGTTATGAGAGTGACCCTTTTGGTAAGCTGAAGCAGAGCCAAAGTAGGCCTTGTAAGTCTTGCCATCCTGTTCAATCAAGTCACCAGGCGTTTCGTTGTGACCGGCAAACATCGAACCGACCATGACCATTGTTGCGCCAAAGCGAATTGACTTGGCGATGTCGCCGTTGTGGCGAATACCACCATCGGCGATGATTGGCTTAGTGGCTACCTGGGCGCATTGGGCGATGGCGGCTAATTGCCAACCATTAGTTCCAAAGCCAGTCTTGTCCTTGGTGATGCAGGCCTTACCAGGTCCGATTCCAACCTTGGTTGCATCGGCACCAGCAGCCTCGATTTCAACGATGGCTTCTGGTGTTCCCAAGTTACCGACAATCAAGAAGGTGTCTGGCAAGTTTTCCTTAATATAAGTCACCATCTTGATGACATAGTCGGAATGACCGTGGGCAACATCAATTGTGATGTAGTCTGGTGTGAGTTGTGCTTCCTTGAACTGATCAATCAAGGCGTATTCGCCATCCGTAATCCCAAGACTAATGGAAGCAATCAAGCCCTTAGATTGGATGTTTTGAACGAAGTCAAAGCGTGTTTCGGGTTGGAAGCGGTGCATCACGTAGAAGTAGCCATTGGAAGCTAACCATTCGGCCAAGTTTTCATCGATAACCGTGGCCATGTTGGCTGGCATAACAGGCAACTTGAAAGTGTGCTTTCCTAAAGTCACAGAAGTGTCGGCTTCGCGGCGAGACTTCAAGACTGATTTTTTAGGTAAAAGGCGAATAGCATCGTAATCAAAGGTTTTCATAACATAATCTCCGTTTCTGCTGGTACTTTAGTCTAGCAAGACTAGATTAAAGCAATATCAGCAAAGAAAAGAGCGACAGAGCTTGCAGTCCGACCATACCGGTCAGGCCGGCAGGACACTGTCGCCGAGTAGTTCTTTAGTTGTTTTCCCACAAATCAGTTAAGACGTTTGTGGCATCGCGGTCAGGGCCAACGGCAAAGGTTGCCAAAGGCAAATCAACGATTTCGCACACGCGCTTCAAGTAGTTGCGGGCGTTTTCGGGCAAGGCCTCAAGTGACTTGGCCTTGGTGATGTCTTCTGACCAACCAGGTAATTCCTCATAAACTGGTTCGCAGCGTTCCAAATCAGCTTCGGAAGCAGGGTAGTGGTCAATGACCTGGCCATCCAACTTGTAGTGTGTGGCAACCTTAACGGTTTCAAAGCCAGACAAGACATCCAAGCAGTTCAAGGAAAGCTGTGTTAAGCCGGAAACGCGCTTGGCATGACGCAAAGCGACAGTGTCCAACCAGCCGATTCGGCGGGGACGACCTGTGACAACGCCGTATTCGTGGGCGACGTCGCGAATAGTATTGCCAACTTCATCGAACAATTCGGTTGGGAAAGGACCTTCACCGACACGGGAGCAATAGACCTTGGCCACACCGACAACTTGGTCAATGCGATTTGGACCGATTCCAGCACCGACGGCAGCGCCACCGGCAATTGGGTTAGACGATGTGACGAATGGATAAGTTCCATGGTCGATGTCCAACATGATTCCCTGGGCACCTTCGAACAAAACGCGCTTGTCATTGTCTAAAGCTTCGTTAATTAAATAGGAAGTGTCGGCCACAAAGGGACGCAACTTTTCGCCATATTCCTTGTATTGGTTGAAGATTTCATCAAAATCAAGGGGTTCGCGGTCAAAAACCTTGGTCAAGAACAGGTTCTTCACTTTCAAGGCCTGCTTTAAACGCTTTTCCAAAACCTTTGGTTCAAGCAAATCAGCAATGCGAATCCCAATTCGATCCAACTTGTCCTGGTAGGCAGGTCCAATTCCTTTGTGGGTCGTTCCAATCTTTTCTTTCTTTAAACCTTCTTGCAAGGCATCAAAAAGGGGATGATAAGGCATAATGACTTGGGCTCTTGAAGAGACCTTTAAGTTATGAACGGTGACACCGTTTTCCTTTAAATAGTTAATTTCATTAAATAGTGTTTCTGGGTTGACCACAACACCGGTACCAATCACGTTGGTAACCTGTGGCAGGAAGATTCCAGAAGGAATCAACTGCACGTGGAGTTTCTTACCATCGATGACCAATGTATGGCCAGCGTTGTCGCCCCCCGCATAGCGGACAACGAAGTCGGCCTTCTGACTCAGAAAGTCTGTAATTTTACCTTTTCCTTCGTCACCCCATTGGGCGCCGGCAATCACGATTGAAGACATGGTTTACCTCTTTTATCATTTATTGGCCATTTTTGACCAAAGGTTAGTATACGGGGAAACGTTCAGAAAATCAAGGGAAAATCAGGGATTGATTCGGTTTTAATGTTCGGATTCTGCATAAAACTGATTTATTTAATAAATAGTTCGTATTTATACCCAAATTCTTGCTATAATACTCTTGCACGTTTGATAAAAAAGGAGAGTCATAATGTTAGACCGTTATAGTCGACCAGCCATGCGTGATATTTGGTCACTGCAAAACCAGTACCAAACTTGGTTGGATGTTGAAATTGCCATTGATGAAGCTTGGTCAAAGTTGGGCGAAATCCCAGCTGAGGATGTTGAAAAGATTCGTCAGAATGCCACCTTTGATGTTGCGCGCATCGAAGAAATTGAAGCGGTCACACACCATGATATTGTTGCTTTTACCCGGACAGTTTCAGAATCATTGGGTGAAGAAAAGAAGTGGGTTCACTTCGGAATCACGAGTACAGATGTTGTCGATACTTCATATGGTGTTCGTTTGAAGCAAGCTAACGCCATCTTGGAAGAAGACTTGGAAAACTTTATTGCCGTTTTGAAGAAGAAGGCAATCGAGTATAAGGATACGGTCATGATTGGCCGGACACACGGTGTTCAAGCCGAACCAACGACCTTTGGTTTGAAGATTGCTCGTTTCTATTCTGAAATGGAACGCAACTTGGAACGCTTTAAGAAGGCCGCCCGTGGTGTTGAAGCTGGTAAGATTTCTGGTGCCGTGGGTACGTTTGCCAACATTCCACCTGAAATTGAACAGTATGTTTGTGAACGCTTAGGTTTGCACGCTCAGGAAATTTCATCACAAGTTTTGCCACGTGACTTGCATGCCGACTATATGGCTACTTTGGCCTTGATTGCTTCAAGCATGGAAGGTTTCGCTGTGGAAATTCGTTCATTGCAACGTTCTGAAATCCACGAAGTCGAAGAAAAGTTTGCTAAGGGCCAAAAGGGTTCTTCCGCAATGCCGCACAAGCGTAACCCAATCGGTTCAGAAAACATCTGTGGCTTGGCTCGCGTGGTTCGTGGCCAAATGGTGACTGCTTACGAAAACATTCCTTTGTGGCACGAACGTGATATTTCACATTCATCAGCCGAACGGATGATTTTGCCAGACAGTACGTCATTGTTGGACTACATGTTAAACCGTTTCATGAAGATCATCGACACGCTGACGGTCTTCCCTGAACGCATGAAGTCAAACATGAACTTGACGCACGGTCTGATTTACAGCCAGCGTGTGTTGTTGAAGTTGATTGAAACGGGAATGGCTCGTGAAACGGCCTATGACTTGGTTCAACCTTTGACAGCCAAGTCATGGGATGAAGGTCGTTCATTCAAGGACTTGGTTGAAGGGGACAAGACGATTACTGCCCACTTATCACAGGCAGAAATCGACGACGCCTTCGATTATCACTATCACTTGAGCCAAGTTGATACGATCTTCAAGCGCCTTGGTTTGACTGACTAAAAAATTAATCTTAACCGTATATAGGAAGTAAAATTTCGCAGGATTCTTAGCTGCGAGTTTTACTTCCTTTTTTTGTCGATCAATGGACCCCAGTGCAAAATCAGTTTTAAAAATGAAATGTTACGTGATTATTTATTCTAAAAAGTATTACATTGTTACGAAAATAAGTGTGACCTTAATATTACAGAACGAGCTGTTTTTTAGAATAGTTTGAGAAAAATATTAGATATATCATTGTGAGGTGTCTAGAATAACGAATACTTTACGTTCTGCAATTAGAAAATTTTTGGTATAAGATGCCTATTTAAAGGGGATTATCCGATTATCTTCTAAGTTATAAACATATAATGAGAATTAGAAAATTAATAAAATCTATTCTAAAAAACAGTGTAATACTATTGCGATGTTTTGTATTTTTTATTATAATAATGTTTGCAAATAATATCAAACATTTCCCGGAGGTGTCAAACGTGGAAATTAGAGTAAATAAATTTCAAGAAAGAACGCATTTCAAGATGTACAAGTCTGGCAAGCAAAAGTCGCCGGAATGGCGACTTTTGCTTTGGTTGGTGCGACCCAGGTCATTACTGGCCATGCGCCAATTGATTTCGGACAAAACATCACGGCTCATGCGGCGGACTCAACCACAACCTATTGGATGGGTCAAAATCAAGAGTACTATAAGCGTTATGCAGATACACCGGATGCTTCAACTGTACCACTGTCATTACAGCAAAAGTGGGGTTACGCAAGTTCTGAAATTAAGACTTTGCAAAACCCAGCAACAGGAACAACTTTTAAGTTCGATAGTTTGACCTATGATAAGTCAACGGGCTTGTATACGTTGTCGGTTAAGTTGAACGTGCCAGTTTTGACTACTAGTGGTTCTGGCCGTAGGTCATATCTTGATTTGGGTTTGTCAGATTCATTGGCTGCCAAGACGACGGGTATACCACAATTGACCGCCGCTAACGGAAACCCTGGTACGTTGAACCAAAACTTGTCTGATACGAATACGGCCATTCGTCAGGATGTGACCCTGACGAATGCTACTAAGCAACAGCAACAAAAGACTGCCCAGGACGCTTATAACCAGGCATTGATTGCCTTGGCGGCTGCGAAAGCTGCCCAGGATATCCTTGACCAAACAGCCACAGGGAATAGCAATATTGCTGGTGCTCACGTTAGTGGTTCAAGCTTGACCAGCCAACGTCAGGCGGTTCAGGCTTTGCTTGATGGCGAAAATAACCAAGTAGCCGGGGCGATTAATGTGGATGGCTCTTTAACTACTGCTGACAAATCAGCACAGGCTAACAACTTGGCAGCTGCTTATCAGCAAGCCAGTCAAGCGCTGTCTGCTGCCCAGGATGGTCAGGCAATCCTTGATGCGAAGACGACTGGCTTAGCGAACATTGATCGTACTCACGCGGCTGGTGTTGGTGTTGACCAGCAGAGAAAAACAGCCCAATCCGCCCTTGATTTGGAAAATACTCGGGTCCAGGGCTTGATTAACAATGATAAAACCCTGCTCAACAGTGAAAAACAAGCCGAATTGGCCCAGTTGCAGGCTGCCTATCTCCAGGCACAAACCGGCCTGGACCAGGCCCAGGATGCGCAGGGGATTCTGGACGTCAAGACAACTGGCATTAACTCATTGGCACCAAACTATACGACCGGTCAGTCTCTGGCTGACCAGCAACGGGAAGCGAGCGATGTGTTGACAACTGCTCAAAAGACTGTGACGAATGCCATCAGCAATGATGGTACTCTTTTGAATACCCAAAAATCAGACCAACAGCAAGCCGCTTTAATGGCCCAAGAAAATGGACAAACCGCAATTAGCCAAGCAACGGATGCGCAGGGGATTGCGGATGCCAAGGCCAATGCGCTTGTGCTCATCAGTCAGGCCCACCAGCCACAGACTGACATTACTAGCCAGCGCCAAAGCGTCTTGGATGCTTTGCAAGCGAAGAATGGTCAAGTTTTCAGTGACATTCAAAGAGATGTTACGCTTTTGGATAGTGAGAAGCAGGACCAAGAGGGCAATCTGGCCAAAGCTTATCAGGCCGGCCAGGTTGCGCTGGCTGCTAATCAAGCCCCAGACGCACAAAGTATTTTGGATGCACGGAATGCGGCCATTGAGAAGATTGATGGCAGCCATGTTCCGGGAACTGATTTGTCTAGCCAATTACAGGCGGCCATTTCAAGCTTACAAGATAAGCATACTTATACCATTCAGGCAATTCGTGCCGACAAGACTTTAACAACGGCTGATCAGACCCTGCAGGTTGACAACGCCGATACTGCTTTTCAGACTGCTCAAAGTGCGGTTAATGCTGATGCAAATGCCCAAATATTAGCCGATGATTTGGCGACCGGTTTGACTAATATTGCAGCCACTCACCAGGTTGGCCAGGCAGTGGCAAACCAACAACAGGCCGCGATGAGTGTTCTGCAAAGTTTCGCCAAGCAGGCAGTGACGGCAATTAATACGGATGCGACTCTGTTGACTAGTCAGCAGCAAAGCCAGGTTAGCCAGGTCAACCAAGTCCTGGCAAATGCTGAGGCAACGATTCAGGCCGACGATAACGCTCAGGTCATTCAAAACGATCAGGTAATGGCTGCCAGTCAAATCAATGCTGTCCATACCTCTGGTCAAACGCTCGACCAGCAGCAAGCCAGTGCTTTAGCTCAGTTGGAAAAAACCAATAATCAAGTTTTGGCGGCAATTACAGGGGATGTCACGCTGACTGATACAGTTTCGACTCAGCAAAAATCAGCCTTGGCAACTGCCTATACAAGCGCCCAAGACCAGATTCGCCAAGCAACGAATGCGCAAGCAGTCGCTGATCAGTTGGCTCAGCAGACAACTAATTTGCCAGCCAGCCACCAAGCCAGTGACATAATTGCCAACCAAATTGCCACTGCACAAAGTAATTTGAAGGCCGTTCAGGACGGCTTGGAAAGTGACATTCAAGGCGACGTGACGTTGTTGGATGTTGAAAAAGCCAGTCAGTGGGCTCAGGTCCAAAGTGATTACAAGAAGGACCAGGCTTCTTTGGCCAAGTTGACGACTGCTCAGGCCATTTTAGACCAGTTCAACCAGGCGAAAGATCAATTAAAGTCCGACCATGTGGCCGGTGTGGCGCTTGACCAGCAACAAAGCAATGACGTAGCTGCTTTGACCAGTCAAACGATACCTACGCCACACTGATTGACCAGGCGACGGCAGCTCAGGCCGTGGCAGATCAAAAGGCTACCGGTTTAGCGGCTATTAAAGCGGATCACCAAGTAGGTGAGGCTGTTTCGACACAGGCCCAGGCTGCCATAGCTGCCCTGACAAAGTTGGCCAGTCAAATTGTCACTGCTATTAGTCTCGATGCGACATTGACAGATAGCCAGGAGGCTAGTCAGCGCGCCCTGGTGCAAACTGACCTGCAAGAAGCACAAGGAAAGCTGCAGGGTGCGCAGACAGCTCAGGCGGTTGCTGATTTGCAAAACCAGTACCAAGAGCAGCTAAATGCTGACCATCAAAGCGCCAGTAGTCTCTCTGAGCAGTTGCTACAAGCTCAGACTGCGTTGAGTGACTATGCTAGCGGTCTTCAGGGGGAAATTTCAAGTGACCCAACACTGTTGGCATCTGAACAAACCACACAGACTGAAGCGGTTACTGCTGCTCTTGCACAAAAGAAAATTGATTTAGCTACTGCGTCAACTTCGGCCCAAGCTCTTCAAGATGCGTTAGCTCAGGCAGAAAAGAATCTTGACCGTCTGCACCAGCCAGGTCTCGATTTACCAACGCAAATCGCCAATGCCAGTCAAACTTTGACTGGGGTGGTCAAGTCAATTAACCAAGCCATTACCAACGATGTGACCTTGACCGAATCCGCTCGCCAGACGCAGCGAGATGCGGTGACACAGTTGGTGGCTTTGGCTCAGACTGATTTTAATAACGAAACAACGGCTCAACAACTGGCCGACCGCTTAGCACAGGTCAACAACGACGTGGCGAATGCTCATCAGGCTGCCCAACCACTGCCGGACCAAAAGAAGACGGCTTTGGGACAGTTGCAGTCAACTTATCAGGAAACCCAAAAGGCCATTAACAGCGACGTTATGTTGACGAACACTGTTAAGGCTAGCCAATTGACAACTTTAGACTCGAATTACAGCTTGGGTCAGACGGAGATTAACAACGCCACTTCTGCTCAATTAGTTTCGGATATGCAATTCTCGTGGTCACAAAAGCTGAATAACTCGCACGTTGTCGGCAAGGACCTGGATAGCCAACGTGACGATGCCAAGACGGCCATTAAGACGCAGTATACGACCACTTTGACTGCCTTATCCAACGATAAGACATTATTGACGGCTGATAATCAGACTCAGACGACCAATGTTAACAATGCCTATGACCAGGCGGTTGCTTCTTTGGCAGTCAACCAAACAGTTGATGCGCAGAGTATTCAAGATGCTGTGGCTGCCGGTAAAGCAGCCATCCAGGCGGCTTATATGCCGGGAACGTCACTGGCTGACCAGCAAAAGGGTGCAACGGGTGTTGTTAATCAAGCTGCCGAAGCCGTTATTATTGAAATCAGTGACGACGAAACGCTGACTGTTTCAGCAGTCGCAACACAGAGTCGAGCCGTGACTGATGCTGCTAATGTGTTACTCAAAAAGATTACAACGACAACGGATGCCCAAACGATTGCCAATACGATTACGAATGTGCAAAGCGTTTTGTCCGCCTTGCATACCGCTGGTCAGCCGGTTAATAGCCAGCAAAAAGCAGCCAATGCTGCTGTGAACGGAGCCGGTGATAGTACTAACCAGGCCATCAACGGCGATGCAACGCTGAGTGAGGCTGAAAAGGCGGCTCAGAAGGCTGCCGTGGCTCAAATTATTCAGGCAGCTATTAGTAAAATTAACGTTGGTACCAAAGCAGCTCAAATCGAGGCTGATAAAAACCAGGCTATTCAAGACATCACTGCTGCTCACCAGCGTGGTCAGGCAATCAGTAACCAACAAGCAGCGGCTATTACTGTTTTGCAGGCTGAAGTGATGAAGGTCAAGGGTTTGATTGAGAATGATGGCACTTTGCCTGAGGCGGAACGGACGTCGCAAAAGGCAGCGGTTGATGATGATTATAACTTAGCTGAAGCAGCCGTTAATAAGGCTCAGACAGCCGATGATATCAACACGGCCCAAGTGAACGGTATTAACAGTATTGATGCTGATTACAAGGCGGGGGATGATATTGCCTTACAGAAGCAGGCGGCGGTTGAGAGCCTGCGTGATGAGGCACAGAAGGTTCAAGCGGCTGTCCAAAGTGATCCAACTTTGGATACGGCAACGATTAACAACCAAATTACTGCTTTACAGGCTGCTCGAGATGCTGCAATCACCAAGATCAATGCTAGTGATACGCAAATGGCCGATCAAATCGATACAGCCAAAAATGATGGTGTAAC
Organism: Fructobacillus sp. EFB-N1; assembly: GCF_001038455.1. GTDB lineage: Bacteria > Bacillota > Bacilli > Lactobacillales > Lactobacillaceae > Fructobacillus > Fructobacillus cardui. Next base: position 17,018 of record NZ_LDUY01000005.1, on the reverse strand, counting down.
AGCCATTGACAATAGCCACGTGGTTGGGACTGATTTGCTAACCCAGGTACAAAATGGCTTGAATCAACTGCAGGCATCGAATGCGGCCGTTACTTACGCGATTAATACCGATAAAACGCTGACGAATGTCACGAAGCAGACGCAAAAGCAGAACCTGGCAACTGCTTACCAAGATGGCCAGACAAATGTGAAGAAGGCCGTGAATGCCCAGCAAATTGAAGATGCGGTCACCAATGCCCTGTCCGCAATGGATCAAACTTACGTTGAAGGAAATTCGGTTGATAACCAGCGGGCCAATGCCTTAAACAAGTTGCAAAACTTAGCACAAGGCTTTAAGGCCTTGATCAATATCGATCCAACGTTGACGAATGCCGATAAGCAAAGTCAGGCCCAGGACTTAGCGCAGGCTGTTACGGTAGCGCAGACATCCTTGTCTACTCAAAATACACCGGATGCCCAGTCCATTGCGGATGCCTTATCACAGGCCAACCAGAATTTGGCTGTGACCCACAAGAGTTCGACATCCATCTCCGACCGGATTACCGACGCTAAGTCACAATTGGATCAGGAGCTTCAAACGATTAATGGCGTGATTGAGGGAGATGCCACCCTCTTAACGACAGAAAAAGCCGCGCAAAAATCAGCTGCGCAGGATGCTCATGAAAGCGCAGTGGCTAGTTTTGTGTCGTCCTTCTTAATGGATGCGCAAACGGTCCAAGATCGACTAAATGTTGGTCTGAAGGCGGTTGATGCAGCCCATACCAGTGGGACTGACTTGGCCACACAACAAAAGCGGGCCATTGATGAACTGACTCAAACAGCTAAAAACACGAAGCAAGATATTACGAGTGATAATACCTTGCTCGAAGTAGAACGAACCCGCCAACGTGGCTTGATTGATCAGAGCTTGGTGGATGCGGCGAATGCTTTGCAAGCCGTCAAGAATGCTGACAGCATTCAGAGCTTGCAGAACCAGTATGATCCACAGATTGCTGCAGATCATCAGATTGGAACGCCACTGGCCGACCAGCAAACGAGTGCTAAAAACGACTTAGGTCAATATGCCGGTTCTGATAGTAATCAAACCGGTGTTTGGTTGGCCATTGACCGTGATCAGACCCTAACGAATGCTCAAAAAGCCAATCAAAAGGCTGATTTAGCAACAACTTTGGTTAGCTATCAGGACAAGGCCATTGTGACGCCGGATACCCAGTCACTGGCTGACTTGGTTGCAAAAGCCCACAATGCTCTAGACGTCACCCATATCGTAATGAGTACACTAGCTGACCAGCGGGTTACTGCCAACAAACAGTTGGCTGTTCAGCTTGCTCAAACCAAGGGCCAAATTGCTGCCGAAGTCACTTTGACAACGGAACAAGCAGCTGAGCAGACGAAGGCCGCTGTTGCGACTTTGGCCACAGTTCAAACGAATTTGGCCAATGCAACCGATGCACAAGCTATTTTGGATGTGACAACGGCTGGTTTGCAAAGTATTAGTCAACAATTCCAGCCAGGCCAAGCGCTTTCAGGCCAAATTAATGATGCAAGGGAAGCCATTCAGGATGCGGTTGTTGTCACTAAGGTAGCGATTGATATTGACAAGACATTAAATACAGTCGATAAAGCCAAGCAGGACCAGGCAGTTGATGCTACCTTGACGGGTGTTGACGATGACCTTGCCAAGGCTTCGAACGCCCAAGCTATCCTGGACTTGAAGAATAAGACCATTGCAGCGGTCAACGACGTTTATCAAGCAGGGGCAGCCATCAGCGCTCAGCAACAAAAAGCCAATAATAGCTTGGCTATTACGGCCAATCAGGTGCTTCAAGCTATCTCCAACGATCCCAATTTGACGAATGCCCAGCGGGTGAGCCAGCAACAAGCTGTCACGACTGCTTTGTCGAGCGCCCAGGCAGCCATTAATGCTTTGTCCGATGCCCAGTCCATCTTGGATGCTCAGGTCCAGCAGACCATGACTATTCAAGATCAACACGTCTTACAACCAAGCGTGCAGGCTCAGCAGGCAACAGTGCGACAAAACTTCCAGGATGAGCATGACCAAATTCGTCAAGAAATTGTTGATGATCAGACTTTGACTACCGCAGACCGCAATAGTCAGTTAGCAGCTGTCGATCAGGCTTTGACGACTGCCAATAACTTGTTAACGAATACTGTCAATGCGCAAGATGTCTTGGACTCTCAGACGCAAGGTCTCAAGGGCATTGACGCTAGCCACGTTCCTGGCCTTTCTTTGGATGCCCAGGTCCAAAATGCTGTAAAGACTCTAACTGATTTACAGGATTCCTTGACGGCAGCAGTGATGAACGATTCAAACCTCCTTGATCGTAGTAAATCAGCTCGAGAGTTGCTCTTATCATCATCATTATCTAAGTGCACTGATAAACTGAACGATGCTCTGGCGGATTCAAAAACCACCGGACAAACAATTTTAGACTTGCTGACGGCTGGCCAGCAAGAATTGCAAAAGGACCGTCAATCGGATGACGGCCAGGGCGCCAGCACTGATCAGCCATTGGCAACACAGATTACAGCGGCTTTGCAACAAGTTAACCAAAAGTCACAGAACGTTCAAAACAATATTAATCAAGATGATTCATTGAGTCAGGCACAGATTGACCAGCAAACGGCCGCTAACCAGCAATTATTGCAACAGGCACAGACTGATTTGAACGGCAAAACGAATGCACAAGCATTGGCCGACCACCTACAAGCCGCTTTGAGCGATTTGAATCAAATCCACGTACCAAATTCAGTTTCACTGGTAGACCAGAAAAGTACGGCAGTGGCTAACTTAGATAAGCTGTATGGTCAAATTAAAGATGCCATTACCGCAGATAATACCTTAACCAGTAGCCAAAAGGACCAGCAAATTGCTGATTTGGACCATGCTAAGGCGCAAGGCGACGATAAGTTGAAACAAAGCACCCGGGCAACTGAGTTGAATCAGCAGATTGAACCAATTAACCAGGTGCTTAGTGCAACCCACGTGGTGGGAACGGCAGTTGATAGTCAGCGCCAGAGTCAAGAAACCTGGTTGGCTAACCAAATTCAGGCCTTAACGGACCGACTAGCAGCACAAGCCGTTTCGTCAGCCGACGCAACGACTCTGCAGGAAACAATTCGCCAGACAAAGGATAGCTTGCAAGGTCAAATTGAACAGGCTGCTAATGCAGATGACCTACAATCCGTGCAAACAAATGGTCTTTCAATCCTGGCCGGCGTGGCCTTGCAGATTCAGCAAGCACAGGTCCGCTTTGCTATTAATCAAACGGCTGACCAACAAGTAGTAGCCATCAATCAGGATGCTTCCTTGACAAAGGCTGGGCAAGGTGGTCAAGACGGCCAGGTCCAGCAGGTCAACGATGCTCGGGCAAGTATTTTAGCCCAGATTGATGTAGCGACAGCGGCTAACCAGTTGACTGCCTTGCAAAATACTGGACTGACAACCCTCACGCTGATTCATCAACAGGCTGCAAAATCAGTTGACCAGCAGCGCCAAGGAGCAGCCGATTAGGCTCAAAATGCGGTGAAGGCTGTTATGAATGCCATTGCGACGGCCAAGGATAAAGGACAGGTGACAGCCGACCAGGCGTCAGCCCTCACGGTAGCCTTGGCCAAGGCTCAAGAAAAGGCAAGTCAGTCATTGACTAGTGCTACGACGGCTGACCAGATTAATGCCATCATTGACCAACTCAACCAGGACGTGGCCGGTGTGCAATTGAGCTTGCAACAGGACGTATCAGCTAACGCGGTCAACCAAAGTGCTCAACAGGTGGTGGCGGCTATTAGTCAAGACGCAACTCTTGCTGACAATGAAAAGCAGGTCCAACAGGCCAATGTTAGTGCTCAGCAACAAGCCGCACTGCAACAGATTACCTCCGCAACCACGGTAACGGATGCTCAATCGGCTGAAACAACTTTTGACCAGACGGTTGCTACAAACCATGTGCAGGGGCAAAGCATCGATGACCGGCGCTCACAATTGATCGAAGCAATCACAACTGCCACTAACCAGGCAACGATGGCTATTAATGGTGATCCTTCATTGACAACAGCTGCTAAGGCAGATCAGTTGAACCAGTTGTCCCAGGCTAAGGATGCGGCTTTAGCACAATTAGCCAAGGCGACAACCGCAGCCGATGGTGTCAATTTCGTGAACCAAAGTTTGACAATTATCGCTGCTATTCACCAACCAGCTGAAAAGACACTGAGCCAACAGCATCAGGACCTCTTGGACTTGATTACACAGCTAGCTAACCAGGCAGCAGCCAAGATTGACCAAGAAAAGTCGTTAACTAACAGCGAAACAGCAAGTTTGAAGGGACAAGTGACGGCCTTGCAAAATGCAGCCGTTCAAAGTGCTAACGAGTCTCAGAATGCAGATGATTTGCAGGCTGGCCAGCAGGCGCTTCAGGATGGCCTTGATCAAGTCAAGTTTATGACACAACAGGATGTCAATCTGCATGCCTTGAATCAGGCGCAGTTGGATGCTAACCAGGTCATCGCCAATAATCAAACCTTGTCGGATGTTGAGAAGGCGAACCAAAATATTCAAGTCATGCTGCTCTTCACTCAGTACCAACAGGCCTTACTGGTAGCTCAAAATCTAGCTAGTTTAGCTAGTGCTGTCAACAATGGTATAAAAGCAGTTGCTGGGGTTCCACAAGATGGTGCAACGGTGCAACAGCGAGTTGGCAACTATATTGACCGGTTAACGGTTGAAAAGAAAAAGGTTCAGTCACGTATTGATGCCGACAACACCTTAACGACGGCTGATCAACTTTTGACAGCTAATCAAAAGTTGACGAATGATTTGACCAGTGTCCAATACAACTTGGCAATTAATATCGCTAGCTATCAACTATTAGTTGCTTATAACGGTGCTGATCAAGCAATTAATGATGACCCAACGTTAAGTAATCAAGAAAAAGCCGAGCAGGCAGAAATCGTTAATGTTCGTTGGAATACTGGTCAGCAAAGTTTGGTAGCTGCAAAAACAGTTGACGAAGTGGACCAATTTACCAGCGACACAGTAGCAGCAATCAACCAGGTCCACCATGGCGGTCAGCCGGTTGATGAACGAATGCAGAGTTACACTGCTAAAATTCAGGCATCCGCATCTCAAGCTGTTGCCCAAATCAACCAGGATAAAAGTCTTTCTCCAACCGGTCAGGCAGTGATTGTGGAAGCGGTTCAAAATAATCGGGACTGGTACTTGCATGAATTGCAGGGCGCTAAAAGCGTCGTTGAGGCCGAAACAATGGTCCAAGACGATTTGAATGCGATGGCCTTTGGCCAGAATGCTACTAGTCTAGTTGGTCAAGGGAAGGGCGAATGGTTTGCTCGTATTTATAACGAGTTGAAGGCAACGGACCAGTCGATTAATGGCTATTTAGCTTTGTCCGCTGATGAAAAATCAGCCTTACTGCAAACAATGCAGTCACTGGTGACAACAACCAACAGTCAAATTAGCCAAGGCCAGACGCTGGATCAAACGGAGCAATCGTTGCAAGATTTGATGCTGGATTTGACTAAGTTGAACTTGCACGCAAGCAAAACGAATGCTGTTAATCGGTTGCAATCGGTCTTCGAAACAACCAAGGTGGATATTACGGCTGACCGATCATTATCTCATCAAGAGGTGCAAGATCAGATTCGGACGGCTCAAGCCGCTTATGACCAAGCAAGTGCAACAAGCAGGTGATTTGCAGGCAGTAGCGAGTGCCTTAACGGCGGGCCAGGAAGCCGTTGAAGCTAGTTATCAAGAACAAGCTGTTTTGATTGAACAATTACCAAAGCTGAACCAGCAGGTTGATGATACCGTCAAGACAGCAACGACTACGATTAATCAAGATCAAACGTTGACTGCCACTGAAAAGCAACAGCAGATTGAGGCGCTTAACCAGAAGGCGTCAGATCTGAAAAAGACAATGGCCAATGCAGCTGATTTGCGCGAAGATGTTGAAGACCTGCAACAAGGTCTGGTCAGCCTAAATGGGGTTCACCAACCTGGTTTGGCCATGAGTGGTGCAACAGGACAAGCAGCCCAGTTGAAGAATCAGGTTTCGACTGCCAGTCAGCAAGAACAAGATCAAATTGATCAGGCGACGACAAATGGTCTGATCACAACCGAGCAAAAAGATGCCCTGACAGCTGCTCTTCAGGCAGCCAACATTCAGGCACAGTCTGCAGCCAACCAGGCTGAGAATGCTGATCAAATTCAGACGGCAAGTGCGGCTTGGCAAGCTACCTTGGCTCAAAGTCAAACAGCTTTGGCTAAGGACATTGCCTTCCACCAATTGGGAGTTGCACAGTCTCAAGATGATGCGGCTATCACTGCTGATGGCACTTTGAGTCAGCAAGAGAAGACTGCCGAACAAACGAGTTTGCGAGAAGTCGTGGATACCTGGACTAAGTCAATCAATGACAGCCAAAATGCTGCCCAGGTGACTGGTACTAGTGAAACGGCTGTGCAAATTATTAATGGCGTTTATCATGGTGGTCAATCCGTGGCTGACCGATTATCTGACTTTAACCAGCAGATTGTTGCCGTTGCAACGGCTTTGGCTGCTAAAACAAAGCAGCAGGCAAACCTTTCGGTTGCTGGTCAACAGATTATTGTCCGAGTAATTGATGGCATGCAAGACTGGTTTGTCAATGAACTGAAGTCTGCTCAAACAGTTGTAGCGGCCGAAACGATGGTTCAAGACGATGTGACGGCTTTGACCTTTGGTCAAGCAAAGCAGACGTCAATTGCACAAATGAAGGCCGATTGGGTCAAAAAGTTGTATCAAACTTTGCAATCGGCTGTTCAGGCCGTTGACGGTTATCAGCATTTAACTGATGACGAGAAAGCAGGCTTGATGACGCAGTTGAGTCAATTGACACAACAGACCAATGCCGATGTTGCTTCGGCTACTGATGGAAATCAGGTTGTGACTAGCTTGCAGCAGTTTGTGGCTACCTTACCAACAATTGCTCTTCAAGCAAGTCAAGCGGATGCTCGCCAGCAATTGCAACAATTATTGAATGCAACGTTAGCATCAATTCAGTCTGACCGTACTTTATCAGACTTGGATGTGCAAAATCAGATAGAGACTGCACAGGCTGTGCACAATCAGGCGCTGGCTGCGATTGCCGCGGCTCAGACTGAGGCAGTAGTAGCTGATGCTTTGGCAACTGGTCAGGCAAAGATTCAGGATACCCATCAGGCAAAGCCTGATTTAAATGGACAGCTACCTGCGCTTAACCAGCAAATTGATGCTGCTAAAAAACAGGTTGTTGAGGCAATCAACCAGGATCCAACCCTTTCGACTCAAGATAAGCAACAGCAAATTGCTACTGCCAATCAAAAGGCAGACGCTTTGAAGGCGATTATTGAGAAAGCAGCCGATCCAAGGACAGCTGAGCAAGCGCTTCAGAATGGTTTGCCAGGAATTAACGATGTTCACCAACCGGGTCAAGCATTGAAAGACCAAGAACAAGTGACCCTGCAAACAGTGGATGATAACACGACAGCTGCCAAACAAAAGTTGCCGGCCGGTAAGCAAGCCAGCTTTGCTTCGGCGGCTATTGATGCTGCACGCCAGACGGCTGAAAAGGACCTTGATCGGGCCCAGAATGCAGATGAGATTCAGCAAGCCCTAGAGAAGTTTAAGCAGACAGTTGCTAGTCTTCAGGAACAGGCGGTGGGGAAGGCCCATGCTGCGGCTGAATTGGCAGCAACCAAAAACCAAGCGGTAGCGCAAATCGAACATGCTGCTGATAGTGCTCAGCAGGCGTTGCCAGAGGGTCAGGGCCCACAATTTGAACCAGCTATTGACCAAGCCAAGAAAAAGGCAATGGATGAAGTTGAACAAGCAAATGACCAAAAGGCCGTTGATGTTGCCGTAACTGATTTCAATAAGAAATTGACAAACGTTCAGCAACAGGCAAAGGCCCAAGACCAGGTCGAACAGCAAGCTAAGAAAGAGGCAGATCAGGCAATCAACGATGCAAAAAAGCAATTGCCAGCAGATGAACAGCCTCAATTGATTAACAAAATTCAACCAGCCGAGCGACAGTTCATAGCTGCCTTGCAACAAGCACGGACGGTGGGGGATGTTCAGACCGCCTATCAGCAGTTCTTGGATTCTCTCAAGCAAATTAACCAGCAAATCCAACAAGAGAGCGCTCAACCAAGGGAGACACAGAGTAATCCTGTTGAGAATACTACAAACCCAGCAACATTAATGGATAATTTGTTCCCTGCAAAAATTGCTCTACCCGATACTTGGGAAGTCGAACACTTAGACCAGCCGTTAACATTTTTGGCTGTAACGATGGCTAGCCTCTCGATTGGTTTGACTGGAGTTGGATTAAAATTTGGTCAACTAAAGGTAAGTGGAGGTAAAAATAAAACGGATAATCATTAGTTCAGTAATCATATGCAATCGTGATTGCTGATATAGACGGCCATTCTCGTAGCATTCGGGGATGGCCATCTATAATTTCTTTTTGTCCTAAGAGTAACGAGCTATTGAGGGTAGTTCATTACTCTTTTTTTTTTGATTTGCGCAAGGGTCGTCGCGATTCTTTTGGCTATTGGACAGTCTCTTGAATACTCAAGATGGCGATTTGGCATAATCGGCCTGATTTTGTCCTCGTTAACCAAAAAATTTGTGCCAAAAATTGATTCTTTTTATAATGACGGCAGAAATAGGAAAAAGACAAGTGAAATCAACACCTCCATCAGAGGTAGAGAGGAAGGTTGTCTTATGTATCATCAGAAACGGTTGGGTTTGGTATTGCTGGCATTCTTGTTAGCACCTACTGTACTTGAAAGTGGTCTTCCTGCCGTGGCAGCAGAAAACCAGCCCGCAAAGCAAGCCGTGAAAAAAGCGAACAAGGATCCGGCTATTGTGCGGGCGACTTCCTTGGACACCAAAAGTCCTGAGGAACAAATGAAAGCGGACCATGAGCGGATTCGTCAGCAAGCTGACCAGAATTTTAAGAAACGAGTGAAGGAACAGCTTAAAGCCAAGGGTTTACCAGTGCCTAAATCAGAAAAAGCATTGGCCGAAAGTCCGGTAACTTTGATGGTTGAGTTCGATCAACCACCAGCAGCCTTGAGGGTGGAGGGCGCAGCTGAGCAAGCCGCCAACATTGCCACGGGTTCGACAGTTAGCCAACACTCACGCTCTCGACGAGCAGCGGGAGAGAATAAAGTCGAGGAAGTGCGGGCTGCCAGCCGACAGGTACTCGCTGAACAGCGTCCTGCCCGGCAAGCGGTTGAAAAAATTGCTAAGAAAAAGGCCCAACACGAATTTGGTTACCTAACGAATACGATGTCGATTGTGACGAAGGTCAAGGATTTGAAGGCTGTTCAGGCCGTTGCCGGAGTGAAACGCGTGACGGCCGCCAATATTTATCAACCCCAAGATTTGGCTGCTGATCAAATTGTGCAGGCTTTAACTGTATGGCGTCAGCATCGTCTGAAGGGAGATAAAACGGTTATCGCGATTGTTGATACCGGTATTGATACTAATCATGAAATTATGCGGCTAGGCAAAAATGCCAAGAAGAAAATTAGCCAAAAAGAGGCAAAAGAAGCTATCAGCCACCTTGGTCATGGCCGTTACTCATCGGCTAAGATTCCATATTCTTATAATTATGCCGATGGGACGGCCAATACGGTTTTTGATTTAAATAAAAATTCGATGCATGGCATGCATGTTGCCGGGTTAGCTGCTGGCTATTCGTCTTTACCAAATTTTGCTGGCTTTAATCAAAAGGCTTATGCCATCGGAACGGCACCCAATGCGCAGCTGCTAAATATGAAGGTTTTTTCGAATAATGGTGGCGGTGCCAGCAGTGATGATATTATTGCAGCAATTGAGGATGCCGTTTTGCTCAAGGCCGATGTAATTAACCTTTCTCTGGGTTCTATCAGTGGGGACGTTGACCCAGATAGTCCGGAACAGCGGGCCGTGAATTTGGCGGCGCAGAAGGGGACTATCCCGGTCGTTGCAGCGGGAAACTCCGGTCTGTCCACCTCCAATACCGGTCTCAACGTTATCAATACACGCAAAACAAACGATACCGGAACGATTGACTCACCCGGTGTATCGCCTTCTGTGTTGACCGTCGCTTCATCAGACAACTTGGCCTATGATATTCCAGCCGACGGTCCGGCGAAATTGAGTCATCTGTCTTCTTTTTCATCCTATGGTCCAACGTCCGATTTGCAGCTAAAGCCTGATATCACAGCTCCTGGTGGTCGATTATTATCAAGCTTGAACGGTAACCGGTACGACTATAAGTCGGGCACTTCGATGGCGACGCCCGTGATGGCTGGTTCTGCTGCTCTGTTTGCCCAGTCATTGGGTGGCCGGGTACCGGCTGAAAAAATCAGTCAACACATGAAGACGGCTTTAATGAATACCGCTCGGCCGTTAGTGGATGAAAAGACATTAGCGATTGTTTCGCCCCGTGTTCAGGGAGCGGGGTTGGCACAGGTTGAAGATGCGATTAACAGCCGGACGTCTCTAACGACTTCTCGAGGCGTTGCATCTTTGTCGCTAGGTTCCTTTGGCGAATCAAAACAATCCTTGCAGGTTTTCTTAGAAAATCAGACTGACCAAGAGCAGACTTTTCGTTACCAGGCTGACCACCGAGTCTGGACGGATGGTTCGGTACCGGGAAAGCCAGCGGCGGATAAGCGGATTTTAGGCGCTGATTTGTCAATATTGGGGTCAGATACAGTAGATCAAGCGCCAAATGGTGAAAAGACGGTGGTTAAGGTGCCAGCTCATCAGCGGGTGGCCGTGCGCTTTGGCTTGACCTTACCCGACCGGGCTAAGAATGGCTTTGTTGAAGGCTATTTGCAATTTAAGGCGGTCGATTCTGCTGGCCACTTACTGAAAAAGGGTGGTCAGCAGTTAGTCATGCCATACCTTGGCTACTATGGTGATTGGCAAAATCAGAAAATTTTTGACCGGCCAGCCTGGAATCCCGATTCTTACTTTGGCCAATCGACCCTTGTAGACCCCAGCAAAGTGCCGTTGGGCCTGAACAAAGCAGGGACGATTATTCCAGAAAATATTGCCATTTCATCGAGTCAGGATGCTATTAATAAGCAAGCGCAGCCATTGGTTAACCTTTGGCGCAATGCCCATCACGTTGTCGGTGAAATTTATCAGCACAATCCGACTGATTCTCGGTGGGCAAATCAACAGCCACTACGAACGGTTAGCATTGATAAAGACATATTGAAGTCCTATTATCAACGGGGCAAGGACCAATTTACGTCCTATGACGCCGGTGGGCAAGGCTGGCGTGGTGATATTTGGAATACCAAAATGGGGCGCAACGAGGCGGTTTTGGATGGTCAATATTATTACCAGCTATCAGCAGAGGCGGCTAGTGGTCGACTGAATGATGGAATTGATGGTCAAGTTGTTCGCCAACGCTTAGTCTTGCCGCTTAAAGTCGATGGCCATGGCCCGCTGGTTGCCAATCCCCATTTCCAAATAAAAAATCAGTCAGCGAAAGCAGAAAAAGGAATGGTTTTGGCAGCTGATTTGACGGATGAATTAAGCGGGATTGACACTTTCGGCCGTGTTGGCCTCGTTATTAATGGTATGTTGACGATTGTTAATCAGCCATTGCAAGAAAATCACCAAGTTTATCAACGCCTATCACTGCCATTAAGATCTGACCAAATCCAGGCGTTCCATGCGGATGATAATGCTGGAAACCTGACGAGTCAATCCTTTACGTTGGCTGGTTTGGATGCGGCTGCTACAACAAACAAATCTTCGTCTCAATTGAATTATCAAGCAAAGGGAACAACAGCGGGTCAGCCGGAAGTGGGCGAGGTTGGTCTTAGTCCAGTTGGTCAAGCGCTGACTGGGACAGGTAAAAAGGAATCTGCCGCAGAAGGATTACTGGATGGCGTTAAGAAGCCAATCATCACTTTCGATCATGACGTAAATTTTGAGTTCAATATGGTGACGGCGCAAACACGGTATTATGACCAGCAGGCACAAAAGCTCACGATTAGCGGGCACTTGCGAAAACCGGTTGACCAGCTTTTGATTGGTGAAAAGCAGGGAAAGCGCCTAGCGGTGAAGGTCAATCCAAAGACGTTGGCTTTTTCAACTGTTGTCGAGGCCAAAGCCAATGCGAAGACGGCAGTTCCAATTCAAATTAATGCTGGTGGGCGGACCTTAGTTGATGGTGGCTTGAAATTCTACGTTGATACCAGTTTACCGGAGTTAAATCTTTTTAACGAAAGCACGCTGGCGCGACTAGATGATGGGACTTACCAGGTTAAAACCAATCAGGAGACCTACCAACTTAGCGGGCAAGCAGGCGATAACTATGATGGTTATCAACTAACGATTAATGGCGATATGGTTGCCACTAAGCCGTTTAGTCTGATTTTTAACCAAAAAACTACGGGTGGGTTGACGAAGTTTTCGGTGCCTCTTTACCTAACTAAAGGGGATAATCGGTCGATTTTAGTTATTCGTGATGCTGTTGGTAATCAGACTAAAAAGAAATTAAATGTCCGCTATTATCAAACAAATTTGCCAGCACTAACCGTTACAAAAGATGGTAGCGGCGTTATTCAGCGCTTTCCACTGTTACTAACAGCAAAAGCGAATCTGCCGGCGGACAACCCGAGCGATAACGAATTGACGGTTATGTATTCTTTGAATCAAGGTCAGCAATGGCAAAAATATCAGGGTGATCTGTCAATTCGAGAAAATAAAACGGTTCAGTTCAAAACGGTCGATGCGTATGGGAATCAGTCGCAGGTGGTGACAGTGGCTGTGCATGAGTTTTCACCAGCTCAAAAGGAACAAATAGCGGTTGCCAGTCATCAACCGTCAAGGCTAATTAATAAAGTTTCGTGGCCGGCCTCTATCCGCCACAGGTTCCAAGACCAACGAAATCATTATCGGAGCCACCATTCACCTTATTTTTCTTCTGGTGGTATGAGCCACCATTGTTGGGATGGCTTTGGACCAAAGATGGGCTGGGGTAATTTTAACCAAAACAGAGGTTGGAAAAACTGGAAAAAGTATCTATTTTCGCAATCAATCCATGCTTGGCACCAAAATTTTCATCAATTTAACTGGGGTGGCCGTGCCTGGATGAGTGAGTATTGATGCTGGTCATCAGAAAGAAGGTGATAGATAAAAGTATTTTTATCAATTAATTACAAATAATGTTCACTTATAAGTGCACTTAACAAAAACGCTTAATTAATCTTGGTAGAAGGTAAATCTGTTTGATTTACCTTTTTTCATGTATAATCAAACTAATTTTACTAATTTAGAAAGAGAAGGGTTTGCCATGGCGGAGAAGAAAGCAGGACGGGGAATTTTGTATGCGGTTACCGGTAGTGTTTTCTGGGGAGCGTCCGGCACGGCGGCACAAGCCCTCTTTGCTAACAGCCAAATTTCGCCATTATGGTTAGTAGGTGTTCGTTTGTTGTTGGCTGGCCTTTTATTGCTAGCGTGGTATGGCTTGGCAAGTAAGCAATCTTTGTTTTCCATTTGGAAAAATCAGCGATCAGCGACCTTTCTTTTGCTCTTTGCCTTCTTAGGAATGTTGCCATCGCAATTGTCTTATTTTATGGCTATTCATTATGGCAATGCACCAACGGCGACAGTCTTACAATTTTTGGGGCCAATTTTTATTATTTTGTATCTCACGGTTTGTAGCCATGCCTTGCCACGGCGGTTGGATTTGATTTCGGTCATCGTTGCCTTGGTTGGAACCTTCTTACTAGTAACGAGTGGTAACCTGATTAAACTTTCACTGGCACCGCTAGCCCTATTTTGGGGTTTGGCAGCTGGCTTGAGTCAGGCTTCTTACACACTGTTGCCCAAAGAACTCTTAGTAAACTTTGATGGTCGTCTGGTCGTTGGCTGGGCGATGACGCTCGGCTCGATTCCATTTTTTCCAATTTTGTTCAGCCATTCGTTGAAGTCAATTTCGCTAGTCGGTGGTGGGCAGATTACTTTTATCGTTATTTTTGGAACTATGTTGGCTTATTTGTTCTATATTAATAGCCTTCAGGACCTTCAGCCAGCCACAACCGGGATGTTAAGTTCCTTTGAGCCCCTGACAGCGACGTTCTTAGCAGTTGCTTTCTTGGGGACGAGCTTGACGGCTATTCAAGTTCTTGGCGGCCTGTTTGTTCTTTCAACGATTTTCCTCCAGTCAATCCCGACAAAGGCAGCGTGACTGTGTTAAAATACCAATAAGAAAAATGCCTTCTATCTTAACTTAACTGAAAGGGGGGGCACCATGACAGAGATTCAGCTGCAAAAACACCCTGGGGTGACATTGGTTTCCGCTCGAGTTGAGATGGCGGAAGAAATTTATACGGTTGTGGACCAAGACCGCGAGCATATTGGCCAGTTTTTACCTTTTGTTGATCAAACGGAGGCTGTCCAAGATACGCTGACCTATCTTGAGTCACAATTAAAAATCAGCGAACCGGGTAAGGAGCTGATTTTTACTATTCAAAAAGATGGTAAAATCATTGGAATGATTGAGTTGCATCACTATTCAGCAATGGACCGGCGGGCTGAGATGGGCTATTGGCTGACCAAGGCTTATACAAAGCAGGGAATTATGACGGCGGCAGCTAAAGCGCTTTGCGACTATGCTTTTCGGGTGGCGGGTCTGCACCAAATTATTGTTTTGGCCGACGTTGAGAATCCTGGATCAAACGGTGTGATTCGTGCTGCTGGCTTTACTTATCTGATATCTCATCCGGATTACTCATATCGGGCGGGCACATATCACGATATGAATGTTTATTACCGTTTGGCTAATGAATAGCTATTAATCAAAGTAAAAGGAGAAAAGCACTATGACAATTCAACTTGTTGGCTTCTCATTCTGATAACAGAATGGGATTGAAGTCTTTTTCAGCCCCATTCAACGCGCACTGCATTCGAATGGAGAAACTGAACAATGAACCTTAAATCAATTCGTAATTTTGCAATTATTTCCCACATTGATCATGGTAAGTCAACACTATCAGACCGACTCATGGAGGAAACCAAGACGGTTTCTGACCGGGAAATGACACCCCAGTTGTTAGACAGCATGGGGGTGGAGCAAGCACACGGCGTGACAGTCAAGTCACGGACGGTGCAAAATACTTATCGGGCAAATGACGGCCAAGACTATCAGTTAAATCTGATTGATACACCGGGTCACGTTGACTTTAACTATGAAGTTACGAAAAGCCTTTCAGCAACCGATGGCGTCATCCTTTTGGTTGATGCGACCCAGGGTGTGCAAGCACAAACGGTTGCGAATTGGCGGTTAGCCCATGAATTGGGGCTGCCGATTTTACCGGTTTTAAATAAAATTGATGCCGCGAGTGCTCAGATTGACGAGAGAGAAGAACAAATTAGACAACTGGACCCGACCTTGGCTAATCGTCAGATTTATCACATTTCAGCCAAGACTGGCTTGGGAATAGCGGACCTTTTGGAGGCGATTGTTCATGAATTGCCGGCCCCGGTCGGTGATGAAAGCAGTCCTCTCAAGGCCCTCGTCTTTGATTCTGAATATGATGCCTTTCAAGGGGTGATTGCCCAAATTCGGGTAATCGATGGCACCCTAAAAAAGGGCACCGCACTTCAATTAATGGCTAATGGGCAAAAACTGCTAACCAAAGAAGTTGGTATTTACCAACCAAACCGAGTGCCTGTCAACGAATTGACCGTTGGTGAAGTCGGCTATGTCGTGACCGGGATTAAAAATCCCAAGCAGGTAACAGTTGGGGATACGTTGACGAGCCAAAGCCAGCCAACTGAAACGGCTTTGCCTGGTTACCAGCAGAGTCAGCCGGTTGTTTATGCCGGCATTTACCCAGTCGACGACTACAATGTTTTGCAGGAAGCATTGCAAAAATTAGCTTTGAATGATACCTCCCTTGTATTAACGAATGAGCAATCCGAAGCGATGGGACCAGGCTTTCGAGCAGGTTTCTTGGGGATTTTTCACCTGCAAATCATTAAAGAACGCCTTGAAACCGAGTTTGGAATCCAGGTTGTGGTGACAGCCCCAAACGTTTCTTACCGGGTACAGGTGGCACAAAAGGGCCAGGACATTCAGACGGTGACAGTGACCAATCCAACCAAGTTTCCTGATTTTGATCAAATTTTAGCGGTCGAGGAGCTGGTGGTCAAGGCGACCATCATGACGCCAAGTGATTCGGTTAACCAGTTAATGAAATTAGCGGATGATTATCGTGGTGTGTTTATGGATATGGGCAACCAGGGTGATTATGTCCGCTTGGTCTATCAAATGCCTTTATCCGAAATTGCCTACGATTTCTTTAACCAATTAAAATCATTGTCGCACGGCTACGCTTCGTTTAGTACGGAAGCCATTGGTTATCAGGAAGCTGATTTGGTCAAGGTCGACTTGCAGGTTAACTATGTCCAGGTCGATGCATTGGCTTTTGTGACCCATCGCTCACGGGTGGCCGAACAAACGCAACAATTGGTCCACGAATTGAAAATGACGATTCCAAGGCGCCTTTATCCGATGCCGGTTCAGGCGTTGGTGGAGGGGCGGGTAGTTGCCCGGGTTGATGTGCCACCTCTGCGTAAAAATGCTGCGGTCAATGGTCAGGCTAAAAGTATCTCCAAGAAGCAGGCGCTGCTCCGCCGTCAAAGTGCGAACAAGCGTCAGGCGGCTCAGTCTGATATTGAATTACCGCAAGCCGTTTTTAATGCCTTACTTTCACTAAAATAATTAAAAATCAGCCCCAGCGCAGCTTGCGTTGGGGCTTTTATACTAAATTATAATTTTTCTTTAGAATTGAGATGCGAAAATAAGCGAGATATTCGTAAAAAAAAGGCCCAGATACCTGTTTATTTTTAATATTTGGCAGATTACAAGTTTAATTCGAACAACCCCGAAAAACTTCTAGTGGCGTCTGGTAGTTATGTAACTTCATGGGTCGATTGTTG
>NZ_LDUY01000004.1 GCF_001038455.1 Fructobacillus sp. EFB-N1 | reverse complement strand
TGGAAGAAATATTGGTATAACCAAATTTACGAGCCACCTGAACATAAGACGCATCCTGCTTGATGGCCCAAAGTGTCAATCGTAACCGAAATTCGGGTGTTACTTGTGGCGGCTCGTAAATGATCTTTGATCCGTGAACCTCGTAAGCAGCGATGAGCATTAATAGTTCATAAGTTTGTAAACCATATTCATGCGCAACCTGGTTAGCTGATAAGCCATATTTGATGGTCTTTTTAACAGCTTGTAATTTATATTCTTTAGAAAATTTAGTCATAAGAAAAACCCTGAAAGTTATACAACTTTCAGGGTACAGGTCAAGTAGGGCCCTTAGGCAAGTTTGTTTTTAATAAATTGCGTCGCGGTAAAGGGAAACAACTTTTCCCAAAATAAAAACAGATTCCAAGATAATGGGAGCCATTGTATCGTTTTCTGGCTGAAGGCGGTAGTGACCACCTTCTTGGAAGAAGCGCTTAACCGTGGCTTCGTTGTCCTCATTCATGGCAACGACGATATCGCCATTGTCGGCATTTTGTTGACGACGGACAATTACTTTGTCGCCATCCAAAATACCGATGTTAATCATGGATTCACCACGAACATTCAGCATAAAGAGGTCACCATCATAGGGAATCAAATTTTCTGGAATGGGGAAGAACTCGGTTGCTTCTTGTTCGACGGCCAGAATTGGTTGACCAGCTGTGACCAATCCTAGGACTGGAATCTTACCGGAAGTGGCCGAAATCCCAAGGATTTCAAAACCGGCTGGTGTCACTTCAATAGCGCGTGCCTTAGTTCCTTCTCCCTTCTTCTCGAGGTAGCCGTTTTTAATCAAACGGGCAATGTGACCGTGGATGGTTGAAGAGGAAGATAGGCCGACTGCTTCACCAATTTCACGAATGGTGGGTGGGAAACCATTTTTACTTTGATAGTCGTGAATAAATCTCAAGACTTGAATTTGTTTTGAATCAGAACTTGCCATATGTACTTTCCTACCTGTATTTGCTACGTTTATCTTAGCGAATTTTAACCTGAAAAGCAAACAAATGTTCGCGAGAAAACCTTAAGAAATATTAAATTTTATTACAAAATGGGGATTAAATTTAAAATAGTGGATAAAGAAACTTTTTATTCGAGTTATCGACCTGTTTTCCACTGTTTTTGCAAAAAGATACTGTCTTGCTTGCCTTTATGCTATAATACCTTATAGATTTTCGTAGTTAAAGGAGACCAATAATGGTTGTATTAGTTGGAATTTTGGCTTTGGTCGTTGGTTTGGTTGGGGGATTCTTCTTGGCCCGCTTTACGATGAAGTCATACTTGGCAAAGAACCCACCCATTTCAGAAGAAATGATGAAGTCCATGATGATGTCAATGGGCCAGAAGCCATCACAAAAGAAGTTGAATCAGATGATGGCTCAAATGAAGGCACAAAATGCCAAAGCACAAAAAAAATAAGCCAAACGGCTTATTTTTTTTGTGCTTTTGGATCAATGTATACCCAGTTGGGATTGATTTCTTTGTCCAAGGCATCAAAAGATTCTTGAATCTTCTGATTGTATTCGGCAATTTTTTCGTCCGTCAAGCGGGCTTTAGGGTCAATCACAATTGGTTCACCAAAATTAATTGTGGTATTATTGCGTTTAAATAGGTGTGAAAACTTCACGGGACCTTGATAAACTGCTGGAACAATCGGTTTCTTTGAAAGTTTGGCAATCAGGATTGATCCTGATTTTAACTTTTGAGAATGCCGGGATCCAGTTGGAAACATGATGAGTGATCGATCGCCATTCTTTAACTCGTTAACGGGATATTTGATGGTATCGGTACCGACATTGCGCCGATCAACTGGAAAGGCCCCCAAAGTGGTAATCAAGGCGCGCAAAGCAGGATTTTTGAAAAGCTCCTTCTTAGCCATAAAGATGAAGCGCTTTGGATAGGCCGCCATAGCATACCAAACGGGATCCCACCAAGAACGGTGTGGCCCAACTAAAACGTAGTTTTCATTTTTTGGCAGGCGCTCTTTGTGGAGATAGGTAACGCGACCATTAATAATGGCCACAAAGGTCACTGTAAAGACCCGGATAAAGCGATAGAATAACATCTGCTTGTCCCTTTCTAATTGACTTAACAGAATAATTTTACTTAGTTTATGGAGATATTGCAACAAACCATGGAAGCAGAAGAATTACGAGCAGGTGAGCGCCTTGACGGCTTGCCATCACAACAGATTCAAATTATCCAAAATCCAGATATGTTTTCTTACTCGTTAGACGCCGTGCTCTTGGCATACTTTGCTAAGCCCAAGCAAAAGGGGCGAGGACTATCGGTCGACTTAGGTGCCGGTACTGGAGCAATTGGTCTTTTTTATGCCGCCAAAGTCACAGGGCAAGTAAAGTTAGTCGAGCTGCAGCAAGATTTAGCAGAGATGGTACAGCGTTCGGTTGTTTTAAATCATTTGGAAGACCGCGTGAGTGTGATTCAGTCCGATATGCAAGAAATTTATGACGATATTAAGCCTGGATCGGTGGATACGGTTTTGTCGAACCCACCTTATTTTTCCGTGAATGAAAAGACCAAGCAAAACCTTGATGAACATTATCAATTGGCCCGGCATGAAATTGCCATCGATTTGCCCCGTTTAGCGCAAGTTGCCAATAAGCTGTTAAAGAATAACGGTAAATTTTATTTGGTTCATCGACCAGACCGGTTGGAGGATATTATGTCTGCCCTTTCTGCCCGGAAATTAGCGGTCAAACGGATTCAGTTTGTGTACGGCAAGGCCGACCGTGAGGCCAACATGGTCTTGGTAGAAGCGATTAAGGCGGGTAAGCCGGGTGGCGTTCGGATTTTGCCACCAATTATTGCCTATACAGCTGATGACCAGTATACGCCCCAGGTACAAGAAATTTTGTATGGGCAACCTTGGCAGCCGTAAGTCAATTACAGGTGGTTGCGCGAGGAGGGAGATGGGAATCATGACGGATGCTCATGACAAAACTTATGATTTTTATGTGCTCTATACGGCCGACGGTTATTTTTATGGTGGTTTTTCCGATGATGCCCACCGTCGTTTTTTAGTCCATCAAGCGGGGAAGGGGGCCAAGTTTACTCGGGTGAAGTCCAGACATCCATTACAGCTGATTTACCAAGAAACGTTTGATAATAAGCACGCTGCCCTTTCGGCTGAGGCTAAGTTTAAGCGCCTGAGCCGGCCGCAAAAAGAGGCTTTTTTAATGGAACGAAAAGTGGATTCTACAATTTGGCAAAAATAGGTAGAGGAACTTTATGAGACCCTTAATCCATGATAGAATGGGATAAATCATTTGAATTGAAGGTGGCAAATAATGATTACTACTTTTGAATTAAACAATATTATTGGGCGCCAGGTGTCTTTTAAAGACTGCGACCCAAGAGAGAAGTTAGTGAAGGTTATTGGCAATTTTTATCACTATGATTTAGCTTCAGGGACTAATGTGGTCCCTGAAGAAACCTATGTGATTAAGCGTGCCGAGGGGAACGTCTTAATCCTCCAGAAAAAGTAAGGACGGTATTTATGTCGATTTTGGTGATCGTCATCATTGTTGTAATCGTTTTGGCCCTGGTTTCCTTTAAGATTGTGCCGCAAAATAGTGTTGGCCTTTTGGAAACATTGGGTAAGTATTCTTCGACAAGGCAGACAGGTTTGAATTTCCGTTTGCCTTTGGTTCAAAAAATCAGGACGGTTTCCTTGGCCTTGCAGCCATTGAAGTTGGCTGGTTATTCAGTTATTACCAAGGATAACGCTGATATTGGGGCAACGGTGACGTTAAACTTCCATATCACAGACCCTGTGAAATATTCATATGAAAACACGAATTCGATTGAATCGATGCAACAATTGGTTCGAGGCCACTTGCGCGACATCATTGGTCGGATGGAATTGAACGAGGCCCTGGGGTCAACAAGTCAAATCAATAAGGATTTGGCCGAGGCAATCGGTGATTTAACGAATACCTATGGTATTAACGTTGATCGGATTAATATTGATGAATTGAAGCCCAGTGCAGCTATCCAGTCTTCAATGGATACGCAGCTGAAGGCAGATCGAGAACGAGTGGCAGCTATTTCGCAAGCGGAAGGTGAGGCCAAGTCCATCGAATTGCGCGCAAAGGCTAATAACGAGGCTTTGATTGCCACTGCTAAGGCCAACGCCGAGGCGACGCGAACAAAGGCGGATGCCGAAAGTTACCGAATTGATAAAGTTCAGGCCGCTTTGAAGAACGCGGACCAAAACTATTTCAATAACCAGTCCATTAATGCTTTCGAGGCTTTGGCTAAGTCAGATGCGAACTTGATTGTCACGAATGGTGCTGATTTGGACCAAACTGGGCAAAGTGCTGTTTTGGCCAAAACTTTGGGTCAAGAATTAGCTAAAGAACAAGATTAAGAATATTTGCCAGCCGGTTGTGGTTGGCTTTTTCTTTGGACTGATTTTCACTAGTTAAAAATCAGAAAAATCCTTGCTTTTCGGTCAAAACCTTAGTAAACTAGTATCTGTTATGAATACAACAAAAATACACACGGTAAACGAGAACGTGCAGGTGCAAGTGATTGATCATTTGTCAGCACGAACCAAGAATTTACCGGAGGTTAAACCTAGGAGGCCACTATGGCAGTTATTACAATGAAGGAACTCCTCGAAGCAGGGGTTCACTTTGGACACCAAACTCGTCGTTGGAACCCAAAGATGGCACCATACATCTTTACGGAACGTAACGGCATTCATATCATCGACTTGCAAAAGACTGTTAAGTTGATTGACGAAGCTTACAACTTTATTCGTAACGCTTCAGCTGATGGCGCTAACATCTTGTTTGTTGGTACTAAGAAGCAAGCATCTGATGCAATCGCTGAAGAAGCAACACGTGCTGGTCAATTCTACATCAACCACCGTTGGTTGGGTGGAACTTTGACTAACTGGAACACAATCAAGACACGTGTTCAACGTTTGAAAGACTTGAAGGCAATGGCCGAAGATGGTACTTTCGAACAACTTCCTAAGAAGGAAGTTGTCTTGTTGAACAAGCAACGTGAAAAGTTGGAAAAGTTCTTGGGTGGAATCGAAGACATGCAAGACTTGCCAGATGTTTTGTTTGTTGTTGATCCTAAGAAGGAAGAAATCGCCGTTAAGGAAGCCAACATGCTCAACATTCCTGTTGTTGCTATGATTGACACAAACGCCGATCCTGACGATGTTGATGTTAAGATTCCTGCAAACGATGATGCTATCCGTGCCATCCGTTTGATCACTGCTAAGATGGCTGATGCCGTTATCGAAGGCCGCCAAGGTCAAGACAACGCTGCTGAAGATGCTTTCATCGAAGGTGACGAAAACACGGAATCAATCGAAGAAATCACAACAATCGTTGAAAAAGACAACTAAGTTGAAATTAGTTTATTGATTTGCCGTTCCGGTGGACCTGCTTGGGACGCTGAACGGCTTTTTCTATGCTATACTAGAGACTGTTAAAAGATAATAAAGAAGCTAAAGGAGCATTTGCATGGCTGTTACTGCAAAGTTAGTGAAGGAATTACGTGATAAGACATCTGTTGGAATGATGGATGCCAAGAAGGCTTTGGTTGAAGCTGAAGGCGACATCGAAAAGGCAATCGACTTGTTGCGTGAAAAGGGAATGGCAAAGGCCGCTAAGAAGGGTGACCGTGTTGCTGCTGAAGGTATGACTTACGTGATGACTGAAGGCAACAAGGCTGCCATCATCGAATTGAACTCAGAAACTGATTTCGTTGCTGGTAACAAGGAATTTAATGACTTGTTAGTTGCTGTTACTAAGACAATCTTGGAAAAGCAACCTGCAGACGTTGAAGCTGCTTTGGCTTTGCCAGTTGCTGGTGAAGAAGACCGAACTGTTAACGACAAGATCATCAACGTTTCTCAGATTACTGGTGAAAAGATTACTTTGCGTCGTTTTGCTACTGCTGAAAAGACTGACGGTGAAGTCTTCGGTGCTTACTCACACATGGGTGGTTCAATCTCTGCTTTGACCGTTTTGACTGGTTCAAACGAAGAAGCAGCCCGTGACGTGGCCATGCACATCGCCGCTATTGCTCCACAGTACGTTTCTGATGACCAAGTTCCTGCAGATGTTGTTGCTAAGGAAAAGGAAGTTCAATTGGCTTCTGAAGACTTGAATGGCAAGCCTGACAACATTAAGGAAAAGATGGTTGAAGGACGGATTAAGAAGTTCTTGGCTGACATCACTTTGTTGGACCAAGACTTTGTTAAGAATGGTGACCAAAAGGTTGCTGATTTCGTTAAGCAAAATGACATGACGGTTAAGTCATTCGTTCGCTACCAAGTTGGTGAAGGTATCGAAAAGCAAACAACAAACTTGGCTGAAGAAGTTGCTAAGCAAATCAACAACTAAGTTCTTCCAAAAAGTATCCCAAGATTTGGGTGCTTTTTTTTTGGAATTGATGACTACATTTTTGCTATAATAGATAGCGATAAGAAAGAGGAAAACCATGACGGATACAAAGTATAAAAGAGTTTTAATGAAGCTGTCAGGCGAAGCCTTGGCTGGTGCTAAGGGTCAGGGGATTGACCTGGAGACAGTCGCCCAAATTGCCAAAGAAATCAAGGCAGTCCATGATATGGGCACTCAAATTGCCATCGTTGTTGGTGGCGGTAACCTATGGCGTGGTGAACCCGCTGCCCGTGTTGGGATGGAGCGGTCACGCGCCGATTATACCGGAATGCTTGGAACGACTATGAACGCTTTGGTCCTCCAAGATGCCTTGGAACGTGCCGGTGTTGATACTCGCGTTCAAACGGCGATTACGATGCAACAGATTGCAGAACCTTACATCCGTGGCCGCGCCATTCGTCACCTTGAAAAGGGTCGGATTGTAATCTTTGCTGCAGGAACTGGTTCACCATACTTCTCAACGGACACAACGGCTGCTTTACGGGCAAACGAAATTAATGCCGATGCAATTTTGATGGCAAAGAACGGTGTTGATGGTGTCTATGATTCAGATCCAAATACAAATCCAGATGCCCAGAAGTTTACAACTTTGACGCACTTGGATATCATTCAAAAGGGCTTGAAGGTTATGGATTCAACCGCTTCATCCCTCTCAATGGAAAACAACATGCCACTTGTTGTCTTTAACTTGAACCAACCTGGTAACATCGAACGGGTTATCAAGGGTGAGGCAATTGGAACCACAGTGACTGGAGAAAAATAATGGCTTTTGATTTTACAAGTACAAAAGAACGGATGCAGGGCGCTCAAGAAGCTTTGCGTCGTGAATTAGCAGAAATTCGGACGGGCCGGGCAAATCCCCGTATTTTGGACCGAGTAAAAGTAGAATATTATGGTGCGATGGTACCATTGAACCAAGTGGCTTCAATTTCAGTGCCAGAAGCACGCTTACTTTTGATCACACCATTTGACAAGAACGCCTTGGAAGCAATCGTGACAGCGATTAACATTTCTGATTTGGGCTTGAACCCAGCTTCTGACGGTAATATTGTCCGTTTGGCCATTCCACAAATGACGGAAGAACGTCGTAAGGAATTGGCTAAGGACGTCAAGGCCGAAGCAGAAAAGGCGAAGGTTGCCGTTCGTAACGTTCGTCGCGATGCCATGGATGCCATCAAGAAGGACAAGGACATGACCGAAGATCAAGTTCACGATGCCGAAGACCAAGCTCAAAAGTTGACCGACGAAAACACCAAGGCAATTGATGAAATTGCGGCGGAAAAAGAAAAAGAATTGTTGAAGATCTAAGGACTTTGGATCGATGGTGATTGCTACAAAGGCTCCCAAGTCATTTGGCTCGTGGGCTTTTTCTGTTTTTAACGAGTTTTTTCTTGACCTTTTTCAGAAAAATCGGCATAATATGGATAGATTAGTTTAAGGCTTTGACCCGGTTTGGCACCCGGTGAGCTGAGAACCGTGAAAGTGTCAACGACTGAGCAATTAGCCGTTGGAAATCAGGTGGAACCGCGCGTTAGCGTCCTGATGTCAAATTTTGACATTGGGACTGTTAACCGCGGTTTTTTGTCAGATAAGGAGGACTTTATGGCAAAGCTGAAGTATCATTTGGAGTCGGACACGGTTTTGGTTTTAAACGAGGATGGCCATGCCGGTGATACCCTTGATTTGAAAGACGAGCTCCAAGTTGATACGAGTCAACTGGGGGTGGCTGTGCAAACGGCCATTGATGAAAAATTAGCTCAGGAAAAGGTCGATTGGGAAAAGAGCCAGCAAGACTTGGTCAAGGCACAAATTGACCAGGAAAAGCAGAAGGCTGATTTAGCACTGGAGAAGGCCAAGCAGGCTGAAAGGGATGCGGCCCAGAAAGAACAAAACCAACTGCATGACCAATTGCTGCAACTCCAAGCACAGTTGGACCAGGAAAAGCAAAAATCTGATTTAGCGCTGGAGAAGGCTAAGCAAGCTGAGAAGGACGCGGCCCAAAAAGAAAAGACGGAGCTGCAAGACCAACTGACGCAGTTACGTTCACAGCTAGACGCGTTTAAGGACCAGGAAGCTGCTAACAAGGCGCTGGCGCTGGCTGAACAAAAGGAAAACCTGCAGAGCACCTACCAAGCTGAAAAGGACCAGGCCGGTCAGCATCGACAGGAACTAGAAAAGCAACTGGCCGATTTGAAAAATCAGGTTGAAAATCAGGGTCGCGACCAAGAGCTAGCCTTGGCAAAAGTGAAGTCAGACTACGATGCGCAATTGCAGGCAGCTCAAGAGCAAGTCGAATTCTATAAAGACTTTAAGGCCCGGCAGTCAACCAAGGAAATTGGCGAAAGTTTGGAAGTTTACGCTCATCAGGAATTTAATAAAATTCGCCCTTACGCTTTTCCCAATGCTTACTTTGAGAAGGACAACGAGGTTTCAAAACAATCCGGATCAAAGGGTGATTTTATTTTTCGTGATTATCAAGATGATGTTGAATTTATTTCCATCATGTTTGATATGAAAAATGAGGCGGATGCGACCGAGCAGAAGCATAAGAACGCAGATTTTTTTAAGGAACTGGATAAGGATCGCAGGGAAAAGAAAACGGAATATGCCGTTTTGGTTTCGATGCTGGAAGCCGATAACGAGTACTATAACACCGGAATTGTTCAGGTGCCGGACTACGAGAAAATGTACGTCATCCGTCCACAATTCTTTGTCCATTTTATCGGCCTTTTGCGCAATGCGGCCTTGGATTCCCTCCAATATCGGCGGGCGCTGATTGAAGAACGCAATCAAAACATTGATATTACGAACTTTGAAGACAATATCACGGCCTTCAAGGACCGCTTTGCTAAAAACTATAATTCCTACTCGAGCAACTTCCAAAAGGCAATCGAACAGATTGACCGGGCGATTAGCCAGATGGAAAATGTGAAAAAGAGCCTGACGACTTCTGAAAATCAGATTCGTCTTGCTAACAATAAATTAGAGGATTTGACCGTCAAAAAATTGACCAAGAATAATCCAACCATGATGACGAAGTTTGCTGATTTAAAAGCGGACCAAGGCGGTGAAGGAAAGCCGTAAATTCGTCACAGCGTTTTAAAATTTTAATGATGAAAGAATAAAGGAAAGACTTATGTCCAGTGAAAAATTATCAGTACAAGACATTATTTTGACACTGCAAGAGTTTTGGGCCGAAAAGGGTGCTAACTTGATGCAGGCTTACGATAACGAAGTCGGAGCGGGAACTCAAAGCCCTTATACCTTCTTACGTGCTAATGGTCCAGAACCTTGGCGAGCAGCCTATGTTCAGCCATCTCGGCGACCAGCTGATGGCCGTTATGGTGACAACCCCAACCGCTTGTTCCAACACCACCAATTCCAGGTGGTAATGAAGCCGTCACCTGACAATATTCAGGAATTGTACCTTGCTTCTTTGGAAGCCCTGGGCATCAAGCCATTGGAACACGACATTCGTTTCGTTGAAGATAACTGGGAAAACCCTTCAATGGGTGCGGCCGGAATCGGTTGGGAAGTTTGGCTAGACGGGATGGAAGTGACCCAGTTCACTTATTTCCAACAGGTTGGTGGAATCGAAGTTGATTCCGTTACGGCTGAAATTACCTATGGTTTGGAACGGTTAGCTTCTTACATCCAAGACGTACCAACGGTTTACGATTTGGAATGGGGCCATGGCGTTTTGTATGGTGATATTTTCAAAGAACCAGAATACGAACACTCAAAGTATGCCTTTGAAGAGTCAAATCAGGGAATGTTGCTCCAACATTTTGATGATTATGAAAAGGAAGCACAGCATAATTTGGAATTAGGCTTGGTTCATCCAGCCTATGACTATATTTTGAAGTCTTCTCATACCTTTAACCTGTTGGATGCCCGGGGAACGGTCTCCGTTACGGAACGAGCTGGTTATTTGCACCGAATTCGGACAATGGCTCGGAAGGTTTCAAAGGTCTTTATTGAAGAACGAGCTAAGCTTGGCTTCCCATTGTTGAAGGATGAAGCATTACGTGAAAAGTACTTGGGTGCTAAGGGAAAGTACGCCAAGAAGGAGGATCAGGACTAATGGCAGATTTTATTTTAGAAATTGGTTTGGAAGAGATGCCAGCCCACTTGGTAACGAGTTCTGAAAAGCAGCTGGTCGACCGAGTTTCTGATTTCTTAGACGAACACCGACTCGATTATGAAGCAATGAAGCCATTCTCAACGCCACGACGTTTGGCTGTTGAGTTGACTGGCTTGGCAGCCGGTTCAAAGGCTGTTGAAGAAGAGAAGCGTGGCCCAGCCGTTGATCGTGCCAAGGACGAAAATGGTGACTGGTCAAAGGCTGCTCAGGGATTTGCCCGTGGAAAGAAGACCACACCGGAAGCCTTGATTGAAAAAGATGGCTACTTGTGGGCCAAAACTGAAATTGCTGGTGTGCCAGCTGCTGAAATTTTGGCAAAGTTGGGCACTGAAGTTGTTGAAAAAATGACCTTCTCAACTTACATGAAGTGGGGCAATCATAGCTTCTCTTACATCCGTCCAATCCGCTGGTTAGTAGCACTTTTGGACCAGGATGTGGTTGATTTTTCTGTTTTGGACGTTCAAACAGGTCAAACAACCCGTGGTCACCGCTTCCTATCAACGGAAAACGTGACGATTCCGAGTGCCACTGATTACGAGCAGACGTTGCAAGACGCCTTTGTTATGGCTGATGCAGCCAAGCGTAAGTCCACCATTCAAGCACAGTTGGAAAAGATTGCCCAGGACCAAAACTGGGACTTGGATTTGACGACTGATCAGGCACAAGACCTTTTGGAAGAAGTTAACAACATCGTTGAGTGGCCAACCGCCTTTGCCGGTAACTTTGACCAAAAGTACTTGGATTTGCCAAAGGAAGTCTTGGTAACCTCGATGCGTGACCACCAGCGCTTCTTCTTTGTAACCGATGATCAGGGTGAATTGTTGCCACACTTCCTTTCTGTTCGCAATGGAAATGAAGAGAACTTGGCCAATGTTGTGGCTGGAAACGAAAAGGTTTTGGTTGCTCGGTTGGAAGATGCGGTCTTCTTCTACCAGGAAGACCAACAAAAGTCGATTGACGACTACATGGACCGCGTGAAGAAGCTGGTCTTCCATGAGAAGATTGGTACTGTCTACGAACACATGGTTCGTGTACGGGCTTTGGCTGGCCAATTAGGTCAGGCACTGGGTCTGTCATATGAAGAGTTGTCTGATTTGAACCGGGCTACTGAAATTTATAAGTTCGATTTGATGACCGGTATGGTCGGTGAATTTGACGAATTACAGGGTGTGATGGGTGAGCATTACGCCAAGCTCTTTGGTGAAAATGACGTCGTTGCTCACGCGATTTTGGAGCACTATTTGCCAACTTCAGCCACTGGCGAAGTCGCTGATTCAAAAATTGGGGCGGTGCTGGCGGTTGCCGATAAGCTCGATTCTATTGTGACTTTTTTTGCGGCTGATTTGATTCCATCAGGTGCCAACGACCCTTATGGCTTGCGTCGAGCAGCAACTGGGGTAGTGCGAACACTGGAAGCACACGACTGGCACTTAGATTTGTTGTCCGTCTTAGCGAATTTTAAGGACCAGAACAAGGACGTAGCCGATACTGATTTGGCACAGGTAATTACATTCTTGACGGACCGTGTCAAGAAGCAGGCCGCAGATGCCGGTGTTCGTTCGGACATTGTTTCGGCTGGAACGGCCAACGTGGTCACTGGTGATTTGGTTTACGTGGCTGATCGAACAGAGGTTTTGGCCAAACACTCAAAGGATGCTAACTTCCGCGATGTGATGGAAGCTTTGTCTCGGGTAAGTCGCTTGGCAAGTAAGGAACGAATTGAGGCTGCCGTTAAGCCTGACTTGCTTGAGAACGACCAAGAAAAGGCTTTGTACGAAGCAAGTAAGGATTTGAACCTGGTTGACTTGGAAAATCAAGGGGCGGAAGCACTGTACCAAGCACTGGCTGCTTTGCAGGAACCGATTGCTGCTTATTTTGAGAATACATTAGTTAACGACAAGAAGACGGCAGTTAAGAATAATCGTTATGCGCAGTTGAATGCATTGGACCAGTTAATTACTGGTCTGGGGGATATTGAACAAATTGTGATTAAATAAGTAGACTTATAAGTTAACTTAATAAGAGAAAACAGGTGAGAATAGCTTCTCCCTGTTTTTTATGTGGATAAAAAGGTTAGGAATACCGCAAAAATTAGTCGGATTGTTGTTGCTTGGTGGTTGGGTGAATCTGGTGGATATTTTTTGACTGTGTATGCTTCAAGGCAAAACCAGAATACCTCTTTGTTTCATCAGGGTTTTCCTGTAAAATGGATAGTAAGTACAGACTCTAAAAAAGCAGGATATTCATGGCAGATTTTACTTTAGAAGAATTAAAAAAACGGCAAAAGCGTATTCGAAACTTTTCCATTGTGGCCCATATTGATCACGGAAAGTCGACAATTGCCGACCGGATTTTGGAACAGACCCAAACGGTGGCCGAACGTGATATGCAAAACCAGCTGCTGGATACCATGGATTTGGAACGGGAGCGCGGGATTACCATTAAGTTAAATGCGGTCGAGGTTCATTACAAGGCTAATGATGGCGAAACCTATATCTTTCATTTGATTGATACACCGGGGCACGTGGACTTCTCTTATGAAGTTTCACGGTCTTTGGCGGCGGCGGAAGGGGCCATCTTAGTGGTTGATGCTGCCCAGGGAGTGGAAGCTCAAACTTTAGCCAACGTTTATTTGGCGATTGATAACGATCTTGAAATCTTACCGGTTATTAATAAAATCGATTTGCCTGCTGCTGATCCAGAAAAGGTCAAGGGCGAAATTGAGGACGTGATTGGTCTTGATGCCTCTGATGCCGTTTTAGTGTCGGCTAAGCAGGGAATCGGTATTCCTGAACTCTTGGAACGGATTGTTTCTGATTTTCCAGCGCCGGATGGTGACCTTGAGGCGCCATTACGGGCTTTGATTTTTGACTCACAGTACGATGCTTATCGTGGCGTTGTGGTCAATTTGCGAGTTCGTGAAGGGATTGTCAAACCTGGTGATCGAGTGAAAATGATGAACACTGGGGCGGAATACGAAGTGACGGAAGTCGGTGTCATGTCACCGAATGCGCAAAAGCGTGATTACTTGATGGCTGGTGATGTTGGCTATTTGACGGCATCCATTAAGGACATTCAGACTACGCATTCAGGAGATACGGTGACGCTGGTCGACAATCCGGCTGATGAACCACTCCCTGGTTATCAGCCAATGACACCTATGGTTTATTCGGGATTATATCCTTCGGATAATGCCAAGTACGGTGACTTACGAGAAGCGTTGGAAAAGTTGCAGTTAAATGATGCTGCGCTGACTTTTGAGCCCGAAACGTCGCAAGCCTTGGGATTTGGTTACCGAGTTGGGTTCCTGGGCCTCTTGCACATGGATGTTATTCAAGAGCGGTTGGAACGTGAGTTCGATTTGGACTTGGTAACAACGGCACCATCTGTTACTTACCGGGTCACGACGGTTGACGGTGAAGTCTTGATGATTGAAAATCCATCTGAACTGCCGGAGAGTCAACAAAT
Organism: Fructobacillus sp. EFB-N1; assembly: GCF_001038455.1. Lineage (GTDB taxonomy): Bacteria > Bacillota > Bacilli > Lactobacillales > Lactobacillaceae > Fructobacillus > Fructobacillus cardui. Next base: position 76,982 of record NZ_LDUY01000004.1, on the reverse strand, counting down.
CAAAATGATTGAAGAACCATTTATTCATGGCAATATCATGGTTCCAAACGAATACGTTGGGGCGGTGATGGAATTAGCCCAACGCAAGCGTGGCGAATTCGATACAATGGAATACCTGGATGAAAACCGGGTTAACGTTAAGTATTACCTGCCACTGTCTGAAATCATCTTTAATTTCTTTGACAAGTTGAAATCGTCAACGCGCGGCTATGCTTCCTTGGATTATGAAATCGATGGCTATCGCCCAGCTGATTTGGTCAAGATTGATATTCTCTTGAATTCTGAAAAGGTCGATGCCTTGTCCTTTATTGTTCACCGCGATTTTGCGGCAGAACGCGGTCGTGTGATTACTTCGAAATTGAAGGAAATCATTCCACGACAAAACTTTGAAATTCCAGTCCAAGCCGCAATTGGAAACAAGATTTTGGCCCGAACAAACATCAAGGCTTACCGCAAGGATGTGACCTCCAAGATTCATACGGGTGATCCTGATCGTCGAGCCAAGCTTTTGGATAAGCAAAAGCGTGGTAAGGCAAGGATGAAGGCTGTGGGGACGGTTACTGTTCCGCAAGAGGCATTCATGGCTGTTTTGCAGACGGACGATGATGAAAAGTATGCCCGTGGTAATTAATTTTTGGTACCTTCTGAGTGGTCTTGTTTGAAAAAATCAGGAATCCAGTTTAAAATGGCGGTACAAGCGATTTGAAGGAGAGCGTAGCTGAATGTCTTTAAAAACTGTATTTCAAAAAGTAACCAACTACTTTCAACCTAAAATGATTGCAATTGGTATTACTCATAATGGGTCTTTAGAAGCAGCAGATGCTTTTGTTGAACGGCAAGTGCGCAAACCAACGCCGGACGACCGTGAGGTTTTGGTTCGGATTTTGGCAACGGCGGTTAACCCTGTCGACACGAAGATGCGGGCTGGTTATCGCCAGGACGGTGTTTTTCGCGTTTTTGGTCTTGATGTTGTTGGTGTGATTGAAGAGGTCGGTAAGGACGTGACTGACTTTTCTGTTGGCGACCGCGTTTTTTATGCTGGTAAGCAACACGCCTTTGGTGCCGATACCGAGTTTCAAGTGATTGAGGCCGACATGATTGCGTTGGCACCAAAGAATTTGGATAATGTCGATGCGGCAGCCATGCCCTTAACTTCCATCACGGCTCACGATGTTTTGCACCACGGTTTTCATTTACCGGTGGCGCAGAATAGTGCCCAGGGAAAATCAGTACTCATTATCAATGGTGCTGGTGGTGTTGGTTCGGTTTTGGTTCAGATGGCCAAGTACCTTGGAATGACTGTGCTTGCTACGGCGGGAACAACTGAATCCAAAAATTGGGTTAGAGAGTTGGGGGCTGATTTTGTCCTTGATTATCATGACGACTTGCAAAAACAGTTGGCAGCGATTCATTTCCCCCAGGTTGACTACATTGCGAATTTGCAGGATACAACGGCTTATTGGGATTTGATGGCAGCAGTCATCAAGCCTTATGGGGAAATTGCAGCGATTGTTGAAACGACCTTACCAGTTGACCTAGGTGATTTAAAGAGTAAAGCTGCTTCGTTTTCTTGGACCTTTATGTTGGCCCGCGGCAATGAAAACTTTAATCTTGCTGAGCAAGGCCAAATTTTGCGTGATGTCGCCAACCTTTTGGACCAAGGGGTCATTCGCCCAACCGTTACCAAGGTCTACCAGGGATTATCAGTTGAAAACGTGCGTCATGCTAATCAAGATGTCACTAGTCACCATACGATGGGGAAAGTTGTTATTGATTATATGGCCGAAGAAGAGGCCAATAATAAGGTTGAACAGACGGTTGCTAATAATGTAGCGCCAGTTGAAGTCACAATGGCAGATGCTAATAATTAACACGATTTGGGGCGGGGACCAAGCGGTCCTCGTTTTTATTTGAGTTGTTGCAGGAATAATAAACGAGGAAAAAGATGATTACGTATCAAAAGGTTGTCTGGCAGGTACCGGCTGAAAATCAGGATGTAGTGATTGCAACCTTGGTAGCGCTCGGGGCAGAAGGTGCCGAGCAGAGGACAGACACGGTCACTATTTACCAGGATGTTAATCAAGAAGGTTTTGAAAATCAGATTGCGACCTACATTGCTGGTTTAACGGCCCTGGCTGAGCGGGGACTGGCCATTAATAGCCAGCCAATTTCACAGGAACGATTGGATTCATCAACCTTTGAAAACGAATGGAAGAATTATTACCATGCCAGTCGCGTGACCAATAAGTTTACGGTGGTGCCTGCTTGGGAAGACTACCAAAAGGCGCAAGACCAGGAAAAATTAATCGTGATGGATCCAGACCAAGCTTTTGGTACCGGTACTCATCCAACTACTTCGTTGATGATTCAAGCATTGGAAGCCGTTGTTCGTGGCGGTGAAAAAACGATTGACGTTGGGACCGGATCGGGTGTTTTAGCAGTGGCTGCCAAGCACCTGGGTGTTGGTTCGGTATTGGCGACTGATATTGACGAAGAGGCAGTGGCAACGGCCCAAGCTAATTTGGCATTGAACCCTGTTGCTAGTGATGTCACCGTGATTGCGTCGGATTTGATGCAGGATGTGCCACAAGAGTGGAGCAAGTCTGAGTTAATTATGGCGAACATCTTGGCCGATGTGATTGCGCCGCTGATTCCTCAAGTGATGCCGATGCTGACGGCTGGCGGTTACTTCTTGGTTTCAGGAATTTATGATGATGTGGAACCCGCGATTAAACAGGCCTTGGAAAGCCACGGACTAACCATCGTTCAGCACTTAAACCAAGGAACCTGGCATGCCTTTATTACCAAAAAGGCAGATGACTTAATCAACGACTGATTTTTTAGGAAGAGAAATCGATGCAACGTTACTTTTTAGAAGAACCCATTCAAAATAACATCATCCTGACGGCTGATATGCCAGCTTTTAAGCACTTGGTGAAGGTTTTACGCGCCAAGGTTGGGACGAAAGCAGAATTTTTTGATGGCCAATCGCGTTTGGTGCTTGGCCAAGTCGAAGACATCAGCCAAGACCAGGCCACTATTACGGTACTGGCCGACATTGACCAGCAGGTGGAATTACCTGTTGAGGTCACGCTGGTTGTTTCACCGATTAAAAAAGATCGCAACGAATGGCTGGCTGAGAAGGCAACCGAATTGGGGGCGAGTCGTTTACTTTTCGTGCCGATGGAACGGTCGGTCGTTTCCTGGAATGAAAAACAGGAAGCAAAGCAATTAGAACGACTGCGAGCCAAAGCGGTTGGTGCTGCCGAACAATCACACCGACTGAAAGTGCCGGAAATCTACTTTGCTGATTTTGCTGAGGTTTTGACACTGGAAAAGGATCAGGGATTGGTCGCTTGGGAAGAATCTGCCAAGCAGGGCGAAAAGGCGGCTTTGGTTGACTTGGCGCAAGCCAGCCAGCCCGGCCAACGCTTTGTGGCTGTCTTTGGCCCAGAGGGTGGTTTGACCGAAGAAGAGATTAATACCTTGCAAGAAGCCGGCTATCGTCCAGGCGGCTTGGGCCCACGAATCTTGCGGGCGGAAACGGCGCCGCTATATACATTAGCCGCTTTATCAACATTATTAGAATTAGAAAAATAACAGAAAAATGAGTCGGGGTTGTCAAAAACCTTGCCCTCATCGGCTAAACAGCCTATAATTTGTTATAATAATTTCACTGTGAATGAGGTTTTTACATGCGTAATTTTTTAAATAAATTACACCACTCAACTTGGTTTTATAACTTATTGGTCATGATTTTCGTGGCAGTCTTGTTGCCATTTGTGGCCGACAAATTTGACTGGTCCGATATTAATCTGGTCTTTTGGCTCTGCTTTGTCTTAAATGGGGGCTTTGCTTTGTACTTTGGCGCTCAAATTCGCAAGCACGGTCTGCGTTTTTACTGGATTTTTGTGCAGCCACTGCTTTTTGGCGTGGTGACTACCTGGTCCTTTGACTGGGTTGATACTGAATATGGTTATTATTTGGCCGGTTTGTACCTGGTTTTGACGATTTTTACTTTTTGGTCTGATACGCGGTCTGACCCTGATGAAGACTTATTGCCAATCGATGGCGGTTATGAAGATCTTTAAATAATCGAAGAAAGCGCCCCCCAAAAGGGGGCGTTTTTCTGTTAAAATACTAAGAGAATAATTTTTTTACTTTTTACCCCCTTGGAGGAAGCATTCGTGATTACTGTTGCAGACATGTCATTTTCATTTTCTGGTAAGAAACTTTACCAGGACGTTAACTTAAAGTTGGTCCCCGGCCATACATACGGCATTATCGGAGCCAATGGTGCCGGTAAATCAACCTTTTTGAAATTGCTTCAGGGGGAATTGGAACCGACTGAGGGTGTCATCAGCATTAGCGATAACGACCGGATGTCATCTCTACAGCAGGATCACTTCGCCTTTGACGACTTTACAGTGATGGATACGGTTATCCAGGGGCATGAACGTCTCTACCAGGTTAAGACCGAAATGGACGCCATCTATGCGAAGCCTGATTTTTCAGATGAAGACGGGGTGCGTGTAGGTGACTTGTCTGCCGAATTCGAAGAGTTAGACGGCTGGAACGCTGAAACTGAAGCAGCACAACTGCTGACTAAGTTGGGCATCGACGAATCAATGCAACAGAGCATGATGGGCGACTTGACTGAAAACGATAAGGTTAAGGTTTTGTTGGCTCAGGCTTTGTTTGGTAATCCAGATATCTTGGTTTTGGATGAGCCGACCAACGGGTTGGATGTTCAGACGATTGCCTGGTTGGAAGACTTCTTGGCTGACTTTGAAAACCTCGTGATTGTTGTTTCGCACGATCGTCACTTCTTGAACGTCGTGTCAACGAATATCTTGGACGTAGACTACGGTAAGATTACGCCGTTCGTTGGAAACTACGATTTCTGGCGTGAATCAGCTGAATTGGCCCAACGCCTGGCCTCACAGCAAAACGCTAAGAAGGAAGAGCAAATCAAGCAGCTGCAAGAATTCGTGGCACGATTCTCTGCCAACGCCTCAAAGTCAAAGCAGGCAACGGCTCGTAAGAAGCAGTTGGATAAGATTACTTTGGATGATATCAAGCCTTCATCACGTAAGTACCCTTACATTTCCTTCCCATTGAACCGTGAATTGGGGAATGATTTAGTTCGCGTTGAAGGGGTCTCTAAGACGATTGATGGCGAAAAGGTTTTGGATAACATTACCTTTACTGGCCGTCCTGGCGATAAGATTGCCATCTTGTCCCGGTCTGATTTAGCAACGACCACGTTGATGCAAATTTTGGCGGGCACGATGGAACCCGATACAGGATCTGTTACTTGGGGCGTTACGACTACCCAGTCATACTTGGCTAAGGATTTGAACGATAACTTCGACGACCAGGAAAAGGTCATCTTGGATTGGTTGCGCGATTTTGCCGAAGAAGAGCAAAAGGATAACACGTCATTGCGTGGTATGCTTGGCCAAATGCTCTTTAAGGGTGATGATGCCTTGAAGCAGATTAAAGTTTTGTCCGGTGGTGAAAAGGTTCGAATCGTTTTGGCTAAGTTGATGCTGTTGAAGGCCAACGTTTTGTTGCTTGACGATCCAACAAATCACTTGGATTTGGAATCAATTCAGTCATTGAACGATGCGGTTGCAGACTTTAAGGGTTCTGTTATTATGACTTCTCATGACCACGAGTTCTTGGAAACAACGGCCAACCATATTGTCGAAGTTTCTGCCAAAGGTGTGGTTGACCGTTTGGATACAACTTATGATGACTTTATTAACACGGACAGTATTCAAGCCAAGGTGAAGGCTTTGTACGATTAATTCATGAGCTGATGGTGAGAACTATCAAGGAGCGCTTTCGAGCGCTTTTTTGCTTAAGTAAAAAGGAGATTTTTAATGGCTGCAGGTATTGATAAATTAGCTTTCTACACGCCAGGACTAGCACTTGATATGGTCGAATTGGCAAAAGCCAGAGGCGATGAACCTGACAAGTATACGATTGGCATTGGTCAGTCGGTTCAATCTGTCGTGCCGAACTATGAAGACGTGGTGACGATGGGGGTCAATGCCGCCAAGAAAATCTTGACCGCTGACGATATCGTGGACATTGATATGCTGATTTTTGCTACTGAGTCCGGGGTTGATAATTCCAAATCAGCGGCCGTTTTTGCGCAGAAGTTGTTGGGCCTATCGCCATACATTCGCACGATTGAAATGAAGCAGGCCTGCTATGCTGGGACCTTTGGTTTGATGCAAGCCAAGGATTACGTGAACTTGCACCCCGACAAGAAAGTTTTGGTGATTGCGGCTGATATCGCTCGCTATGGGCTGAAGACAGCTGGAGAGGTCACGCAGGGGGCTGGTGCGATTGCCATGGTGGTGAGCGCTAATCCGGCCATTGCTGAAATCGAAGATGACTCTGTTTATATGAGCCAGGACGTTCCTGATTTTTGGCGGCCAGTGGCCGCAACGACGGCCTTGGTTGATGGCCATCTGTCAACGGATATTTACAAGGAAATGTTCTTGACGCTGTGGTCACGATATACAGAACAGACAAAGTTATCGTTGGCCGACTTTGCCGGTTTTGCCTTCCATCTGCCATACACGAAGATGGGCAAGAAGGCATTGGACCAAGTTTTGGACCAAGCGACACCTGAGCAGCAACAATTCCTCCAGGAACAATTGGCAGCTTCACAGATTTATAACCGTCAGGTTGGAAACCTCTATACGGGGTCAGTCTATCTCGCACTACTTTCCCTATTGCAGAATGGGCAAATCGCTGCCGGTCAACGGTTGGCTGTCTTTTCATATGGTTCAGGTGCGGAGGCCGAGCTCTTTTCATTAAAGGTCCAAGAAAACTTCCAGTCTGCTATTGCTAGCCAGAATGTTGATGGCATGTTGGCCGACCGTCGTCAGCTTTCAGTCAGTGAGTACGAGGACGTCTTCAATTCGCAGTTGTTTGACTATCAGGTTGATGTGACGACGGCGGGTTTTGAGAACGCGGGCTTGTGCCAATTTGTTGGCTGGCAAAATGGCCACCGTCAATACAAGATGAGCTAAAGACAAACATTTGAGGCAAAGCGTGCTAAACGTTCTATTTTTGTCCTATTTTTCATTTAGAATGTTATCCCGTTGCAACTTGCTTTTGGTAAACTAAGAGAATAGGTAAACAGGTAAGTAAAGGAGAATTACCCATGGCAAAGCGGATTTATTTGGCTGGACCATTTTTTTCAGAAACACAGATTAAGAAGGCTGAGCGCCTCGAAAAGGTCTTAGAAGAACACGACCAAGTTGGTCACGTTTTTTCACCTCGAAAGCATCAGCATGCTGAATATGAGCTTTTTTCAGAGCCATGGCGTCACGCCGCCTACGGGTCTGACGTTGAAGCCATCGACAATTGTGATGTGATGGTAGCGTTGGCTGATTTTGACCGGGCCGATACCGATTCAGGTACTGCTTGGGAAATCGGTTATGCGAAGGCCAAGGGAATTCCCGTTGTCGTCATCAAAGAGGAAGCGGATATTACGTTGAACTTGATGATTGCTATGTCATTAACGGCATACTTCGACAAGATTGAAGATGTCGCATCGTATGATTTGGAAGCTTTGCCAGCAAAGCCATATGATGGCGAAGTCATCTAAAAATCAGTCAAGTCGGGTCTGACAAAAATTGCAGGCTTTGAACCATTAATTAGAGGAGAAAATCATGATTAAAGCAGTTGTAACCGTTGTTGGCCAAGACCAAACAGGAATCGTTGCAGGAATTGCCACCACTTTGTCAGAACATGGGGTCAACATTTTGGACATGTCTCAGACCATTATGTCGAAGACGTTTACCATGTCAATGTTAGTAGCAATCGATGCTGCTGCTGATTTTGATGAAGTCTATGCCTCTGTTAAAGAGGAAGGCGCTCGCTTAGGCGTGACTGTGCACGTCCAACGAGAAGAAATTTTTGATACGATGTCCCACATCTAATTTTAAAAAAATTAGTGCGAACAAAGACGAAGAAAAGAAGCAAATAATGGATACAACACAAATTCGAGAAACAATTCAGATGGTCAAAGAAGATAACTTTGACATCCGGACGATTACGATGGGCATTTCTTTGCTGGACACTGTTGGTGGTTCAGTTGAAGAAACAGCGAAGAACGTTTATCAAAAGGTAACCACTTATGCCAAGAACTTGGTGGTAGTTGGTCAACAAATTGAACGTGAATATGGTGTACCCATTACGAATAAGCGGATTTCGGTCACGCCGGTTTCTTTGATTGCTGGTCATGCCGATGAAAAGGAAATCCTTGTTTTGGCGCATGCCTTAGATGATGCCGCTAAAGAGGTTGGCGTTGATTTTATTGGTGGCTATTCCGCTTTGGTCCAAAAAGGCTTTTCACATGGTGATTTAGCGTTGATTAAGTCATTGCCAAAGGCTTTGACGGAAACGGATGTTGTGATGTCATCCATTAACGTTGGTTCATCAAAAGCTGGGATCAACCTTGATGCCGTCAAGTTGATGGGTGAAATGATTAAGGCCATTACGGACAAGTCTGATACAGCAAATTCAAAGATGGTGGTCTTTGCCAATGCCGTTGAAGATAATCCCTTTATGGCTGGCGCCTTCCACGGTGTTTCAGAACCAGACGTTGTGATTAACGTCGGCGTTTCAGGCCCTGGTGTTGTTAAGCGTGCCTTGGAACAGGTCAAGGGTGAGTCCATTACAGTGGTTGCCGAAACTATCAAGAAGACGGCCTTTAAGATTACCCGTGTTGGTCAGTTAGTTGGAACGATTGCAGCGGAACGCCTTGGCGTACCGTTTGGAATTGTTGATTTGTCCTTAGCACCAACACCAGCTCGTGGTGATTCTGTAGCCGAAGTCTTGGAAGAAATCGGTTTGGAACAAGTTGGGACGCATGGAACGACTGCTGCTTTGATGCTCTTGAACGATGCCGTTAAAAAGGGTGGCGTGATGGCCGCACAAGGTGTTGGTGGTTTGTCTGGTGCCTTTATCCCCGTTTCAGAAGATGCCGGGATGATTGATGCCGTCCAGGCTGGAACATTGTCATTGGCCAAGTTAGAAGCGATGACGTCTGTTTGTTCGGTTGGGTTGGATATGATTGCCATCCCAGGTGATACACCAGCGACAACCATTTCAGCAATGATTGCTGATGAAGTAGCGATTGGGGTGCAAAACAACAAGACGACGGCTGTGCGAATCTTGCCAACGAATAGCACGAAGGTTGGTGACATGGTCGACTATGGTGGTTTGTTGGGAACTGCCCCAGTGATGCCAGTGGTTGATAAGTCTTCTACTGATTTTATTAATCGTGGTGGGCACGTGCCTGCACCAATTCATTCCTTTAAGAATTAAAAAAGAAAAAATGAGTCCTCGACCAGGTTTGGTTTGGGCTCATTTTTGTGCTGGTGCTGATATTTGGCATGGTAAATGATGATAAGAAAAAAGGCCCACTTTTGCAGTGGGCCTTTCATGCGTATTAGTTAAAATCATTGTGTTGATGGTGAGCGAGTCGACCATAAGAGTAGCGGTCGTTTTCAGCAACAACCCGCTTATTGAGTAAATCTTTGGCCTCATGGTGGGTTGGTGTAAAGGTCGTCCCGTTTTTCCATGCTTCTCGTTGGTCACGGTGATTTAAAATGTTATCACGGATGCTCAAGAAGAAGGCATCGACCTTGACCCGCTTCAACCCAAAAATGTGGCGTAAATAACTTCTGGTCGAATTAACTGGTAGATTCATGACGAAATCCTCCGTATCGTTTCTGTAATTAGTATTACTATACAATGCCATTCGTCTAATTACTGTCACATAGGTTAAGGTTAGTGGAATCCTAACTATCTTAAGTTCTTCTTAATATTTGTCTTTGTATAATGGAAATATGGAAATCAATGCTGTACAACAATACCAACAATACTTGCAGGCAGAACGTGGTTATTCGCTTCAAACTGTGAAAGCGTATCGAACTGATATTGACGAATTTGTGAACTATTTGACCGATAATGGGGGCTTTACTGGCTTTACCAGCATTAAAAGCTTAGATGTTCGAGTTTATTTAGCCAGCCTTTATGATCAAATGCTCGCGCGAACGACGATTGCTCGTAAGGTTTCGAGTCTGAAAAATTTCTATGCTTATTTGGTGAGTGAGAATTTAGCTGTTGATAATCCCTTTGATGGGGTAGCACTGCGGAAGCACCAGGCACATTTACCGGAATTTTTTTATGATAATGAGATGTTGGAACTCTTTCAGGTTGCTTATGACCAAAATGACCATCCCCTCTGGCGTCGAGATGCCGCTTTGTTGGAATTCTTATTCGCCACAGGAACCCGAGTTTCTGAATTTGCGGGACTGACATTGGACCAAATTGATTTAAATCAGCGTCTGGTGCTGATTCACGGAAAAGGGAATAAGGACCGATTTGTGCCCTTTGGTTCATATGCTAAGAAAGCCTTGGAAGATTATTTAGACAATTGCCGGCCGATGTTAATGGCTAAAAGTCACCGCTTAAACCAAAAAGATGTCGTCTTCTTAAATGCCAATGGTGGCCCAATCACTACTGCCGGTGTGACCTATATTCTCAACCAGTTGATGCAAAAAACGACCCTAACAGGTAAGATTCATCCGCACATGCTACGGCATAGCTTTGCGACTGCTTTGTTAAACCGAGGAGCAGATATGCGAACTGTTCAGGAATTACTGGGCCACGCCAATCTTTCAACGACTCAAATCTATACTCATGTTTCGAAAGCTATGCTCCAGGATTCGTATCAAAATTTCTTTCCACGGGCCAAAAAAGCGGGTGAAGGACACACAAAAAGAGGGTAATGATCTTTATCCAACAGTTTTTTTAAAGTGCGGGCCAATTAAATTGTCATTCTTAAGAATAGATAGTAAAATAAAGTTATGATAATTCTGGAGAATGACAAATTAAAGGTACAAATCAGCGAGCATGGTGCGGAGCTGATTTCAGCGTGGAATAAGGAAGCGGAACTAGAGTATATCTGGTATGGGGATCCCATGTATTGGGGTCGGCATGCGCCTAATCTTTTCCCTATTGTTGGTCGCCTTCAAGGTGATCAGTATGAACTGGCTGGTCAAACTTATTATATGAACCAGCACGGTTTTGCTCGAAATATGGATTTTTTGATTGTCAGTGAGCAGGATGACGCTGTTCGTTTGCGGTTGGAGGATTCCGAATCGACACGGCGAATTTATCCGTTCGCCTTTATTTTTGATGTTATCTTTACCCTGAATGGTTCATCATTGAAAGTTGAGTACGAAGTTAAGAATCCAGCGAGTCACGATTCACTGTTCTTCTCCGTTGGAGGGCATCCAGCCTTTAACCTCCCACTTGATGGTGGTAAATTCTCGGATTACTATTTGTCTGTGACCCCCGAAAAGGTTTACGATCGAATTCGTTTGGTTGGACCTTATTCGAATCCAAATGTGCCAACGCCATTCTCTTCCAATATTCCGTTGCGTCTGCGTCAAGAAGACTATCATGATGATGCCATTATTTTGAAGCTCGATCGCCAGAAGACAACCTTCTTGTTGGCTCGGTTAGCGAACCAGCATGGCATGGAAATGACGATTGATAATGCCCAGTTTGTTGGTGTTTGGACACCAGCCGGGAAGGATGCGCCGTTTATTGCCGTTGAACCTTGGTGGGGGATTGCCGATACGGTTGATGCCACCGGTAACTTTAAGGAAAAGTTTGGTGTGAACGTCCTTGCAGCGGGTGATACCTTTAACGGTTCCTACTCGATGAATTTCTTTTAAGCAAAATATTTTAAATCAATCAATGAAAGAAAAAAGCCAGCTGCTCATCCAGCTGGCTTTCGGATTATTAGACTATGAAAATTACAGAATTATTTGAACAGAAAAAGCCAATTGCCCAGTCAGCCTTAGCCGTTCCGATGGCATTAGGGCCGGCCGATAAATTTACGCCCTTTAAGCAGGCGTTAGACCAGAAGAATCCAGATGCTGTTATCTGGCAAGCTGATGCCATTGTGGATGAGTTTTCCAAAGAGGTCATTTGGGACCAGGTTAAGGCCGGTGGTGCGCAGGCGGTTGAAGAAAGAGACGCTTCCGCGATGAAAAAAGCCGCAATGAAGGCGGAATTGGACCAGGCGCACCAAGAATTTCTATCCAATTGGCCGGCTATGCACCAGCAAATTGTAAATGAATTAGTGGACAACGCTCTTCAAACAGTAGGAGATCACTTGGTTTTGCTGGCTTATACGACGAAAGAGGCCGGTGGTCAGGGAGAACTAGCGCCAGCTGACCAGGCTTATTTCTTAGCCACGGCATTGCAAGTCGGAGCGGACCGTTTTGCCGGAGTCTACTTGCCAGAGGAACTGGATGAAAATTTGCAGGAAAAGGTCATAACCGTCGCCAAGAAAGTGGCTGTTCCGGTTATTCGAACGGGCATAATTGACGATTTGACGCCAGAAACAATTCGAGCGGCATTCTCTGCTTTGTTGACCAAGAATCCGGATGTGGTGAATTTGCAGGTTGCAGCTGATCGGCTAGCTGAAATTGACTTAGCTGATTTTGAATTAATTTTAGCCGGTTTGGCTGATCGAGCCGGCGAAACTGCTCTTGTGTTAACGGTTACCGGTATCCTTTCGAAGGATCAAATTGAATCTTGGCTTGTTTTTCAATCTGCCCTCGTCACCCTAGCCTTAGGGGAAAATTGGCAGACACCGTTGATTAAAAGTACGATTAGTGAATTAGGTTGGGCGTAATTGTTACTGTATCTATGAGTTGATGTTTGGCTAGATTTTTTTCAACAATTTGTGCGATGCTACTTGTCTATAATTTCGGGAATCAGAATGCATTGAACTGTAAAAGTTGAATGCAGTAGTGCTCGATTGCCTATGATATAAAATAAATCTGCATGGATTAGAAGAACTCGTTTAAGAGATAAAAGCTTGCCTAACAAAGCTTGTGATGTTATACTATCGTTAACCAACTGAGGTAGTTTATCTATCTACCTACCCAGCACTCTTCGGAGTGCTGTTTTTTTATGCTCAAAACCTAGTTTTACTGGCTAGTCGTTCGACAGTATTACCGGTAGAAAAAGACTCCGTTTGCCTTATCGGTTGATAGGGAGAGCGGAGTCTTTGCTTTATTGTCCATTATTGTTTGGGTATAGGTTGCTTAGATAGGCAACCAAACCTGATTTGACATCGTGAGCAATCTTTTGCTGGTAGGAACTTTGACGAATGTAAGAGAAGTCATGGTCTGAATTAATGAAACCATTCTCGAGTAAGACGGCGGGTCTGGTGACGTCTTTAATCACGAGGTAAGGCATCGTTTCGTAACCGCGATTTTCAAGTGGTAGGTTATTCAGTGAGCCATTTAAAGCTTGGGCGAGTGATTGTGAATTATCATTATAATAATACTGGGAAACGCCAGAAGCGCTGTTATTAGACTCTGAGGAGTCGAAGTGGAAGGAAATCTGGGCATCGGCGTTATCCTTTTCGGCCTTGAGGGGGATGTAAAGTAGGGGAACGACGACATCCTTGGTGCGGACCATGATGACCCGCGCACCGGCATTCGTCAAAACTTTTTCAGTCGCCAACGCTGTTTTCAGGGTGTAGGTTTTTTCATAATGCTTGCCATCCGTTGAAATCGCACCGGTATCGGAACCACCGTGACCGGGGTCTAAGACGATGGTTGCTTCAGACAACTGGGTAGCAGTCTTCAATTTAGTGTTATTAGCAACCCAAGAAGCAACCCAACCCACTTTTTGGTTATTATCGCGCTTAACCTGCCACCAACCATTGTTTTTAGCAACGACAGTCAGTTTGGTGCCGGCCTTCAACTTGGTGATTTGTTTGTAGTTCAGTCCCGGACCCGTTCGTAAGGGAACTTGGTCTGGACGAGTCGTCAGTTGGTTTTGTTGCGCCAGCGAGATGATGAGAATCATGGTCGCAAAGGTGAAGACGCCAACGATGATGGCTCCGATTTTATTTTGTTTAATCCAATTTATTAAATGAAACATCAATCCGGCCTATTCTTCATATACTTCTGTTTATTTTATCACGAATATTCCAGAAAAAGGGTCCTTGATTCGAGTATAATAGAAGACATGAAACAATTTAGAGTAGAAAATTTAACGTCTGTATACGGTGAAAAGGTCCTCTTTGACGACCTTTCCTTTTTGATTACCCAGGGTGACCGTGTTGGCCTGGTTGGGGTTAATGGGTCTGGGAAAACGACCCTTTTAAATGCCCTTTCCGGTAAACAACCGGCTGATCATGGGACAATTTCGACCCAAAATGATTATCGCGTTGGATACTTGGAACAAGATCCTGATTTGGCTGGACACATGCAGGTCCTAGATGCGATTTATGCTGGGGACCAACCAGTTTTCCATACAATTCGAGCTTACCAGGAATCCTTAGACTTTTTGGCACAAGATCCCGAAAATCCAAAAGCAGCCAGCCGCTTTGAAAAGGCCCAGGCCGCTATGGATCGTGATGATGCCTGGACCATCGAGGCCCAGATTAAGACTATTTTAACGCAGTTACATTTAACGAATTTAAATCAAGAAGTGGTTAGCCTGTCGGGTGGTCAAAAAAAACGTGTTGGCTTAGCGCAGGTTTTGATTCAAGAGCCGGATCTCCTGATTTTAGATGAGCCGACCAACCACTTGGATTTTGATTCCATTGCCTGGTTAGAGCAGTATTTGGCCAAGTATAAGGGTGCCTTATTGACGGTTACGCACGACCGCTATTTCTTGGATCGAGTAACGAATCGAATTTTTGAGCTTTCCTTTGGGAAACTCTATGAATACCAAGGAAACTACCAAGATTACGTCGAGGGCAAGGCTATTCGCCATGAAAACGAGGCGGCTGCTGAACATAAGCGCGAGAAGCTTTATGAAAAAGAACTGGTTTGGATGAAAAAATCAGCCCGAGCCCGGACAACGAAGCAAAAGGGCCGAGAAAAGGCCTTCGCGGAGTTAGAGGACTCGCTAGGGAATGTGCGTACGGACCAAGACGTCGAGGTGTCCTTGGGCCAGCAGCGCTTAGGTAAGAAAGTAATTGCCTTAGATCATGCCTCTTTGGCTTTTGGCAATCAGGTGATTTTTAAGGACCTGTCATTGCGTTTTGGTCAGCGCGACCGAATTGGTATTACCGGACCGAATGGGGTTGGAAAATCTTCTCTTTTGAATGTTTTGGCCGGTCGGTTGCCATTGACTGATGGGGTATTAGAAATCGGGGAAACGGTGCGAATCGGTTATTACACGCAGGTGACGGAGGAAATCCCGGCCGATAAGCGGATGATTGAATACCTAACGGATGTTGCTTCGAGTGTGAAGGACCGCGATGGAAACGTTATTTCCGCCAAGGACCTGCTAGAGCAGTTTCTCTTCCCAAGCTTTATGCATGGAACTTTGGTGCGTAAGTTATCTGGTGGTGAAAAGCGCCGGTTGTACCTACTAAAGATTCTTTTGCAGGAACCAAACGTTTTGTTGCTGGATGAGCCAACTAACGATTTGGATATCGGCACCTTAACTGTTTTGGAAAATTTCCTGGCCCGCTTTGCAGGAACTGTCGTGACGGTTTCCCACGATCGTTATTTTTTGGACAAGGTGGCCGACTATGGTTACTACTTGTCTGGTAATGGTCAAGTTGACCGATATAATGGCGAGTTTTCAATTTACTTGGATGAGGTTGTCTTACCAGGTAAAAAGAGTGCTGGGACAGGTCGTCTGGATAAAAAAGAAAAATCAGCAACTGAAAAGTCAGTAGCACCTGCACAAAAGCCTAAAAAGCGTAAGTTAACCTATATGGAAAAGCGCGAATGGGAAACGATTGAGGATGAGATTGCTGATTTGGAGGCACAAGTAGAGGATTTTAATGATCAAATGGCTGCTAATGGTGCCGATTACCAAAAGGTTGCTGAAATTCAAAGTCAATTGCAAGAGGTCTCTGATGCCCTTGATGCGAAAATGGAACGCTGGGCTGAATTAAGTGAAATTGTTGAAGGACAGGGCTAAGGCCCTGTTTTTTTATTGGGGTTGCTAAGACTATTTTTTGGTTTGGAATAATCATTGGTCCTCCTTGTTTCCGTCTAATGATGCTAAAAGGAAGGAGGAATTTGATGAATTTAAAGCAATTTTTGTTAGCACTGCACCTAACGCCTGGAGTGGGTAAGGCCAAGGAGGCTAAAGTGATTGCCGCCTTAAATCAACAAGGCAATCCAGAGCAGGGACCCTATCCCTGGCCCTTTTTAACGTTAGCCCTTGTTCTTGGTTTGGAGCCTGGGTCACAACCACATCGGCAGATTCAGGCGAGTTATGAGTGGTCATTGAATAAGGCCTTGGCATACCAGGGGGACTGGTTAACCTATTTTGACAAATATTATCCAAAACGGCTCAGTGAGATTTATCAGCCACCATTAGTTCTCTTTTACCAGGGCGACTTAAGGGCGTTGGCTTTGCCATCACTGGCAGTAGTTGGGGCGAGGGATGCCAGTTCTTATGGGCTAGCGTCCCTACGGCAATTGTTGCCGGATGTGGTCAAGGCAGGAATTAGCGTTGTCTCGGGGTTGGCGAAGGGGATTGATGTGATGGCCCATCAGATGACTTTTCATTATGGGGGTGTTCCGGTGGCGGTCATTGGCACAGGGTTGGACCGGGCATATCCAGCAAATCACCGTTTACTGCAAGAACAGGTTGGTCAGCAGGGGTTATTGTTGTCGGAATACCCAGTAGGGTCCTTGCCATTGAGAAGCCACTTTCCAGACCGCAATCGAATTATTGCGGGCCTTTCGAGTGCCACGTTAGTGATTGAGGTCAAGCACCATTCCGGGTCGCTGATTACTGCTAATTTAGCGTTACAAGAAAATCGACAGGTTTTATCGGTTCCTGGTCCGATTAATGCGCCCCTGTCGGTCGGGCCAAATGAATTAATTCAGGCCGGTGCGTTGCCAGTCTTAACGAGCAGTGATATCATTAAAGCGGTTTCATGTTTGACTTAAAAATTTGCATTATATAGTAGGAAAATGATTCCACCCGTCTTGCCAAAGCGTAGCTTTGACTGGTATGATGGGAGAGTTAAACCAAAAGGAAAGCTTGCTTTTGGGTGATAAACGTGATTATTGATTCAAAATAATCACCTTTGTCGCCAATCAAGTAGCTTTAGAAAAATGGGGAATCACACGTTGGTAGAAGCAAAGACCAAGAAAACAACTGCTCCAAAGAAAAAGAGTAAGAAGAAAACAAGTAAAAAATTAGTGATTGTCGAGAGTCCGTCAAAGGCCAAGACAATTGAAAAATATCTTGGCTCGACTTATCAAGTTGTTGCCTCGATTGGCCATGTCCGCGACCTCCCTAAGTCAACATTGGGTGTTGATGTTGACCAGGATTACGAACCAAAGTACATTAATATTCGCGGTAAGGGTCCGGTGATTAAGGACCTGAAAAAAGCTGCTAAGGCTGCCAAGCAAGTCTATCTCGCATCCGATCCGGATCGCGAAGGAGAGGCGATTGCCTGGCATTTACAGCATATTTTGGGCCTTGATCCAGAACAAAAGAACCGAGTGGTCTTTAACGAAATCACGAAGGATACGATTAAAAATGCCTTCAAGGAACCACGGACCATTAACCAAGACTTAGTTGATGCTCAGCAGGCTCGGCGGATTATCGACCGGTTAGTGGGTTACTCAATTTCACCAGTGTTGTGGAAGACGGTTAAGCGTGGCTTGTCAGCCGGCCGAGTACAATCAGTTGCCCTCGGTTTGATTATTGCCAGAGAACGCCAAATTCAGGCTTTCCAACCAGAGGAATACTGGACACTGGATTCCGAATTCAAGAAGGGCAAGTCGAAGTTTAAGGCGAGCTTCTATGGCTTTGCTGGTAAGAAACAACCGTTACCTGATAACGCTGCCGTCCAAGCGGTCATGGCTGATTTGGACTTGAAAAAGCCCTTCCAGGTATCAGAAGTCAAGGCCAAGGAAAGAAAGCGGCAACCACAGCCACCATTTACAACGTCAACCATGCAACAAGCGGCCAACACCCAGTTGAAGTTCCGAACACGGAAGACGATGATGACGGCTCAGCAGCTTTACGAAGGAATTAACTTAGGGCGTGGCCTCGGTCAAGTTGGGTTAATTACCTATATGCGTACGGATTCGACCCGACTTTCAGCCGTGGCGAAGAATGCCGCTGCCCAGTATATTCATGACGAGTGGGGCGAGGAATATTCAAGCCATAAGCCCATTGCCGGGACGCCGCAAGAAGGGGCCCAAGATGCCCACGAAGCAATCCGTCCAACGGATGTCACGAAGACACCAGCGTCGATTAAGGATAAGCTAACTCCTGACCAATTCAAGCTGTATTCCCTGATTTGGTCGCGCTTTGTTGCATCTTTGATGACGCCAGAAATTTTGGATACCTTAGCAGTGACGGTTGAGCAAAATGGTGTCTTATTCCATGCCAATGGATCAAAGACCAAGTTTGCTGGATTTACCAAGGCTTATCCGGCTGCTAAAGAAAAAGATAACCTTTTACCTGATTTGGCAGAGGGGGATGAAGTCGACTTGGCGAAGACAAACCCCGAACAGCACTTCACGATGCCGCCAGCCCGCTATACTGAAGCGGCTTTGATTAAGGCTCTGGAAGAAAACGGTGTTGGTCGTCCTTCGACTTATGCGCCAACGTTGGATACCATTCAGCGACGGAACTATGTTCGGGTGGATGCACGGAAATTTGTGCCCACTGAATTAGGTGAAATTGTCCAAACAATTGTTGAGGATAAGTTCCCAGATATTACCGATACCAAGTTTACGGCCCAGGTTGAGCATTCACTGGATGAAATTGAAGTCGGTGATAAGAAGTGGGTCCCGGTCGTCGATGAATTTTACAAGCCATTTTCTAAGGAAGTTCAGTCCGCTGAGGAGACCTTGGAAAAAATTACGATGCACGATGAATTGGCAGGCATGGACTGTGAAGTCTGTGGCGCACCAATGGTGATTAAGATGGGTCGCTATGGTAAGTTCTATGCTTGCTCTCGCTTCCCAGACTGTCGGAATACAAAGGCGATTGTGCAAGAAATCGGTATCACTTGTCCAAAGTGTGGTAAGGGACAAGTTGTGGAACGCAAAACCAAGCGTGGCCGAAAGTTTTATGGTTGCTCTCGCTATCCTGACTGTGACTTTGTCTCATGGGATAAGCCAAAGGATCCAAATCAAGTAGACGACAAGGTTGTTAGCGCAACTGGTGAAGACCAGGAGGCCAGCGGTTCGGTCGCCACTAAGACTAAGAAAAAAGTACCCGCGAAGAAAAAAACGAGTGAAGCGAAGTAAAAGAATTTTTGAAAAGCCGCCGCTAATGATATGTCCTGATTTTGGGGTTCATATCACTAAGGACGGCTTTTTTTGAGAAATGAGTAAGAAAGGTGGCTGTATGGCTACAAGTAAGAAAGTTTTAACCATTGCGGGATCTGACTCGCTAGCCGGTGGAGGCCTGCAGGCTGATTTGGCCACCTTTGCCGAGGCTGGCTTGGCTGGATTTTCGGTGATTACGAGTATTGTCAGTATTCAGCCCAGTAATGTGGCGGTCTTTCCCGTGCCTGACGAGGTTTTTGACCAGCAATTAAAGTCTTTATCCCAGGTCGAAGACTTTGCCGCCATTAAGGTGGGGATGTTAACGTCGGTCAAGCAATTGGAGCGGGTGGTGTCCTTCTTACAAGATTATGCTGGTCCAATCGTGGTTGACCCTGTATTGGCCTTGAAGGAAGGCCACTTGGCCGAAAACAAAGCGCTGGTCCAAGAATACTTGGACCGCCTATTGCCACTGGCAACGGTCACGACACCGAATTTAAATGAGGGATTAGCGTTGGCAGAGCGAGCTAACGCCTTGGCGAAAACGTCGAGTGATTTGGCAGAATTAGCACAAAAAATCAGTGAACGAGCTCACACTGCCGTATTTTTAAAGGGCGGCCAGGGATTTGTGGATGAAAAAGCCCTGGATTTGCTGGCAGTGTCAGGCCAAATTAGTTATTTCACACAACCAGCCTTAGGCGAGGATGCCTTTGTTAATGGCGCCGGTTGTACCTTAGCGGCAGCAATTACGGCCAAATTAGCCTTGGGTGAGAACTTGCAACAAGCAGTTGAGCAAAGTCAGTTTTTTGTTCATCAAAGCATTCAGCAGGGATATCGTCTGAATGACAGTCGAACGGATGGCAACGTCTTTCAGATTGGTGCCAAGTGGTCGAAATAAAGCGGGTTAGTTAACCCTTTACTGATTTTTTTGATAGAAAAAAGGAGTTCTCCTAAGTAGAAGAACTCCTTTTAGTATGCTTTTTAAAAATTATCCCTTACCATCTTGGAAGGCAGCATAAAGGGTCATCCCCCCATCAACAAAGAGGGTCGTACCAGTCACGTACTTGGCTTGATCGGATGCTAGCCAAACGGCGGCATCGGCCACATCTTCGGGATCGCCAATCTTTAACATTGGAATCATTGATTGCGTTTGCTCGTATTGGGCCTTGTCGGCAAATTTTTCCGCATTAATCGGTGTGTTAATGGCACCGGGAGCGATATTGTTGACGCGAATACCCTTTGGCGCATATTCCATGGCTATCGTTTCGGTAAAGAGCTTGACGCCACCCTTAGCAGTTGCATAGGAAGCAAAGGTTGGCCAAGGAATTTGTTGGTGGACGGAAGACATATTGATGATGTTACCAGTCCGGTCATTGTCCAACCAGTAGTTGAGGGCTTCCTTTGCCCCAAGGAACACACCGGTCATGTTAATGCCAATGACTTTATTCCATTCCTCAAGTGTGATTTTGTGGGTTGGTGTTTGAATTTCCATTCCGGCATTGTTGACCCAAACATCCAAACCGCCAAAGTTATCAATCGCAGCCTGTAAAAGGGCCTTGACGCCGGTTTCAGTTGAAACGTCAGCCTTGACGGCAACAGCATCGCCACCATTTTCTCGAATCTCGTCGACTGCCGCTTGTGCCCCGGCTTCGTCAGAATGGTAGTTAATGACAACGTTCATCTTTTCTTGAGCAAAGCGCAACGCGATCGCGTTACCAATACCCTTTGAGCCGCCGGTAATCACGGCAACCTTTTTGTTCAAATCGTTAAACATCTAGTTCCTCCTTGTACAAAAAAAACAGCGAAAGTTGGTTTCGCTGTCTACTGTATCTTAATGAACTTGGATTGGCAAGTTTATTTGCTTTGCTTGCGGTATTGAACGGCCGTCACACCGGCTTCTTGCTTGAAGACGGTGTTGAAGTATGAGAGGTTGGGGATGCCAACCTTGAGGCCAACGAGGGCAACAGAGTCTTTGCCATCTTTAAGTAGCTTCTTGGCATGGAACATCCGCACTCGTAGAAGATAGCTTTGTGGGCTCTCTTCGGCTACGGTCATAAAGGCTCGGTGTAGGATACCGGATGAGACAGAAAAGTCTTCGCTCAAGGACTCGAGTGTAATTCGATTCTTATAATTGGCTGACAGGTATTCTTTCACCCGGAAGACTAAATCAGCCTTATCGGATAGTTCGCCAAATGGTTGACAATCAGAGCAGGGGCGGAAGCCCTCAAATAATGCCTCGTCATTTGTTTTGAAAATTTGAATATCTTCAGGGTGGGTTTCACTACCATGGACGCATGAGGGACAACAAACCCGCTTATCGGTTGTGACACCGTAGATAAAGCTACCGTTATAGTCTGCATCTCGATTGTGAATTGCTTGCCAACGCTTTTTTGTTAATGAGTACATCCTGAAGACCTCCTTTTAGAATTTATCTAATTCCCAGAAATTGCTTATGAAAAAACTCCAGACAATAATAACACAAATTGGTCTATTTGAGTATTACTATTATTTTACAAAGAAGGCTTTTTGTGTTTCAAAGGCTGATTTAGTAAAATAGAAGAGAACATTTACGCAAAAAGCGTTTGGAAAGGCGATTAAAAAATTGACTAATTATGCAGAAGAAATGATGGCTGCTATTCGCTTGGGACAAATGGACCAAGCACAGAAAGCCTTTCAAAAATCACTAGCCGAAGATGAAGATGATTTGGTTTATTCACTGGCTGAAGATCTCTATGCCATTGGTTTTGTCGAAGAGTCCAAGAAAGCTTACTTACACCTGCTGGCCAAATATCCTGATGAGGGTGACTTGAAGACGGCTTTGGCGGAATTAGCGATTGAAGAAAACGACTTGGATTTGGCGCAGGACTACTTAGCCCAAATTTCAGAGAATTCGCCGGCCTATTTGCAAGCCTTGCTGGTTAAAGCGGACTTGTATCAATCAGAAGGTTTAAGTGAGTCGGCAGAATATGCCCTGGAAAAGGCATCACAGCTGGCACCCGATGAGCCGGTGGTAACCTTTGCCTTGGCTGAATTTTACTTTACGACCGGTCAGTACCACCAGGCTATTCGCGGTTATCGCCAACTCTTGTTAGCCGGTCAAAGACGGATTGCTAAGGTTGATATGGCTGCTCGAATTGGAACGGCCTATGCAGCAATTGGAAACGTGGATAACGCCATTGCCTACCTTGAACAGATTAAGCCGATTGACTTGACGATTGACACCAAGTTCCAACTGTCTTTCTTGTATGTCGAGAAGAAGGCTGACGAGGATGCCTTACCACTCTTTGAAGATATTTTGGCGGCAGACCCACAGTACACTTCTGTTTACCCACTTCTTGGACAACTCTATGAACGGATTAATGACCTTGACCAAGCGGAAAAGACTTATCGTTTGGGGCTGTCGTATGATCAAACTAACCCGGTTTTGTATCGCCAAGCCGGGCTCTTAGCCTTTAAATTGGGTCAGTACGACCAGGCGAAAGAAGATTTCAATCAGGCGCTTGCCCTAGATGACCAGGACTTAGCAACTTATAGTGCTTTAGCTGACCTCTATTTGGCTCGGCACGACTACGATGCCGTCATTGAAACCATTGGTGCAGCCCAAGAATTAGACTTAGTTGACCCACGCTTTAGCTGGGACTTGGCGCGGGCTTACCATGCCAAGGAAGAAGAAGACAAGGCAGCGGAACAATGGCAGGCCGCGCAGGTTGATTACCCGGCGGATCCTGATTTTTGGCACGACCTCGCTGATTGGTATCACGAAGTTGGTCGACGAAAAGAGGAACTGACTGCCTTAGAAAAGGCTGTTGATCTCGATCCAGACAACTTTGAATTAGCCGACCGTTTGGCTGACCTGTCGCTTGATTAAAAAAATGAATGGAAATCCCTTTGTTTCGTGCATTCAGGGTAAAATCTTGCTAAGATTAGATGAATAGTAAATGATTAGAAGGAGGTGGCGATGAAGCTTGAACTGTTACCAAGTGAATTGACGGCTGCCAAGCCGATTCTAAAGCAGATCAACCGGGCCGGCTTTCAAGCTTATTTTGTTGGCGGTTGTGTTCGCGACATTATTTTAGGAAAGCCAATTCACGACGTGGATATTGCTTCTTCTGCCTACCCAGAAGAAATTAAAAAGATTTTTAAAAAGACGGTCGATACCGGTATCCAACACGGTACCGTTATGGTCTTAGATCACGGTGAAGGTTATGAAATTACGACCTTCCGGACGGAATCCACTTATACAGATTTTCGTCGACCTGATCAGGTTGCGTTTGTGCGGTCATTGAGTGAGGACTTGAAGCGTCGAGACTTTACCATTAATGCCTTTGCCCTTGATGAAGACGGTCAAGTGATTGATTATTTTGACGGCCTGACTGATTTGGCCAACCGACAAATCAGGGCGGTCGGTTTAGCAAAAGAACGTTTTACAGAGGACGCTTTGCGAATGATGCGTGCCCTGCGTTTTGCTGCGCAATTGGATTTTCAAATTGAAGATCAAACTTTAGCTGCCTTGGTGGAATTAGGACCGAATTTAGCTAAAATCGCCGTTGAGCGCATTCGAGTTGAATTTGAGAAAATGTTGCAAGGGTTGGCCGCTGGGTCAGCTTTGAAAATCTTAGTTGAAGCTGGACTCTTACCTTATTTACCAGGGGAAACCGGCTTGATGACGGAAGCCGATGTTTTAAGGGTTGCGAATCAGCTGGAAAGAAAACAACCGCAAAGTGAACAAGATGTCTGGGCTTTGTATTTAGGGCAACAGGGTTTTGATGGACCGACCTTGCAATCGCAGCTACGGCAGTGGAAATTGTCGAAAGAGGTGATGCAGACCGTGCTGGCTGTTGGACCGCTATTAGCCAATGTCAATCAAATTGACCGGTGGGCCATTTATGAGCACAATGCTTATGTGAGGACGTTACTTGAAACGCTGACAATCATGGGGGTTGACCAAAGTGTGACGGAGCGCATTCAAAAGACATATGATAGCCTGCCAATTTATTCAATGAAGGACCTTGCTTTAAGTGGTGGGGACTTGATTGCGGCCGGCTTGGCGCAGCCGGGTCCTGATTTAGGTGTGGTATTAAAGAAGATGGAACAGGCAGTCGTCTTAGGCCAGGTGGACAATACCAAAGAGGCCTTGACCACCCTTGTAGAGGAGCAGACATATGGCAACAGTTAAAATGGTTTGGGCGGAAGATGACCGCCATGCAATTGGTAAAGATGGCGATTTACCATGGTCGATTCCATCGGACTTAAAACACTTTAAAAAAGAAACAGTCGGTTCTACCATGGTAATGGGCCGTGCGACATGGGCAGCCATTGGTCGTCCATTACCAAAACGGAAAACGGTTGTTTTAACTCGACAAGTTGATTTTGATCCCGGCTTTGAAGAGGTTGCCGTGGTTCATTCTCTAGCAGATTTACAAGCCTTGATTGATGATGAAATCAGCCAGGGACACGTCGTGACGGTTGCCGGTGGGGCTCAAGTCTTTACAGCATTAATGCCAATGGCGACGGACTTAATTGTCACAAAGGTCAGAGGGGACTTTGATGGGGACACTTTTGTCAGTCCAATTGATTTGGACCAGTTCACGTTAACAGCGCAACAAGAGGCTGTTGATGACGACTATCAATTAACCTTTTTAACATATAAACGGAAGTAAGTAGGAGACGATTCCATGGCTAAAGTACAGATTGTAACGGATTCAGCCGCTAAGTTAACTCAAGCAGAAATTGACCAGTACCAAATTAAAGTTGTCCCATTGACCGTGCAGATTGATGGCACAATTTATCAAGATGGGGTGACCATTTCAGCTGAAGAATTCTTGGAAAAGATGCAAGAAAGCGACCAATTGCCACAGACTTCACAGCCTTCAATTGGGGCCTTTAAAGAAGTTTACGATCAATGCTATCAAGAAGATCCCGATGCAGCCGTCTTATCTTTGCACCTGTCATCTGGCTTATCCGGGACGGTAAATGCCGCCGCTCAGGCAAACGCCTTAACAAAAGCTGATGTCCATGCTTTTGATACGTTGAGTGCTGACCGCTCTGAAGCGTTTGTTGTCTTGGCAGCAGCCAAAGCAGCACAAGCTGGTCAGAGCCTGGAAGAGGTTTTGAAGGTGGCGGAAACTGCGCGAGACCAAACATACATTTTCTTGTCATTCCGCTCACTTGACAATATGGTTGCTGGTGGTCGCTTATCCAAGACACAGGGCTTGATTGGTAATCTCTTGAATATTAAGGTCGGTGCTAAGGTTGATGAGGAAGGTAAAGTGGATGTCGTGGTTAAGGGTCGCGGATTAAAGACCATTAAGGCCTTCAACGAGAGCGTAATCGAGCAAATGAAGGGCTATAAGCAGATGAAGGCGATTGGGGTAACTTATACCGGCATCAAGGATGAGGCCGAAGAAATGGTCCAACGCTTAAATGCCATTTGGCCAGACATTGACATTCTTTTGTCAGTGGCAACACCAATTATCTCGACTCACACGGGGATGGGCGCTTTGGCCATTCTCTATGAAGCAGAATAAAGAAAGAGTTGATACTAAGTGAAAAAAGGTAAGATAGTTATTTTAACAATTGCCGGGATTGTGGTTGTTTTGGGAGCAGGGGCAGGCGTTGCTTACAGCAACCTGGCCAACCAAACAGGGCCAATGGTTAGCACAAAAAAGTCAGGCAGTGACCAGTTGACTGGTTCAAAGAAAGTATTAGCAACTATGTCGTTTACAAAAGACGAAGTCAACGATATGATTCAGTCCGAACTGCAAAATAGTCATTATCAGGTGAACCTTGATGGTCAGAATATTGTTGCAACCAGCACGAGTTCGAGTTTAAAGGGACAACTGACGATGACACCGAAGGTTACAAGTGATGGGAACGTGGTTTTGACCGTTAAGAAGGCCAAGGTTAATTCACTGGATGTCCCAGCGAAGGCAGCTCTTGGTTACCTACTGAAGCAAAATGTGGCACCAGCTGGTGTGGCCATTCAACCGAGTCAGGGTCAAATTACTTTGGATTTGTCACAATTAACTCAGGACGGTCAAACAGCTTATCAAGCTAAGCAGATTGATGTCCAGAATGGAATTTTTAAATTTGCAGAGGTAGATACTAGTGTCCAGTAAGTCACGAACTTTTTATGGTTGGTTAATGACCAACCGCAATCCGGTTGCAGCAACCGAGATTCAACAATTTGCTAACAACGCCTTTTTAGACCAAAGTTTTCCAAAACAGTCGACGGACTTTGACGAGCTTTCAAATTACTTGGAAGGTTCAGCGAGCTATTTAATGTCGATGACGATTTTTGATGAGGCTTGGTCCGAGTACCAGGCTTCGCGCTAGGAGAAAGATAGGAAGGAAAGTCCATGGGACAATTAATACAATGGTACCCTGGCCACATGGCCAAGGCCTTTCGCTTGATGCGCGAAAACTTAAACTTGGTAGACATCGTTTTTGAACTGGTCGATGCCCGCTTACCGGCGTCATCACGTAATCCAGAAGTGGATAAATTGATTGGTGATAAGCCAAGACTGTTAGTTTTAACCAAGGCTGATTTAGCCGATCCAAAACAGACCAAGGCTTGGAAGGAACACTTTGAAAAAGAAGCCCTGAGTGTGGTCGTCTTAGATACACGGAGTCCAAAGACACCTCAGACCATGACGAAAGCTGCTAAGGCTGTTTTGGCCGACAAAATTAAGGCTCAGGAGAAGCGTGGGATTGAGAACCGTCCTATTCGAGCAATGCTCGCAGGGATCCCAAACGTTGGTAAGTCAACCTTGCTGAACCACCTGGTTCAAAAGAATGTGGCACCAACGGCTAATAAGCCGGGCGTCACGAAGAAGATTGCTTGGCTCAAGACACCAGCGGGGCTGGAAATTTTGGATTCCCCAGGGGTCTTGTGGCCTAAGTTTGAAGACCAACAAATCGGTCTCCGCTTGGCCTTGAGTGGAGCGGTGAAGGATACGCTTTTCGCCAAGGATGACGCGGTGCTGTCTTTGATTGCCTTCTTCCGGGACTACCGGCCACAGGCCATCATTGACCGCTATCACTTGGCTGACGATGCCTTTACAACAATGTCTGATGTTGATATCCTCTTAGCCATTACGGCCAAGTTGGGCTTCAAGGACGATTACGATAAGGCGGCGGTCCGTGTTTTAAATGATCTACGTCAAGGAAAGTTGGGTACGTATACCCTAGATTTAATTCATGAGTGAAACGATTGCGAGCATTAAAGCGGCTTTAAAAGAAGCTGCATCAGATGATTCACGCTTGGCAACTTGGCGGTTGGATGACCGAAAAGGTGTTCAGGCAGCCATTTTGGCTTTTGATCGACGGCAGAAAAAATTAGCCGAGCAAAAGGTGGCTTTTTTGTCGCGCTTTGCCTTAGAAGAGCCACTGTGGGCAGCTGGTTACCAAAATATTGCCGGTGTTGATGAGGTCGGCCGGGGACCATTAGCGGGCCCGGTTGTGGCTGCGGCAGTGATCTTACCGAAGGACTTTGATCAGTATGGTGTGATTGATTCAAAGCAGGTGAGCGAAAAACACCGCCTAGAATATGTTCAGGCGATTAAGGACGAGGCCGTTGCTTACGGCATTGGCGTGGTTAATGCGCAAGTGATTGACGAGGTCAATATCTATCAGGCCAGTCGGTTAGCGATGAAGGAAGCAGTGGAGCAGCTGCAGCCAAAGGCCGACTATTTACTGGTGGATGCCATGACGATTGACACGGATTTACCACAGCAATCGCTGATTAAGGGGGATGCTCGTTCAAACTCGATTGGCGCTGCCAGTATTTTGGCTAAGGTTACCCGTGACCAAATGATGGCTGACTATGGTCGAGAATATCCGGGTTATGACTTTGCTCATAATGCTGGTTATGGGACGGCTAAGCACCTTTCGGGTCTAGCGGAATTAGGTCCAACGCCGATCCACCGGCGGACTTTTGAGCCGGTGAAAAAGCTTTTATCATGATTTTTTATGGAGCGCAAAAAATTTGTGGCTCCTTTTTGCTAGTTAGCTTGTGCTGACACAAGAAATAATTGTTTAATTGAGAAAGGAATTGCTTATGACAGCAATTAAATTGAGCCCGCGGTTAGCCGCAGTAAAAGATTTGGTGAATGACCAGGCGCGCGTGGCTGATATTGGGTCAGACCATGCTTATTTAGCAGCGGCTCTGCTATTGGAAAAAAAGAGTGAGTTTGCCTTGGTGGGCGAGGTTGCGCAGGGGCCACTCGAGAACGCCATCCATACGGTGGCGACTTATGGTTTGTCTGACCGGGTGACTTGCCGGTTAGCGGACGGTTTAGCTTCGATTGAACCGGATGACCAAATCGAAACGGTTGTCATTGCCGGAATGGGTGGTTTGTTGATTGAAAAAATTTTAACCGCTGGTCAAAATCAGGGGCCGTTTAACCAGTTGATTTTGCAACCAAACACCGATCAAGCGGCGGTTCGGCTTTGGTTAAGTAAAAATGGGTACCGAATTGATCAAGAAAAGATTGTGCAAGAAGGGCACCACCGCTATGAAATCATTGTGGCTGTTCCTGGTCAACAGGAGCTGACCCAGGCTGAGTGGACATTTGGTCCCAAGCTCCTTCAGGCAAAAGATCCAGTTTTCTTGGCCAAGTGGGAACAGGAACGCAATCGAGCAGCTGGAGTCTTGTCACGATTGGAAAGTGCCCAACAAAAGGGTAGCAAAAAGTACGTGAACTTACAAGAAAAGCTGAACTTTATTAACCAGGAGGTTTTTGATGGTCAAAGCAAGTGAATTGATTGAACAAATTGAGGGCTTTGCCCCAAAGTCGCTAGCCGAGCCGGGCGACCCAACCGGGTTACAAATTGGCCAACCGGAACAAAAAATCCATCGCGTTCTGACCACGTTGGATGTGCGACCAGAAGTTGTCCAGGAGGCCATCGATTTAGGGGCTGATTTTATCTGGGCTCATCACGAAGCCATGTTTCGGCCTGCAAAGAACCTTGATTTATCAAACCCTCAAAATGCGATGTATGCACTTGCGATTAAAAATAATATTGTGATTTATGCCTCTCATACCAATTTGGATGCCGCTACTGGTGGTCTGAATGATTGGTTGTGCCAGGCATTTGGTATTGAAAATCAGATACCGCTGTTACCAGGTGAAGGTGATCAACCTGGGATGGGACGGATTGGTGAGTTAAAGGTCGCCATGACCATGGCTGATTTTGCTAAACAGGTCAAGGCTGTTTGCCAGGTTGATGCTGTGCGTTTGATTGCCAATGATGCGAATAAAGTCGTCAAACGGGTGGCAGTTCTAGGTGGCGATGGTGGTAAGTTTTGGAAAAAGGCGCAAGAAGCTGGCGCTGACCTTTACTTGACCGCTGATTTGTACTACCATGTTGGTCATGATATACTGGCTGCTGATTTTGCCGTGTTAGACCCGGACCACCATATGGAAGCCTTGGCCAAAGAACCAATGGCCAAAAAAGTTCAAGAATGGTTTGCTTGGCAACTGCCGGTGACGGCTAGCCAGAAGAATACTGATCCCTACACCTATTTTTAGGTCTGTTTGCAAGCAGGAGGTTTTGCATGTCTGAGAAGTACCCACAGTTAGTGTCTCGTTTCTTACGTTATGTCAAAGTTGATACTCGGTCTGATGAAGAGAGTCAGACGATTCCATCATCAGCAAAAGAAGTTCAGTTTTTAAAGGATTTGGCCGTTGAGTTAAAGGAAATCGGCTTGGAAAACGTCCGTACGATGAAGGATGGTTATCTCTTTGCTGAATTGCCTTCAAATTTGCCAGCTGGTCAGGGAACGAAGATTGGCTTTATTTCCCACGTGGACACGGCTGATTTTGAAAGTGAGCATGTGAACCCACAAGAGGTTGATAACTACGACGGCCACTCTGTTTTGGAATTGGGAACGTCTGGCTATAAGTTGGATCCAGAAGTCTTCCCACATCTTAGGAACTATCAAGGCCATGATTTGATTACAACGGATGGGACCACCTTGCTTGGTTCTGATGACAAATCAGGTGTGGCTGAAATCATCGCATTGGCCGAATATTTGTTGGCCCACCCAGAAGTAAAACACGGTCCCGTTCGCTTTGCCTTTGGTCCGGATGAGGAAATCGGTATTGGCGCTAATCATTTTGATGTCGCTGCCTTTGATGCTGATTTTGCCTACACGGTTGATGGTGGCCCATTAGGCGAATTGGAGTGGGAAACCTTCAATGCTGCCCAGGCTGAGATTGTGATTACCGGTCAAAACGTTCATCCTGGTACCGCCAAGGGTGCAATGGTCAACGCCATCCAAGTTGGGATTGATTTTCATAACGCATTGCCTGAGCATGACCGGCCTGAAAAGACAGAGGGACGTGAAGGTTTCTATCATTTGATTGATATGGCAGGAACACCAGAAGAAGCTACGTTAACTTACATTATCCGTGATCACGATCGGGAAAAGTTTGAAAATCGTAAGAAAACGATGGTACAAATCGCTGACCAGCTTAATCAGGATTTGCACAAAGACCGCGTGGCCTTGACCCTGAAAGACCAATATTACAACATGGGTGATCTTTTGAAGGATCACCAAGAAGTTGTCCAATATGCCAATGATGCTATGACGGATTTGGGTATCGAGCCGGATACACAACCGGCTCGAGGCGGAACGGATGGCTCAAAGATTACCTTCTTAGGTTTGCCAACGCCAAATCTTTTTGCCGGTGGTGAAAACATGCACGGTCGTTACGAATTCGTGTCCAAGCAGGTGATGGAACAGGCAACAGATGTTTTGTTGGGTATCTTGACAAAGGCAGCCGAGTCAAAGTAAGACACATAATTTAGCCCGCTAATCATCAAAATTAATGGCAACAAAAAAGACTAGGAATTTTCCTAGTCTTTTTTAAAGCAAGCTGTTGGTGTTTTAGGCTTGGTTGTCTGCCTTTTCTGCTTCTGCAGAATCTGACAAGGCAGGGACCAAGATGAGGGCAGCTTCACCAACGATAATCGTTACGAGAGCTGTCACACCTGGGTTGAAAGTTACGCCGGTCATTTGTCCGACCAAGTAACCAAGAACTTCACCAAACAGTGCACACCAGAAGGCGGCAGTAATATAGCGCATGTTTCCACTTCCTTTATTATTTACCCACTATGATACGCCCCTCTTATAAATTCGCAAGAGAATTTGTCTAATTTAAGGGCGACAATTTCGGATAAGTGTTGGTTAAAAAAGCAAAACAGTCAAAAGGGGAAGGAGGCTATCCTTGGAATTTTTCAGCTAGGCAAACAAATTTTCGGTATAATGTTTTTAGACTATTGACACCGTTGAGGAGGACTTTATGTACGCACCATTACAACAAAAAAGCGCTTATTCGCTTTTGCAAAGTCCTAACTCAGTAGAAGAAATCATTCAAGTCGCCAAGGAGCGGGGGTATCAAGCGGTCTCTTTGGCGGAAGAAAACGTGCTTTACAGCGTGGTTGCCTTTTACAAGGCAGCGAAAAAGGCTGGCATCAAACCGGTTTTTTCGCTTGTTTTGCAGGTGAATGGCCTGGTGAACGTGGCGACGGCTTTTCCGGTTTTATTGACCGCTAAAAATCAGGTTGGCTATCAAAACTTGGTTTATTTGTCTTCCAAAAAGATGGCAGACCCAGACCAGGCCCTTCAATTTGCTGACTTGGCTGGTCACCTTGATGGGCTTTCTTTGACTTTGTCACCAAAATCAGAATTGGGGCAGTTGATTGTCGCCGAAGATTCAGGGGCTAAAAATTATCTGGACCAATTAGCTGAAAGGGTTGATGGTGCTGATTTTTACTTGGGCATTAATCCCTTAATGTCAAGTCGCCACCAAGACCTCTTAGTTACCTATGCCACAGCCCATCAAATCCGTTTAATGGCTTGGGACCAGGTGGACTACTTAAACGAGGATGATGCTTTCTTTGCCCAGGTTTTGCGGGCAATCGATCAGGGGACCCAACTAGAAGACTTAGAGCTTTTAGCGCGCGAGAAAGGGGCTTACTACCTACGGTCACAGGCGGAAATTACTGAATCGTATCAAAAAAACGCTTCTTTGCGTGGCGCTTACCAGAATAACGAGGTCCTGATTGAAGAGGCTAGCGTTGATTTGGCGTTTAAGTCACCGGCCTTGCCTGTTTTTCAGCAAGATTCTGGTTTGAATTCCAAAACTTACCTGACCCAGTTGGCCAATGCAGGCTTGAAGCGGCGGTTAACGGGTCATGATGACCACTTTCAAAATTATCAGGACCGGCTGAACCATGAGTTGGATGTTATCGCGCGGCTTGGCTTTGCTGATTATTTCTTGATTGTTTGGGACATTGTTAAGTACGCCAGAGACCATCATGTCCAAACGGGGTCCGGCCGTGGTTCGGCTGCGGGTTCGTTGGTGGCCTATACATTAGGAATTACAAACGTTGACCCTCTAGCCGAAGGTTTGCTATTCGAGCGGTTCTTAAATCCTGATCGAGCATCGATGCCCGATATTGATATCGATTGGCCGGATGACCGTCGTGATGAAATTTTGGCCTACCTCCATGGTAAGTACGGTCAGGAATCCTTTGCACAGATTATTACCTTTGGTACTCTGGCTGCTAAACAGGCCTTGCGTGATACCGCCCGTGTCTTCGGCCTCGATGCCAAGGCGCAAAAACGACTTTCAGAAGGGGTGCCAGCCGGTAAGAACGGCCGTAAGGTACCGCTGAAAGAAGCCTGGGAGACGCCTGACCAAAAGCTTAAGCAAGCAATTTATGATTTAGACTTTGGCCAACTGTTGATGAAAACGGCTTTGGCCATTGAAAACCTGCCCCGCAATTATTCAACCCATGCTGCCGGCGTGGTTCTTTCAGACCAACCGTTAGTGAATACGTTGCCAGTTCAAGTTGGTAATGATGGCTATTTGTTGACTCAGGTTGAAAAGGGGCCGGTTGAAGAACTTGGCCTATTAAAGATTGATATTTTGGGTCTGACAAACTTGAAAATCTTGGCGCAAACAATCGCCTTGGCCGAAGACGAGTTGCCAGCTGATTTTGATATTAAAAAAATTGATTTTCAAGACAAAGAAACGTTGCAACTGTTTGCCGACGGGAACACGACGGGCATTTTCCAGTTTGAATCAGCCGGCATGAAAAATGTTTTAAAGAGACTTAAGGTTGATGACTTTCATCTGATCGTGGCGGCCACAGCCCTTTATCGACCAGGGCCTAGTCAACACATCGACCCCTTTATTAAGCGGCGGTTGAAGCAAGAACCTGTGCCAACTATTGACCCTGTCGTTGACCAAATCCTGGCACCAACCTATGGCATCCTGGTTTACCAGGAGCAAGTGATGCAGGTGGCGGCGGCTTATGCCGGCTTTTCATTGGCGCAGGCTGATTTTCTTCGGTCGGCGATGTCTAAGAAAAAGCTTGATGAGATGGCTTCTGCCAAGTCTGCTTTTATAACGGGAGCGCAAAAAAAGGGCCACCGGCTTGACGAAGCGGAAAGACTGTTTGCCTATATCGATCAGTTTGCCAATTACGGTTTTAATAAATCGCATGCGGTTGCCTATAGCCAGTTATCATTCCAGTTAGCTTACATGAAGGCCCATTATCCCTTGGCCTTTTATACAGCCATTTTGAACGCTCACCAAGGCGGTGTTGAAAAGGCGCAAGCCTATTTGGCCGAGGTCAAGAAACGTGGCTTGAAGGTCTTACCGCCAGATGTCAATATCTCTACTAGAGATTGGTCTATTCAAGATGGTGCCTTGGTCATGGGCTTGGGCAATATTAATGGCTTACAGACGGCCTTTGTGACGGCTTTGCTGGACAGTCGCAACCAGATTGGGCGTTTTGCCAGTCTGCAAGACCTCGTCAAGGCTTTACCTGAAAAATTCCAAGATGAAAAGTTTTTCAATCAGCTCACTTATGCCGGAGCGCTTGATCATTTTGGCTACAATCGAGCAGAACTTTTAGCGAATTTGCCGGATTTGATTAATGCGGCTAGCTTCGGTGACTTGGTCTTGTCCGAGACGAAAATCAAGAAATTAGCTGATTTACCGTTAGTAGAGCGATTGCAAACGGAGAAAGAGGCCCTTGGCTTTAACTTATCGGGTCATCCAACCGAGGCTTTTCAGGCCGAGTACGATCGAGGGGTCGTGACGACTATGGTCAATTTAGTTGCTGGACAGAACGTCAAAGTTTTGGGCCTCGTTAAAAGTGTCAAAGTCATCCAGACGAAGCGGGGTGACGACATGGCTTTTGTCAATTTAACGGATATGACGGGCAGCGTTGATGTCACTGTCTTTCCTAAAGTCTATGACAAAGTAAAATCGACCTTAAAGGTTGGACGCTTAGTGCGGGTAGGTGGCAAAACGGAAGTTCGTCAGGGGCTGTCTGTTATTGGAAACTTTGTTGGCGCTGTGGATGCGAGTCAAAGCCAAAGCTTCCAAGCTGATTTGGATAAAAAGCATCCGGTTCATCAAGAGGTGGCACCAACGCTAAAGGCTGCTCAGCCAGGCACTTGGTTTTTACGTTTAGATGAAGACCATGATCAGGAGCCGATTAAAAATCAGCTTTGGCGAGTGATGCAGCAAAATCCAGGTGAATACCAGGTGATTTTGTATTGGCCGAAGACAAAAATCAGGCGAATGTTACCACAATCTTACAATTTAGCCGGGCCAGACCAGTTAAAACGGGCATTAGAACAGGTTTTATCTAGTAAAAATGTCGTTTTCCGACAAAAAGACTAAATTGTGTCTTGTGAATTGGTTATAGAGTGTATTACAATATGAAAAGGAAGTTGTTTGTAGGCAACTCACCAAGATATCAAAGGAGCTATTTACCCATGAAAAAGACGAAGATCGTCTCAACACTTGGTCCATCATCAACTGATGTAGACACAATTGTGAAGTTAATTGAAGCAGGTGCTAACGTATTCCGTTTCAACTTCTCACACGGTGATCACGAAGAACATTTGGGCCGTATGCAAGCAGTTGCAGAAGCCGAAAAGATTACTGGTAAGACTGTTGGTCGTTTGCTTGATACAAAGGGTGCGGAAATCCGTACTACTAAGCAAGCTGACGGTAAGATTCAATTCTCAACTGGCGATGTATTCCGTATCTCAATGGACGACAGCATCGAAGGAACAAAGGAAAAGATTGCGGTTACTTATCCTGGATTGTTTGACGACGTTAAGGTTGGCGGACAAGTGCTCTTTGATGATGGTTTGTTAGCTACTACTGTCACTGAAAAGGACGAAGCAAACAAGGAATTGGTTGTTAAGGCTGAAAACAACGGTTTGTTGGGATCACGTAAGGGTGTTAACGCCCCTGGTGTTTCAATCAACTTGCCTGGTATCACTGAAAAGGATGCTGATGACATTCGTTTCGGTTTGGACCACGAAATCAACTATATCGCTGCTTCATTCGTTCGTAAGCCTGAAGATGTTTTGGATATCCGTGCCTTGTTGAAGGAAAAGAACATGGAACACGTTCAAATCATCCCTAAGATTGAATCACAAGAAGGTATCGACAACTTGGATGCTATCTTGGAAGTTTCTGATGGTTTGATGGTTCCACGTGGCGACATGGGTGTTGAAATTCCTGCCGAAAACGTGCCTTTGATCCAAAAGGAAATGATCGACAAGATGAACGTTTTGGGATTGCCAGTTATCACTGCTACTCAAATGCTTGACTCAATGGAAGAAAACCCACGTCCTACACGTGCCGAAGCTTCTGATGTTGCCAACGCTGTCTTTGATGGTACTGATGCAACAATGCTTTCTGGTGAATCAGCTAACGGTGACTACCCAGTTGAAGCTGTTGCTGTGATGGCCGCTCTTGATGAAAAGGCTGAATCAGCTTTGTCATTGTACAGCCGTCATGCTGACACTTTCTACGGTGATGATGATGTTGAATCAGTTGCTTCAGCAGCTGCTCGCTTGTCAGACTCAGTTGAAGCTAAGGCCGTTGTTGTCTTGACTGAAACTGGTTACGCCGCACGTATGGTTTCAAAGCATCGTCCTACTGCAATGACAATCGCTTTGACAAAGTCAGAACGCGTACAACGCGGATTGACTTTGAACAACGGAATCTTGCCTATCTTGGCTGACACACCAAAGTCTGTTGATGACTTGGTTGCCAAGGCCAAGGAAGTTGCTCAAGCTCAAGGTTTGGCAGCTGCTGGTGACAAGATTGTTGTTGTGACTGTTGCCCCAATCGACATGGCCAAGTCAGATAACAACGTTTCTGTTGAAACAATCTAATGATTTACTTGAAAAGTCCGATTTTGTCGGGCTTTTTTTGTTCTAAGTTGTGTTAAAATAAGGTAAGTTCAACTAAATGAGGTGCGGGATTTTTGACAACGCAAACAGAGAAACTATTCACTTTTGAGAACATTGAACAGCAGACCAAATTAACGGGTCCAAAGGATCAGCTTCTGGTTTTAATGGAAGAGGGTTTGGCCGTTAAAATGCTCGTTCGTGGCAATCAGGTAGCTGTCCAAGGCGATTCGAACCAAGCTTCTTTGGCGCTCGCCGTTTTGGAAGCACTGACACAATTGATTAAGAAACAAATTTCCGTCGGTCCTGCTGACGTTATCTCTGCGATGACAATGGCGAAGCGCGGAACATTGGATTACTTTTCAGATTTGTATAGTGAAAGTATTATCCGCGATAATAAGGGCCGGGCAGTCCGTGTTAAAAATTATGGTCAGCGTCAATATGTCCAGGCGATTCGTAAGAATGATCTAACCTTTGGAATCGGCCCCGCTGGAACTGGAAAAACTTTCTTAGCCGTCGCCATGGCCATCTCAGCCTTAAAGAAGGGTGACGTCGAGCGGATTGTGATTACTCGCCCTGCAGTCGAGGCTGGTGAATCACTTGGGTTCTTACCGGGTGATTTAAAGGAAAAGGTTGACCCCTATATGCGGCCCATTTACGATGCCATGAATTCTTTAGTCGGAGCAGACCATGTTGCTCGTCTTATTGAACGGGGTGTCCTAGAAATTGCACCACTCGCCTATATGCGTGGTCGAACCCTTGATGATGCCTTTATCATTGTCGATGAGGCTCAGAATACGACAAACGCTCAAATGAAGATGATTTTGACGCGTTTGGGCTTTGGCTCTAAGATGGTCGTCAACGGGGACCCATCCCAGATTGACTTACCACATGGTGTTCGGTCTGGGCTGGTGGCTGCTCGCCGGATTCTCCGCGATGTCAACCGTATTGCCTTTATTAACTTTGAGAGTGGTGATGTCGTTCGCCACCCAGTCGTTGGTCTGATTGTTTCCGCCTATGAAGATGCGGATGCTCGACTAGCTGAATTAAAAAACGCACAGAAAGAAGCCAATAACTAATGGATTTAGCATTAATTGATCAGACGAAAGACGGTGTGACACAGTTTCACCAAGACCTCGTCCAATCTGTTTTAAATTATGCTGGTGCCTATCTAGAATTACCAGACAACACTGAGATGTCAGTGACCTTTATGAATAATGATGCCATTCAGGCTTATAATCGCGATTATCGCGGTAAAGACAAGCCAACGGATGTCATTTCTTTTGCCATTGAAGAGGATGGCGATGATAGCCCTGTTCTTCTTGATGAAGAAATGGCCGAAGATATTGCTAAAAATATTGGGGATATTTTGGTCTCCGTTGATATTATCGAGAGCCAGGCGGAATACCTTGGTCACTCCTTTGAACGTGAGCTTGGCTTTCTAGTTGTTCATGGTTTCTTGCACTTAAACGGTTATGATCACATGCTTGGTGATGCCGAAGAAAAAGAGATGTTTGACTTGCAGAGGAAGATTTTAGATGACTACGGACTTACGCGATAACAACCACGATCAGATTGAAGAGACTGATTTTCACCCTAAGTCTGCTGTGGAAGAGTTGGCTGAACAAACCAATCCCAAGGCGCCATCAAGGCGGAACAAAAATTTTTTGATTTCAATGTACCATGCATTGAAAGGGATTTTCTTGGTGGTGATTCGCGAGCGGAATATGCGTTTCCATTT
Organism: Fructobacillus sp. EFB-N1; assembly: GCF_001038455.1. Lineage (GTDB taxonomy): Bacteria > Bacillota > Bacilli > Lactobacillales > Lactobacillaceae > Fructobacillus > Fructobacillus cardui. The sequence goes on along the minus strand of NZ_LDUY01000004.1, from coordinate 38,662 downwards.
AAGCTTTGCATTCTTTATTTTGGTGCTTGGCCTTTACTTAGGTCTTAACCGATCTGAATGGCTGTGGGTTGTGATTGCGGTCTTTTTGGCTGTTTATGGTGAGTTCTTAAATACGGTGGTGGAAGCCGTCGTAGACCTTGTGGTTGAACGCAAGTACCATCCATTAGCCGGTTTGGTGAAGGATGTTTCGGCCGGAATGGTTTTAGTCGCTGTTGGTGCTGAGTTGATTATCTTAGCTCTGATTTTCCAGCCACACATCTGGCATTACTTTGGGATTGAAACGAACTTCTCTCGTTTCGTCCACCGTTTGAAAGGATAACTTATTTTATGACAAATCCAGGATTTAAATCAGGTTTCGTTGCCATTATTGGTCGGCCAAACGTTGGAAAGTCGACTTTATTGAATCGCATTGTTGGTGAAAAAATTGCCATCATGTCGAATAAGGCGCAGACTACCCGAAATAAGATTCAAGGTATTTATACAACCAATGAGGCCCAGGTGGTTTTTATCGATACACCGGGTGTTCATAAGCCCCAAAATTCTTTGGGTGACTATATGGTTAAATCAGCTTTCTCAGCCTTGCACGAGGCAGATGCTATTTGGTTTGTTGTTGATGCAAGCCAAAAGCGGGGCGGGGGTGATAACTATATCATCGACCGTTTGAAGGAAGTAACGAAGACACCGATTTATTTGCTGGTCAACAAGGTCGATTTGTTGCCTAAGGAAGAACTGTTCGAGGTCATCCAGTCGTATCAAGAGGATGCACCGGCCTGGAAGGAAATTTTCCCGATTTCGGCAACAGAAGGGGATAATGTTCCCGAGCTGTTGGAAACGGTCATCGGTGATTTGAATGAAGGACCACAATACTTCGATTCAGATCAGTTGACGGATCACCCGGAACGCTTCGTTATCTCCGAATTAATTCGTGAAAAAGTTTTGCAATTAACTAAACAAGAAGTCCCACATTCCGTGGCGGTTGTGATTGATAAAATTTCCTCTGATGATGATGGTTTGGTTAGCATCCAGGCTTCAATTATCGTCGAGCGTGCCAGTCAAAAGAACATCGTGATTGGTAAGCAAGGCCGAATGGTTAAAGAAATTGGTACACGAGCACGGAAAGATATTGAGCGCCTGCTTGGTTCTAAGGTCTTTTTGGAAACCTGGGTTAAGGTTGAGGAACGTTGGCGTGATCGACCACAGGCTTTGCAAAGCTTTGGCTACCGTAAGGATGATTTTTAAACCGTTTTACCAGCACAATAGCTGAGCAGACAACCATCAGCTTGATGGTTGTTTTTTTATGGAAAGGAGGGCCGTGATGGCATTGATTGAAGGTCTCGTCTTGTATACACGGCCTTACCGAGATAATGATCTGCTGGTTCGAGTTTTTACGAAGGAACAGGGAATAATGACTTTGATGGCTCGTGGGGCCAAGAAGGCAAAGTCAAAAGTTGGTTTTGCCTGTCAGGCCTATTCCTGGACGATTTTCGATGGCGCTTATCCAAAAAATAATACCGGTTTGGGCTTTATTAATGATGTGCAAGACAGTCATCCTTATAAAAATGTGGTTGGGGACATCAATGTGAGTGCCTATGCAGCGCTAATTGTAAAGCTCTTGGATTTAGCCTTGGAAGAGGGAAAATCAGAACCGGAATGGTATGAGAAAACGTTGGTGGGGTTTGAAAAACTCAATGAACAGGTGGACCCTCAAGTTATTACCAATATTTTTGAATTACAGCTGTTGCCCGCTTTTGGTGTGGCACCAAACTGGCAGGCTGATCCGATTTCCGGTGCTGTGATGGGAGTCTTTGACTATTCTGAAAAATATAACGGTATCATTGAACGGTCACATTTTGACCTTGATGATCAACGGTTAAACTTGGACCAGAAAGTCGTCTATTATTTACGGCAATTTTCAGCAATTGACATGAATAAGATTGCTAAGGTAACCTTATCTTTGATGACCAAGCGCGGCATTCAACGGGTGATTGATTATCTTTATGACCGAGAAGTCGGGTTGAAGCCAAAGGAAAAGGTCTTCATTCAAAAAATGGCTGCTTTTGAAGGGCAGCTGACCATTAAGGCGCGAAAGGGAAAGCCATGAAAAGAATTTTAGTTTTACATACTGGTGGGACGATTGCCATGCACGAGGATGTTGATGGTGATGTTGAACAGGGTGCACAAAACCCATTAAATGATGCCCACCTCGATTTACCCGAAGTGGAATTGACGACTGAAAACATTTTTAATTTGCCGTCCGAACATATTACCCCAACTCATATGTTGGCCCTCTATAACCGTCTCAAGGATGCGGAACAAGATTTTGACGGGGTAGTCATCACGCACGGGACGGATACGTTGGAAGAGACCTCATTCTTCTTGGATGGAACACTTTCCTTTGAAATTCCAATTGTCATGACCGGTGCTATGCGGTCCTCCAACGAATTGGGCTCCGATGGTTTATATAATTTCCAATCGGCCTTGCGCGTGGCCATCGATGAGCAGTCAAAAAATCGGGGTGTCATGGTTGTTTTAAATGATGAAATTCATGCTGCCCGGTTTGTGACGAAAACACATGCAACGAACGTTGCCACCTTTGCCTCACCGATTTCTGGGGCGATGGGTATGGTTAATAAACGTAAAATTCTCTTCTTTTACGACCTGCCATATAAGCAAACTTATCCAATTAAAGCCGTTGATAAAAGAATTCCGGTTATGAAAGCCTATGCCGGGATGGATGGCCATATTCTGAGTCTTTTAGCTGACTCAGGCATTGATGGCATCGTGATTGAAGCACTTGGAGCAGGAAACTTGGGCGAGGATGCTGCCCTTGGGGTTTTGAAACTCTTGGATGCTGGCATTCCTGTTGTGATTGTTTCGCGGTCCTTTAAGGGCATTGCGGAGCCGGTTTATGATTACCTTGGTGGTGGCGTGCAGCTCGAAAAGGCCGGGGCTATCTTCGCATCGGCCGTTAATGGGCAAAAGGCCCGACTAAAACTCTTGATTGGTCTGGAAAATCAGCTAAACACGAACGATTTAAATAATTACTTGCACGAATTTTAATAAAAGTCGTACTTATGCTAGACTATCGCAATAAATATTTGCTATAATAACTTTACACTAGTCAATCAGCTGACTGGCTAGCTGATGTTGTTTGATTTAGTGAAAGAAGATGCCCAGGAGAGCTTAAATCATGAATTTTACTGACCAAGACCCATTGATTTTTTCAGCCATTCAACAAGAAGGTGCCCGGCAAAACCGGACAATCGAATTGATTGCTTCTGAAAACTTTGCTTCAAAAGCCGTTCGTGCCGCTCAAGGTTCGGTATTGACGAACAAGTACGCAGAAGGATATCCCTACAAGCGTTACTATGGTGGAACGGAATACGTTGATATCGTTGAACAAGCTGCGATTGATCGTTTGAAGGAATTGTTTGGTGCAGAATATGCCAATGTGCAACCACATTCTGGTTCACAGGCAAACGCAGCAGCCTACATGGCCTTTTTGAAGCCAGGTGATACAATTTTGGGTATGGATTTGGATGCTGGTGGTCACTTGACTCACGGAGCCAAGGTAAGTTTTTCTGGTAAGGTTTACCATTCAGAAACTTACGGTTTGGATTCAGAAACTGAAACTTTGGACTATGATGCCATCATGGCACAAGCCAAGGAAGTCAAGCCACAGATGATTGTGGCTGGTGCATCTGCTTATTCACGAACAATCGACTTTAAGAAGTTCCGTGAAATCGCCGATGAAGTTGGGGCCTACTTGATGGTTGATATGGCTCACATTGCTGGTTTGGTTGCAGCTGGTTTGCACCAAAATCCAGTTGGCATTGCTGATGTCGTGACATCAACAACCCACAAGACTTTGCGTGGCCCACGTGGTGGGGTAATCTTGTCACAAGAAAAATACGCAAAGCAAATTAATTCAGCTATCTTCCCTGGTTCACAGGGTGGACCTTTGGAACACGTGATTGCTGCCAAGGCTGTTGCCTTTGGTGAAGCATTGCGTCCAGAATTTAAGGACTATGCAAAGCAAATCATCAAGAACTCACAGGCAATGGTTGCAGTCTTTGAAAAGACTGACGACATCCGTGTTGTTGCTGGTGGTACTGATAACCATCTCTTTAACTTGGATTTGACGAAGACTGATTTGACTGGTAAGGAAACACAAGAATTGTTGGATCGTGTCTCAATCACGACGAACAAGGAAGCCTTGCCAAATGAACAGCGCAGTCCATTTATTACTTCTGGAATTCGTATTGGAACACCAGCCATCACGACTCGTGGTTTCGATGAAAACGATAGTGCTGAAGTTGCCCGTTTGATTGTGGAAGCAATTCACAACCATGACGATGAAAAGGCATTAAAGGACATTAAGAAGCAAGCAGAACGCTTGGCAATGGCACACAAGTTGCCGTAATGACCAATAATGGTATAGAATGATGAAAAGCTGTTAATGCAGCTTTTTTTCTTTGAATCCGCTGGAGGTGAACAAATGCCTGACAAAAAGACGATTCGCCAGGAACAAAAAGCCAAGTTGAAGGCCTTGAGCCCGCTAGCAAAGGCTGAACAAGAAGAACAGTTATATCAAAAACTGTTTCAACAACCAGCCTGGCTTCAGGCACAAACTGTCGCGGTGACGGCATCGCTTCCTTTTGAAGTGGAGACAACACCGATTATGGAGGCCGCCTGGCAGGCTGGTAAAACGGTTGGCTTGGCGAAGGTGGTTGATCGAGAATTAACCTTTGTTAAAATCAGTGCCGACAGTGCCCTGACAGCTGGTGAAAGTTTTGGTATTTTGGAGCCCGAAAATGGTCAGGAACTGAAGAAATCAGCGATTGATTTGGTCTTAGTACCAGGGCTCGCCTTTAGCGATGCCGGCCTCCGAGTCGGTTTTGGTGGCGGTTATTATGACCGTTTTCTTGCCGATTACGAGGGGGAAAGTATCAGTCTCGCTCTAGCAGAACAAAGGCGGGTTGATTGGGTACCTGACAACTTTGATGAAGTGGTCGGCCAGGTTTTGGGCCCTGGCAAATGAGTGATTGTGACATAAAATTTTGATGAGAGACTTAACGTTAATGTTAGGTCTTTTTCTTAGCAAATTTTTACTGATTTTTTTCTTGCTAAAGCGAACATCTGTTCGTATAATAAAAACAGACTTAACAGGAGGAATCCGTCGGATGACGACTAATGATTTTTCAAAAATTTATCAAAGTGAAGAGCGGCGGGTTGTCTTTCTAATCGATTCAAAAAGCTTTTATGCCAGTTGCGAAGCGGTTGAACGAGGGTTAAATCCGCTGAAGGCCATGCTGGTAGTGATGTCACACCAGGAAAATGATACCGGGGGGTTAGTGCTGGCCTCATCGCCAATGGCTAAGAAGCGACTGGGGATTTCCAACGTTACCAGACAAAAGGATGTTCCAGATGTTCCTGGCCTAATCAAGGCGGAGCCGCGGATGAACCTTTATATCAAAAAAAACTTAGTGATTAATGCCATCTACCAACAATACGTTGACGATGACCACTTGTTACCATATTCCATTGATGAATCAATTTTAGATATCACTGATTTTTGGCACCTCTTTGGCAAGAGCCCAAGAGAAGTTGCGCAAAAAATTCAACGGCAAGTCCTGGCCGAAATGGGGATTTACCTTTCAGTTGGCATCGGGGATAGTCCGGTTTTAGCCAAATTAGCCTTGGATTTAGAAGCGAAAAAGGCGCCACACCTGCTGGCTGAGTGGCACTATGAGGACGTATCGAAAAAGTTGTGGCCCGTGACAAACTTTGGTCATGTTTGGAGTATTGGGTCACAAACGGCACAAAAATTGCAGCGGTGGGGCATTGCAAGCATTGGCGATTTAGCCAAACAAAACCCATATGTTCTCAAAGAACGGCTGGGACTAATGGGTGAGCAACTTTATGCCTTGGCCTGGGGCATTGACCGGTCTGATTTGACAGAAAAGATTACGCCAAAAGATAAGTCCTATGGGAACTCACAAGTTTTACCAGAAAATTACCATGATGCAGCGGCCATCCAAGTGGTGGTGCAAGAAATGGCAGATCAAGTAGCAAGTCGCCTCCGGGCGCACCAACAACAAGCAACCCTGGCATCACTTTACTTGGGTTATGCTGACCAAGGAATCGCTTTTAACACCCGCCACAATCCTAAAACGGGCCTGCACCAGACCATTCGCATCGAGCCAACAAATCGTAGTCAAACCTTGATGGCCGTTTTGAAGCGCATTTTTCAGGAAAATTGGTCGGGTGACCCAGTTCGCTATATTGGGATTTCTTTTTCCGGCTTATCGAGTGAAAGCGTGCAAGAAATTTCACTCTTTGACAAGGCTCCTAGTCCAACTGACCAGGAGGAAGATCCGGTTGATACGGTTGTTGACCAAATTCGTCGTCGCTTTGGGGCGGCGAGCCTGGTCCGTTCAATTTCGCTAGAAAAAGGGGCTACGGCGATTAGCCGGGCTAATTTGGTTGGGGGCCATAATGGGGGGAATGCTTATGAGTAAGAATTTTTCTGCTAATCCAGACTGGTTAGCGACCGTCACTGGCTACTTTGACCATGATTATCGCGAGCGAGGGAAGGTCAAGTGGAATGGCTTTTTTCTTTCGGATCATACTGCGGGATTGAAAAATCAGAAAACGGATCAAGACCAGGCAGATCAGACGAAGTTGCATGAGGCCATGTCGTATGAGCAAATGCAGCAGGTGGTTGCTTTGGCTTATCGGAATTCACAACGATTGGTTGTCCAAGCGAACAGTTTCGATATCGAAGGCCGGGCCAGTCCTGTAGAAGTTGGCCGGGTAACAGGCTTTTTTGCGGATGGTTTTTACTTAGACAGAGAACCAAAAAATTGGGAAGACTTGCAGTTTGTGGAGGTTAATCATGGTCGAAAATGAATTGATAACTGAAATTTTAAAGGAAATGACACCATTATTTAAACGGGCTAAAAATACTGTTTACGAATTGCGAGTGGTGGACCAGCGGTATGCCGGACAAGTTAATTTTTTCTTTGAGTGGAATCAAGTTGGTCGCTCAACCATTTCTCGTCAAATCTTAACCGTTCCCAGACGGCGGGTGAAAGATTTGGAAGGACTGATTACGGCTTTGAAGTCCAAAACTATGGTGAAGGTGACGTTGGTATAATCGCTGGCAAATCAGCATTAGGCATCTTTTTATTAATAATTGTCTGTTGAATGTTACAACTGCGCAAAATCTTTTACATCTTTGTAAAACAAGGTTATAATATGGCTATAGCAAAGTAGAACAGGAGATGTCTTATGTCAGTAACAGGAAACACAGTTCCAGCAAGCATCGCAATGTTAAAGGTGCTTGAAGATTGGGGTGTTGATCACCTCTTTGGCTATCCTGGGGGTTCGTTTAACTCCACCATGGCAGCCCTCGCAGAGCGAAAAGAACAAATTCACTATATTCAAGTTCGCCATGAACAAGTTGGTGCTTTGGCAGCCGCAGCGGATGCTAAACTCACAGGTAAAATCGGCGTTGCCTTCGGATCGGCTGGACCTGGAGCCACAAACTTGTTAACGGGTCTTTATGATGCCAAGGAGGACCATGCACCTGTTTTGGCTCTTGTTGGTCAAACGCCACGCGCGGTTATGAACTCACACTTTTTCCAAGAATTCAACGAAGATCCAATCTTTGAAGATGTATCCGTTTATTGCCGAACTGTCATGACGGCTGAAAGTTTGCCACACGTGGTCGATCAGGCCATTCGTGAAGCCTACAAGCATCAGGGTGTCGCAACGGTGATTATTCCAAACGACTTGGGCTACGAACAAATTCCAGATATCGCTTATGGTTCCCATGGATCCACAGATGATAAAAAGACGCCACAGCCAGAACCAACCGCTGCCGAAGTTGATCAATTCTTAGCATTGGTTAAGGAAGCCAAGCGACCAGTTATTCACGTTGGTCGTGGAATTCAAGAAGGTGGTGACGCCCTGATTGAATTATCAAAGAAATTGCAAATTCCTTTGGTTATGACCGGTTTGGCAAAAGGCTATGTTGATGAAAGCTATGCAGGAAACTTGGGCATGGCCAACCGTGCTGCCTCAAAGGCTGCCGATGAAATCATGGCGAGCGCTGATTTGTTGATTGCCATTGGGGCTGATTTCCCATTTGCCAAATTAGTGTACACGACTCATCCGTTTAAGTTCGTTCAAGTCGATAACGACCGAACAGAGCTTGGCCGCCATCATAACCTCGATTTGGGTATCTGGTCGGATGCAACTGCTTTTGTACAGGCTGCCTTAGACCGTAGTGAACAAGCACCAGAATCCGCATTTTTCAAGGCCGCTTGTGCCGATAAGGAAAATTGGTTTACTTACCAAAAGCAATTGCAAGATGATATTCGTGAGCCGCTTCGAGCCGAACCAATTTACAAAGAAATTAACCGTGTTGCTGACCCGGATGCCATTTTTGCCATTGATATTGGTGATAATATCATTAACTCCTTCCGTCATTTGCATGTGACGCCAAAGAATAAGTTCGTGATTTCTGCCATCTTTGCTTCTATGGGTTCTGGACTACCAGCTGCTTTGGCTGGCCAATTGTCATACCCTGGTCGCCAAGTTTGGAATATCGCTGGTGATGGTGCCTTCTCAATGATTATGCAAGATTTGCTGACCGAGAAGAAGTATGATTTGCCAATTATTAATGTTATTACGGCCAACAAGACGTTGAACTTTATTAAGAGTGAACAAGATGATGTGGCCATGCATCATTCAGGAATTGATCTTGCTGATCAAAACTTTGCCATGATTGCCCAGGGAATGGGTGTTGAATCAGTGACGGTTACCAAGGCCAGTGAATTACCAGCAGCCTTTGATCAAGCGATTGAGGTCACGAAGGCTGGTCGACCATTCTTGATTGAAGCTAAAATTTCAGATGCCCGTTCGCTGCCTGTCGAAGAATTACAATTAAAGCAAACAGACCAAGGCATGGAAGAAACGCTCAACCCAACTTATAACAGTAACCTTGATTTGCAACGACCAAGTTCGGTTCGTGAATTTTTAGATTCATACGATGGTCAAAACTTGAAAACACTTCCAGAATTCTTTGAAGAATACGGTGTTGAATGGTAAACGTATAAGCTGACTTATTATAAAAGTCTTCTTTTGAAGGCTTTTTATTTTGTTTATAGAAGGCATTGCCTGCTTAAAGAGAATCGGTGTAAAATAGAGCGCAAAGGAGCTTGATTATGCCAAAACTTGTTTTACTACGTCACGGTCAAAGTGAATGGAACCAGTCTAACCGCTTTAATGGTTGGATCGATACTTATTTGTCTGCAACTGGCAAAAAACAAGCACAGGATGCCGGGCAGGCGCTTTTAAAACAGGAGATTCATTTTTCCCGGGCCTATAGCTCAGTTCTTAGTCGGACGATCATGACCATTAATCGCATCTTAGATGAATTAGGTCAATCATATATTCCGCTAACGAAGTCTTGGCGGTTAAATGAACGCCATTATGGCATATTGCAGGGTGAGGATAAGGATGCTATGCGTGCCAAGTATGGTAAAGAGCAGGTCCAAATCTGGCGACGGTCTTATTCTGTCTTGCCACCAAAACAGCCGGCATATGATCCAACAGTTACCATTGATGGCCGAACTTATCCAGCTTTTGATCGCCGTTATGCACGGGTGCCTTATGGCCTTTTGCCACTCAGTGAGAATATTCAAAGTACTGAAGTCCGAGTTCGACCACTTTTTGAAGATGAGATTGTGCCACGGTTGCGTGCGGGAGAAGATGTTTTGATTGTTGCTCATGGAACGTCCGTCAGAGCTTTGACCAAGCTCATTGAGGGTTTGACACCGGAACAGGTAACTAAGGTCGAAATTCCAAACGGCGAACCAATTATTTATGAATTTGATAAAAGTTTATCTGCTTATAAAAAGGAAATTGTGCGCTCTTCTTTCAAATAATTTTAAAAATCAGTTCTGATTTCTTTATGCCATTTGTTGTATTTTTAAAAATAGCACATATGATTATTAACTATACCAATCAAAGAGAAAGTTGAATTATTATCAACAAATAGAGATAATGTTCCTAACAAATATTTAAAGAAATTGGAGTCCCTACCAAATGAATTTTCAAACTGTTGTGAATGGTCGGAGTTCCATTCGGTGGTTTCAAGATTGAGAAGTTTCCACGAAAGCGCTACAGGAGATTGTTGAAACGGTACAGAAAGTACCGTCTTTTGTGAACTCGCAACCAGTCCGAGTGGTGATTGCCACTGGCAATACCTTGGCAGCTATTCGAGCACAACACTTACAATCCGTTTTGAACCAAGCACCGAGTCAATTAGTCTTGCCATATCAGCCAATTCCAGAGTGGGACGATTGCGCCAAGGCCAATATCGTGGGTTGGTTTGCTGGTACCAAGGAACAAATTGGTGATGATTGAGGTACAATGATGGGGAAGGCAGGTGCCAACCTCTATAATGCTCAGGCAATCGTTTACTTAACTTTGCCTAAAGATTATCCTGATTGGTCATTGGTTGATTGGGGTGCCTTTTCAGAAGCATTGGTGCTGTCGGTCCAAGATGCAGGTGTTGATTCTTTGCCAGACTATGAATTCGTTAAATTTGCTAATGATTTAATGGCACCGCTCAAGTTAACAGATGACCAACAGGTTGTAATGGGCGTTGGGCTCGGTTATCGTGATGAAGATAGTTTGTTAAATCAAATTCGTTCTGGTCGCATGGACACGAAAAGTATTTTGACAATTTTGGATTAAGTGAAGGGAGATTTTGATGACAAAGACACTTGTGATTGGTGCACACGGTAAAGTTGGTCAAATTTTGGTTCAAGATTTAGCTAAAAATCAGCGGGAGGTTTTAGCGGCCTTTCGGAATAAAGACCAATTGCAAACAGTGGCTGATTTAGCCGGTGTTGAGGGAGTTTATTTTGACCTCGATAGCGACGAACAAGCGATGACCCAATTTTTCATCGACCACCAAGTTGGTCAAATTGTTTTCACGGCAGGTGCCGGAGGCAAGGGTGGCATCGAACGAACGGTAGAAGTTGATTTGGACGGCGCCATTAAAACGATGATTGCAGCCAAAAAAGCTAGTGTTGCCCACTATGTGATGGTTTCAGCTGCTGGAGCAGATGACCGCAGTCGGTGGTCTGCATCCGGTATTTATCATTACTTTATGATGAAGCACTATGCTGATTTGTATTTGCAAAATTCCGGTTTGGATTATACGATTGTTCGCCCAGCGCTGCTTTTGGACACTGCTGGTACTGGAAAGGTTTCATTGAATGTCGACTTTTCTGGTCCAAAGGAAGATTTGCAAATTCCGCGAGCAGATGTTGCTGCTTTTGTCACAGCGGTATTAGCTCATCCTGAACAATCAGCTAATCAAATCTATGATTTAACAGCTGGTCATCAAAACATTCAAAATATTTTTTGATTTCAAATGAAGCCGAGGGGAGACCCTTGTTTTTTTTATTTAAATTAAAAATAAATGATAAAAGGGTTGACATTCAATCATAAAGTTGTAGACTACGAATCAACAGATAGAAAAAATAAGCGATAATAAGAAATGTCTGAGTGAGAAAATGATTAGAGAACGCCTGTTTGGTGAAAGGGCGTCGTTTTCAAACTTAAAGACGATCATTCTTTAGCTAGTGGGCTGAATGAAGTAAGCCTCGCTCGGTTGGTACCGTTATCAAACCGGCGTATCGCCTTTTTCGGGTCGTACGTTTGAGGTTGGACTTTGCCGTTCAACAAATTAAGGTGATACCGTGCGTAAGCGCCCTTAACAACGATTTTTTCGTGGTTGAGGGCGCTTTTTTATCTGCTGATTTTTTTAGAAAAGGAGGGCACCGTGAAGTTTCGTACCGTCGTGAGCTGTTTGTATACTGAAAGGAGCATGAAATATGACAATGACTGAATTGAAGACCAAGGTGAAGGTAGTACCAGCAAAGCAAGAGGACAAATTGGCGCAGGCCCTCTATCATGCTTATCAAGAACGTCAACCGCTTGAGATGACTGAATGGGAGAAGGTTGTCAGCAATGATCAAACTGCCTATGCAGTGCAAGACCAATTGATGGAATTGAAAAATCAGCCACTTGGGGGTTACAAGGTCAGTTTGACTAGCCAAGAAACTCAAGATATGTTCGATTCAAACGAACCACTGTACGGGGCTCAGGTGCAGAACCATTTTGTGCAGTCACCAGCCAATCTTTCGTTGAAGAGCGATTTATTGGACCCATTGGCAGAAGTGGAATTGGTCTTCAAGGCCAAGGAAGACTTGCAAGTTACCGATTCTTTGGAAGATTTGCGTCGTAAAACGACTGTAGCAGCTGGTGTGGAAGTACCTGATGCCCGGTTTACGGACTGGTTTCCATCTTTGAGCAAGTACTTAGTCATGGCAGATGCAGCGGTTGGCGGTTTTGTGGTTTATGGACCAGAACGAGAAAGTACATCTTTGACCGTTGCTGAATTTGAGGATGTGAAGGCCTATTTGGCCCATAATGGCGAAGTGGTGGCTGAGGGAAGTTCAGCCGAAGTTTTGGGTAATCCACTTAAATCGTTGCAATGGCTAGTTAAAAAATTGGCAGCGCAAGGAAAGACCTTGCATGTGGGGGAACGAGTTTCCTCAGGAACCTTCCTATTGCCCCCACACCTAACGGAAGGAACCTGGACAGCTAGCTTTAACCATGATTTTGCAGACGTTGTGGTGGCAGTTAGTAAATAAGCAAACAATTTTGAAATATCAGACAGAATAGTTGTCTTTTTCCGCTAAAATGAGTATAATCGTTCTCGTTGGGTAATGAGGGTTACCATTATGTTGATAACCTTCATTGTTCAGTCACCCTTTTTAGTGGTTCCAAATTGTTTGTTTCAGTAAACAACAATTGGCCGCACCAATAAATTGGGCGGCCCTTATTTTGAATAAAATCGATCGGGGAGTTTGTGTAACAGACTGAGAGGATGGTAAACCATTGACCCGAACACCTGAACCGGATAATGCCGGCGGAGGAAATCGTATCACTTTTGTAATCGAGGGCTCCGTTTTGGGGTGCTCGATTTTTTCTTTTAAATGAGAAAGGAGTGGTAGTGAATAATTCACGGTGATTTTACCGTGACAGGATGAAGGGGAGCGCCTTGATTCTGAAAAAACAGCGATGGGAAGCCGTGTTCCGGCGTGAGAGGAGACCAATTAGTCTCGACCGAACTTTCTACTAGACAGGGTCTGCCTGACTGGTTTAACCGCAAAAGTGGGAAAGGAGCGCTGTTTTTTTGCTACCCCACTGATTTTAAAAGGAGCGTTTTCAAATGAAGACACAGAAAAAATTATCAACGAAGAAGATGCTAGTAACGGCCTTGTTGGCTGCTTTGGCCTATGTTTTAAATAGCTTTGTCTATTTCCCGGCAATGGCACCCTTCCAACACTTCGTTGATGTCTTAGCCGCTGTTTTGGTAGGGCCATGGTATGGCTTGGCTAGTGCCTTAATTTGTGGTATTTTGCGAATGATGTCAGGTCGGACGATTCAAGCCGTGACGGGCGCTATTTTTGGCCCCATTCTTGGTGGCTTGATTTATCGTAAAACCCACAACCTTTACCTGGTTTTCCTTGGTGAAGTGATTGGAACAGGTATTTTAGGGGCGTTAACTTCTTATCCATTGATGAAAATTTTCTATGGCTTGGACGTCCACAAGTGGTATTACTTTGTGCCATATTACACACCAGCTGCCATTGTGGGTGCTGGGATGGGCTTGGCAGTGACCTTAATTTTTCAGAAGACGGGGCTGCTCAAACGAATGCACGCGAGCTTGGACTAAATAACAACGGCATTTAGAACAAGTCTGGTAAGGGGAGAGTGAGCGATGAGCGGTAAGGAATATTTGATTTTGACCTCGATGGCACATTAGTTGATTCCATGCCTTTTTGGGAGGATTTAGCAACTGAATTGCTTCACCGACATGGCATTGATCAGCTACCAGCAGACTTGCATGACCGGATTCAAACCATGACTTTGACGAATTCGGCCGTCTTTATACAAGAACTATTTGTCTTACCCGTTACTGCTGAAAGTTTGGCGCAGGAAATGCGAGTTTTGATGGACCAACACTATCGAAATGATGTTCCGCTTAAGGTGGGGGTATATGCGTACTTACAAGGCATGCACAAAAATGGTCGCAAAATTGTTCTGGCAACCGCTAGTAGCTCGGCGTTAGCCAAAGACTGTCTTCGCCGTCTGAAATTACTGCCGTTTTTTGACTTTGTTTTTTCCTGTGAAGATGTTGGGCAGGATAAAACGCAACCCACAATTTACCAGGCTGCTGCACAATATTTTGGCCAGCAACCGAACAAGATTGCAGTCTACGAGGACGCACTGTATGCGGCTTCAACTGCAAAGAGATCGGGTTTTCTTGTGATTGGTGTCTATGACCATCAGTCAAAGGAAGAGTGGACTGATTTACAAAATTTAGCAGATGAAACGATTGATTTTGCGACTGTAGTAAAAGGAGAAAATAAATGAGTGCAAGTGTAGCGATTCAGGTCTTACCAGCAGCCGAAAATGACCATGAGTTGTGCCGGATGGTCGATGAGGTAATTGCGTATATTCAAAGTACTGGTTTACGTTATGAAGTTGGTCCCTTTGAAACAACGATTGAAGGCGATGATTACAACCAGTTGATGGACATCGTGAAAGAGTGTCAGCGTGTGGCTGTTCGGGCGGGTGCCAAGAAGGTTTCAGCCTATATCAAGGTTGCCTATCAGCCCGATGGTGAAATTTTAACGATTGATCAAAAAATCGGTAAGTACCAAAAATAAAAAAGTCAGACCCGCAAAGGTCTGACTTTTTTGAGCTGATGATGATAGAAGCGCAGCTTTCATTATTGCAAGAGTGCTTCCAAAGTTGGCAAATCTTCAACTACTTGAGTTGGTTTGATTTCTGACGGGCTTTCTTTGTGATTGGGATTAATCCAAATCGTGTCGAGTTGATAGTTTTGGCCACCCAGGATATCAGAAGTTAAGCCATCCCCAATCATTACTGTATTTTCCTTGGTCATTTGCGGGTTATCTTGGAAAATGCGGTCGAAGAAGGCGGCGTCGGGTTTAGAAGCACCAATCATTTCAGAAGTGAAAATTTGGTCAAAGTACTGGTCTAAGCCAGTTTCCCTGAGGCGAAGGCGTTGAGTAGCGTCTTGGCCATTCGTACCGGCAATAATCGTATATTGATTTTGTAGGTGCTGCAAAATTTCAGTGGCATAGGGCACCATCCGATAATTATGGTCACGCAATGTAGCGTATTCTTGCTCAAGTCGGTCGGCATCATAGTCGATTCCAAGAGCTCCGAGGGTCTTTTTGAAACGCTCTTCAAAAATTTGTTGGCGAGCAATTTCTTTGAATTCGTATTGTTGCCAGAGATGGTGGTTAATCTCTTGATAAGTTTTTAGTGCATGGTCTAAATCAGTGCCTGTTAAGCCTAATTCATTTGAAAAAAGCTGACGAATGGCGGCGACTTCGCCTCCGGTAAAATCCAAAAGGGTGTCATCAAGGTCAAAAATCAAATATTCATCGGTCATGCTACAATCCAACTTTCTATACTATAATTAACTTTAATTATGATAACACGGTGGTTAAAAGACAACCCCTTAATTTTTGTTTTATTTTAAACGAGGGCGTGGTGTGTTGTATCAATTTTAAAAATGATTAAAAATCGACATTTGTTATCAAATTTTAATCTTGATAAGCTTGACCAAGCCCCCCTGGTTAGGTGTTTAATGGGGAAGTAATATTTTTTGTTAAAACGCTAACGAAAGAAGGAATGGTTGTCTGATGAGAATCGAGAAGAAGCATGTTGTTGGGATTGTCCTAGCAGTTGTGGTTTCGCTTTTCGCCCAATTTTTGAGTAAATATTTACCGCAATTGGGAGCCGAAAGTTTGGCCATGATTATTGGGATTTTGTTGGGAAATACTATTTTTGCTGGTGACCAGTATGGTGCTGGGGTTAAGTGGTCAGAAAAATATCCAATTGAGATTGGGATTGCTCTGCTGGGGTCGACTTTGACCTTTAAAACGCTTTCCAAATTAGGATTGAATGGTATTTTCTTTATCATTATTAATATGGTCTTGGTGATTGGGATTGTCTTCTTGCTGGGGAAGTACCTGTTTAAGGTTGACGACAACAGTACGATGTTGATGGGCGCTGGAAATGCCGTCTGTGGTTCAAGTGCTATTGCGGCCGTGGCACCAGTTATTAAGGCCAAGGATGATGATCGCCGAACGGCGGTCGCAACCGTTTCCTTGACGGGTATGCTGCTTTTGCTGACATTGCCAAGTTTGTCACACTTCTTATTTGGCAATAACGATTTATTGCGCGGGGCCCTAGTTGGTGGCACTGTTCAGTCCGTTGGTCAGGTTGTTGGAACAGCTTCCTTGATTAACTCAAACGTTGTGACCTTTGCAACGCTGTTTAAGCTGTTGAGGGTCATTATGTTGGTCTTTGTAGTTGTTTTGTTTGCTTATATCGCTAAGCGGCAAAATGCAAAAGAGGCGGTCGAAGAGGACGAAAATGCTAAAATTACGATTCTACCTTGGTACATCATCGTCTTTGCCATCTTACTGATAGTGAACTCAATCATGGCTTTGCCAGCTCCAATTCACCAGTTTAGTCACACGGTGTCAACTTTCTTTGGCGTGGTCAACTTGGCGGCCATTGGCTTGAACTTGAAGTGGTCAGTTATTAAAAAGAGTGGCGTCAAGTTCCTCATTTTTGGTTTCTTGGTCGGCGCTGTTCAAGTTTTGCTCGCTGTTGTTTTGATTCACTTGTTCTTCTAAATATTCGTTGAAAAATTAGTCCTGACTTAAACCGTCAGGATTTTTTTTGTGTTAGAATAATCGTATTAAGGGCATATGCAGGCGAAACCCGTATCAAATTGCCGTCGAAAAAAGGAGGCTTTTTTGATGCGCATTCATGTTTTGCAACATACACCAAACGAAGGGCCAGGGAGCATTGCTCGTTGGTCGCAAAAAAACAGTCATGAGATGACCGTTCACCACCCAGCTCATTTTCAAGATGTCTTGCCAAAGGCGGAGGATGTTGATTTCTTAGTTATTTTGGGTGGACCAATGAGTCCTAATGATGACTTGCCTTGGATTGCTGAAGAGCGGTCGCTAATTGCACAATTAATGGTTCAGCATAAACCGATTTTTGGGGCATGCTTTGGCGCTCAGCAAATTGCCAAGGTGCTTGGGGGCGAAGTTCTCGATGCTTCCCTATAAGGAAGTTGGTTGGGCACCGGTTAAACGACTTAGTAACCGTATTCCTGGCTTACCAGAAAAAGTAGAAGCACTGCATTGGCATGAACAGATGTTTACTGTACCTGAGCAGGCGGAGATGTTATTCAGTACTGATTTAGTCAAAAATCAGGGCTTTGTGTTCGAAAACGTCTTAGGCTTGCAGTTTCATTTTGAACCGGAGGCGGACAATGTCCGTGAAATGGTTGCTAATGATTGCGAGTACGCCAATGATCCTAAAAATACTTTGCACCAAACGGGTGCTGATATTTTAGCTCACGGTGTTCCAAGCAAAAATCAGGAAATAATGTTCTTGTTGTTGGGCTATCTGCTTGACCAAACAAATTAACTTTAGGCAAAAATAAAAGGGCTGTCATTGATGACAGCCCTTTTATTGTGCATTGATTTAATTGATTTAGTCTTTGATAACGAGTAGGTGAATCAATTTATCGTAACCAGCGCTTTCATCAGCATCGCTTACGCGTAATGGACCAGCAATGACTCGAGTAACGCCTGCCAAAACCAGTGTCCCAATAATGACCAAAGCAAGCGTCACCAAAATGGCGATTGCTTGATGACCTAGCAAGTCCCAGTGGCCTGAAATTAAACCAGCGGCACTACCAGGTAAGTTTTTATCAGCGAAGACACCGGTCAGAAGAGCACCAACGGTACCACCAATTCCGTGAATACCAAAGGCATCCAGGGTATCATCGTAACCGAAGAAGTTCTTAATTGTTGTGATGCTAACAAAACCAAGGACCCCGGCAATCAAGCCCATCACAATGGCTGCCCATGGTTGAACGTAACCAGCTGCAGGCGTGATTGCGACCAAACCAGCTAAGGCACCCGTTACCAGTCCATCGAGTGTGACCTTTTTTTGAATCTGGTAAGCAATTACTCCCCATGAAAGAACAGCTGCTGATGAGGCAACCCATGAGTTAATCAAAGCCACGATGGCTTGGTTGTTAGCAGCTAAAGCTGAACCAGAGTTGAAGCCGAACCAACCAACCCAGAGTAAGAAACCACCAACCAAGACATAAATTGGATTTGTTTGGTGTGGCTTTTGATCGTTGCGTGGACCCAGAATCAAAGCCAATACCAAACCTGTGACACCAGATGAAATGTGAACAACAGTACCACCAGCGAAATCGATGGCACCTAACTTAGCTAAGAAGCCGTTATCCCAAATCATGTGGGCAAGGGGAGCGTAAATGAAAATCAACCATAATGTTAGGAAAGTTAACATTGATTTCAAACGCATCCGACCAACCACTGAACCAGTGATGATGGTAATGGTGATAATTGGGAACATTCCTTGGAAGATGGCAAAGGCGCCATCTGGAATGTTTAAGCCACGTGTAGACCCTGAAAGGGAGACGTGGTTGAGTCCCAAGTAATGTAGGTTTCCAATAAAGGAACCAGATCCACCAAAGGATAAGCTATAACCTAACAGTGCCCAGATGACTGTGGCTAGACCAATCAGCAATACTGATATACCAACTGTATGCAACAAGTTTTTCTTGTCGCCTAATCCTGCGTAAAACAATCCCAATCCTGGGGTCATGATCCAAACCAAAACGGCTGATGTCAGGACCCAAGCAATACTTCCACTATCCATTCGAATTCCTCCAAGTACTGTTTCCCTGCTATTTATTACAGGTCTTATCATACCGCTTGTTATAACTGTACCAATTTAAATTTGGCAGTTTTCCTGACAAAGATTGTATGCCTTGTTAGGCAAAGGGGGGTATATTCGTCAGTAAATATTCGGGAAGCGCGATGAATTGCTGACCTGGTGACCGAATACGCCAGGGTTTTTATCAATAAGGAGAACTCATGTTTGACACTGCTGATGATTTTATTCGACGTGATCCTGCTTTACAGCACCGCTACCAAGTTTTGTTTTTCCATACTGGTTATAAGGCGGTCAGGGCTTATCGCAAAAGCCATTACCTCTGGACGCATGGCCACCCATTTTTGGCTCAGCTGCTTGCGACCCATAGTAAGAGAAAGACCGGGATTGATATTCATCCCGGCGCAACAATTGGTAAAAACTTGGTGATAGACCACGGTGTCAACGTTGTGATTGGTGAAGAAACCGTGATTGGTGACGACGTGACGATTTATCAGGGTGTCACATTAGGCGCTCGTTGCGCTGTGAAGGATGGCGTGCGGCGTCATCCAACCATTGGCGATCGAGTCTTAATCGGTGCTGGTGCCAAGGTAATTGGGAACATCCATATTGGTCAGGATAGCAAAGTCGGTGCTAATGCCGTTGTTTTGCAAGACATTCTTGCTGGTCAGACGGTTGTGGGTATTCCTGCCCGTGTGGTCAATTAATGAAAATCAGCTGGGTTCACTTTTTGAAAACCGACTAGCCACCTAGAACAGAAAATAGGCTTTCATAAGGGCTTGAGCATTTTTGGCGAATTTAGCTGTGTTGAGGATGCTGTTTTTGAATTGATTGAAACTAAATTATGCGTAGAAAAAAAGCAAAGTTAACTTTGCTTTTTTGTTGCTTTCAAATTACTTGCTTAGAATTTGATTTAGTTTATATTGATTACTAAAAAAATAATTCCTGTCGAAGCAAGCAGTGTTCCTCGTTATTCATTTAAAAACAATCGTAGCTTCTTTTTATCGCGCTACTATCCTGTTTTCTTGCTATAATAGAATAAACTCAATGAAGAAAAAAGTGCATGGCAGACTGGCAGAAAATTGTTGTAAAAGTTGGAACAAGTACCATTGTGGACCTGGATGGGCAAATCAAATACCCGGTTGTGAACCGTTTAGCTCAAACACTATCGACCTTGCAAAAGGAAGGTCACCAGGTGCTATTGGTGACTTCAGGTGCCATGGGAGTCGCTTTGAACCAGATGAATTTGCACCAGCGGCCAAAGGAAATTCCAAAGCAACAGGCGCTCGCTGCCATTGGGCAAGGGTATTTAATGTCTTTGTACCACCAAAGCTTTGCCTTCTATCAGCAGCAGGTTGGGCAGGTTCTTTTGACTTATGATGTCTTTAATAACCCAGTCATGCTAGAAAATACTACAAATGCTATTGAGACACTTTTTGACCAGGGTGTGATTCCGATTATTAACGAAAACGATGTGATTGCCGTTGACGAGTTGGATCACCAACACTCGTTTGGTGATAACGACCGCTTAGCCGCATTAGTTGCGAAGCAAATTCAAGCCGATGGCTTAATTATTTTGAGTGATGTTGATGCACTTTATACGTCTAACCCAAATATTGATCAAAATGCCCAGCCGATTCACCGAGTGGAAGAGATTACGGAAACAATTTGGCTTAGTGCAACGGGTTCAACGTCCGGTTTGGGCACTGGCGGCATGAGCACTAAGTTAGCGGCCGCTGATTTAACGATGAAATATGGTCAAAAAATGTCCTTGGTGAATGGAAATGACCCGGCCAATATCCTTGCAGTGATTGCGGGAGAAGAAATTGGGACACTTTTTGAGGAATAGACGATGACAACAGTTGAAAAAATTGGCCAACAGGCTAAAGAAGCAGCACAAGTTGTTGCGCAATTATCAATACAAGACCGCAACCAAATTTTATTGTCGATGGCTGAAGCCTTGCGGGAACAAAAGCCAGCTATTATGGCCGCAAACCAAACGGATTTAGCCAGTGCAACAGCGCTTTCTGGCCCAATGCGCAATCGCCTAACGCTTGATGATGGGACGATTGAGGGCATCGCTACTTCCTTGGCTGCCGTGGCGGATCTTGACGATTCATTGGCTGGCCCATATGAAAACTGGGAACACCCATCTGGATTCAAAATTATCAAGAAAACTGTTCCACTTGGAGTGGTAGCGATGGTCTATGAGGCCCGGCCAAATGTGACAGTGGACGCCGCTGCCTTGACGTTCAAATCAGGTAACGCCGTGATTTTACGTGGTGGTAAAGAAGCAATCCATTCCAATATTGCCTTGGCGCAGGTGCTCCGTTCCGTACTGACAGATCACCAATTGAATCCCAATATTATTCAATTGATCACCGATACCACACATGATTCCGTTAACGAATTGCTTCATCTGCGTCAATACGTGGACGTCTTAATTCCTCGTGGTTCTGGTAGCTTTATTGACTTTGTGGTGACGAATGCTACCGTACCAGTGATTGAAACTGGGGCAGGCAACACGCACATCTTTGTGGATGAAGATGCCGACCAGGATCAGGCAATCGAAGTGATTGTCAATACAAAAACGCAAAAGCCCGCTGTCTGCAACGCCGCCGAAAAGCTACTGATTCATGAAAAAATTGCTGCTGAATTCTTGCCGAAGGTGGCTTCGGCCTTAATTGAAGCCGGGGTTGAACTACGCGGCGACGACCAGGCTGTGGCTATTGATGGCCGTCTCTCATTAGCAACACCAATTGATTGGGATACGGAATACAATGACTTAATCATGGCGATTAAGGTGGTGACCGATAGCGATGCTGCCATTGATTGGATTAATGCGCATACGACTCACCATTCCGAGACTATGCTTGGAAAAAATCCACAGCATGTCGCTGATTTTATGAACCGAGTGGATGCAGCGGTGGTGTACCAAAATGTTTCGAGCCGCTTTACGGACGGCTTTGAATTTGGCTTTGGTGCCGAAATTGGGATCTCCACGCAAAAGTTGCACGCTCGTGGGCCAATGGGCTTGCCAGCGTTGACGACCATTAAGTATGAAGTTTTTGGCGATGGTCAAACGCGCCATTAAAATCGGCGAACAATCTAATTTCTTGTTAAATAGTTCAAAAAGTTATCAATCTTTTTGAACTATTTTTGTTTTTCGTTACGATTTTAGAATAAAAAGGTGTAAACTAAAAATATGCAAAAAAATACCTTTCATTTCAATACAAATCGATTAATGGTGATTATCAATGGGGCTCTGGTTGGTGTTTTGACCGGGATTGTGGTGTCCGTTTTTCGAATGAGCATTGAACACTCGCTTTCGTGGTGGCGTGATATGTATACGTACATTAAAAGCGGCCACTGGTTAATGCTTGTCCTCGTTGTTCTTATTAATTTAGTAATCGGCCTGATTGTCGCGATGTTAGTGAAAAAGGAACCCAATATCGCGGGTTCTGGGATTCCACAGGTTGAAGGGCAGTTGATGGATCAACTGCATTTAAATTATTTTTCGATTTTGTGGCGGAAATTTGTTGCCGGTATCTTAGCTATTGGTTCCGGCTTGATGTTGGGACGAGAAGGACCCTCGATTCAACTTGGTGCTGCCGTCGGGCAAGGAGTTGCTGAAACCATCAAGGTTGATCATAGTCAAAAAAAGTCACTGATTGCGGCAGGAGCGGCTTCGGGTTTGGCTGCCGCCTTTAATGCACCGTTAGCTGGTGTGATGTTCGTCTTGGAAGAAATCTACCATAGTTTTTCGCCGGTTATCTGGCTGGGGGCATTGGCCGGTTCTGTGATTGCCGATGCGATTTCCACAATTGTTTTCGGCCAGACGCCGGTTTTGGCGGTTGGACAATTACCACTCATTCCAGTCCACCTTTACGGCCTGCTCTTGATTTTGGGGCTCATTCTTGGTTTGCTGGGCTTTCTATACCAAAAAACGCTCTTGGCCAGCCAGAAGATTTATCAATGGACACACCTACCAAAATATCTGAACGGCCTGATGCCACTGATGCTGGTTATTCCTTTAGGGCTTGTTTGGTCAAATGGCCTTGGTGGGGGCAATAATTTGGTCCTGGCACTTGGTCACCATGTTCCAGGTATCAAAATTTTATTGGCCATGGTGCTAGTTCGCTTTATCTTCTCGATGATTAGTTACGGATCGGGTCTTCCTGGGGGCATCTTTTTACCAATTTTGACGCTTGGTGCCTTAAATGGTGCTATCATTGGTCAGGTTTTTGTCATTTTGGGTTGGCTGTCTGCGTCTTATCTCATTGATTTCGTGGTTATTGGCATGGCTGCTTATTTTGCGGCTATCGGGAAAGCGCCTTTTACTGCCATCATCCTGATTATTGAGATGGTCGGTTCCGTAACCCATGTTTTGCCGTTGGCCGTTGTCAGCTTAGTTGCTTACCTAGTGGTCGACTTGTGCAACGGTGCACCAATCTATGAGTCCTTGCTGAACCGTCTTTTGCAAAATCAGGAAGAAGATGGTGGCCAACAGCTGATCACTTTGGAAGTGCCAGTTTTGGCCGGCACAGTCTTAGATGACCGTGAAATTCGCAATATTGACTGGCTCAGTCAAAGCTTAATTACGATGGTGAAGCGGGGAAACCAAAGCTTACTGCCAGCTGGAGATTTGATTTTGCGACCGGGAGATACCATCTATGTTCGAACGGCACAAGCCGAATCGAAAAAGATTCGGGCATCGCTTCTATTGAAAATGTAAGAATATTGAGAAGGGGCCAATTCAGTGCTTGCTGAGGAGGACCTTTTGTTATAATATTTTTTAAAATCAGCAAAGGAGAGAAGGCCATGCGCTATCAAAAAATACTCGTAACGGGAGGTGCTGGCTTCATTGGCGCTAACTTCGTTCGTTATCTGCTGGAGCACGATCAAAAAGTCGAAATCACAGTTTTAGATAAGTTAACTTACTCCGGAAACTTAGACAATATAACTGATTTATCAACTAAACGACTGCATGTAGTAGTTGGCGATATTTGTGACGCGCCACTGGTTGATCAGCTGGTTCAGACTGTCGATGTCGTGATGAACTTTGCGGCGGAAAGCCATAATGACAATTCATTAGCCAATCCAAGGCCATTTTTGGATACAAATATTATCGGTACCTATACGTTGCTGGAAGCAGTTCGTAAATACCGTGTCTTTTACCACCACGTTTCCACTGATGAAGTTTTTGGTGATTTACCGATTGATTCAACGGCGACTTTTCAAGAAGAGTCTCGTTATCAACCTTCGTCACCATATTCGGCAACAAAGGCAAGCTCTGACCACTTGGTTCGGGCGTGGGTCCGGTCTTTTGGTATTCAAGCCACAATTTCAAACTCGTCGAATAATTATGGCCCTTATCAATATGTTGAAAAGCTAATTCCACGGACAATTGCTACTGTCATGAGTGGTGAAAAACCCAAAATATTTGGTTCTGGGAAGCAGGTGCGTGATTGGTTGCACGTGACGGATCACGTTCGAGGTCTGTTAGCTATTTTGGAAAGGGGACAAAGTGGCCAAACATATCTGTTTTCGGCTAACTGTCAGTTGAGTAATTTAACAGTTGTGCAAAAAATCTTGCACCAGTTGGGTCAGAATTCGTCGAATATTTCGCATGTTGCTGATCGTCCCGGCCATGATCAGCGTTATGCCTTGGATGCTAGTAGCACGATGGCAGCCCTTGACTGGCACCCGGCCTTTAGTGATTTTGATGCTGGTTTAGAAGAAACCATTGCCTGGTACCAAAATCACCAGAATTGGTGGCAAAAAGCGCACACAATTGTCGAAGCTAAGTACCTTCAGGAAGGACGTCGGTGAAAAATGTCTGAAAAATTTTTTATTCGTGAGGCTACGCTGCTTGACTTGGCTGCCCTTCACATGCTCAATACAAATGAGTTGGGGTACGATTATCCAATTGAGAAGGCGAAAAATCAGTTATTGCAATTGCTGGAAGATCAACGCCACCATCTGCTGGCCGTTGCCGAAAACCCACAGCACAAGGTTTTAGGCTATCTTCATGCCGAAGTTTACCAGGAAATTTATGCTGATCCTGCGTTGAATATTTTGGCATTGGCGGTCAACCAGTCAGCGCAGGGGCAGGGAATTGGCACGGCTTTAATTGAGTGGTTAGAGGCGGCGGGCAAAAGCCGAAAAATTCGAATCATCAGGCTTAATTCTGGTGCAAATCGTCAAGATGCCCATGCTTTTTATCGTTATCTTGGCTTTGAAGAAGTGAAAACGCAAAAGAAATTTGTCTTCGTGAATGATTGATGGTCTATCTTTTAAAGGGAGACGGAATACTTGACAGATAAACACCTTCCAAAATTGGTATAGGCGTTTTTTAATAAATATTATTCTAATTTAAAGTATATAATCGCTGATTTAATAGTGTTTTTTTATTAGAAAAAATTATTTTATTCTTTAAAACTTACAAAAATCGTTATAAGTATGCTAAAATAAAATTAGTCATACTTATTAGTTTAAGAATACTTTTATTCACTCTAATGGCGTCGTACTTTCATACATATCTGAATATTAATTTTGACAGTTAATTGTGCCAGTATTCCAATTAGCTAAAAACCTACATGTTAATCGCAAATGATTAGCCGAAAATGTTCGCTTTTTATCTATGAAGAGACACGATTTCAAAATTCGGGGACTTACACCACTTTATTGTCGGCGCCGAACTTTGAGTAGTATGCAACTGCCAACACGGTCACGCAAGAGAAGACGTGCCGTGGCCAGGAGACCATCTCTGGTGTGATACCTTCTCATGAACCATTGAAAGGAATACTCATGCAAGCATTCCAAAAAGGAGTTCAAGCAACACTCCAGACTCTTGGGACAAAACCGAACCAAGGGCTTTCGGAAAATCAGGTCGAGAAAAGCCGACAAGAACACGGAAAAAACGTTTTCGTTGCTGAAAAAAAGACGTCTTTAGCTAAGAAAATTTTGCTTAGTTTAAAGGATGTGGCAACTATCATTTTGCTGATTGCTGCCGGGATTTCCTTTGTCGCCACTTATTTGGAAGGAAGTAATAATTACTTCGAAAGTCTGTTGGTGATCGGGATTGTGGTCATCAACTCAGCATTGTCCATTTTCCAAGAAGGAAAGGCGGAGAACTCTTTAGCCGCCTTGAAGGATTTGAATAAGAGCCAGGTTAAGGTTCTGCGTGACGGTCAGCCGGAATTAATTGATTCGGATGACGTTGTCGTCGGTGATATTTTGCTCTTAGAAAACGGACGATCCATCGCCGCTGATGCGCGTTTAATTGAAGCTGTTGAATTGCAGACAGAAGAGTCTGCATTAACTGGCGAAAGTTTACCCGTTGAAAAAGATGCGGAGGCTACTTTTGAGGGAGACAAGGACGTCGACCTCGGTGAACGAGTAACGATGGTTTATCGTGGTACGACTGTTGTTAATGGTCATGGCCTTGCCATCGTCACGGCTGTGGGAATGGCAACCGAAATGGGTAAGATTGCCAGCCTGTTGAACAATGAAAATAGCACGCCTTTGACACCATTACAACGTCGTTTAGCTCAATTAGGTCGTAATATTTCTTATTTGGCCATTATCTCTGCTATTGTCGTTTTGACGTTAGGAATTGCCCAAGGAATGGATCTGAAGCACATCTTCTTAACAGCCATCTCCTTAGCCGTTGCCATTGTGCCAGAAACGCTGCCAGTGATCGTGACCATGACTCTAGCTCTTGGCGTTCAGCGAATCGCCAAGAAGCACGCTATTATTCGTCGATTACCAGCGGTTGAAACGCTGGGAACAACGAATGTCATCGCTTCGGATAAGACTGGAACTTTGACGCAAAATAAGATGACAGTTCGTCAAGTCTGGCAAGCGAGTCAAAATCAGTTATCAGCCACAGCGGATGGTATCACAGCTGAAGCCGAGGAAGTTTTGTCATTGGCAGCAATGTCAACGAACGTTGCAGTATCGGAAGATGAAGATGGTGAAACACGTTTTGATGGTTTGCCAACGGAAGTTGCTTTGGTACGGGCCATTGATCCTATTAAGAGTCGAGAAGAATTATTGGCTGAATATCCTGTAGTTGATCAGGTACCATTTAATTCAACAAAAAAGCGGATGACAACCGTTCATCAACGACCAGATGGTGGTTACATTGCCATCACTAAGGGAGCCTTTGATGTGTTGGCCCCAATGCTGGCAAACGGTGGTGTTGCTGAAGCCGAAAAGATTAACCAAAAGTTCGGTCGTCAGGCACTGCGTGTTTTGACTATTACAAAGCACGTCTTTGATCAAATGCCGGAAGAACCAACTCAGAAATTTTATGAAAGCAATTTAGAACTGGTCGGTTTGGTTGGTATTATTGATCCACCACGTCCGGAATCAGCAGCGGCCGTTGCTCAGGCAAGACAAGCCGGGGTTAAGACGGTGATGATTACCGGTGACCACGTTGAAACGGCGAGTGCAATCGCCCGTGAAATCGGCATTTTACAACCAGGCGACAAAACATTAACCGGTGCCGAATTGGCCCAATTATCCGATGCTGAATTGGATAAGAATGTTAAAGATTATAGTGTTTATGCTCGTGTAACACCAACGGACAAAATCAGAATTATCAAGTCATGGCAGCGACAAGATGCTACGATTGCCATGACGGGTGATGGTGTCAATGATGCACCGGCTTTGAAGGCAGCCAATGTTGGTATTTCTATGGGCCAAACCGGAACTGACGTTGCTCGTGGTGCTTCCGATATCGTTTTGACAGATGATAACTTTGCGACGATTATTAGTGCTATCGAAGAAGGACGAGGCGTTTATGTTAAGGTTCGTAAGACCATTAATTTCCTTTTGTCCGCTAACATCTCGGAATTAATTGCTATCATGATTGCCATGATTTTAGGCTGGGGTTCACCGTTACTCCCAATCCATCTACTTTTTATTAACCTTGTAGCCGATGGTTTGCCAGGATTCGCTTTGAGTCGTGAACCGATGTTAACAAATGTGATGGATAAGGCGCCGATGCCTAAAAATGCATCATTGTTTAGCCAGGGACTTGGCCGACAGATTGCCTTAAACGCATCGCTCTTTGCCCTGGTGACCTTAGGTGCCATTTGGTTTGGTCAAAATGTGGCCATGGGTGGTATCGCTACTTCAGAAGAAGTTGGTCAGACAATGGCCTTCGTGGTCTTGTCATTAACGTCGATTATTCACGTTTTCAATATCCGTTCTGAAAAGTCGCTCTTTTCAATTCGCTACGGTGCCAACCCATCGTTGGTGAACATGGCCATCTTAGCAACATTGATTACCATTGCCGTTTCGGTAATTCCGGGTGTTCAAGGACTCTTCGGCTTGGTTAGCTTATCAGCTAGCCATTGGTTGATGATTGTTCTCTTAACTGTTGTGCCGACAATTATCTTAGAAATCTTGAAGAAAATCAGTCCGAAGCTCTTTCAGGTTTAATGACTAATAACTTACTTGAGAGGTAAATGAGTATGCAAGCGAAGTCGAGACCCGAACGCCGAAAAAGAGGCTTCTCCATTAGCAGTATTTTCATTATTTTAGGTAGTTTTATTGGTATTGACCAAGTTGAAAAGATTTATCCCGCTATTCAGGATAATCTCTTCTTGAACTTTATCATCTTCGTTTCGATTTATTCAGGACTAAGTCTGGTCGTATGGATATTTCGTAAAGCAAAGCAGCACTTACTAAAATAAAATATTAATAGTAAAAAAGGCCCGTTGCTTAAGCAACGGGCCTTTTTCTATCCAATGAGTTTGATTTTTAATCATAAAAAGTCGGCTAAAATGCCGACTTTTTGTATTGCCATGAACGGAAGAGCTCTTAATAGTGCTTCCAAATGGAGGCTAAAACTGATCAAGAGATATTGTGCCAAACAGAGAAAATGACAGCTGAAATGGCGGAAGCAGGTTCGAAAAATGAAATTGCTAATGTAGACGCAAGGGCCGAATCTTGCATACCAATTTCAAACGTAATTGCCTTCTGTTGGGCACTGTCAATTTGTAATAGTCTGGCAAACAAAAAAACAAATAGATAGCCTAATAAATTATACAACATGATAATTGGAATTAAAGCAAGTGCACTAACGGCAAGAATTGTTTTTGAATTAGTAGACAATACGGCCAGAATAATCAAAACAGTCATCGCTTGCGAAACTAATCTTTTTTGTTAATAGACTCCTAAAACAAGTTTGGAATAGTCGCTCATCATGTTTTAATTCCAGGCGGGACTCCAGACGAGTTCGACGACGACTTCTTTTTCGACCTCAACGAGAATCATTAAGGCACGTTCAATCATGGTTTCTAAAACCTCTGTTAAGGGACAGCCCATTGTAGTTAATGTTAATCGAACAGTTACGCAATGATGATCATCCATCGATAATCCGTAAACTAAGGCAAGATTGATGATATCACATTTCAATTCAGGATCAATTACTTCTGAAAGAGCCTGGACCTGGACCATTCTGTTTTTAAGGTTTTCTGTTGCAGTTCTCATGAAAGGTACCTCATTTCTTTAACCGAAAAGTTCATCAGCTCCCTTTAAGAACAGCACCGGTATTTGCTGAAGTCACGAGACTTTGGTAGCGAGCAATCCAACCATGCTTGATTTTTAGCTTAAAAGGCTTTAATTGCGTTTTTCGCTCTGCTAATTCCGCGTCGCTAACATGTAAGTGGATTGATCGGTCAACTAAATCAATTGTAATTTGATCGCCATCATGAATTAAAGCGATTGGTCCTTGATCTGCTGCCTCTGGACTGACATGTCCAACTGAGATACCACGGGTTGCTCCGGAAAAACGGCCATCAATAATCAGGGCAACTTCTTTTCCTAGTCCCATCCTAGTTAGAGCAGATGTTGGTCCAAGCATTTCGGGCATGCCGGGTCCTTTCTTAGGTCCTTCATAACGGGTAACGACTACGCGACCGGCAGGAATCTGACCGGCATCAATGGCCTTGACAGCGTCCTTTCCGAGTCGAACACAATGGCTTCTCCCGTAAACTGTTTGACACTGGCATCGACTCTACCAGCTTTGATGGCCGCGCCATCTGGTGCAAGGTTCCCGTAGAAAGAATGGAGATACCACCTTCTTTAGAATAAGGATTTATATCAAAGCGCCTGATAATTTCATCATTTAAAATTTCGTGGCCAGTCACGTTTTCTCGAATAGTTTTCCTAGTGAGGGTCATGCGATCAGGATGTAAGATATTCCCATGCGGACAAGTTCGTTCATGATTGCTGGGATACCACTTGCTTGATGAACATCTTCCATCGACCAGTTGGATGATGGCGCAATTTTGGCTAGATAAGGGACTTTTTTAGCAATTTTATTGATATTTTCTTGGTTATAGTCAATTCCTGCTTCATGAGCAATTGCTAAAACATGAAGCACGGTATTGTTGAACCACCCATGGCCATATCAAGCGCTTCTTTGGTAATCAAATTTTTTGGCTTCACGTTTTCTTTGACTAAGCGCATTAGTTGTTTAGCACTTTCGCGAATCAGGTTACACATTCGCATTTGTGGCCAAGTCTGGAGGTGTCTTGGAGCGTAATGGTCAATACCGAAGCGGGTGTTGATTTGGCCAAATTAGCTGGAACAGCACCGGTAGCGACAATCATCGAGATTCTTTTACTAGATGGTCATATGGGCTCGTCAGGCTGATTTAGTTCAGTTAGCCAAAAATGGCAATTACCAATGATTTCAATTGCTGATTTGCAAGTGTACTTACTAGAGCGAGCTGAATTAAAAGTGATTGCTGAATAAAAAGTGAAATTAAGAACGTAAAAAGGGGTCGAGGACCATGTCGAAAGATGTCTTTGCAGAGGTTCAACATTTAGGCGCCATGATTCGCGAATGACGTGAAATTCGTGGCATGTCTGCCAATGACTTAGCCGAAGCAACGGGTTTATCGACGAGTGTGATTTTAAATTTTGAACGTGGCCAAACAGATATCCATTTGAGTACCGCTATCAATTATTGCGTTATATGGGCTTAACATTGGCAGAAAGCCAACGTTTTTGATGGTTTTGCCATTATTGATTGGGCTGAAAAAGCGTACCGGTTTGTTGATACTCAACGGGTTTTGAAACGAATCATGGTTCGTTTAGCACAAAAAGAACATCTACTCTGTCATGAGCAAGTTTTGGAAACGATTATTATGCTGCGACTTGTTCAACCGGTGCGTGCGGATGAAGAATTGTTTAGCTATTTTGAGGATATCGAAACGTTTCTCAGTTTCGACGCTTACCTAGCTCTTCTTTCCAGACCTTATTTAACTGCTTGGCTTGTCCAACATATTGGTCAAAAATTAGGCACGTGCAGTTCACAGCAAGTACCAATTGTACAAATTGCCCAGGAGCAATACCATCAAATTGTTTCTTAAAAAGAGAATGAGATACTAAAAAGCTGTAGCACTGATATGAACTTTGAGATTTGGACCAACAAATTTCGGGGTTCATATTTACTTACAGAAACAGTGTTGCGGCTTTTTAAGTGGATTATGATGATATTATTCTCGTTCGGGAATAGGGACAGTCGTAAATTCATTCCCATGTTCTTGAATCATTTCGAGCAGATCAGGAGTTTTTAACCAGACCGTTGCCGTGTTTTCATTTGGGTGAATCCCGATTAGTCCGGGTTCTTTTAAAAATTCTTCATCAAGGAAAAAATTGACCTGGCGGTCTTCATCGTTTAATAGACCAAAG
This sequence comes from Fructobacillus sp. EFB-N1, assembly GCF_001038455.1. Classification (GTDB taxonomy): domain Bacteria; phylum Bacillota; class Bacilli; order Lactobacillales; family Lactobacillaceae; genus Fructobacillus; species Fructobacillus cardui. The sequence continues at coordinate 7,019 of NZ_LDUY01000004.1, read as the reverse complement.
GGGGAAACTGAGCCAGGAATTAAGTCCATTAATCTTAGCAAGTCTTCTTCTGAAGCAAACGATAGTGGGCGAGTCTGGTTATCCTTGCGGAAGGCCTTCAAATCAACTCTTTTATCGCCTTTAACGGTAATCAGATAATAATTTCGTTTCTTATCATCACGGACAAAAAGATTTTTTGCATCGGCATCTGGGTATGGTAAATCAACATCCACAATGCTATCCATACTAAATAAGGCCTGGTGCTCTGTAATTTCGTGCCAAATGTTTTTTTGCTTTAAATACTGAAAGACTTCATTTTTATTCATGTTTTTACCTCGGCTATTAATATAAGTCACATTATATCATTAGCTGGAATTACTTAATCATAGCAATTATTTGAATAGTAGCTAGCAATATTGCATAAAAAGTGCAGATGTTTCGTTTTTACTCGCTATATGAAATAAAAACAGCTATAATTTTAGGTATGAACAACGGAGAAAGGAAATTTTTATGAGAATTGATACTTCAGAATATCCAACAGGTGAGAATGCTATACCCGAAAAACGAGTTAAACGGCTGAAGTTACTCAGCAAGGCTGCTACGTTCACCTGTATTGCGATGTATGTTTCTTATATCCCGCAAATTATTAGCAATTTTTCAGGGCATCCAGTCGGTGTTTTACAGCCACTCGTAGCGATGATTAACGCATCGTTCTGGGCTGGCTATGGCTGGACTAAAACGTATAAAGATTGGCCAATTATTATTTCGAACGTCCCAGGGATTTTGTTTGGCTTGTTCACAGTCATAACGATTTATATCCATTAATATCAATATCAACATAAAAAAGCTCGGTCATATTGACCGGGCTTTTCTTTATTACCAGGTAAATTCTTCGGCGTACATTTGCCCATTTCGAATACCATTTTTCTTCAAGGTCCGTTTCCAATAGCGAATCATTGGAGCCGGTCCAGAAATGAGAAAGATGGTGTTATTTGGTAAGTCATGCAATTGATGGTTCAAAACATCGGCTTCGGAATAGCGACCAACCTGATAATGTAAATTAAAGTTGTCACGTTGGTGCCAATCCTTTAGCTGATTTAAATAGATTAAATCATGGTCATAATGGGCGGAATAAAACAATGAAATGTGACGTTCTGGAGAACCTTCCACGATTGAAAGCAATGGTGTTACACCAATACCACCAGCAATCATGACAATGTGATGGTCTTGGTCATTATCTTCCAGGAAAGAATGATAACGGCCGTAACCACCACTTAATTTAACTGCGACGCCTGGTTTAATTTGAGAAAGGAGTTTCGTGAAGTCACCATCGCCGCGGATGGCCAATTTAATGTGCTGGCTGTCGTCACTAGGTGGATTGACGATTGAAAACGGATGGTATTCTTTCAGGCCTTTTAAATCAGGAAAGGAGATAAAGGCGAAATCGCCCATTCGCAAATTTAATTGATAATGTTTTTGAGGCGTAATCGTTAACTCCTGAATATTTGGCGCTAGTACCTCGTTAGTCATCACGGTTCCTCTGGTATCACCTAATTGACTCCGAACTTTACTCATCACGTAGCTGATAAAGACAATGCTACTGTAGGCATAAAAGACGAACATGAAAGGATGAATAGCGGTCACATAGCTAATTAATTGGACGTGGATAAATACTAAGAGGGTAGCAATCAGGTTTAGACGATGCAACCAGACAGATAATTCATGTTTGAAAACGGTCTCTAGCATTCTTTTTAACTTAGCTAGAAAGGGAATCCGGCTAGTGAACCAGCCAGCCATAAAGATCATCGAATAGACCATGATGCCAGTAAATAGATAAATGGCCCAATCGCCGGTAGTTCTTATCCAGCCATCAGAAGGGTTACCAAATTTATGCAAATAGGCCAAACCGATAGCAAGAATACTGATGATGCCATGAATCATATACATATCAGGCAAGCCAATCAGTCGATCCAACCAATGGGGTTTCGTGGCTAAATAAATTGACGTGAGCATCCAAGCATAGGCAATGGCACCTAAATAAATTGCTTGGGATTGGCTGGAATAAATTGCTGGCAATCCAGCTGATAGTGTCTGGAGTAGTGGTAATGGAATGACAAAGAAGATTACCAACCAAGTCAGCCCTAGACTAAAGTTATATCGTTTGAGCATGATGAACCTGACCTTTCTCAAAACTAATTTCACCAATTTTGGCATCAATGAGCACGCCCGTCAATTGATGTTTCTTAATTAGTTCTAAAAATCGTTTGGTTCCGGCAGCCATTCCTGCGGTTGCCCAGGTATCGGCAATCGTTAATGAGTAATCAACAATTGTGACCTGCAACAATGGACTGGCAACCCGTTTAATGTGTTCGCCACGTTTATTAACCCCGGAGGTAGCAAGTGCAGCATTGGTTAACGGGTACTTGCCAATCAAGTAACCTGGTTGACGTGGGTCTTCAATGCCCGTCATCCAGGTTAGTTCACTGTCATTTGCAACAGCTGCTTGAATGTCGCCGCCACCATTTAAAGCGACTCCTGCAACCAAGGAATCTGTCAGTAAGGGCCGTAACCGTTGATTAAATATTTTTTCGATTGCCCAGCCCTTGACGATGCCGGTTGGGTCATATTGGCCTTTGAAGAATGGATCAAAAAATCCTTCGGTTACCTGATTAGCTTGGTCAGCCATTAAGAAGACCTCTTAAAAATCAGTTGAATCTAACATCACTTCTCGCTCGCCATCTGCATATCTGGATACTAACGAATCCGGTTTGAATGGTGAAAAAACAGCGTTAACCTGGTCTAAATCAGCAGCAATCTTTTGACATTGTTGTTGAAAACGCTCTTGAAGGGCAGGCCGTTCTTCGAACACAGCTGCGCTAATTGTAAATGGAATGTTCATTTTCCCAATAACGTTTGTTAAAAAATGGAATTGTGCATTAGTCTTTTTAGTCAATACCAGTCCTCCTGGATAATGTTAAACCGCTTTGTTTAAAGCATCTTGAAGTGAATTCGTGAATCCTGTGTAAGTTTCGGTAGCACCAGATACTTGTTGTATATTAGCACTTTGGGCCTTAATGGCCTCCGATTGGTAAGTAGGCAATGATTGACTGTTAATGCTTTCTGATTTGGATTCTTTGTCAGGATACTTCAAAATTTTGATATTCGTGATTTTACCGTTTGAAATCACGACACTAACCTGCATGGTACCATGAGGGGTAGTAACCGTTTTACTAGTAAACGTTCCGTCTTTGTATTGTCCATTCGTCGTTTGATTGCTGCTAGTGCTGCTGGACGATTTGGTGCTTGTACTAGACTGATTGCTATTTGAACTAGTCTGAGAATGCCGTTGATGGCCCTTGAAGAAGACAATGTAACCGTCGATCACGCTGGCAATCGCTACGGCGATTGCCACGGCAACTCCAATAATTTTTTTCATAATTCATAAACCACCTTATCGTAACTTCTTATTCTTTAATATATAACTGTTCAGCTTTAAATTAAAATAAAAAACACAAATTGTAGTTAGAGTCCTTCAGCAGGTACTACATCAATTAAAATTGTAACTGGGAGAAATGCTTATTCATTTAAATTTAACTATTTTTTCATATTTTGTTGACAAATACTAATTTGATTGCTAAACTGCAATTAATGAACATCGACAGGAAAAGTAAAGGGTCGAGATTGCACAGCGAATCAACGGTGGTGGGAGTTGATGAATTAAAACCCTTGAAAATGGTCCTTGAGTTTAAGTGACGGTGAGCTATTGGTTAGCCGGAACCGGGTGCGCCCGTTATTGCGTTAGGGTATCTCTTTTTGACGTACCTGTCGAGTAACTAGTAGTGATGCTAGTTAAAATCAGGGTGGTAACACGACTTTAATTCGTCCCGTAGTCTTTTGACTACGGGACTTTTTTATTTGAAAAGGAGTTGATTAGGTAGCGGGGAATTGCATTGCCAAAAGAGTTTATTAAAAAATTGTTCGATTTTAATTGCAACAAATAGGGGAAAAGGGAAGAGAAGAATGAACAACAAAATAGTAACAGGTATTATTGCAGCGATTGCTTTGATTGTCGTTGGTTATTTTAGCTTTTTTCAGCATAGCGCTCAGAGCAAAACGGAAACGTTGACTGTCGGTATTATGGCTGGTGACAAAAAAACGGATGAGCAATGGAAGCTGATTAAGGCAAATGCCAAAAAGGAAGGTCTGGACCTTAAAATTAAGACCTTTACCGACTATAACCAGCCAAACGCGGCGCTGTCTTCGGGAGATATTGACGCCAACGCCTTCCAGCACTATATCTTTTTGAACGATTGGAACAAGGCACATAAGACAAATATTGTTCCTGTTGGTGAAACCATCATGGTTGCCGGTCGTTTGTATTCTGATAAGCACAAGAGCATTAAAGACATTCCACAAAATGGAACGGTTGCCATTTCAAATGCGAAGATTACACAAGGTCGAACATTGCTGTTACTACAAGCAGCTGGCTTGATTAAGGTGTCTGACAAGGTTTCTGATCCAACTTTGAAGGATATTACAGAAAACAAGAAGAACTTGCAATTTAAGGAAGTTGGTACTGACCAGCTAGTCCGTGTATTGCCTGAAGTTGATTTGGCTTCTGTTGATCCAAGCTTTATTGTTGGTGCTGGCCGTTCAATCAATTCGGCCATTTATGTGCGTCCGCTTGATAAGAGCCAACATGGTGCTGTGAATATTATTGCCACGACGAAGAGCAAGAAGAATAGTTCAGCAATTAAGAAGCTAGTAAAGGCTTACCAGTCAAAGAACGTTGCTGATTTCATCGATTACAAGAGTGGTACTGGTGAGGTTGCTGTTTGGAAGGGTGCACCCACAGTTAAGTAATTCACTTTCAAATAAAAAAGACATTCAGAAGATGAATGTCTTTTTCTTATACATAAATGCATAAATTAGAATCCTAAAGACTAAGCGTAACGGTTGAACCACTCAACAATGTCTTCGATTCTTTGGACTCGCAGTGATGGAAGACCATTTCTGGAAAGGCCATGATAAGACTTTGGATAGCGAATATAATCACTATCGGTTCCAGTACTTTTAATGGCTAAAAACAGCGCTTCACTTTGACTCACAGGGCAACGGCGGTCCAGTTCGCCGTGCTGGATTCTTACAGGTGTTTTGACTTTGTTAGCGTGTGATAACGGTGATTTTTCCCAATAGTACTGGGCAGCGCCTTCATCGCGATAAAGGTCCATACCCATTTCTTGTTCAACAAAGGGAACGCCAATATCGCTATTGGTATAAAGGCCAATCCAGTCGATAGCAGGTCGTTGCACAATGGCTGCCTGAAAACGGTTAGTATGGCTAATCGTCCAAGCTGATAGAAAACCACCGTATGAACCACCAGCAATAAAAATGTTGTCTTTGTTGATGCCATCAAAATGATTAAGGGTATAGTCGAGCCCAGCCATCACATCATCATAATCATTTTCACCATAATGGCCCATTACATCTGTAGCAAATGCTTCACCATAACTCGTGGAACCACGGGGGTTGAAGTAAACAACGTGAAAACCTTTAGCCGCTAGCGCCTGAAATTCATGAAAGAAGGTATCACCATAAGCTGCGTGTGGACCACCATGAATGTACAAAATTAGTGGTGCCTGATCATTTGTTCCTTGTGCTTTCGTGAACCATCCCTGTAGCTGAACATTTTGATCAGTAGAGGGGTAGTAGAAGGAACTAACCTGGGCATAGGTATGGCTTTGCTCATATTCTTGGTTAGGATTGTAGAGGCTTGTCTCCTGACCAGTTAGCAAGTTCAATGTCTTCAGTTCAGCAGGTCGTTCGGTAGAGGAGGTGACCATCACAACTTCTTGGTTATCATTGACAGTGAAATCAATGATGTCACGCCGATCATCTGTTAGCAAGGTTGGTTTTTCACCATCCCAAATGTGTAATTGGCTATGACCATGATCATAGGCTTGGAACAAATATTGACTATTAGTTAACCAGGCGCCGCTAATACCGTTACGGTTTTGAATCATATCGCTGCCAATACTGTGTTCATAACCTACATCAAGGTCATCATTGCCTGTAATATTCTGGACATGCATATCGTTTAAGTCATAAAGGTAAAGTTGGTTAACGGTTGCAGAATAGTGGCTATAATCGCTACCAATAACTGTTACTTGCTGACCATTGGGTGAAAAATGAGCGTCTGAAAAGACGCCATCAGAAAACGATTTCGTGAGCCAAATTTTTTCCTGTTTTTCAATGTCATAGAGATAAACGGCTAATGATTCATCAAATTTACTAGTCCAGTCGGGGTGTTCGGCTGTTAAAAACAAAACTTGATTTTGGTCGGGACTAATATCTTCCAAGCTAAAGTCTTCCGTGCCAGTACAGATAGTTGTCGTTGTTTGCGATTTAAGATCAAAGCGAATAAGGTCATAGTGATTATCAGTCGGAATCCAACCAATGCCATCTGCACGATTTTGGACTTTATCAACGTGCCGTGTTGTTAGCTCATCATCATTTTTAACTGGGGTCTGAACAGTCTTAAAGAATAAGGCTTGCTTGTTCGGGGCTAATTTAATCTGAGCGATGCTATCGCCAGTGGTTAGTTGCTCTGCAACACCACCATTGATGGACATTTTCATCAGTTGGAAATGCTGATTTTCGTCCTGCTTACGAAAATAAAGGTAGTCATCGACAACCAACGGCTGTAGATTTAGTCCTTCATTTGTGTACTGCTTGACGTGGTGGTGTTGATCAACACTGTAGATATTGGCAGTATAATCGTTGTTTTCTTGGCTTAAACCATTTTCAACAAAAAAGGTCAGTGGCCCATGGTTGACTTAGGCCCTTAATGCGATATAAATCAGTTATTGATACTCCATCCATAAAAATCTCCTTATTTTCATTCTAGTTAGGCATAGTATAGCAAATAAGAGGAGGATTATGAGGTTTTTATTAAAGACAGATTACAAGTTTAATTCGAACAACCCCGAAAAACTTCTAGTGGCGTCTGGTAGTTATGTAACTTCATGGGTCGATTGTTG
>NZ_LDUY01000003.1 GCF_001038455.1 Fructobacillus sp. EFB-N1 | reverse complement strand
TTCTTTGGGTTTTTATTTTAAATTTTCTCGTTCGAATTAATTATAGAATCTGCCATAGCAAAATACCTATCAATTTTACCGAAAAAAGTCTCTACTGGCTAGTTAAAATGCCGTTTCAAGCAACTTAATGGCACTAAAAAAGGCCGTCGGAATCAGTTAAACCTAATGAATTTCATCACGATCATTAGGTTCACTCAGAAAGCCAACGCCCATTTTTTGCTGATAAACTTTTAATTCCTTTGGCACTTTTTTAATATTTTATGCTTCGTTTCGTATATAATTATTCAATTTTTTAGGCGAGAATCCTAACCAATCACCCACCGAAGACTCCACAATTGGTGTGCGCTTCTTTCCCTTATTTTTAAAATGGGTATAGAGGTCTGGGTTTTGATCGAGCGACACCTCTTCAAAGGCAATCCCCTTCGTCTTTAAATAGAGCTTGGTTGCTGCACATTCAGCACATGTTTTTCGAGTATAAATTTTTAGCATAGCTCCTCCAGTTGATCATGATTTAAAATTGGTATTATTTGTATTTTAGCAGTCATAAATTAATTAAATCATAAAAATCAAGTAAGATTTCAGATAAATCAGCAATCAAGTCTGTATCATACAACAGCATTAAAAAAAGACCAAAAATTGGTCTTTCTTTTTTACAAAATTATTGGTTAATAATTTGGTCAATTTGTGCCAATTCATCGGCAGAAAAGTCCAAGTTTTTTGTAAATTCAAGGTTATCCATCAAATGGTCAACGGATGATGTTCCAATGACAACGGAAGCAACCCGCTTGTCTTGAAGTAACCAAGCCAATGACATTTGACTCAGTGTCTGTTGGCGACCTTGGGCTAATTCATTCAGTGCGCGTAACTTAGCTGCCAAAGCATCGCGACCGTTTTCAAACAAGAAACCGTTGGTCTTGTGGATTGGGAAGTCTTCCGGTACCCCGTTTAGGTAGCGATCGGTTAACAAGCCTTCGGCCAATGGTCCGTATGCAAAGAGTCCGGCATGGTGTTGGTCCAAGATGTCCAACAAGCCAGAATTCTTCTGCTCCTGATTTAACATATTGTAAGAAACTTGGTTACCGATAAACGGCGTCTTCAATTCCTGGAAGATTTCAGCAATGGCTTGCGTTTGTTCAGCCGTATAATTTGACACCCCAACATAGAGGGCCTTTCCCTGGCGAACCAAGGTATCTAAGGCAAGAGCAGTTTCTTCCAAGTTCGTATTTGGATCGAAACGGTGAGCATAAAAGATGTCAACGTAATCCAAGTTCATCTTTTGCAGTGAAGTATCCAAGGCGTTAATCAAAGTCTTGCGACCAGAAAATTCGCCCATCGGACCAGGCCACATATGGTAACCGGCCTTCGTTGTAATCACCAACTCGTTTCGGTAAGGCTTCAAATCAGACTTGTATACCTGACCAAAAGTCTCTTCAGCGGTTCCATTGTTTGGACCGTAATTAAAGGCATTGTCAAAAGAGAAAATTCCTTCATCAAAGGCCTTCAAAATGACTTTACGAGAGTTTTCCAGTGGCTTGGTATCGCCAAGGTTGCGCCAAAGGCCAAAGGAAACGGCGGGTACAATCAAGCCCGAATCAGCGACTCGACGATAGGGCAACTTTTCATAACGATCTTCTGCTGCTTGGTAAACCATGTCTATTCCTCCAATACTGCTACTAACTGTTCTGCAATTTTCTGATGGGCCAACACGTCAGGGTGATAGGGTCGTGTCTGAATCCCCCACTGGTCCGCCCGAACAACGGTAAAGTTACTAAAGCGAGCAACTTCAGCCAAAACAATATCCACAAAGGCACCATTCCAAGGGGTTAATAAATAAAAATCAGCACCATGGAACCGTTTTACCAATTCTAACAAATAGACGCGTAAACCAAAAGCGAATTCTTGGTCACTGGCCCCATAGTTGGCATCGTTTAGTCCGTAAGCCACAATTACTCGACCCGTTACCACTCGCCGGCGGCTAATCCCCTCGCCAACTTGCCAGAGGGCATCAATGGCCTTTGGCTCCTGGAATGGCGCACGAGCGGTCAGTCCCGTTCCGCCATAGGCAATTCGATTCAACGGGCGGTCAAAGTGATTCGCTACTAAGGCTGGAAAGGATAAAGCTGGTTGGTGGCGATCATGATTTGGGCCAGCCATTGCCTCACCAGCAACAATCGAATCGCCAACAAAGGTCAGATAAGGCTTTGTTGCCTCACCATCCTTTGGCAAGACAGCTAAGAGGTCTTCTTGCCCCGACCAATTGAGGTCTGTTAACATGAGCCCTGTCCGCCAAAAATCAATCTGCCCCGTCTCCCACTGATTCAAAGTGAACTGGTAGTGGTGACCGGCTTGCAGATGAACGCTAACATGGTTAGCAATGACCAACAATTCTTCTGATTTTTCACCGTCAATCGTCACCGTCCAAACCAGGTTTGGATAATGCTTGGCAAAAGTCAGTGTCAGCGTTCCTTCGTCCTGCGTTTTTAGGGACAAATAGGCACCATACTGTGAGGTCAATACCCCACCTTCTTCGAGCACCGACCATTCTGGTGAAGCAAATCGTAATAAATCAGCCACCATCATTCGAGCTCCTCACGTTGGTCTGGACTCAACATGACCTTAGCCATCGACTTGTGGGCAATCACTTGACCAATCGCTTCGGCGAAGAGGTTAGCTACCGTAATCACTGTCAATTTGTCAAAGTGCTTTTCAGCTGGAATTGGCACCGTATCGGTAACAATCACACGGTCAAGGACCGAGTCTTGGAGCTTCTTTGGCGCATCCCCCGACAAGACCGCGTGAGTTGCTAAGGCATCAATTGTCTTGGCACCTGCTTTTTGAACGGCAACGGCTGCCTTGACCGTCGCTTCACCGGTATCAATCATATCCGACAAGATAATGGCGTGCTTACCGGCAACGTTTCCAGTCACTGCCGTCTTCACTCGAGAATCCCGGTCTTGGTCAACGATGGCCCATTGGGCATGCAAGACTTCAGCCAATCGTTGTACTAATTTCAAAGTCGATGAACCAGAGGCAACCACGACAACATCCGGTCCGACTAAGCCCTGGTCCTCGTAAAATTTCGCTTGCACAGGCATGGCAATCAGGTGGTCAACAGGAATATCAAAAAATCCCTGCACCTGACTCGTATGCAAGTCCATCGTCATGACGCGCTTAACGCCCTGGCTTTCCAACATATTGGCAATCAAGCGGGCAACAATCGGTTCCCGTGACCGCGTCTTGCGGTCCGATCGAGCATAGCCAAGATAAGGAATAATCACGTTAATCGATTTGGCTGACGTCCGTTTTGCGGCATCGATAAAAATCATCAACTTAATAAAGTTGTCACTGACCGGTTCGCTGATAGGTTGGACAACGTAAACGTCAATCCCCCGGACAGAATCAACGATTCGTTCATAAATCTCGTTGTCGGCAAAAGTCTGAATCTCAACCGGTGCAACGGGTGTGTGTAATTGTTTCGCAATCGCCTCAGTTAAATCTAGGTTCGTACCCAAATCAAAGAGACGGTATTTCGGATTGGCGGTCATAAATACTCCAAAAAAATTCAAGTTTGTTATTTTATTGACTGGGACCACTGCAAAAAAGCAATCTGGTCTAAGACTTAATCTGCTACTATTATACAAAAATTTACCGCGATTCGGGCATAAAATCAGCCGGCTTTAAATCAGCCATGCCAATCATTGGATCGGCCATGGCTTGTGCCAAAGTTACCGTTGTCAGCCCACTTTCACCAGCCACTTGGTCGGCAGCCAGTGGCGTCTGCACTGCTGGTTTTTGCTGCGACGAAGATATTAGTGACCGCTGGTCGGATTCAGCAGAAAGCGCATCAGCTGTTTGAGGCTGCTGAGTGGCTTCCTGCCTGACTGCAGTTGTTTGTGATTGCTGGGTGCCCAGCCGGTCAGCACGGCTAGCCGATTGGCTATCAAGATTAGTTGTTTGTCCATCACAGTCAACCGTCTGTCCTTGATGCTCGGCTAACTGTCCGACACGGCTGTCTGCTTGCTTAGCGCGAGTAGCTCGTCGTCCATTCTGCTGGTCGACTAATAGCTCTTGTAAAAAGGTCTGTCGAACCGGGACCGGATGTGTCGCTGCATACTCATACGCACTGTAGTCACCCACCATGACCAAGGATTCCTTGGCTCGGGTAATGGCAGTGTAAACCAAATTCTGATTGAGCATGATTTTAAATTGGCCTGTTAGGACCAAAATGACCAACTTGAACTCATTTCCTTGGGCCTTATGAATCGTTGTGGCATAAGCGAGGGTCAGCTGATTTAAAGTCTTACTTGTATACCAAACCTCTTGGCCATCAAAGTCAACGACCAACGAATCCGCAGCCACACCGGGTTCCTTCTTATAGTGGATGGCAATGACCTGACCCATATCCCCGTTGTAAATATCTCGTTCAGAATCATTCTCAAGTTGAAGAACCTTATCACCCAAGCGGAAAATAGTCTCCCCCTGTTGCAAGGTTTTTTGCCCAGATTTGACCGGGTTAAAGAGGTCCTGAGCAATTTGATTCAAAGCCAAGACACCAGCTGGCGTTTTATACATCGGTGCCAAAACTTGAACCTGATTGGCCGTAAAGCCCTTCTTGACCGCCGCCTGCAAAACCTGGCTCACGGCCCGTGGTACTTGGTCAGCTGTGCTTAAGAAGGTTGAGCGATCCGACTGATTTTCCTGGAAGTCCCTTGGTAAGATTCCAGCGTTAATCGACTGCGCCAAAGCTGAAATACTGGAACCCTTCCCCTGGCGGTAAATTCGTTCCAAGGCGACGTGGGGCACGACCTGACTTTGAATCAAATCATACAAGACGTTGCCGGGACCAACAGATGGCAATTGATCGGCATCCCCGACTAAAACGATATGCATGCCCTTGGGCAAGGCAGCAAAAAGACTTTCCGCCAAGGAAATATCGAGCATCGAGGCCTCATCAATAATTAACAGGCCACCGGAAATCGGGTTATCGGCATCAAATTCGGCGTCATCACCATCCGTAATACCGAGCAAACGGTGAATGGTAGTCGCTTCGTAACCAGTAATTTCAGTCATCCGCTTGGCTGCCCGACCAGTCGGTGAAGCCAGCCGAACACGATTTTGCTTGACCCACTCTTTGTCGCGTCCTTGACTTTGGGCCTGGTGACGAACCAGCGCTTCCCAGGTTGCAACCAGCGTTTTCGTGACTGTTGTTTTACCAGTCCCCGGACCACCGGTCAAAACAAAGACCTGGTTCGTCAAGGCTGCTTCAACTGCCGCCCGCTGAACCTCATCTAAGTCCAAATTTTCTGGGACCACAAAGGTTGTATCCACCAAATCCGGAGTCGTTTGGACGGCTGATTTAGCCGTTAATAAGCTTTTGACCTTTGAACTGACAAGGACTTCCGCCCCTTTTAAATCAGTTGGGCTATAGTTGCCATCCTCATAGACCAACCGTTCTTGGCTCACCAAAGCACCCAGGGCCTGGTCAATGGCTATTTGCATGCTTGAACTATTGCTCTGCAAGGTCGACTGAGCGGCTGCTAGTGCCTGGTCAACCGTGAGATAGGTATGGCCGGCCGAATAACAGGCATTTAAAATTCCAGCGTAGACGCCAGCTTGAATCCGGTCAGGATGGTCGTCAGGGAAACCGGCCTGCTTGGCGATGGCGTCCACCTTTTTAAAGGGCAAACCATCAAATTCATATACCAGGCGATAGGGAGTCTTCTGCAGAACTTCCTGTGCCGCCTCCCCATAGTGGTCAAAGAGTCGTCCCGCAACATCTGCGGAAAGGCCAATTTGGTGGCCAAGCAAAAAAAGCTTTTCCAGACCCAAATTTTCCTGGAGTTTTTCGGCCAAATCAGCAGCAACCTTTGGCTTGACCAACCCAGTCAAAACACTTGGGTCGGCCAAAATCAAATCAATCGCGTCCTGGCCAAGGTGGTCAACAATTTTTTCCGCCGTCTTCTTCCCCACGCCCGGGAAATCACCAGACGCAAAAAAGGCCACAAGCCCCTTTTCATCCGCTGGCATCTGATTTTCATAGCGGGCAGCTTGGAACTGTTGGCCGTATTTGGGATGCGTCACTAGTTGCCCATAAAAGGCATAAGTCGAACCGGGTTTAACCGAGGCAAAGGTCCCGGTAACAATGATTCCCTCTTCATCCCAGTCCTCTAAATCCGTTTTATTAACTGTGACAGAAAGAATCTTAAAGTACGAATCATTTGCCGAAAAAATCACGTTTTGCAGCGTGCCCGTTATTTGATTATCCTCTCGAACTGTCCTTGCCATCGTACCTTCACCATCTTATGTATCCGCTCTTATCAGAGCGGTGCCAGTTTTAATTGGCCAAAATTCAAAGCGGTTCACCAACTTAAATCGTCGTACCGGCATCCTGATCTTTGTTCAAATAACTGGTTTCATTCCATTTTACCAAGTCAAAATCTCGGCCATTCTTTGTTTCAATAATTGTCGTTGATGTATTCGACAAGCCGCCCAATGACCTGATTTGGTCACGAGGAATGCCCAGTAGACTCGTCATCCCAAAGGTTAAAATCAACCCATGGGCAACCACCAAAACGGCGTCATCCGGATAATTAGCAACAATTTCTTGAATCATCTTTTGAAAACGAGCGACCGCCTTCGTGTAGCCTTCACCATTAAAGCCCTGGCCTTCAAAACGCTCCAAGTGATTCTTATAAACATCATAAGCTTCCGGATAGTTTTTTTGCACGTCAGCCATTGCCTGGCCTTCCCATTCACCCAAGCCAACCTCAACGATGTTCGAGTGCAAAGAAAGCCGAGGCTCATTTGGTAAATCAGCCTGGATACGTTCGGCAGTCACCTTGGCTCTTGGTAGCGGTGAGGCGTAAACTCGGTCAATGTGCTTATCTTTTAAGAAACCAGCAACCTTCTTCATATCCTCATACGAACCAGGCAAAAGTGGAGAATCCCCCTGTGCCCCCTGAAAGCGCCGTTCCAAATTCCATTCAGTTTGTCCGTGACGGACGAAATAAAAAGTTGTCATGATTGCTTTTTTAATACCTGCCGGTCTTCTAATTCTTGTAAGTAGTAGCGATAAATCTTCACCAATTCGTCCTTATCAGCGCGAGCAAAGATGTCAACTGGGGCAACATCTCCAGCTGAAACCACAACCATCTTAAAGCCAGTTAAATCCTTGCTGACCGTGACCTTCAACTTAATTGATTGATTGACTGGTAAGTCTGGCTGCAATGGTCGTTTTAGAACAAATGCACCGGCATTGTTCGTCAAAAAACCAAGGTCCAATAAGGCAAATTTTTTAATTTGCGGATCAATTTCATACGTACCATCGTTTGGGATGGTCACAGACTTTGCAAAAGCCATCATTTTCTCCTTTACAAGCTTCTATTAGTTTAGCTAATTTCTAAGACGAGTTCGAGTCTGGGTAGGCACATCATACTAGCAGCCAATATTGACATTCTTGCAACCTCCACCCTGCCGCCTCAAAATCAGTAGCGCAATCCCTTTGGGAAAAAGTTCTTCAACTGACCATTCACAAACTTAGCCCAGCCAAGCCCATTCCCATTGGCGGTCATCAACACAAAGCCCTTTTGCAGGTCAACTTTTGTATTAATCACATCACCGTGGATATAAGTGGCCAAATCCTCATGGGCATCCAGGTCATACACCTGCTTACCTGCCTGACTTGGATTAACCGCCAAAGCCAGAGCATGGTCTGGCTCAAACCGATTTTTCTTGAGGGTACCGAGGCACAAGCCTGCTCGCAAAACCTTTGTCTTGCCCAAATCAGGACACTCCACCGGCAACAAGAATACTCGGTCGCCGAACGTTCTTAACCGACTTTCATCAAGGTCAAAGCCTGGCAATGATTCCTGAAAGAAATGTTCCATCAAGGTCACATCGGCTTGAGACATCTTGCTTGGCTTTTGTGCCTTTGGTACCTTAACAGGACTTTCATCCTCCGCCAGCTCCGCCTTCTTCAACCGAGCGACAAAGTGCCCCTCTCCAGGTAAATCCTGCGGCCATAAACGGGCAGTCTTTGCTAAATCAGGGTTGTTGTCAGCCCATTCGGGTCGTCCTGCCTGAATGCCAGTCCCTGCTGGCCGGTCAATGGCTTCGATGGTAAACTCCGGATAATGTTTGACCAACCAAGCAATGGTCTGCTCATCTTCCTCTGGTGCAAAGGTACAAGTTGAATAAATCAGCTCTCCGCCAGGTCGAACGAGCTTGACCGCTGATTCCAAAATTTCATGGGAGCGAATGGCGCATTCCGTCGGATAATAAGCTGACCAGTACTGGATAGCATCGTGATCCTTACGAAACATCCCCTCACCCGAACAAGGAGCATCAAGGAGCACCTTATCGAAGTATGCCGGTAATATCTTAGCGAGGTCGCTGGCATCCATCGAGGAAACTATAGCATTTTTAACGCCAAAACGTTCAATGTTTTCGGACAGAATTTTGGCGCGGGCAAAGAAAATTTCATTCGTCCATAACAATCCCTGACCGTTAAGCTGACTAGCAATATGAGTTGATTTACCACCTGGGGCAGCTGCCAAATCTAAAATTGTTTCACCTGGTTTGGCGTTTACCACCTCGCCAACAAATTGAGCCGATGGCTCCTGTGAATAAACTAAACCAGTTAAATGATCAATCCCCTTGCCGGCCACTTGGCCAAAGTACCCCCATTGACCATAAGGGACTTTTTTATTCAGCGATAAGTCTCTTGGTGCCTGCTGGGCCTTCAATGGGTTAATCCGAAAACCCTTTTGTCCAGGTTCTTGGAGTGCCTGCAAAAAAGGCCCACTGGCACTCCCGAGCAGGTCTTGGTATTTATCAATAAAGGCTTGCGGTAAGTCCATTGGGCTCTCTTTCTTTTTACATGTGATTTGCACGGATTAACCAAAGTAATTACAAATACTTGGCATCCTCTACTTCGTCTTGGCTAGTCAAAATCTTTGGGCCATCCTTGGTAATTGCCAAAGTATGCTCATATTGAGCTGACCATGAACCGTCCAAAGTGCGAACCGTCCAACCATCTTCAGGCGTATCATCGGTTTCGACTTCCCAGCCACCCAAGTTAATCATTGGTTCAATGGTAATAACCATTCCTTCCTTGAGACGCAGACCATGGCCTGGCTTACCATAATGAGGAACCTGTGGATCTTCATGCATCGTTGGACCAACACCGTGGCCAATGTATTGGCGAACATCGCCATAGCCATTCTGATTTTCAGTGTAATCCTGAATTGCCCAACCGATATCACCAATCCGGTTACCAATCACTGCCTGATCAATGCCCAAATACAGTGACTTCTTTGCAACTTCCATCAATTTTTTCACTTCGGGTGAAACGTTGCCAACGGCGTATGTCCATGCTGAGTCCGAAACGGCCCCATCTAAGCCAACAACCGTATCAACCTTCACCAAATCACCGTCTTTTAATTTCAAACCCTTGCGAGGAAGACCATGGGCGACTTCGCTATTGACCGAAATCGTCGTTGCATACTTAAAGCCTTCAAAACCAATTTGCAATGGCACCCCACCATGGTCTTCAATGTAAGCCTTACACTTTAACTCAATATCCCAAGTATCTACACCCGGCTTAATAAAGTCGCGCAGCATCAAGTGCATTCCGGCAATAATTGCACCGGATTTTTTCATGGCCGCAATTTCTCGCGGTGACTTCAAACTAATCATCAGTTACCCCTTTTTCCAATGTCAAACTATTATCATTATATCATTTTCCGAGGCCTTTTGAGTCCTTGTCGCTTTTGACATTTTTTTGTAATATTGGTTGACATTCCTTAGTCACTTGTCGATAATGGAGCTAAGAATAACAAATAAAGGAGATACCGTTATGAAGAACTTTTTATTGGGCGCTTCCCTCTTTGGTAATGCCGCCCTCGCTTATCTTTTGTTGAAGGATGACGATCGGATGGCTAATTTGAAAAAGAAGGCCAACGAATTCACCGAAGCCGGCAAACAAAAGGGTGAAGAACTCGTTTCCCTTGGCAAGCAAAAGGCCAACGAACTTTCGGAAGCTGGCAAGCAAAAGGCCAACGAACTTTCGGAAGCTGGCAAGCAAAAGGCCAGCGAACTTTCAGAAGCCGGTAAAGAAAAATCAGAACAAGCAAAGACTGCTGCTGATGATTCTTTGGATGAACAATTGACCAAGTTAAAGGAACGTGCCGGTATCGACCAAGCAAATTAAGCAGTAAAAAAGGAGCCCGAAACGGCTCCCTTTTTTTATGCTTACCAGAACTTCAACCAGTGATAAATCTTTTGCCACCAGTGCCCAAGATGATAAGTTTGTTGATTAACTAGCTGAAGCGTTTGTTCCTTTGCACTCACCTCCGGCAAGAATTTGGCCTTCAAGGTTGGCTGAGCCGTCAGGACTGTCGCTCCCTTTTTGGTAACAGTCGATTGCAGACGACTTGGCCTTTGGTAGCCAACTGCAGTTTGCCCCTTCGTTAACCAAAAAGTCCTGCTTTGCCCAATGACTAGGTTCTGGTGACCACCAGCCAAATTTTTATTCTTGAACTGATTTTTTGTCACCGCCTGCCCCTTTTGATAGGTAACAGGTGTGTAGTGGTCAAGCACTTGGTTGACTACATCAATCGTATTTTGGTAGCGTTGCACCTGGTCTGTGTAACGACCAGCGCCAGAAACCACCGTAATAAATTCATGACCGCTTTGATCTTTAATTAAGCCAGTTAGGGCACCACCTGATGCCGGCGTTGATCCAGTCTTCAACCCTTCAAAGATCAAGTTTTTGGAATTCGAAAGCTTTGCCTTGATTTCCTGGTCAAACTTGGCCCCTTCCGTTAGCTTAATCTTGGTTTCGTTTGCCGACGGATGGTAAACCAAGCCCCGCTTTTCATAGTAAGAGCGGATATTCGGATCTTCTCGAATTATTTGATAGGCTAAAATGGCCAGCTGTTTCACAGAAGCAGTGTTTTCTGCATTTGGATCAGTATTTTTAACCTGATAGTCAAAGGCATCCTTGTTAACCTGACCCGCAGCGTTATACCACTTTGATCCAGTTAACTTCAAATCCTTCGCCCAGCCTTCAAGAGCCTGTTGTTGCGTCTGATTTTGTTCTTTGGCAAAATCAGCCAACGCCAGAGCCGCATCATTAGCACTTGAGGTAAACATCGCCGCAAAAAGTTCCTTTACGGCTATCTTCTGGCCTGCAGAAATTTCTAGGTGAGAGAAAGTTGCGGTGTCCTTTTGAGACCAGTCAGACTGCTGAGTAATCGTCACCAGACTGTCCCAGGTAAAACGTTTCTTTTTTATTCCTTGCAAAATCCCATAAGCGGTTAACATCTTGCTTTGGGAGGCAATGCCAATTTGCTTGTCAGCTCCCTTTTCACCAAGAACTTGTCCCGTTTTTGCATCAATCACAATCGCATTTCTGGCAGCAACCTGCAGCGTCATCGGTAAGGCTGTCCGTGCTTGGCCAACGGGTTGTGTTTGCACATTATTTTTGAGCGCAGCAACCGTCAGAAAAAGCGATAGTATTAGTACCAACATGGCACCCATTATCGCCATCTTTTTTTGCGTTGTAAAATCAGCTCTAGCTTTCCTTTGAAAAAGAGCTAATCGGGAAGACGGTCGGACAAAGGCATCGTCTTCATCATGTTTTTGCTTTCGTTTCCACATCATTTAATTAACTTTTTAGTGCGTACCAAAGAGACGGTCCCCTGCGTCCCCAAGACCGGGAACAATATAGCCATCATCATTCAGACCTTCATCAATCGAAGCCGTGTAGATATCGACATCAGGGTGAGCAGAAGTAACCGCTTGAATGCCTTCTGGTGATGAAACAAGGGTAATCAACTTAATCTGTTCAGCGCCTCGTTTCTTCAAAGCAGAAATCGCATCCTTAGCTGATCCACCAGTTGCTAACATCGGATCAACCAAAAGCACTTCTCGTTGGTCAATATCTTCAGGCAATTTAATGAAGTACTCCACTGGTTCCAGTGTTTTTTCATCGCGGTACATCCCAATATGACCAACCTTAGCAGCTGGAATCAATTGCAAGATACCATCAACCATTCCCAAACCAGCACGCAAAATTGGCACAACAGCTAATTTTTTACCAGCTAATTGTTTCTTAGTTGTTTCTTGAATTGGCGTTTTCACCCGAACTTCTTCCAGTGGCAAATCGCGACTGGCCTCATAGGTCAACAACATTGCCAATTCATCGACTAATGCTCGAAAGTCTTTTGTTCCCACCTTCTCATCACGAATGATTGTCAACTTATGTTGGATCAATGGATGGTTTACTTCAACGACTTGTCCCATGATTGTAACTCGCTTTCCAAATAACTGTGAATTTAACTCACAACCATTATAGCAAAAACCAGATGCTCACTTAAATCTTTTTAAAAATAAGTCCTTAACCCACGTCCTGTTCTGATTTAAATTGAAAGCCCCTCTCTTTTTTTGTATAATAATAGAGTTCGCGCTTATAGTTTAACGGGATAAAACGGGGACCTCCTAAGTCTTTGCTCCCAGTTCGAGTCTGGGTAGGCGCATTCATTCAAAAACCAAACAAAAGAACTTAACCCTCCTTTGGATTAAGTTCTTTTTTGCTTAGTAACAGTCATTGGTGCATTAAAAAAGCAGCCATATAAATGGCTGCACAAAAATCAGAATTATTCGGGGCGCAAGTTTGGCAACTTAGCCAAAAGAACTCGACCAATCAAGAGTACTAACAGGCCGTTTGCAATCATTTCAAAACCGGCATTAAAACCAAGAATACCCACTAACCAGGTAAACAGATGGGCATGTGGAATCCCCATTCCACTAACCGGGAAGAGTTTAAAGGCCGCTGTTGTACTCAAAATGACTAAAGCGGTATTCAATAAAGCACCGAAAGCGCCAAGGAGGAAGAATCCCCACCAAGGCAACCGCGTCTTTTTCAGCACTAGGCCAGCTAAGTATCCGGCCAAAAGCCCAACCATTAGTCGTGGCACCAAAGCCGTCACTGGGTTCGAAAAAATCAGTGAACCAATGGTTCCAGGGTGCATCAAATTTCGAACCCAAGAAGTCAGCCCCCAAAAGAGGCCGACCACTAACCCTGAGCGCGGGCCAAGTAAAATTCCCGCCAAAACGGCGGTCATCGGTACAATCGTTACTGAGGCACCAATAATGAATGCTCCTAGTGGTAAGGATCCTAAGAATGGCACGAAACTTTGTAATAGTACGATGGCAACAAAGACTGTTGTCGCCACAAAACGCTTCGTTTTCATTGTTGACATAGCTGATTTTCTCCTCGCTTTGGACGTCCAAGAAATTATACAGACTGCCTGAAAAGATGTCAACAAATTGGTCTAGTCATGATGTGCAACTTAGAAACTGATCAATAAGCGATTTAATCGTGGTGCATAGATGTCACCAAAGCGAACAAAGTGAAGCAAAACATAATAAAACTCGTACCACTTGAACCGGTCCTCATAGCCATCCTCTAGCGGATAAGCAGCTTCATAAGAGCTATAAAAGTCCTCATTGAAACCGGGAAAGACTTTCGACACGGCTAAATCATATTCACGGTCACCGTAGAAAGAATTTGGATCGATGAATACTGGTTGGTCATTAGTATCAAACATAAAGTTCCCGGCCCACAAGTCACCATGTAACAGCGATGGTTCTACCTGGCGCACATGGTCATCTGCCAAAATCGTTTTCTTGAGATTTTCAAAGTGATCACCACGCTGATTTAACCATAAAGCTTTCTTCTTCGCTAAGGCCATCAAAGGTTCTAAGCGTTGATGGACAAAGAACTCTCCCCATGAGCTTGACCAGGTGTTATTTTTTGGGAAATAATCATTATCCGCATTGACCTCAAAACCAAAGGCTTTTCCTTTCGCGTAGTGAAGTTTAGCCAACGCTTCTCCCAAAGCCGATTGATTGTTCGAACCGGTTTCAATCCAATTCATTAACAGATAAGCGCTTCCTTGATTTTCGCCTTGCTTGACAACCCTAGGAACCTTAACCCATTCACTCAAAGCCTTCAAAGAAGCCACTTCGTGGTCAAAATAATGACGGTCTTGATTAGGTTGAACCTTCAAAAAGTACCGTTTTTCACCCGAATAAAGTGAGTAGGTTGCGTTTATATCCCCACCATTAACGGGCTTCACGTCATGGGGATTTTGCAAATTTAATCGGGTGATGAAATCCATGCTGATTTTACTAACTGCTGCTGCCATCGTATCCTCCTAAATCAAATAAAAAAACAGTTTTCCATTAAAGGAAAACTGTTTTTTGAGAAAAAAGGGGCCTGTAAAGTCTGATAAGTAACTGGTAAAAATGTCTGCCACACAACTTCGACCATCAGGTTCCTCCTTTGTTGTTCGTGACTTAACTGTACCACATTTATTACAGTAGCAACAATTAATTTCACAAATTTGGCCTCAATGGTCTGGTTGGAAATCAACCAAATTTATAGTAAATCGGCACCAGCAGCACGATCAACAATCGTTTGACCATCCTCAATTGTTAATTGGCCATCCTCATAAACCGTTTTCAACAAATCCTCTCCTGGTTCATCGACACTAACCGTGTGAATTCGACCTTTTTCATCAGCCACCACCTTTTGCAAACCAGCCTTCGAGGCCTTTGATGGATCCGTTTTTGGCTGCTTTTGAATAACCAAATTCTGGCCATCGGTGGTATGAGCATAGGCCGCCTTGATAGCAAAGCGTTCAGTATCACGAGTAAAGCCTTCTTGGAGCAAGCCACCACCAGAACCAACTACCAAGTTGTCGGTTGACCAACCATGCTTAATCAAAGCCTCGTATAGTGCAATAATCGTTTCGGCCTTCATGCCATCGCCCTGAATCAGACCAACATTGTGCTTCAGGACCTTATAACCCTTATCGTTGGCTTCTGTGCCAAAGATTTCGGCCAAAAGGTCCAAAACGGCCAAGTCGATTGTTTCGGGGTCACCCGAATCGGGACGCAGAACCACCCGACCAGCTCGGTTCTTAATCCGCTCCACCATTTGTTCAGAGCCAATGACGTTTCGAACAAAATTAAAGGTATCGTAGGAATCAATCACAATGGAAACCAATGCGTCATCCGGAGTTCGATCCAATTGGGCATTGACGTAATTCAGCTCCCCTTCGCCAGGACCGTACGCAGTTGCCACCGAGTGCTCCGTTGCCCAAATTGATAAAGCCCGACCAGTTACACCGTACACGTGTTCAAAATAGTTTGAAGCCAAGAGGTTATCTGAACCACGGAAGTGCAGTAAATGAGCGGCACCACCTTGAGCACCGGCCTCTACGCCCGTTGCACCGCGGAAACCAAAGTCATTGACCATCAAAGGCAATGAACTCGTTGTTCCCGTTTTTTCAACCAGCGGTAACAAACGCTTTTTGATATACATCGAATTGGTCGCAATCGTCGTTGGATACCAAACATGCATCAATAGTGATTCCAAAGCATTTAGCGAAGTGGCAAACCAATCACGAGTTGACTCCAATGTGAACAAGGCATTGCCCGCGGGAACCTCCATTCCTTCTGGCAGGGCCTTAATTTTAACCGGAAAATAGCCCAAATCGCGGACCTTTTCCCAAACTTCACGGTTAAAGTATTCCTTAGTCCCAAAAGTTTCTTCTGAAACCCGCTCCGCTTCGTCAATCATTTCATCTGTCACTGGCGTTTGAAAATAGTCATGAAGAATCATCGAGAGCCCAAACC
Organism: Fructobacillus sp. EFB-N1; assembly: GCF_001038455.1. Classification (GTDB taxonomy): domain Bacteria; phylum Bacillota; class Bacilli; order Lactobacillales; family Lactobacillaceae; genus Fructobacillus; species Fructobacillus cardui. The sequence goes on along the minus strand of NZ_LDUY01000003.1, from coordinate 61,658 downwards.
AGGATACAGTTGGGTACTTGCCACCAATCCGAGCTTCCCCATAGGAATACAACTTATCGATGTTTTGTGGATACTGCAAATGGTGAGTCAGCTTGTAGGCGTCAGTTGCTAAAATCAAATTAGTGGTCATGCTTCAATCTCCTTTAATGGCGTGTTGGCGAGTTGATTCGTAATATCTTGAAAATTAGCCTGCGACCGATATCGTAAAATCCGCCAATCATAATGAACATTGTCATGGATTTCATCAATATAGGGGGTAAATTCACCCTCAAGGGCCAAAATGAGGTAACCGGCAAAGGCCTTGGTAAAATCAGCTGAATTTTCAACGACTTTAACCAGGGTCTGGTCTGCCGTGAAGAAGCCCACAGCTAGCTTTTCACCAGCCCAATTGCCCTCCAAGGCCCATTGCAGTGAAATCCAGTCTGAAAGGCTAATGCCCAGATTTAACAGGTAATCCGTTGTCAGCCGAATATGAATCGGATGTTTTGACAGATTGGCCTGATTGGATCTACCCAATTGATCCAAGCAATGTGAAAAGTAAAGGCAGAGCCGTTCCAAATCAGCTATCGCTAACTCCTTTTGCCCATCAGCAAAGGCCTGTAAATCACTGATTTGCAGCCCAGTCGCTGCTCCAACTTGCTCGATGCTTTGTTGACTTAGTTGTTGTAAAATTCGAAAATTATTCATGTTCTTATTATAGCAAGTTTTGACCAAAGAAAAAGCAGGTCGACGAGTGTCGCACCTGCTTGAGAACTAATTTTTTTACTGTTGCTGTTGCTTTTTCATTAATGACCGAGCTACGCCGATAACTGAAGGTAACAACGTAACCAAAACAATCCCCATAATAATCAATGAGAAGTGTTCGCGCACAAATGGAATATTTCCAAACAAAGCGCCGGCACCGGTGGCAATGAAGGTCCATGAAAGTGCAGCAATCATGGTATATTCAAGGAACTTACGGAAACCGTACTTTGATAAACCGGCCACAGAAGGGACGAACGTTCGCACAATTGGAATATAGCGGCCTAAGATAATGGCCATTGCGCCACGCTTGGCAAAGAACTGTTCTGCCTCTTCAATGTACTTGGGCTTAATCATAATTGAAAACGGCCGATGATTTAACAACTCGCGCCCGCCAGTCCGAAGAATCCAATAGTTCATGGAATCCCCAACAACGGAGGCAATAAAGAAGACAACCATAAAGACCCAATGATTCAAACCGGCTTCTTGGCCGGCTGGTGTCATCGAAATGGCACCAGCAGCAAATAGCAATGAATCACCTGGTAGAAACGGCAAAACCACTGCCCCAGTTTCAATCAAAACAATCACAAATAAAATCAAATAGGTCCAGATACCAAAGTGGGAAACCAAGTTTGCCAAATGGGCATCAATGTGCAAGGTAAAATCAATTATGCTACTCATTCTTTTCTCCGTTTTGTAAGGCCCAGCATCACGCTGTACTAGCCAGTGACATTCAACAAGCATAAGCCTGTTGGGTGGTGGTTGTTGACAGGTTCTACTTTCTTACTAGGATACGCTTTTAATCTAATCACGATACCAATCAAATCTAAGTTGCTTCTGATTTATTTTCAGAATTCAAAGGTAAAATTAGTCTCGTTTCGAATCAAAAAGCGTTAGGCCTTTTTAAAGGCCTGGACAGTCGTAAAGACAATTAACCAAATGGTAGCACCGATAGCGGGTACCATTGCGCTTTGATTAAAGAACAACGTCAGGTAAATCAAGACAAAGCCGATAATGGCGATTGGCACAAAGAACTTTGGCGCAATCATCAAAAAACCGTCCTTCAAGTAGTCGTTTGACTTACGATACTGCCAGTATGTTACCAGCGTCAACACATAAATCATGATAAACAAATCGGTTGAGGCGGAAGTAACGAAAGTAAAGGCATCCGAAATTTGTGGCAAAACGGCAATGATGGCTGAACAAGCCACCAAAGCTGCGGTAATCAAAACAGCGTTAGCAGGCAACTTGTGCTTTGACATCTTGGTAAAGGGCTTCAAGACCTTGCTCTTTGATTCCACAGCCAATGAATAGAAGTTTCGTGAGGCTGAGAAAATGACAGAGTTCAAAGCAGAAGCAGCAGAGGTCAAAACAACGAAGTTAACCAGGGCTGCGGCCCAGTTAACACCAGCTAACTTAAAGACTGCCACAAAGGGACTTTGGTTAGCAGGAATCTGTTGCCATGGGTAGATGACCATGATGGTTGCCAGGGCACCCAAGTAGAAGAACAAAATTCGGAAAGGAATTTGGTTAATTGCCTTCGGCAAAACCTTGCGAGCATCCTTTGTTTCGGCTGCTGTCATTCCGATAAATTCCATTCCAACGAAGGCAAACATGACCATCTGGAAACTATTAATAAAGTTACCGACACCATTTGGCATCAGTGAGAAGTGACTAACCAAGTTGTTAACCGAAACCGTTCCTTGGCTTGTCTTAAAGCCGGTTAACAGCATGATAATTCCGGTAGCAATCAGTGACAAAATCGCCACAATTTTAATCATCGCAAACCAGAATTCAGCTTCACCATACAATGATACCGCAATCAAATTAACTGAAGTTAAAATCACGAGGATCACAATTTGAATTAGCCAGGCTGGCCATGATGGAAACCAGAACTGAACATACTTTCCGATCGCTGTTAATTCGGCCATTCCCATGAAGGCAACAGTCAACCAATAAGACCAGGAAGCAAAAGTTCCGGTTTTCTTGCCCAAGTACTTTGACATGAAGGCAATAAACGTGTGCTGCGTTGGGTCAGCATAAAGCATTTCGCCAATCGCACGCATCACAACAAACATTAATAAGCCAATAACGGCATACGTCAGCAAAATTGCTGGTCCAGCAAAGTGAATTGAATCCCCGGCACCCATGAAAAGTCCGGTTCCAATCGTTCCACCAATAGCAATCAGCTGAACGTGACGGTTACTGAGCCCCTTATCTCCCTCAAGAGCTCCGTTATTTTCTGAAGACATGATTTATCTCTTTTAATCCTTTAATTTCGCGTTCAAAAACGTTCTTACAAACAACAAATCGATTCACCAAGAAGTGGACCGATTGTTGGTTACTACATTATTCTGCTACTCGAGAGTAATTGGCAACATCTTTTAAGACTAAGTCTTTAAAGGCATCAGCCGACATCTTCTCGGTTTCTTGTTGGCCATAGCGGCGAACCGTAACCGTTTGGTTATCCTGCTCATCATCACCCAAGACCAACGTATATGGTACCTTCTTGGTTTGTGCTTCACGAATCAAGTAGCCCATCTTGGCTTCCTTGGTTTCGACGTTAGCACGCAAGCCGGCTTCCTGCAATTTTTGCTTAATCTTGTTAGCATAGGCACCGTGAGCACCGTTGTTAACAGGAATAATTTGAACTTGCAAAGGTGCCAACCATGTTGGGAAAGCGCCCTTATACATTTCGATCAAGTAGGCCGTAAAACGTTCCATCGTCCCAACAATACCACGGTGAAGCATCACTGGGCGGTGATTATCTTGACCATCTTCACCAACATAAGTCAAATCAAAGCGTTCTGGCAACAAGAAATCCAATTGGATGGTCGACAATGTTTCTTCACCACCCAAGGCCGTCTTTGTTTGAATGTCCAACTTAGGACCATAGAAGGCCGCTTCACCAGGTGCTTCGAAGTAATCCAAGCCCATGTCGTCCATAGCCCGCTTCAACTGTGCCTGTGACTTTTCCCACATTTCATCGTCGTCAAAGTACTTAGCAGTGTTTTCAGGGTCACGGTATGACAAACGGAAACGGTAATCCGTGATGTTAAAGTCTTCGTAGACAGCCATCGTCATCTTCAAGATTGACTTGAATTCTTCTTCCAACTGGTCTGGTGCTACGAAAGTGTGCCCATCGTTCAAAGTCATTTCACGGACGCGTGACAAACCAGTCAAGGCCCCTGACTTTTCATAACGGTGCATCATGCCCAATTCTGCAATCCGCAATGGCAAGTCACGGTATGAGCGTGGCTTGTGTTGGTAAACTGAAATGTGTGAAGGACAGTTCATTGGACGCAATTCCAAGAATTCGCCATCCCCCATGTCCATTGGTGGGAACATGTCTTCACGGTAGTGATCCCAATGACCTGAAGTCTTATACAAGTTCAAGTTTGACAAAACTGGTGTGTAAACATGCAAGTAATCGTTGGCCAATTCCTTATCAACGATGTAACGTTCTACCTGGCGACGGATCGTTGCCCCATTTGGCAACCAAACTGGCAAGCCTGAACCAACCTTTTGGCTCGTGAAGAACAAGTCTAAGTCACGACCGATGTTACGGTGGTCACGTTCCTTGGCTTCGGCCCGACGTTGCAAATCAGCTTCCAAGTCTTCGGCATTCCAGAAGGCCGTTCCATAAACACGTTGCAAAACGGCGTTGTCTGATTGACCACGCCAGTATGAACCGGCAACAGAAACCAACTTAAAGTGCTTAATCCAACCAGTTGATGGTACCAAACCACCACGGTCTAATTCAATGTGTTCACCTTGAACGGCCACTGAAATTGGCTCGTCTTCAGGCAAATCATTAATCAATTCCACCTTGTATGGGTCGTCCTTGAAAGTTTCCAAGGCTTCCGCACGACTGATTTCGTGTGACAAGATTGGCAAGTCTTCCTTAACAATCTTCTTCATCATCGCTTCGATTTCTGGGAAATCTTCCACAGAAACTTGGTTCCCGGCACCGTTATCAGTGTCATAATAGAAGCCGTTTTCAATAAATGGACCAACTCCGAAGTGTGCATGAGCAAACTTTGGCAAGCGACGCATTGCTTGGGCAAGCAAGTGCGAGGTCGAGTGACGCAGGATATCCAATGATTCCTCGTCCGCAGTGGTGATTAATTGAAAATCGCCACCCTCGGTCAATGGATCATTCATCCCAACATAGTGTCCATTCAGCTTTGCTGAAACAGACTTTTTTGCCAATGACTTTGCAATTGAACTTGCAACTTCAATGGGCTTGATGCCAGCCTCGTAAGACTTCTGAGCGCCATCAGGGAAATTTAATGTAATTTCTGCCATTATGATTGCCTTCTTTCTTTTTTCAATTGCTGATTTGGAAAATTAGGGACAAAAAAAGTCCCTTTGTGCGTTTGCACAAAGGGACGTGTCACCGTGGTACCACCCAATTTCCAGATAAAATCAATACCTGGGTCTTTGAGACAGCTAACGGTGTCACCCGGGCTAACTTTCAATTCCTACTCGTTAGCCATTCAGAGGTAGTCAAAAAATTAGGGCCCTGCTTACTTCCACCAACCGTAAGCTCTCTATCAGGACTTGCTAACCCAAGTTATCCTCATCAGCAATTTCTATGATTAAATATAACACGACCAAAAAAAAATATCAATTATTTCGCGTCAGCCAAAACCTGGGCCAGTGCTTGGCGAGCTTTGTCATCGTGGTCTAAAATGCCGTTATCATAAACGTTTTGCAAGGCTGCAACTTGGTCTTTATTCAATGCCATATCAAACGTCCTCCTCATATTTGTGACTATTATAAGACAAGGATTTTAAAATTACCAGTCTTTTAAATCAGCTTTGTTATTCTTTTGTTCAAACAGAGCCCCAGTAAATTTTGTATAATGATACTAAATCTCATACCCAAAGGAGGCAGACAATGCCTGCAGCAAATCTCACAGCCCAAGTCGTTTTTGCCACAATCACCGGTAACAACGAAGCCGTTGCCGATATTTTAGTTGAAGAATTAGAGAACCAGGGGGTTTCCGTTAAGAAAAGCGAAATCTCCCAAACTGAGCCAGAAGAATTACAAGACTTTGATCTTGGTTTTGTTGTCCCCTACACTTACGATGAGGGTTCACTCCCCGATGAAGGTCTCGACTATTTTGACGACCTCGCTGACGTGGCCTTACCTGATTTCACCTATGCTTTAGCCGGCTCTGGTGACACTTTCTACGGTGACCTTTATTGCTTAGCGCTTGACTCCTTTGACGAACAATTTCAAAAGACCGGTGCCAAGCGTGCCGGTGAACTCACCCGAATTAACCTCTATCCTGGTGACCAGGATCGCGAGAAATTAGCGGCCCTAGTTCAGACCGCATTAGCCCAGGTGCAAAAATAAGTAATGACCAGCGCTCAAAGAGTTAGCAACGATTTAAAATTAACGAACACTACACTACTCTACTATTAAGTCAAGAAAAAAGACAAGCCTTAGCTGGCTTGCCTTTTTAATTGGCTTTGAAAGTCAAATTAGTCTTCAGCAGTTGTATAAACAGCCAAAACGTCTTCGTTTTCTTCCAATTCGTCGACCAAACTATCCAACTTTTCGCGATCTTCATCAGAAATCGCCATTGGGTTTTGAGCAATCATTGAAACTTCAGCATCAGCGAATTCGTAACCAGCTTCTGTCAAAGCAGCTTCAACAGCCTGGAAATCGCTTGGTTCTGTGTAAATTTCAAATGCTTCATCAGAAGTCTGCACATCTTCAGCGCCTGCTTCCAATGCTGCTTCCAAAATCGTGTCTTCATCCAAATCAGGGTTTTCTGACCGGTCAATGGCCAAGTAACCCTTGCGGTCGAATTGGAAAGCAACTGAACCAGAAGTTCCCAATGAGCCACCGAAGTGCTTGAATGAGTTACGAACAGAAGAAACCGTACGGTTAATGTTATCAGTTGAAGCTTCAACCAAAACGGCCACTCCAGCTGTTCCATAACCTTCGTAAGTTACTTCTTCGAACTTGGCGCCACCGGCACCTGAGGCCTTGTCCAAAGCTCGTTGGATGTTATCCTTGGGCATGTTAGCTGCCTTGGCCTTGTCAACAACCAAACGCAATGAAGCGTTCATTTCTGGATCAGCACCGCCAGCCTTTGCTGCAACATATAAGTCGTGCGCAAGCTTTTGGAAAATTTTTCCACGCTTAGCATCTTGGGCGTTTTTACGACCTTGAATGTTATGCCATTTACTATGTCCTGACATTGTGTCTTCTCCTTAAAAAATTAAAATACAATTTATTGTAACAAAAATTGCATTAATTAACCAGGGAAAATTCGATTAGTAGTCGTTTCCGCCAAGGACTTCTAGGTAAGTCATCGCAGCAGATGAAATCAGGGCCGCCAAGATATCGTCCAAATAAACGTTAACAGTGTCGGTGCGATCATTGATTTCACCAATCAAACCAGGCTTTTCATCATCCAAACGTCCATAATGAACCGTTGCCGCAGCTGAGCATTGTTGGGTAATCCCAATTGCTAAAATTTCATCCACATTGTGGCCATTGGCATCGCGCTTCAACCGAGCCTTCAATGGCTCTGAGTCGGGCATCAAAACAGCTTGTTCATCCAAGAAGATGGCCGTCAAAATGATGTCGGCGACTTCATCCTTGTGCAACACGCGGTTAATCGCCTTGTCGAGGGCTTCCCCATCGACTTCATCATGAAACTTTTCAATCAAAAAGGCTTCTGTTCCTTCAAAGACGTCCTGCAGCGTCACGCCACGGGCAATCAATTTATCGATGGCTGCTTGTTGGAGTGCTTCTGTCATTTTTTAATTCTCCCCTTCAATCCTGGTTCTGATACAATTCAACGTTCAAAACGTTTTCAATGGCTGCTAGGTTATCGACAATATTGTCCTCTTGTCCTAATGGTAACTGATTTAGCGCCAAAAGGGTATAAGCATAGTCGCCAACTGCTCGGTTTGATAATTCTTCAATGTTTAAGTCCAGTTCCCCAACGACCTTCGTAATTTGTCCAATCATATTTGGCACGTTATTGTGCAACACGCCCAACCGGTACTTGGTCGTAAATGGTTCGTTGATATCTGGGGAATTGACGGAATTCACGATATTTCCACTGGTCAAATAGTCGTCTAATTGCTTGGCCGCCATCAAAGCAGAAGTATCCTCCGCTTCAACCGTTGATCCACCAATGTGTGGCGTGATGATCACCTTGTCGTTATCAAACAAAACTTCACTACTAAAATCAGTAATAAACATCCGCAGCTTATCGGCATTCAATGCCTTCACTGCGGCTTCATCATCGACAATGCCACCACGGGAGAAATTAATCAAAGCCACATTTGGTTTCATTTCTGCCAGCTTGTCGGCATCGATAAAGTGGTGGTTTTCTTTCGTATAAGGAATGTGGACCGTGACAAAATCAGACTGTTGCAAGACTTCATCGACACTTTTGGCATGCGTAATGTGCCGGTCAACACGCCAGGCAGTATTAGCATTCAGACCTGGATCGTAACCAATCACCTTCATGCCAAAAGCCAAGGCGATGTTAGCAACCTTAGAACCAACGTTTCCAAGGCCAATTACACCAAGCGTCTTTTCATACAACTCCGTACCACGGTAGCCACCCTTATTTGCCTCCGTGCGCAGCGAAACATCGCCACCGCGAACTTGGTTAGAAAAGTTAATCGCACCCACGATTGGTCGGGCCGCCATAATCAATGCGGCCACCGTCAATTCCTTAACCGCATTGGCGTTACCACCGGGGGTATTAAAGACCGGAATTCCCCGCTTGGACAAATCGGCCACCGGAATATTATTAAAGCCGGCCCCGGCACGAACAACGGCTTTCACTGACTTAGGAATTGGCTCCTTGTGTAAATCTTGTGAGCGCAACAAAATACCATCGGGGTCCTGATCACCGTTAATCTCGTAACCACGGTCCTTCAAATAGTCCAAACCGGTGTGACTAATCGCGTTATACGTTTTAATGTTCATGATTTGTGTTCCTTCTCCGCCTTCTCCAAAAATGTAATCAACGCCTCGACTGCAGCTATTGGCTGTGCATTATAAAGGGATGCCCGGAAGCCACCGACCGAACGGTGACCTGCCAGGTTGTGCAGCCCTTCTTGATCAGCCTGCAAACTGATTTTCTTGTCCAAGTCGCTGTCTCCAGTCGTGAAGACCACATTCGTTAACGACGGTCCTTCACCGGAAACAGGCACTTGGTAAAAATCAGACTGATCTAAATAATCATAAAGGCGCTTGGCCTTCTTTTGGTTATTTAGGTAAAGTTGCTTGACACCACCCTGTTCGAAAACCCAATCCAGAACAAGACTGAGGGCATAAATACTGAAGACAGGTGGCGTATTGTACATCGAATCCTTGTCGATGTATGACTGGTAACGCATCATCGGGCCAACGCCTTCAATTTTTTGCTCGGCGAGCCAATCCTTTTTCACGATGGCTAGCGTGACGCCGGCAGGTCCCAGGTTCTTTTGGGCCCCAGCAAAGATGGCTGAAAAATCAGACACATTATAGGGTTCGGCTAAGATATTGGAAGACATATCCGCCACCAAGTGTCCCGTTGTCTTGGGCAAATTATCCTGGTGGTAGGTGCTGCCTTCAATCGTATTGTTAGTGGTAATGTGGAGGTAGTCATAATCTACTGCATCAAAATCAGCTGGTAACTCTGGCAAATAGCGGTAACGGTCTTGCTTTGAACTCGCAACAATGGTTGCCTCTTTGCCGACTGCCTGAGCCGCTTTGGCTGCCTTATTGGCAAAGTTACCGGAATCTAAGACCGCAATCTTATTCTTCTGATTTGCCAAGTTAAGGGGCAACATCTCAAATTGCAAGGATCCCCCACCTTGAATAAAGAGAACAGCGTAATCATCTGGAATGTCCATCAACTGACGCAGACGGTCTTCTGCATGGTGAATAATTTCATCAAACTTGGCACTACGATGAGAAATCTCTAAGATACTGTAGTGTGAATTTTCTTCCTTTTCCAAGTCCTCTCGAATCTGCTTAATCACCGGGCTCGGCAGGACCCCAGGCCCAGCCGAAAAATTATAGCTACTCAACGTTTTTTCCTCCTTCTTCACCAACAAAAAAAGCACAAGGTGCCCTCTAGCGCCCCGTGCCCAATACGGTCAAAATAAAAAAACTGAAAGACACACAGTAAACTTAAAAGTTCAGACGCCAGCGGCTGATTGTAGTCCATCAATCGTTGGTAAGTCCCAATACCTGCGGGCCTACTTCTACTCGATTAGTATCCATTTTAAGAAAATTTTAATTAAAGTCAAGACTTGTAATTAGGGCTTATCCAAGGTATAATTTTACTTGTTTGTTGCCGATGTGGCGGAACTGGCAGACGCGTACCGTTCAGGTCGGTATGGTGATTTCACCGTGCAGGTTCGATTCCTGTCATCGGCATTCTAAGCATAATTTAACAAACGTATAAAAAGTCCGATATCATCGTTTAAATGCGATCTATCGGGCTTTTTCGTTGCGCTTAAAACTAATTTTTTCAGACGTGTTTTTGACGTTTTTATCAATACTTTGGTCATTTTGTGACACTTTTGCGGCAATCGAGTTCGTGTGGCAGTTTTGCGTCAGATTGGTATAGTTATTTGACTTCAAAATAGTATGCCACCTAAATAAAAAATTTCTTAATTAAAACTCCGACTGACATTTCTATTTTGAAATTCTGAAAGATTTTTGCAAATAGCAACATCAATACCTACTTCTATCATTAAATATTGGCTTTTTTAAATAGGCAATCACCGACTAACTACTATTTTAAATTTTGCCCTCATTTCCCCTTATCTTCTCCTTATCCACTGAAACCCAACCGACAAACAAGGACGAAAAAATCACAAAACCGTGATTTCTATTTAAAAAAAAAAAAACACTTTGCCGCCAGAATTGCTTTTCTGTCGGGAAACTTCTATACTCATAACTGTTATTCTTGTTAGTTTTTCTAACATTTTTCCACCTAATTATTAATTTTGTTATTTTACAAAAAAATAAAAATATTTCAAAGGAGTTCTTCTTTTTTATGATAACAGATCATTATTTACAAGCCTTCCTTTTCCTTCTCCCGATGGGAATCTTAGCTGGAATCGTCAGTACCACTGCCGGGCTGGCATCCCTTGTTTCTTATCCCGCACTCTTAGCAGTCGGTATTCCACCAGTTTTCGCTGATGTCACGAACACCGCTGCCCTCGTGATGACTGGTTTCGGTTCGATGTTTTCTTCCAAAAAGGAATTAACCAGCCATAAAAAAGAATTGATTAAAATTTTTCCATTAACAATTCTTGGATCGATTGTCGGTGCCTGGTTGCTTTTATCACAACCAGCTTCCTATTTTTCTAAGATTGTTCCCTTCTTTGTCTTGCTTGCTGGCTTACTCCTTTTCTCACAAATCAATAAGTCAAAGTCAAACCCACTCAATCTGACTCGCGATGAATCAATGGAAAACGATGCCCATTCACCAGTCTATAAGACGGTGATTTCCATCGCCATCTTGTTGGTTGGAATGTACTGTGGTTACTTCGGTGCAGCCGGTGGTGTGATGCTTTTGGCCATCCTTTCCGCCACAACCACGATGAACTTCTCCTCCTACAATGCGGTCAAGAACGTTTCTCTTGGTGCATCAAACTTGATTGCCACCCTGATTTACGCCTTTTCTTCTCACATTTACTGGGAAATGGCCATTCCAATGGGAATCGGCCTCTTCATCGGTGGCTATATTGGTCCAAAAATCGTCCGCATTATCCCAGATAAGACATTAAAAATCATTGTCAGTATTTTAGCAGTTTTGTTGGCCGTCGACCTCTTCGTGAAGGCTTACTTCTAAAAATTAAATCAACAGCCTCCAAAAGAGCTAACCAACTATTGGTCAGCTCTTTTTTCTGTCATCAAAATCCACCAGCTCCATTGGTGAAATCAGCTATTAGACCTATAATGAATTTAGGTTGTATGATATAATAACAGTGTTGTATCTTTTAAAAATACAATTAGGATAATCAATCACTCAGGTCAAAATGACCAACAAACGTTCAGCATCGGAAGGAGTTTTCATGAAAGTATTAATTATTGGCGCAACAGGGATGGCGGGTTCAGCAACCGTTAAGGCAGCATTGGCTGCTGGCGATGAGGTTACTGCCAACGGTCGGTCAACCGAAAAGCTTGCTGATTTGAAAAAGGAGTTTCCAGCCATTAGCACATTGCAAAAAGACGCCTTTGACTTAACAAAGGACGACCTTGCAGCATTTGACGTTGTTGTCGATTCTTTCTCGGCTCCAACCAAGGCTTTCTTGCAGATTGATTTGGCTGCCCACCTTGTTCACCTCGTCCGTGAACAAGAAAAGCCACGCCTGGCCTTTATTCTGGGCGCCGCTTCACTTCATACCGGAGCTGACCGCCACCTCTTGCTTGACGATTTAAAGAAAATTCCAGGATCAGAGGCATGGGTCAGCGGTCCAGCCAACCAGGTTCTTGAACTCGACTTTTTGAAAAATGTTGATAATGTTTCTTGGTTTGGTATTTCACCATCCATGGAGTTCATTGCTGGCCCTGCCGATCCAGAGCCATTAATCGGGCAAGATGATCTTTTGACCAACAATGAAGGAAAATCAGTCGTGACAAGTGATACACTTGCCAACGTCTTAGTGGCCGAATACCACGAACCAAAGCACCCTAACCAACGCTTTACCGTTGCGAACCACTAATCAATAATTTACTAACAAAAAGGCCCCGAAATTTTAAAATTTCGGGGCCTTTTCAGCCTACAAAACATGTTAGTGGCTATCGTATCGATTAAGTTCGATTTCTAGTGAAAAACCCTAAAAGCTGTTTTTGACGTTTGGCTTCAGACTTTGCAATTCGTTGTTCTCGTGTTTCCTCTACTTTTCTCGTTACAGAATCTGTTTCATTTTCTGCTACCTGACTTGATTCAGCTGCTAATTGCTCTTCTTGCGGTATTTCCTCGGCATCTAAAGCACTCTTTTGTTCATGACTCATCTCATCATGTTCTAACCTTAATCGCTCTTCTGCATCCGTTTCTGACTCCAAAGACTCTCCTTCATCAGGTTGATCTGCCTTCACTGACTCTTTTACATCCTTTGGTTCTGACCCCACAGGCTCTTTTGAATCATTTTGTTCTGCTTGCTCAGCTTCACCTTGATCCTCCTGGACCGTTTTTTCCTGAGTCGAATCGATTAATGGCAAACCATCTGGTGACTCTGATGGCTGGTCAACTACCTGGCTTTGATTCACCGAAATTCCTAACTGGGATAATGCAGATTCTTGACTACCTTCTGTCAATGGCGCTAAATCTCTAGGCACCAAAACCGGCCCTAATGGTGGCAAAGGTTGGTCAGGCGCAACCCCTTGATTGGTACCAGTTGCTAACAGACTCTTTTCAGCAGCGATGCTCTCTTCATTTTGCTGAATATCTGAATCACTATCTTGCTTCTCGTTAATTAACGAATCACTATTGACCTTACTACTCTGAATTTGACTTTTTTGATTCTGCCCGTCTTTTTTAAGCTGCTTTTCAGCCTCACGCTCTGCTCGAATCCGTTCAAGCTTTTCCTGCCGACTTTCTGGCCATTCAGGATAAGATAATTGTTGCAGCAGTTCTATCCGAGGGCGGATAACCTGAATGGGACTAGCATTGTCCGCCAAAGAGTAATGAACCAATAAGCTATCATCGGCACTCATTAATCCCTCAATTTTTTCTGGTAAAGAAGACAAAAAAGCAGCTAAATCAGTTGAATAACGGTCGATTCCTGATGGCAAAATAAGCTGGTCAGGATTGGCAACAATTGCCTTCGCCCCCTTCACGGCCTGGCGGTATTGCAATGCCACCATGGAAGAAACCAAACCATAACCAACAAATTCAACGTCCTTAGCACGGACTTCTTTTTTGGCTTGTCTGATTACTTTCAAGACTTCTTCATCATAAAAATTTTGGCAATGAAGCAAATCCGTGGCAAGGTATAAGACCGCCTGTGGTGATTGTTTCACTGCTTGAATTGGATAACTTGTTTGGTGAAATTCCGGTTCCGCCAAGATTACTCGAAGGGTTTTACTAGCCAGCTGATTTGGCATATCCAAATACGCCCCGAGGTATTCGGTTATCTGTTGGTCCTGGTCCATGAGCCAGCCATCAACTTTTTCAGCCATCGTGACCTCATAGAAAGTAAAGTCACCCGTTCCAGCTGACATCAAATCTAACCGATAATGGTCATAAACTCTTGGCACCTTTAAATCCAAAAAATTACTGTTTTGATACTGACTGCTAATAATTTGATCTTTTTCATCAAAAAATGTCCAACTCAAATATGCGTGCATTCGCTTGGAATTTTGGACTCGACGAGTTGTCCGATAAGTACTACCTGGCTTCAATCGGGGTAAATCAGAAACAGACTTATCTCGATAGTAATTTGCTGCATCCGTCCATGAAGCAATAACCTGACCAGAAGGTAAAAAATGATTCGTATAATGAACCTCATTTTCCTTAATGAAGTCAACAATTGCACCCTGTAACTCATGGAGGACTGTCTGTGGTTGCCAATAGATTTGATATTGCATTAACGCCAGCCCTCCTGTTTAATTGCTTTGGCCTGTCGGCTAATTTCTTTTTTCAAAAATTCGACCATGGCATCTACCTGGTCCTCATGATGGCCAGGCATTTGCTGGCGATTAACAGTGACATTGTTATGGCGGAAGTAATCCAATAACTTTGGTAATGATTCACCATCATATTCGTCTTGAGTCATCGTAAAGAGTGAAACCTCGCCATTGCGCCAAGTCAATTGATTCAACGAATGCCACAATTTTTGATCTAAACGTTTGGTATCAGATTGATCAAGCCGGCCGGTTAACAAATAGCGAACATCTAAAATCCAATCATGGTTAACGCCACTATGAGCAAAGTCCCCCCGGGCGGTGAAGGTCCCCAAATTGATAATTGGCTTAGCCAACACTAGGTGGTCAGCAGCAACCTTACCAGCATAATACATCGCAGCGTAAGAACCCATTGAGTATCCGGTCAAAATCAGTTCATCGGCCGTTACTCGGGCCGTTTCTTGAGCACTCCTGATTTTTTCCGTAACTAAATCCTCGTATTCTTCATTACCGACCATAAAGGCTCCGCCTTGTGTTCTGGAATCCGTAAAGAGCAAGTATGGGTAGCCTAAATCAGACAAAGGTCCCATCATCTCAAATCCCTCAACATACAGACGAGTGCCGACAAAGAGAACAACAAGGGGACCCTTTTTAGTACCTGGGTTAAAGTAAGAAAGGACTTCTTGCCCATCCTCCGTCATATCACGCCTTCCACCTGGTAAAAAATATCCTAGCCCGTGGCGAGACCGCCGTTGGTGCACATTATGCAGGTCCAAGGACCCTTTACCCTTCGCAAGCACAAGAATTTGATAGTCCTGATACGAGGCCGGCGCTTTAATCGCCGTCAACCGCTGCATTGCAGGCCCTTGAATCATCTGTAATTGCTGTAAATTACCATTGTGATAAAAAACAAAGCACAACGCTAATTCAGCATCCCCAGTTTGTTCATAATCACAGTAAACAAGATTCTCTTGCCCTGGCTGATAGTCACCCGGAAAAGTTTTAAGCGTTCCAATTTGCTGGTAATCATCGCCAAAATCGCCGCTAATCGCGGTTGAAAATCGGCCCGACCGTTTAAGCTGCCAGCAATAATTTTTGACCGGCAAAAATTGCGTTTCAGAGAAACGAGTTGGAAAACCTGCTTGTCCCAAATACAAATCGCGAAAAATTCGATTAGCCACCTCTTCTGGCTTTTTTTCATGAAAGTAAAAAGCACCACGATCATCTAAAGCCTGCTTCAACTCCCAATTGAAACCAACGGCATTTCCCAAATAAATAACTCGATAAGCTGGCCACTCCCTGATTTGACGTGCCAAAACAGTCGAATCAATCACGGAATCGGTCAACAAAACATATGTATAAGCTAAAAAACTGGGATCTTGTTGCCGAGCCAACAAGAAAGGCAAGTCCCAGCTAGCAGTATAATGCCAGTCCAAATTTTCGTTTTGAACCTGTTCAGTCCAATCTATTTCTCCAATTTGTAAAATTGACATCTGGGCCATCGCGATCCTCCTTCAAAAGTTATTCAATACTTAGTTGACCTTCATCGATTCAACCAAGCTAGTCCCGTTCAACTCAATTACCTTCTGACAGATAACTTTTTATTTAAAATCAGCGTAACTCAAGCCGCCACTTAGCAGCCAAAGCGTCACTAGCATAGTCCGATTGAACCTTTATCAAGGAATCCTGAACTCCCTGCCAATTTTGCTGATCAAAGAGCCAATTCAAACTAGTAACAATATCGCTTACACTTTGAATATGCTTCGTCTCTGATGCCTGGTAAGCCGTTTGGGTTTTAGTCAGAGAAGGCAGGCCGTGCGCCAAAGCTTGCGCCTGAAGTGACAAATCGACCTCATCGGCCAAATCAATAACCGCCGATGCGGTTTGCAGATACTCCTGCCGCTTTTTAGGCGCCTGCCAATCAAGTAGAACAAACTGGGCAGGTAATGTCTCTAATCGTTCGAAAGGCAACGTTTGGCTCTGCGCCAATTGACCTAATTTTTCGGTTAACAATTGCTGAAAGCCAACTTGCCACATGTCATTTTCAACAATAATTACTAAATCTTCATGCTCAATTGCTAAGTCGAAAAGTGTGGTAAAGATATGGTTGGCATAATCAACTGAAAGCGAACCCAAGCGCCAGTAGCAAACAAAGTGCTTTTTCGGTACAGCATTCTTAGTCGCCAAATCAACCGCAAAAGGACCTAGTACAATTGGTTGGTGGGCTAGGTTGAAAGCTGATGAAAGTGGCACTTGCCCCGTTATAGTCTGGAAAGATAAAAGATCATTTGGACGTAATTCCTGACTAATTTCAGCCCCATAAAAGGGATAGTCCAAGACTAGGACTCGCTTATCTTCTTGAATTTGCTGGGCAATTGCCAGGTTTTCTACCGAAGGTTCTACCAAAAGTGTTTGATCTGAAAGCAATTGAATATGTAAAACCACCAGGTGTTCAATCAGGGCGCCCATCTCAGCAAAAGTTTGCTCAGAACCATCCGGTAACAGCGCCTGGACCTGACCAGTCTGACAGTTTTCAGTTGCAACCACCGCGCCGCTTTGACTAAGATAGTCAATCGTCTTCAATGATTCCTCTTGGTAAGTCAATACTCGCGAAACAAAACCCCGATCATCAATCGTGAGTTGTTGCGCCACTTGACCGTTTTGAAGCAAATCAATTCGATCAATCAAATCTGCTTTGGGATAAGTAAAATAAATTGTCGCGTAGTGGGCTAAATCAACCAAGACCACAATTCGATCGTACATACGAACAAATTCAGCATTCTTTGGCCAAGTAAAATCAGTTAAATCAAGTGGCTGACGATCCTTTTGTGTCACTTGCTGCAACTCGTCATAGGCAGACCAATACTGAATGGCTTCAATCTGAGCCTGACCAAGCCAGGTCCTCAATCGTGGCAAGTAATTGGCAAAAATAACCGTCACCTGGTCTTCGGCACGCAAAAAGAGCTTGGTCAAAGCCAGACTACTATCAACCTCGTTTTTTGAGTTCGAATTTTCTTGCCAGGTTGGCAATAAGGATATGTTCAAGGCTTCTCTCCTTTATCAACCTTAAGCTAACAGTTCAACCTTATCTAAGGGTAGCCCTGCCTTCTTTAGTTTTTCTCGGTCAATTTCCGCCACCAATACACGGCTAACAGCATGATTTTGATTCGTTAGGACCATGACTAAATCAGGCCAGACATTCCCCTGGTCATCCAAAACACCCTGTGGGAGGGCCAAAGTGGTCCCAGTAGGTGCCAAAACCAAACAACGGTCGACTGTACTAATGTGGACATCGCAGCGTCCCTGCTTTTCCATCACATGTTTTAAGTAATTCTCTGCAGAGTCATAATGACGCTGATTTTTATCGAGGACAAAGTTACGCATCCCTTGAAAATAAAAGTCTTGGCAAACCATCTGATCAAAGCCAACGTAAAAATCAGATTGGAGCAGTTGACCGTTACTGAAATATTGTTTGGCAAACAACCGGCCATTGCGTTGGTAAATATCTTTGCGGTCCGCTTGACCGCCTTCATTTTGCCAAGTCACTGCTTGCACGAGGCGGTTGGAATTAGCAAACCAGCGTACGTCAGCCACCAAGTGACCCGCTACGGAAATACTCTTCGTCCAGTCCTTATTGACGACCAATTGACCCTGGTTAGGAACTTTTAAATCATAAAACCAGACGCCCTCACCATCTGCTTGATCGGCTAGATAGCTTTGGCTACAAAGATCAAAAACTTGGTGTAACTCCAAGCCAAGATCACGGGCAATTTGAACAGCATCTTCATGAGGGGTTGCTAGCCAAAGTTCATCCAATTCACCAGCTAGCACCTGATTAATTTGCCAAGCAACCGCCTGCTGGTTTCGTTCATCAAAACTATTAATTAATGCAACTTTCATGATAGTTCATCCTCCAGTTGTGCCCATTTTTCAGCAACATTTTCTGTCAAAAATGGCCGACAAGAAGCGATTGCACCAGCCGAAAGCCAATCATAGTCCTGGAAACAAGACAAAATGGCATCCGCAAGCTGGGCCACATTGTTTTTCCGGTCAGCATCGGTTGTCAAAAAATCAGCCAAATAACCATTTTCCCCAGGATGAATCAATTCCTTGGCGCCAAAGTTATTCGCATAACTAGCGACTGGCAGCCCCTGGCTCAAGGCTTCCAGATAAGTCAGGCCAAATCCTTCCGAGTATGATGCGGAAACAAAAACATCATGACGTTGCAAATCCTTGGTCACATGCTGAGACAAACCAGCTAAGACAACTCGATTGGTCAAACCAAGTTCCTTAATTTGCTTGGCTAATTTTTGATCCTCTGCTCCGGCGCCATAGATGGTCAAATTGACGTCATGACCACGCCCCACAAGAACTTGAACAGCGTCAATAATTTGATCAATGTGCTTTTCTTCGTGCAAACGAGAGGCTGTTACCAAATTTAATTTTTGATTTTTTCTGGTCTTTGCTTGGCCAAGTTTTGTGACCCCACCAACAGGAATGGCATAGATCTTATCAAGGTTTTTCTCTGCCGTATAACCTTGCAAATCAGTCTTTAGACCAGCTTTTTGTGCCTTGGTTGCCACAACAACCGCATCATACTGGTCTAAATGATCCAGTGTGTACTGATAAAAATTATTAAAAAGAATGTGCCCGTTCTCTTCGCTCACCTTATGGTTCGCATGGACCATGCCAACAATTTTCTGCGTAGAACCAGCTGCCTTTTGTCGAACCAAAGTTTCATCGTAGAACGTGCCCCGGTCAACAAAGTACGTATTTTGTCCGAAATGTGCTGCCAATTGATCTAAGAAAAAGGTCACTAATTCATCAAAGGTCAAGAAATAGTAATTTTCCCCCAAGAAATTAGTCAGATGAATGTCCTGCATGATTTTTTCACCTGGACCCTGTCGATATGACCACTCAATCTGATGTGTGCCCTTCGTCAAAGAAACATGGGCATCATCAACGATATAAATATTTTTTTCTGTACTAAAAATCTTATCGCGTAAACGGCGAATTTGGTAATTACCAGAGCTTTGAGCCGTGATAATCCGTTGCGTATCGGTTTGATCAATTAGAATCTTTTCATGACTGTTTTGCACTTCGTCTGCAGGCAAGCCATTATCCAAGTAATCCAAAGGGTCAGCGGCTAACAAAAAATCATAAAGGCCAATAACCTGATTTTCCGGCAAATGCCATTCACGCATATGAATATGCAAATCCTGGAGTAAATCAGTAAAGACAATTTTGAATGGTAATTGTCGATCTAAGAAGCATTGAGATCGATAAAACTGAGCATGTTCGACGCCCGAATTTCCGTGACCCATACCTTGGTTAAGAAAAAAATTCATAAACACTTATACCGCTTTCATTCAGATTTTTGTTGAAATAATGGCAAGAAAGGGCTAACCAAGGACTCGGTTACCCCTTTAAAACGATGATTGACGCTGTGCCAAAGCTTGAGCTGCTGTGATGATGGCTACCTTGACCACGTCATCCTTAGAAGCACCTCTGGAAAGATCTGAAACTGGCTTGGCCAGTCCTTGCAAAATTGGGCCAATCGCCTCAAATCCGCCCAAACGTTGGGCAATTTTATAGCCGATATTGCCCGCCTCCAAGCTTGGAAAGACAAAGACGTTCGCCTGACCAGCCACCGTCGAACCGGGTGCCTTGGCATTGGCCACCTTTTCAACAACGGCTGCGTCAAATTGCAAATCGCCATCAATTTGGTCAGCTAATTCCGGTGCCAATTCCTTGGCTAATTTTGTAGCTTCCTGAACCTTTTCAACTTGGTCACCCCTAGCAGAACCCTTCGTTGAAAACGAAAGCATCGCCACCTTTGGATTGATACCAAAAATTTTAGCAGTACGAGCTGATTGAACAGCGATTTGAGCCATCGTTTCGGCATCAATCTCGATGTTAATCGCGCAGTCAGCAAAGACAAAACGCTGGTCGCCCTTCTGCATAATAAAGGCACCAGAAATTCGTCGAGAACCAGGCGCTGTCTTAATTAATTGGAGAGCAGGACGAACCGTATCACCAGTTGGATGCACTGCCCCAGAAACCATCCCCTCAGCGGCACCCATTTGGACAAGCATCGTGCCGAAGTAGTTGTCATCTTGAAGCCACTTTTCAGCTGTTTTTTCGTCTGTTTTACCCTTACGGCGCTCGACTAGGGCCTGAATCATCTTAACGCGTTGATCTGTTGGAACGGTTTTGATATCAACAATTTCAACCTGATTTAAACTCAATTGAAGCTTTTTTGAAAGGGCAACGATCGCCTCTTTTTCGCCCAAAACAATTGGGCTGACCAAGTCCTCTTGGGCCAACTCAACAGCGGCTGTCAAAACCCGTTCATCCGTTCCTTCGGGAAAGACAAGGCGGATTTTTTGACCCTTAATTTCTGTTTTAAACTGATCGAAAAGTGACATATTTGCGCTCCCTTTTTACTCGTTAGTCTTTTCTAAAGTATACCAAAGTTTCTTTCTTTTATTAGCCCTTTACGGTCAAATTTCAAACTTATTTCAACCAGTTAACAGGGACTTCTTGGTGCCTTTCTAAAAAGGCATTGGCCTTGGAAAATGGTTTAGAACCAAAGAAGCCCCGATAAACGGCCAATGGGCTTGGGTGTGGCGCCATTAAAATCAGATGCCTTTCAGTATCGATTAGCCGCGCCTTTTGCTGGGCCGGCTTCCCCCACAAAATGAAAACCTTTAGCCGTTGATCAGCGCTAGCCGCCTTAATCGCTGCATCTGAGAGTTCTTCCCAGCCTTGTTTTTGGTGGCTATTAGCTTGACCAGCAGCCACAGTGAACACCGTGTTAAGCAACAAAACACCCTGACTTGCCCATGTCGTTAAATCATGACTGGGTCGCACGCTGCCAATATCACTGGCTAACTCCTTTAAAATATTGCGCAGTGATGGCGGAGCTGGTAGAAAATCAGGCACCGAAAAGGCCAGGCCTTGGGCCTGATTTTCGCCATGATAAGGATCTTGACCTAGAATAACTACTTTCGTTTGCGCTAACGGAGTTTTCTCAAAAGCCAGAAAAACGTTTTCGCGCTTGGGGTAAACTGGTTTTTGGGGATCTTGATAAACTTCATTTAAAAATGATTCGGCCTGCTGTTGATAGCCCGCGGGCAAAAAAGGTGCTAAAGCCTGATCCCAGTCAGTTTTGGTCAAAGAAAAATCAACCATGGTGTATACTACTCCTAATAAGACATTTCACTAACACTGTACCAAAGAAAAACACAAGAGAAAACGCTACCAGACACGTTTTTACCCAATCTTAAGGACTCTTTATGCTCAGTCGAGAAAAACTACTTAATTTAAAAAAACAATACATGACCGATTCACAGTCACTAGCCAAAATCGATGTGGTGATTCAAAATCTTGCTGCCCTCGATCACCAACAGCTACCACTTCACCGTCTCCCCAACCTACTAGAAGATGTCAAGTCCTTAAGTCGCCATCCAGAACGACTCCTTCTCGATGATGCATTATCAGAGCTAAGAGAAACACTGATTGTCAACTATGGGCTCTGGTTTTTACCAAACACAGATTGGGTCAAGGATTTAGCCCGCTTCGCCGGCCCCAGACCGATTGTTGAGCTAATGGCCGGTAATGCCGCACTATCCGCTGCACTAGAAGCACAAGGACATGTTGTGAAAGCCGTCGATAACCTTGATTGGAGCGGACAAGATAATGAACGTCCTGTCCCCTGGACAACCGTCAGCAAACAAGCTGCCCTAACGGCTGTAAAAGAGAGCTTAGGTAAAGCCGATGATCCAAATTCTCAACCAATTTTTGTGATGGCTTGGGCACCAGATACTAACGACGATGACTGGCAAATTTTACAATACCTTCGGAGCCAATCCCAACCTTTTCACTTAATTGTCATTGGTGAAAAAAATGGTGCCACCAATTCAAAGCAATTCTGGCAGGAGGCTGATTTGGAATTAAATGATGTTTTAAATCAGCATTATCAGGCCTTTGACATGATTCAAGATGCCGTTTATCTGGTGCATTGATAGTCAAGCAGATACAATTTGATTGATTCTAACAAAAAAGAAGGCTCTCGACTTCTTTTTTTATCGACCTAATTTTAGAGACGGCCAATCTGATTTTTATAAAATTGGTGCTAGTAACCTAGCGACATACTGTTTAAAGACCAGCCAACGGCCCTGTTGGGCAAAGTTGGTCACCGTCTGCTCACTGGAAACAGTTAAATCATGCTTAAAAACATGGGCAAGATGATGAGCTAAGTCAGAATCGTATAGAAAGGCATTCACTTCAAAATTTAGCTTAAAAGAGCGAAAATCCAAATTAGCCGAACCAACAGAAGCCAAATGATCATCGACTACCATCGTCTTGGCGTGCAAGAAACCATTTTGATAATAATAAATCTTAATTCCATACTTGGCTAACTGCGCAGCGTAATACTGAGTGGCTCGATAGACAAAGGCATGGTCAGGCATGCAAGGCACCATAATCCGAACATCAACGCCCGAATTAGCGGCAATTCGCAAAGCATCAAAAGTTGAATCATCCGGAATTAAATAGGGCGTTTGAATCCAACAGCGCTTTTTGGCCAATTGAATTAAGCGGATATAGCCCATCTTAATCTGTTCGTCATCCGTTTCAGGACCGGAAGTAACAATTTGTAAATTCGATTTACCCTGCAAAGCCAATTGCAATGGTGGAAAGTAACGGTCTGACGTTACCGCCATCGGTCTCTTGGGTTCAGAAGCGTTCCAATCCAACAGAAAATGAGCTTGGAGTGAGTAAACTCCGGAACCCGTCATCCGTAAATGCGTATCACGCCAATGGCCAAATTTTTTATCACGGCCAAGATACTGGTCACCAATATTAAAACCACCAACATAGCCAATTTGGCCATCAATCACCACGATTTTACGGTGATCACGAAAGTTTAACTGAAAATCAACCAGCGTCAGTCGACGCTTCAAGAATGGCGTAGCGTGACCGCCAGCATCTCGTAACGGTGCAAAGAACCGCTTGGTTGTACCAAAGGAACCCAAGGCATCGTAAATGACGTGCACCTCAACGCCAGCTTGAGCCCGCTCGACTAAAATATCTCTGATTTCATGCCCTAACTGATCACTATAAAAAGTATAAAACTCAAGATTAATACTTTCCTGTGCTTGCTTCAGATCCTCTTTTAAGCGGCCAAAAAAATCCAAACCCGAAGTAAAGACTTTAACCTGATTTTTTGTCGCCAAGGACGTCTGATTAATATTTTGAAACAGCGTGACCAAAGAACGAGCCTGAACTAAGGAGGCTTGCGTTTCGTTCACATGTGTCACAAGGCCTTCCCTTTTACCGCGTTCATCAGCATCTTGAATCAAATCGGCGATTTTTTCATTCATCGCTGAAGTATCTTGCCCTTGATAGGCAAAAAGCCGGCGCTGTGACAGCTTCCGGCCCGCAAAAGAATAAATAATAAAACCAAGGACTGGAATTAAAATCAGCACTAAGATCCACGCCCAAGTAGCGGCGATATCTCGTGGCTCACGAAAAACCGTGATAACGGCCACGGTCGTGTTAATAATTAAAAGTACTACTAGTGTTGTTAGCATCTGCTTCCCTTTATTTCACCCTGTGAAAGTCCGGTTTTGTACCAGGTGCTAGTCCTTAGTATTCCATCAAAGCAACAAACGGTACTTCGCCGGCTTCCATAATCTTCTCTCGACCGTGGAGGTCCTCTAATTCAATAATAAAGGCTACTCCGGCCACCACGCCACCTAATTCTTCCACAATCTTGCGGGTAGCATTGATGGTGCCACCAGTTGCCAAAAGGTCATCGACAATCAAGACCCGTTGACCAGGTTGAATGGCATCCTCATGAATCTCCAACTCATTGACACCGCCATACTCCAATGTGTAAGATGCTGAAACAGCCTTACGGGGTAACTTACCAGACTTACGTGCTGGCACAAAACCAATACCCATGGCATAGGCTAATGGCGAACCAACGATGAAGCCACGTGATTCTGGCCCAGCAATCAAGTCGACATCCAAGTCTTTGGCAAAATCAACGATTTGGTCAATTGCTTGCTTATAAGCAGGCCCATCACCCATCAATGGTGAGATATCACGGAAAGAAACACCAGGTTCTGGATAATCTTCCACTGTGGCAACATAATCATGTAAATCAATTTTACTCATTTTTATTTCCTCAAGCCGGGTTCATTAACCGGCAAAATACCGCTGGTACGTGACAGAGTTTGCCAAGGACTTTTTACTGGTACTTGGTAAACACAAAATGGTCCCTGCATTCATTTTAACAAAACCGAGGTCCAAAAAGACCTGAATCATTAATTTAAATTGCTTTTCTTGCATTGAAAGTTCGGATAATACAACTTCCAAATGCCCGATAATGTCCAATTTTTGGTGTCCATACAAATATTTATATAATCTGGCAAAGTCTTGGCTACTCGTTTGACCGATTGCCTGCGCCAATGTTGTAGATGAATTTTTAACCGCAGCTTCTGCGGTCTGTGCCGTTTGGACCACTTGCTTTTTAACCTGACGAACGACTGGCTCCATTGACGTAGGCTGATTTTGCTCTACTTCGACAAAGGCCAAATCTTCCAGCATTAATTGCAGCCTAGTTTTGCCAGCAAAGGTGTTCACCCCAACCTTGCCCGCTAGGGTCGCCTGTGTTTTTTCTTGGGCTTCTTTTACCAAATCAGGCTGATTGAAGGCTAAGGCCTCGACAAAGCCCCGCCCGCCACGAATATTAAGCTTTAGATGCTGATTAAGCGCCCCCATCGATTGAACCGATTCTAGTGGCACATCCTCAACAGCAATAACGGGCTGTGGATTGCCCTGGCCAAATGGTTCAAGCAAAGCTAATTGCTGGTAAAAATCAGGTGTCAAAATCCGTGGCTGCACAACCAAGTTAACGGCTAACTTTTGATCGGCAAATTGCAGGTTAGCCCCATCTTGTTGAACCAAGTTTTGGACCACCGGCAATTCATCCGGCGTCATACTAACTCCTAAGGCACCGGCATGACCACCAAAACTAGTGAAGTAGTCAGCATAGGCCTGCAAGAAGGCGTGCAAATCAAAGTCCCCAAAGGAACGTCCAGAACCCTTATAAACGCCGTCAACGAGCGAAAGAATCACCACGGGTTTTTTCACTAATTCAGCCAAGCGGGCAGCAACAATGCCAAGAATTCCTTGATGCCAATTTTGGCCAGCAATCAGCAAGATGTTGGTCTTCTGATTTTTTGGGTCTAGGGCCTGCTCTTTTGCCTGATCAAAGACGGTATCCACTAAGGTCCGACGCTCATCATTGAGCTGTTCCACTTCCTTAGCAATCGCCTTGGCTCGCTCTGGGTCCTTCGTTAACAAGAGTTCTAAGCCTAGCTGACCATCGGCCATTCGACCAATCGCGTTTAACCGTGGCGCAATTTTAAAGCCAATCGTTTCGGCTAAAATTGCTTGCCCCTTGGCGTGCTTCGCGCTCTTTAATAGGGTAGCTAGACCGGGTCTGGGATTTTCCTCAATCTGTTTAAGACCCCAGGTCACAAAGGCCCGATTTTCATCGGTCAGGGAGACCACATCGGCCACCGCACCCATCGCAACCAAATCCAAAAATTCCACTGGTAAGTCTTTCAATGATTCGGCCGGTTGTCCATCGGCTAAGATTGCCTGAGCAACCTTAAAAGCAACCCCCGCTCCTGATAAATCAGAAAAAGGATAGCTTCCCTCTGGATGGCGTGGATGGATGATGGCATAAGCATCGGGCAGAGTCTCCGGTAAAGCGTGGTGGTCAGTCACGACCACATCAACACCAGCACCTTGCGCCCAAGCAATCGCCTCATGGCCACTGACGCCGTTATCAACCGTGATAATCAAGCTCGCACCAGTTTCTTCAACCAAGCGTTGGTAAGTCGTTAAATTGGGTCCATAACCATCTTCAAAACGGTTTGGAATGTAGGGTGTTACCTCTGCACCAAGCGAGGTCAGCGTTTCCACCATAATCGCGGTACTCGTAATACCATCGACGTCATAATCACCGTAAACCAAAATTGGTTCGGCAGTAAACACTGCTTCTTGAATCCGATCCACCGCCTTTTCCATATCGAAAAATTCGCTTGGGTCGTGAATACTTTGAAAATCAGGATGCAAAAAGGCCTGCGCCTCTTTCACATCCTTGATGCCTTTTTGCACCAAAAAACCTGCTGTAACTGGATTTAAATGTAATTGTTCCTGTAACCGTTGGCTACTCATTTGATCTGGTTGATCTAACAACCGCCAATTACTTGGTACCATGCTGCTCCTTCTTGAATGGGACATCAACAACGTCGAAGTCACGGGCAACATAGGTATTTGGGAACAAATGCTTCACATCGCTAATGAACTTCTTTAATAATGGGCCAATATACCGGGCCGAAATGTGGACCAAGACTAATTTACCAACATGACTGTCGAGCGCTAGGTGGGCCGCATCACGGGAAGTTGAATGTCCATGTGCCCGTGCTAATTTACTTTCTTCCTTACTTTGACCATAGGTTGATTCGTGAACCAAGACGTCTGCACCCTGCGCCAAAATCTTTGCTTGGTCATTTGGGAGAGTGTCCAAAATAAAGGTCACGACGCGTCCCGGTTGTGCTGGGCCAAGGTAATCCTGACCATTAATTACACGACCATCGTCAAGGGTCACCGTTTCACCGGCCTTCAAGCGACCATAGACAGGACCTGCTGGAATTTGATCAGCCTTTACCTTATCAATCAGCAATTCTCCTGGATGAGCCTTTTCTTCCACCCGAAAACCCCAGGCCTCAATCCGGTGCTTCAAAGGAGCCGCTACCACACGGAAGGTATCATCTTCAAAAATCGTCCCCACCTCAATTTCCACATAGTGAACTGGGTAAGACAAGTGCGTATCTGAAACCCGCAAAGCCGTTTGCACAAAAGACTTCAAGCCTTTAGGACCATAAATCGTCAGTGGTTCACTTTTATCAGCGCCCTGGAAAGACCGTGAGGACAATAAACCAGGCAAACCAAAAATATGGTCGCCATGCAAATGGGAAATAAAAATTTTTTCAATCTTCCGTGGGCGAATCGTGGTTTTCAAAATCTGGTGTTGGGTTGCTTCCCCAACATCAAAAAGCCAGACAGCATTGCGCTCATCAAGTAGCTTCAAAGCAATGCTGGCCACATTGCGAAATTTAGATGGTTGGCCCGAGCCAGTTCCTAAAAATTCCAGTTCCATCGGTCTTGTCCTTTATCCTGTATTCGATCTACCGATGTTTACTAGTACAAATTAATCGTCTGCTAATTCACTTTTAATATCATCCAATAGGTCGCGTTCTTCATTTGTAAATACCCGATTTTCTAATAAATCAGGTCGACGTAAGTACGTCTTTTTTAGCGCTTCTTTTAACCGCCATTCAGCGATTTTACCGTGGTTTCCAGAAGTTAAGACATCTGGTACGGTTAATCCACGAAAGTCTGCTGGTCGCGTGTATTGTGGGTATTCCAGCAAGCCATCAGCAAAGGAATCACCTTCTGCCGATTCAGCATTGCCCAAAACATGAGGCAAAAAGCGAACCGTTGCATCAATCATGACCATCGAGGCCAGTTCCCCACCAGTTAAAACATAATCACCCAGTGAAAGTTCTTCGTCTACCAATGTCTTGATTCGCTCATCATAGCCCTCATAATGACCGGCAATAAAAGTTAAGTGGTCATAGTTGGCCAATCGTTTCGCATCCGTGTGGTCAAACTTCTTACCAGCCGGATCCAACAAGATGACATGCCCCGCACTTTTTTCAGGGCTATTTTTCTTGACGGCCTCTAAGGCATCAAAAATCGGTTGGGGCGTGAGCAACATGCCAGCCCCACCACCGAAGGGATAGTCATCAACATTATTATGTTTGTTTGTCGTATAATCACGAAAATCAGTCACAGCAAAGTCAAGGTCACCACGATCGATTGCTTTACCGATAATTGACTGACGCATTGGTGCAAACATATCTGGAAAAAGGCTTAAAACATCAATCTTCATCGTCCAATAGTCCTTCCAAGACATCAATGGTAATCACCTTATCAGCCACATTGACCTCTTTTACGACATCATCAATCATCGGAATTAAGCCATCTTTGCCCTTGGGACGTTTCATAATCCAAACGTCGTTGGCACCAGTCGTCATAATTTCCTTGATTTCACCCAAAGTCTGCCCATCTAAGTCGACAACGGTGCAGCCAATGATTTCGTTGTAGTAATATTCACCATCATCAAGGTCATCCCGGTCTTCTTCATCAACGAAGACATCCTGGCCCTTAAAAATTTCAACTTGGTTAATATTATCAACACCCTCAAAGGTGACCAACCACATACCCTTATGAACGCGGGCCTTTGCAATCATTTCCTTGACGTATTGCCCCTTGTCCAAACGGTAAATCGCTTGCCCCTTTTGAAAGCGGTCGTCAGCAAAGTCCGTAATGGCTTTGATTTTCAACTCACCACGAATGCCATGTGTATTGACAATCGTTCCAATTTTAAAGTAATTTTTTGTTTCCATACTCTCTATTATAGCAAAGCTTTGCTTATCTTAGCTTGTTCAAAAAGAAAAAAACTACCAAATGAACTTTGGTAGTTTCCACTTTATAAACCAGTTTGTCTTAAACCAATTCCAACAAGTCAGCCTTCTTAGCTGATGCTGGGTAGTCGATACCTTGGGCGTCCAAGTATGCCTTGATTTCGGCAACCTTGTTCTTAGCCGTTGGCTTTTCAGAAGAAGCAGCTGACTTCTTTGCCTTAGCAGGCTTTTCAGAAGCTGCAGCAGCCTTTTGTTCAGCATACTTAGCCATGATGCCAGCCTTTGACAACAAGTTACGAGCTGTGTCAGATGGTTGTGCACCATTTGCCAACCAAGCCAAAATCTTAGCTTCGTCCAACTGTACTTCTGCTGGAACAGCGATTGGGTTATAAGTTCCCACTGTTTCGATAAAACGACCATCACGTGGTGAACGTGAGTCAGCGATAACAACGCGGTAGAATGGACGCTTCTTAGCACCCATCCGCTTCAAGCGAATTTTAACTGCCATAATGTAATTCCTCCGTTTTTCTTTACTTGTCTATTATGCCAAATAATAAAAGCGATGTCAAGTATTTTTACTTGACATCGTTTTTTAAATCAAAATAACTGATTTTTAAGCTTCAAAACCTTCTGCTAAGGCAGCTGGGTAATACTTGCGAACCAATGCAGCTTCAGCCTTTGACAATTCTGGAAAGGCCTCATCGACTCCCAAATCTTCGTGATAGCGACGGTCACGTGGTGACAAACCGCCGCGAGCCTTTTCAACTAAGACAGGAACGTCATCAAAGCTTGGCACAGCATCTGTTGCGTCTTCACGATCCTTCAAGTCCAATTGTGAGACCATCAAAATCAAACGAAAGTCTAAGTTCAAATCAGACAAAACGCTCTTCTGATCAGCCGTCAAGTACAGCGTCATAGCTGCTTCGGCATTCTTACCAACCAAGCCAGCTGTTCGGGCGGCTTCGATTGCCTTGTTGGCCGCCGAACGCAACGCAAAGACCGTTTCCCACTTAACCATCATGTCAGCATTTTCTGGCAATTCCTCTACAGTTGGCATGTCTTGCAAGTAAGCGTACTTCGTGTTGGTATGTGGAATATATGACCATATTTCTTCAGCCGTGTGTGGCAAAACTGGCAACATCAACTTCGTTAAAGCCGTCAAAATTTCGTAGAAGACTGATTGCATTGAACGACGCAAGGCAGAATCCGGTGCTTCAACATAAACAACGTCCTTAGCGATATCCAAATAGAAGGCAGACAAGTCCACGTTAATAAAGTTAATCAAACGTGAGTAGATTTCATTGAGACGGTAGTTGTCATAACTATCCTTCAAATCAGCGACCAAGTTGTTCAACAAGACCGTTGCATATTGGTCATGAGCAGCACGGTCTGCAAAGGCAACCTTGTCAGTATCGTAATCAAAGTCAGATGTGTTGGCCAACAAGAAACGCATGGTATTACGGATCTTGCGGTAAGAATCAGCAACTTGCTTCAAAATTTCATCTGAAACTGGCATATCTTGGGACGTATCAACTGAGATAGTCCACAAACGCAAAATTTCAACACCAAACTTGTTACCAACATCCAATGGTGAAATCGTGTTTCCCAATGACTTGGACATCTTGTTACCCTTACCATCCAAAGTAAAGCCTTGTGATAGCAAGTTCTTGTAAGGTGCCTGCCCCGTTACGGCCACAGAAGTAATCAATGAAGAGTTAAACCAACCACGGTACTGGTCAGAACCTTCCAAATACAAATCAGCAGGGTAATCCAATTGAGGGCGTTGACGCATCACCCCATTCCAAGAAGAACCGGAATCGAACCAAACATCCATGATGTCCTCTTCCTTCTTGAATTGGCCATTTGGTGAATGTTCGTTCGTATAACCTTCTGGCAATAAGTCCTTGGCTTCACGTTCAAACCAAACGTTTGAACCGTGCTTTTCAACCAATTGCGCAACGTGCTCAATAATGTCAGCATCCAAAATGGCTGTTCCATCCTCTGCATAGAAGATTGGCAATGGCACGCCCCAAACACGTTGACGAGAGATAACCCAGTCACCACGACCAGCAATCATGTTGTGCAAACGCTTTTGACCCCATGCTGGGAAGAAATTAACCTCATCAATTTGGTCCAAAATATCCTGACGGAAATTGTCAATTGACGCAAACCATTGTGGCACAGCTCGCCAAATAATTGGCTTCTTTGTTCGCCAGTCAAATGGGTATGAGTGGGTAATCTTTTCCTTCGCCAAGAACAACCCGGCATCCGTCAACTTCGTGATCACCGTTCCAGTAACATCATCATAGAACCGACCCTCAAAATCAGGACCCGCATTCTTAGTCATGTTTCCCTTTTCGTCAACCGTCACCACAACATCTAAGCCATATTCCTTTGAGACGTTGTAATCGTCTTCACCAAAGCCAGGCGCCGTGTGGACCAAACCAGTTCCAGAATCCAAAGTAACGTGGTCCGCATTCATAACCACTTCTTCGGCATCGGCATCCCATGGATGGTAAGCCGTAATCTTATCCAAGTCTTGGCCCTTATATGAATCCAATACTTCATAATCTTCCCAACCAAACTTTGGTGCAACCGTTTCCAACAATTCCTTAGCCACAACATACTTCTTATCTTGACCAGCTGGCTTCACCAAAACATAGTCAAAATCAGGACCTAAGGTAATTCCACGTGAAGCGGTAACCGTAAATGGCGTCGTGGTCCAAACAACCAAGTAAGTATCACCATCCAAAATGCCTTTACCATCCTTCACACGGTTGGCATAGAACAATGAAGTTGACTTGATATCGTGGTATTCAATTTCGGCTTCAGCCAAAGCTGATTCAGATGACCATGACCAATAAACCGGCTTAGCTCCTTGGAAGATGAAACCCTTTTTAGCCATCGTACCAAAGACACGCAACTGTGCTGCTTCAAATTCAGGCTGCAAAGTAATGTATGGGTGGTCCCAATCGGCCATAATCCCCAAACGCTTAAAGTCATTGCGCTGCTTATCAACTTGCTCCAACGCAAAATCCTTAGCCAAGTTACGCCATTCGCTCTTTGGCATTGACTTCCGGTCGTGACCGGCCTTTGTCAATTGCTGCTCAATTGGCAAACCGTGCGTATCCCATCCAGGAACATAAGGTGCATAATAGCCGTTCATGTTCTTGTAACGGACAATAATATCCTTAGTAATCTTATTTAAGGCGTGACCCAAATGAATGTTTCCATTGGCATAGGGAGGGCCATCGTGCAAGTTAAAGTGTGGCTTTTGCTCGTTTTGTGCCAGTCGTTGTTCATAGAGGTTGTCATCGTACCAGCCTTGTTGCCGTTCTGGCTCCGTTGTTGGCAAAGAGCCTCGCATCGGAAATGCTGTTTTTCCTAAATTCAATGTGTCTTTATACTTCATAAGAGACTCCTTTCAATAAACGAAAAAACGTCCTGTGCCCCAAAATTTGGGACAACAGGACGTTTTTTACGTGGTACCACCTATTTTCCGCTGACTAATGGTCAACGCTCTAACTGGCGATAACGGACCAAGCCGTCAAACTTACTCTTAGTTCAGTTTGATGAAGGGTAAGGGATGTAAAAAAGCTGAGGGAATGACCATCTTACACCGGACATGGCTCGCTAACACTATCAACTTTTTTAAACTGGCTTACACCGTTAATCAATCATTTTTACTTTGGTTGCCCATTTTCAGGGAAAACGACCACCGTTGGATCTGCAACTTCCTCTTCAACCTCAACCTTTTCACTTTCAGCAAGCTTTTCTTCCCCTTCACTAGGTTCGATTGGGCCCTTAGCAAAACTTGGAACTTCTTTAATATCGGTTGGCAACGGCTTTTCTTCAGTACCATCTTGACTAGCAGCATCCGTTGGTGCCGGTACTGATGCTTCCGAAACAGGCTTCAACCAATGCTTCGTTTCACCCAAAACCTTTTCCGACAATTCAGAAGCAGGCAACTTATTAACTGCCTGTGACAATTGCCCCTGCTCAAGCAAGGCCTTTTGTTGGTCAATCAATGACAGGAATGATTGGCGGAAACTATCAACTCGCTGACGCAAGCGATTTTGCTCGTCAATCAAATCAACATTTTCTTGAGCCAAGCGGGCGGATTCTGCTTCAGCTTTTTGACGGGCGTCATCAACAATTTGCTTAGCTTCATCTTGGGCGTGGGTCAATTGTGATTTTACTTCAGATTCCGTCTCAGAGCGCAAACGTGAGGCAGCGCTTTGGGCGAACATGATTGATTCATTCACTTGATCACGTTCACCTTCGAGCTCATCAATACGGTTTTGTTGCTGACGGTTTTGTTGCTGTAATTTCTCAAAATCAGCCAATAAGGTACGATAATCATTATTGACTTCATCCAAGAAAGAATCAACTTCGCGCGCCACATATGCCCGTGAGCCCTTTCGGGTGAATTCATGGTTTAAAATCTCATCTGGTGTTAGTGCCATCTTATCTCTCTGCCTCCCGAATTCATCTCATCGATGAATAATATTAAAAACTGCTTTGATTTTATCCTTTTTGCTCTGCCCTGACAAGCTTTCTAAGCAAATTCTTCCATATTTTCTCACTGAAATCACATCTTTTAGAGAAATTTGCCGGTCTACCTGGTCACTAACAGTCCAATTAACTTGCACAGAGCCACTGGTAACTAAATCTTGTGCCTTTGCACGCGCAAGGTTGAATGACGCTGCTACAACCACATCAAGGCGCAATGAGTTGACTAACAAGAATTGGTCTTTTCCATCTTCTTCCTTTTGAAAAGCGCGGTCGAAGCTAATTTCTTGCCAGTCAGTCTTAACCTTACCAATGCGACCAATCTCTTGACGAATAAATCCGGCTAATAGCTGATCAACCGCTAATTGAACCAGTCCCTCATCTTCTTTGACGACAATATCGCCAAAGCCTGACCGGTCAAGCCCCTTATGCACCAATGCACCTAAGATATCCTTGTGACGCAAACTGACGAACTTGACCGGAAAGGCCAATTCTAACAAGACCAGTTGAAAATCACTTTCCTTAATCTCATAAAAATCAGGTGCAATCACAACTCGTTTCGACTCAGCTTGGTCAAAAATGCCGTCTGCCACCATTTTTAGGCCTGCACGCTGATTCACTAACGTTTGCACAATATAGCGCTGACGTGGGTTTAAAAACTTGGTTAAAACCAATCGATAGTCGATTTCTGCCTGATTTACCCAGTCGAGGGCTTGCTTCACAAAATCGCCCTCACTTTCGTGAAAGTACTGGGCGATGGCCTGCTGATTACTCATTTAAAAGAACCATGCCAAGGCGTATTGCGCCAAATCTAAGACGATAAAGGCGATTAATGGTCGTAGATCTAAGATACCAATTGGCTTGATAAAAGAGAACCAGGACAAATAAGGGGTCACAATCTTGCCTAATTCACGGCCAAACCAGGTGTTATAAGCACCAGGAAACCATGACATCAAAACATAGACAATCAGTGCATAAGAATAAATCTTAAGCAGCCACGCAATAATCGTGACTAGTAGTAGTCCAAACATAAATATTAATACCGACCTTGATTATCAAGGTTTTCACTCATGGAGCCTGCTACTTCATATGTTGATGGTGTCAACAAGAAAATTTTCTCACCAACTCGTTCCATCGAACCCGAAACAGCATAGACAGCTCCGCCGATATAGTCTAAGATTCGCATTGCTTGTTCCTCTTCCAATTGAGAAAAGTTAACAATCACAGCATCACCTTCAATCACTTGACTGGCGATTGCTCGTGAATCAGCGTAAACCTTTGGTTCAAAAAGAGCAATACGACCTTGCGCTACCCCAGCAGCTCCAGCTTGGCCCTGATTTTTAAAAGCAGTCATCTGCTTGTTTGCTGCAGGCTTTTGCTTTTGAACAGGTTGTTGCTCAGGAGCCTCTTCGTAGCCCTCTTCTTCATAGTAATCATCATCGCCCGAAAAAAGACGCTTAATCCCATCAAATGCCATCGCTCAATCCTCCTTATCGTTTCTTGAAGAATGGTGGCTTATCATCATCTTCGTTTGACAAGTCTAAATCAATACTTTGGTTAACTGGCTCAACGGGATCAAAAGCTTTCTTTTGAACACCATCGAATTGACCAGTTTGGTTACTTGGCCTTTTGCTAGTCGTGATATCCCAATTTTCAAAAGGATCATCCTTACCAGGCACGTTCTGATTTAAAGACTGGTCTTGACCAGTTCGAGCAAAAAGACCATTTTGAGCTGACTCGTTTGCTGGTTTTTCTTGTTGAACGGAACGCTTTAGAGGTTGAACACCGCCAGCCTGTAAGCCGGTAGCAATCACCGTGATTCGAATTGAATCGCCCAAATCTTCGTCCACAGAGGTTCCGAAGATAACGTTCACATCGCGGCCAGCCTCTTGGTTAATCACATCAGCAGCAGTCTGCGCTTCATACAGTGACAAATCAGGACCACCAGTGATGTTCAACAAGACATCTTCAGCACCAGACATATCCACTTCCAGCAATGGTGAGGAAATGGCTGCCTTGGTTGCATCACTTGCACGTGACTCACCATTGGCAACCCCAACACCCATCAAAGCTGGTCCGGCGTTTTGCATAACAGTCTTCACGTCGGCAAAATCCAAGTTAATGAAACCAGGATTGGTAATCAATTCTGAAATACCACGAACGCCCTGGGCAACAACGTCATCGACAATCTTGAAGGCTTCAGACAGTGGTGTCTTCAAGTCGATACGGTCCTTTAGCTTTTCGTTCGTGATCACAATCAAAGAATCAACGGATTCAGACAAGGCTTGTAAACCTTCAACCGCATACTTTGACCGCTTTGGCCCTTCCCATGAGAAAGGACGAGTAACAACAGCGACCGTCAAGGCCCCCATTTCTTTAGCTGCCTTAGCGACGATTGGAGCAGCACCATTTCCGGTTCCACCACCCATTCCGGCTGTCACAACAACCATATCGGCGCCCTCTAAGGCTGATTTAATTTCTTCTTCAGATTCTTCGGCCGCCTTAGCACCACGCTCAGGGTTTGAACCGGCACCAAGTCCACCTGTTAATTTAGGCCCAATTTGAACCTTTTGACGAGCCTTTGATTTATCTAAGGCCTGGACATCAGTATTGGCAACAATAAAGTCAACCCCTTGGATGCCTTCGTCAATCATATGGTTGACCGCATTAGATCCACCACCACCAACACCAATGACCTTGATGATAGCGCCGGCTTGATCCTGCGTTTCGTCGATTGTAAAATCCATGAAAGTTACTCCTTTGGGAATGTTTTATTCGTTGTCGTCTGGTTCTGCAAACAAGGAGGCGAGCGTCGACTTTACTCGTGAAAATACTCCTGGTTTCTTTTCAGCTGGATCGAGGTAAACCCCTTCCTCGCCTTGTGCTTCAATTACATCGGTCTCACCATCGTCAACCAAGTGATAATGACTAGCCTGGTCCTTTGTCGCTTCTTCAACCTGCTGTCCCATCAGCACCGCCTTGATTTCCAAGGCTAAGTTACTTTGGAAAGCCTGATGAGAGGCATAGGCAAGGGCACGGGCGAAGCTAGGATGGCGCAAGCCAATTTGTGTTGGCTGCGCAACCTGAACATTTGAACCAAAATGTTCTTGAGCCTTAGCAAGGACCCCAGGTGTTGCTGCGTTTCCGCCAGTTATGAGAAAACCACCAGGTAGTTCTTCAGCACCAATGGCTTGTAATTGCTGGTCTAGACGATCAAAAATTTGGTCGTAACGCGCTGCCATAATTTCAGACAAATACTGCTCGTCAACCGCCTTTTTCTCCGTTAAGCCTACGGCATTCACATAAAATTGCTGCTTAGCCGATGCCTGGTAAGGGTCGGCTGACCCGTACTTTTTCTTAACAGATTCAGCCTCATCCACACTAATACCAAGGACAGTCGAGATGTCCTTAGTTACCTGGATACCACCCTCGTAGTCCACGGTCATATACTTTACCTTGTGATCATGGACAACAGAAGCAGTTGACTGACCACCAGCTAAGTCAATTAGAATAGCACCAAAGTCCTGTTCAGCATCATTTAGAAAAGCTGGTGCCAAAGCAATTGGTGCTAACACCAGCGACTGCATTTGTAGGCCAGCCTTCTTGACAGCAGTCTTCATCGTATCAACGACTTTACTTGGTGCCAAGTAAGCTAACCCTTGGACCTCTAAGCGAACACCAATCATATCGGTTGGGTCCTTAATACCATCAAAACCATCGACAATAAATTCGTTCGGTAAGAATTCAACAACCGTTTGGTCTTGAACTGAAAGCGAATCGAGAGCCTGGTGTGTCACATTGACAACATCTTGGTTTGTAATTTGTTTATTTTGATTTTCAATCGAAACAAGGCCGGTCACCGTTTGGATATCCATATGGTTAGCTGGTAAACCAACAACCACCTCGTTAATCTCAATATTTGCCTTTGCGGCAGCCTGTGAGACTGCTTGTGAAATGGCCTCAGCCGTTTGGTTGATGTCAACAATCACGCCACGGCGTAAACCAGCACCAGGGGCACTGCCCGTAGCAATGACGTTGAAGCGACCATTTTCGCTTTGGGCAACGACCACTTTGACCATGGTTGTCCCGATATCTAATCCAACTATCACGCCATCTTGGGTCATGTAAATTTCCCCTCTTTTAATAAAAATTTAGAAACTAAACCTAAAAATAATCTTATCATATTCTACCTTAGTCTGGTAGGGCTTAGAGCCAATTTATGAGCAAGTTTTTTTTCCATTATGAACCGTTATACGGATATGAGTATGATCCATACTGCAAATCAACAACTCCAGTCGAAGACATTTGCGCCACAATCCCAGCATAATAGCGCATTTTATCAGCCAATGTATTCTGGCTGGCATAAACTGTGTTGCCATCATTCATTGACAAGACTAGTTTATCGCTATTATTTGTATCCGGCGCAAATTTAATCTCACCGATATCCTGGCGGATTGTTTTGTCCAAGGAAGAAACTGCCCTAGCAACCTTTTTAATCCGTGTTACAGAGGAAAAGCCGCTATAGACTGGTCCCTGACCATCTACTTGGCTGATTTTACTCTGATTTCCAGCTGAATCAAGTTGATACCATTGGTCACCCTTCTTTAGAAAACCAGCATTAATTTTTTCTCCTGCTTCAATTGAAACCGTACTTTTCGTTAATGAAATCTTCACCTGCGAAACCTTATTGTTACTTTTTTTTAGTTTTCGTTCTAAAAACGTTTCTTGAAAGAAAACTTGGTAACGGTAATCACCTGGCTTAATTCCCACTTCTTTTTCAATTACTTCAGTTGGGATGTTACCAGCATCAACATTCACAGTCGTAATCTTTACCCAAGGTTGCCAAATCATTAAAATGACTGCGATGCTTGCCAAAAAAGCCAGAGCCGTAGCGGTACTGGTCTGCTCGGGGTGCATTCGCATTGTCATTTTAATTTTTTGCAAGGCAATTACTCCTAGTCTTTGATGACTGATTTAATCAAACGGTAGAACCGATCACCGGCATCGGTAATTCCAACAGCTGATGACTGAGCCTGCATGGCTTTTGCCTGTTGGTCATCCAGCAGCAAAGCATCGGCAGCCTTGATCAAAGATTCACCATTAAAATCAGGTTCCTTAATCGACAAAGCAGCACCCGCTTCTACCAAGGCACTCGCGTTTTTACTTTGGTGGTCACCCGTCACAAATGGTGAAGGTACTAAGATTGCTGGCAGACCCAGTGCCGTTAGTTCGGCAATGGATGTAGCCCCTGCTCGCGATACCAAGACATCCGCCTTTTTCATCACGGCCGGCATGTTATCAATATAAGGCAAGACCTTAATATGGTCGCCAAGTGTTAGACCACGTTCTTGTAACAAGCGGTTAAAGTTATCGATTCGCTTTGGTCCTGCAACCAAAACAACCTGGTAAGGACGGTCATTGAATGTTGAAATAGCATCAAGAGTTGCCAGGTTAATGGCCGGTGCACCTTGTGACCCACCAAAAATCAACAACGTCTTTTTGTCATCTTCTAACCCATAGCTCGTCCATGAAAAATCAGACTGGAGGTTCGCTACTTCCTGGGCTCTTGGATTACCTATCACTTCAGTCTTATCGGCTGGGAACTGGTCCTTGGTTGCTTCAAAGCCCAAGCCAATTTTTGTTGCATTTTTAGCCAAAAACTTATTGGTCACACCAGCAACTGAATTTTGTTCATGAATAACCGTTGGGATGCCCATTTGTTGTGCGGCATACAAAACAGCGCCAGAAACATAACCACCAGTTCCGACAACGACGTCGGGCTGAAAGTTTTTTAAAATTTTCTTGGCAGCAGCAGTTGCCTTCAAAAACAGGTAAACCGTCTTAAAGTTGGTTAACGAGAGCGAACGTGAAAAACCTTGGACATCCAGTTGCATAAAGGGCAAGTTCGTCTTCGGCACGATTTGCTTCTCAACTCCACGGAAAGAACCAATATACAAAAATTCTGCTTCTGGTTCCTTTTCCTCAATGATTTTAGCCAAAGCTAAGGCCGGATAAATATGGCCACCCGTTCCGCCACCTGATAACACTACTTTCATTTTTGCTCTCCTTACCCAATCTGCAAACTATTTTTTAAGGCTTGTTCGTATGCATCCCCACGAATCTCAAAATTAGGATATTGATCCCAAGAAGCGGCTGCTGGTGAAAAAAGAACGACCTCTCCAGGTTTTGCCATTTGGACAGCCAATGGTGCCGCTTCTTCAACTGATTTCACAACTGTAACCGGTAAATGCAAGGATTCAGCCAATGCCTTGACCTTATCGTGCGTTTCACCAAAGGCAATCACCTGACGAACATGCTTTAAGTCTGGGGCCAAGCGGGACAAGTCATCCCCACGGTCTAGCCCCCCAGCCAGCCAAACGACTGGCTGGTTAAAGGCCGACAAGGCCGCTTGCGTTGCTTCAATATCAGTTGCCTTCGAATCGTTATAATACAAGACGTCTTGATTTTTAAACAAGAATTCCAACCGGTGCTTAACACCTGAAAAGGTCTTCAAGACATCAATGATGCCAGCTAGGTCGGCACCTGCAACCGTTGCCGCCGCCGTTGCCGCCAAAACATTTTCCAAGTTAGGTTGACCAACAAGCTTAACGTCTTTGAAAGGCATTAGTGTTTGTCCTGCAAAAACCAAGTCATCGCCACTTTGGTGGGCATAGGCTACTTGGTCTTGATCATCAAAGAGCAGTACCTGGGCAGCAGTCTTACTTTCAATTAATGGTGTATCTGGTCCCTGGCCATTTAAAATCAGCACTTGATCAGGGCGTTGGTCTTCTGTAACGTGAATTTTAGCGGCTAAGTAAGCCAATCGCGTGTGATGAAAGTCCATATGATTGGCAAAGACATTGGTAATCACGGCAATATCAGGCTGAATCATTGGAATCCCAACTAGTTGGAAAGAAGACAATTCTAAGACGAGCGTATCATCCTTCGTCATCGAACCCACAACTTGGCAAACAGGCGTTCCGATATTACCAGCGACAACGACCTTCCCCTGCTTTGGATCCGCTTGCAACATCTTCCCCAAAAGCGTTGTCGTCGTCGTCTTCCCATTTGAACCGGTAACAACAATCAAACGGCCAGTAAAAGTCGACAAGGCAACGGCTACTTCCGTCAGAATTGGAATCTTCAACCGCTCCGCCTTTTCCAACAATGGTTGTTCGTAATGAATACCTGGATTTTTAACGACAAAATCAGTATCCTCTGCCAAAGATTCTGCTTGGTCGTTTTCAGCAAAAGAAACACCAGCAGCTTTCAAGGCTTTGACATCAGCATCTTCCTCAATTTGGTCGCAATTGGCAACCGTAACCTGCGCACCAAGTTCAACCAGTCGTTTAGCAGCAGCCTTCCCTGATTTGGCCCAACCTAACACTAATACCTTTTTATTTTTAAAATCTAACTCTGCCATACCCTACTCCTTTTTCTGACACACACAGTGCTGATTTTTTATGTACAGTGGTTAACGTTATCAACCACTTTTAAATGTTAGTAAAAAATGAAAACGGCCAAAATGGCTAGGACCAATCCAACTGACCAAAAGGCGATGTCGATCTGCCACTCTGACCAACCAAACTTTTCAAAAGAATGGTGAATCGGTGCCATTGGGAAGACTCGTTTATGGAAGAAGTGATAAGAAAATGTCTGAATAATGACGGACAAAGTTTCAATCACGAAGACTAGTCCAATAATTAACAGGGAGATGACGGCGTGCAACAAAATGGATTCAACTGCCAGTCCAGCTCCCAAAGCAAGAGAACCCGTATCGCCCATAAAAATCTTGGCCTTTGGTAAATTGAATATCAAAAAACCAACTAACGTCCCAATCAAAATCAGGTTAAAGGAAACCATCGCCCAGTTAGCGGCCCAATAGGCCATGACGGCGTAGGCACCATAAGCAATCACGGCTAAGCCACCCAGAAGACCGTCGAGGCCATCAGTCAGGTTAGTAGCGTTTGACCAACCAACTAACCAGAACCAGATAAAGATGACATAGAAATAGCCCAGATAAACGACGCCAACAACCGGCAAATTAATGACGGCTGGCACCTTTAAGGCCCAAAGCAAAAACATTACGACAACGGCCGATAGCGTTTGCGCTGCTAATTTTGGCTTAAAGGCAAAGCCATCATCGGCATGTTTCAGTAGTTTCAAAACATCATCGACTGCACCAATCAAGGCAAATGAACCAATCGCTACTGAAAGGGTCAAAACCGTTGTGAAAGCGGTTGAATTTTCATAAGTTCTTGGCAAACAAAAAGCAACGACGATTGTCACCAAGACGAAAACAGCCCCTCCCAATGAGGGCGTACCGGCTTTTTGCTGGTGATCTGGACCCAAGACCCGAATCACGGCCCGTTCCTTACTTTGCTTCAATTTTTTGATCACCATCGGCATCAAAAGTGCTGTGATAGCCATTCCTAAGAGGAATTCTAGTACAACTGACATTACGTTCTCTCCTTAAAGTTGACGCTAATTTTACTTTGACCGGTTACCGCTGTGCCGGCTGTCACGCTTTGCTTTTCTCCATAACCAGACCCAGTTAAGGACATCTTGACCTTTGCTAAGTAGCCCCAAGTCAAAACATCGTTTTTGGTCCAGGAACTAAAATCAGGAACAGTGACTGAACCACTTGCTGTCACAAAGACGCGCTGTCCCTTAATAGCATCCTGATTGCCCTTGATTGATTGCGCTGAAATGGTGCCACTTGAGCCCAAAGTTGTTACAGATAGCCCTGCATTTTGCAGTGCCTGCTCCGCTTGACTAATCGACAAGCCTTTCACGTCTGGAACTGTCACCTGATTGGTCTTCGACTTAACACTATCATCCCCATCGTTTAGGGCCTGAAGTATCACTGGTCGAAAGACATTATTCAATGTAATTTGAATATTGGCGTCCGGGAAAACCTGCGGCTGGCGAACTGCTATATACATAATATACTTTGGATTTTGCTCCGGCACAATTGCCATCACCGAATGAATATCATTTGTTAACCCATCCAGGTACTTTCCATTCTCGGAAATCTGCGCAGTTCCAGTCTTAGCAGCGACCTGGTAACCAACATCAGACAAACTATATTGTTTAGCCGTTCCATCATCCGCATTCACAACCCCAGCCATCAAAGACAAAACTTGCTTGGCTGTACTTGCTGAAATTGGATTGGCGACCTGAGTGGTCTTGCCCTGGTAAATAACTTTTCCCGTCTCCGGATTTGTCACTCGGTCAACCAGGTAAGGTTTGATTTCCTTGCCCCCGTTGGCAATAGCCGTATATGCTTGAAGTAGCTGAGCAGGGGTTACCCGAATAGCCTGGCCATACGCCGTGTTGGCCTGATCAATCGGCTGTTCAAAGGACATCGATCCGGATTCTTCGTTGGGCAAATCCATTCCGGTCTTCTTTAGGAAGCGGAACTTGTTGATATATGATTCCCAAGTACTTGCACCAAGAGCTTGTTCAAGGTGAGCAAAACCAACGTTTGATGATCGCTCATAGGCCTGGCGATAAGTTAGAATACCCTCACCGTTACCAAAAGCATCAACAACCTTCTGGCCGTTAATATCGTAAGTTCCAGATTGGTAAGTAGCATTTGGATGCCACTTGCCTTCTTGAATAGCGGCTGCCAATGTAATGGTCTTCATGGTTGAACCTGGTTCAAAGGATCCTTGATTAATCAGGTTTTCCCAAGCGGATGAAAGTCCGTCTTGTGTATTTGGATCAAAATTTGGTCGTTGCGTAGCAGCCACAATCTTACCTGTTTTCGCTTCCATCAAAACGGCGACTGCTGATTTTGCTTTTGTACCGGCGAAAAGGACGTCCATCCGGTTTTCAAGCGTTGCTTGCAACTTTTCATTCAGCGTTAAGGTCACGTTATTGCCATTTTCAACCTGATTCTTTTTAGAAGTCTCATTCTGATTTCCAAGAGAAGTCTGAATACCATCCTTACCACGTAAGGTACTGTTTTTAAAGGCTTCAATGCCTAAAATACCGCCAAGTGTTCGCTGACCGGCAGAGTTCTGCGTTGAATTTGTTAGACCAATAATATG
This sequence comes from Fructobacillus sp. EFB-N1, assembly GCF_001038455.1. Taxonomy (GTDB): domain Bacteria; phylum Bacillota; class Bacilli; order Lactobacillales; family Lactobacillaceae; genus Fructobacillus; species Fructobacillus cardui. The sequence goes on along the minus strand of NZ_LDUY01000003.1, from coordinate 18,163 downwards.
TGAGGCCATCCGGTTATTTGGATAATAACGGGATGGCTGGGAATTAAACTTAATGCCCGTCAAATTTAAGGCCTTAATCTTATTGTAAGTATCGACACTTAAGTTTTTTGCCTTCGGACCAAATTCGACCTGAAGCTTGTTAGAGGTCAACTGAGCATATAAGTCATCATAGCTGATGCCAAGAATGACACTCAGTTTCTGCGCGGCATCCTTCTTATCAACCACGTAGTCAGGCTTGCCTGTCTTCGTTACTTGCTTTTTATCCAAAACGGCATACATATCATAAACCGTTGAGTTGTCCGCAAGAACTTGACCATCCGAATCCAAAATTTGCCCACGAGTAGCCGGCACTGTTTCCTTTTGCATAAAGATTAGTCGAGTGGCAGCGGTTAAGTTATGGTTGTTGACTACCTTAAAACCAGCAATCTGAAAAAGGCGACCACCCATGATTAAAATAACAAAGAAAGCCCCCACAAAGAGGAGGGCACCGAAACGCTTACCGTTCCGTGTTATTTTTTTCCCGAGTTGTCGTCTTTTCTTCTGCTTCATCTGCTTACTGGTTTACATTCCGAACGTTGTTAGTACTCTGTTCCATATTAGCTGATTGGGCAACCTTTTCCAAGTTGTCACGATTCGTTTTTGATTGAATGTCACCACGATAAGAGTCGTTTTCCTCTTTCACATTGGTCACCTTCTGGGAGATCTGTTCATTTTGAGCATCAACTCGTTGCATGGTCACAGTTGTTGCCACTGTTCCCATCATCAACAGCAATACAATAGTGGCCATAAAAATAACCAAGCCACGCTCCCGTTTCGTCCAGACAGCTGCCTGGTAGCGCTTTTTGGTCCGAACTCTCTTGGCAGACGGTGTGGTAGGCTGCTCAGGTAAAGCAGTCGCCAAATCTTGGTAGCGATAAGCGTTTTGTGCCATTTTTGAACTCCTTTACTAGTATCTTTTTCAAACAAAAATCATCACATTACCTGCTGAAAGCGTTAAGAATCTTCCCGCTTCAACCGGACAATGCCTCTTAATTGTGCCGAAGCAGACCGATGATTTTCTGCTTGCTCTTCTTCACTTGGCTTAATCGCCTTACGTGTTAATAATTCATAATCTGCTTGCATTTGTTCAGGCAAGAGTGGCAAGCCACGTGGTAAATCAGGTGTGGCTGCCTTTTCACGAAACATCTGTTTAATCAAGCGGTCTTCTTGGGACTGGAATGAAATTGCTGAAATCCGTCCTTGAACAGCCAAAAGGTCTAAGGCCTGCGTCAGTGAATCCTCTAAAGCCCCTAATTCGTCGTTAACGGCCACTCTCAGAGCCTGGAAGGTCCGTTTTGCCGGATGCCCCCCATGGCGCCTAGCTGGTGCTGGAATCGCTTCTTTAATAATTTCAACCAGGTCAAAGGTGGTTTCAATTGGCTTGACTGCCCGAGCCTGTTCAATCTTGCGAGCGATGGCTTTCCCAAAGCGGTCTTCCCCATAACGAGTCAAAACTCGGACCAAATCAGAAAATGGCCAGTCATTGACAATGACCTTTGCCGTTAAGTCCTGGCGACGATCCATGCGCATATCCAATGGCGCATCATGGTTATAAGAAAATCCTCGATCGCCTTGGTCAAACTGAACGGATGACACGCCCAAATCATACAAAACACCATCAACTTGGTAAACACCACGGTCATTTAAGCTTTGCTTCAATGTGCGAAAGTTCTGGTAGACCAAAACTAATTTACCATCAGCAATTTCTTGCTCATACTGCTTTTGATTATGTAAGATAGCGGTCTGATCTTGGTCAAAGGAATAAAGAGTCCCAGTGGTCAATTCCTTAAGAATTTCGCCAGTGTGACCCCCGCCCCCCAAAGTCGCATCGACGTAAATGCCGTCTGGCTTGACCGCCAGCAATGCAACCGCCTCTTTTTGGAGGACCGTTACGTGTTCAAATGCCATTTTATTGTCCTCCTGTTTAATGCTTTTCTCATCCATCAGTCTATTCGCGTTGAATAGACGACTTTAAAAATCAAAATCGACTAATCCCTCAGCAATTTCATCAAAGTTTTCAGCAGTATCCTCTGTATAGGCCTGCCAATTTTCCTTAGACCAAATTTCAAAGGAATCGCCGGCACCCGTCACGACCACTTCTTTGTCAATCTGGGCATAGTCCTTCAGGTTGCCATCAACAATGATGCGCCCCTGCTTATCAAACTCTGCTTCTTTAGCACCGGCTAAAACAAAACGCTTAAAGGCCCGAGCTTCTTTTTTCCCGATTGGCAAAGTATTTAATTGTTCCTCTAAGTTTTGCCAAACCGACATCGGCATGGCCCGTAAAGCATGTTCCATCCATCGGACAACCACGAAGGATTCACCCAATTGATTTCGAAACTTAACCGGAATGGTGAGCCGGCCCTTGGGGTCTAAATTATGTGAAGATTCCCCCATGAACATCGGCACACCCTCCTTTCTTAAAGATAACTTAACAATAATTTACCACATTCCCCCACATTCCTCCACTCTTCTTGTAATTTTTTTAAACCGCTAGTAATAAAAAAAGCTTAAACCCTAAAAAATCAGGATTTAAGCTTAGTGGGGAATTTCCCCTATCTTTTTAAAATCACAGCCAGAACACACAAGACAAGTAGCAAAATAATGCCAATAATGCCAGTCGCCTGCCAATAACGATGGCAGAAGAAAGCAAGTCGTTGGCGATGCCACAAAGCAATCGAACTCCAAATTGCCCCAATCAATAACCAAACAACTAAAACAGCTAACAAATCAGACCGATAAAAGGCTGCACCCCAGGTTAAATGTGCGAAAACAAATGTCGGAATAACAGCAAGGTCCAGGACCCCAATTTGTGGAAAAGAGCGATAAAAAAGTCGCCACAAAATAATTAAAAAGAAAGTGGCTAACCAAATGGCAGGCCAATAAAACCACGTCATAAACATTCACCTCTTCGTCAACTTTACCAAGGTCAGTTGAGAATTTCAATTTCACCCTTGCATATGTTATGATAAATTTAAATTACTCAGGAGAATGTTGCTACCAATCATGGCCAAAAAAAAAGCTAAGAAAAAAGTAAGTCAAACACCCGTTCAAAAAAATACAAACGTTGATACCGAGCTCCAAAAAGAAGTCATCCGCCAATTAGATAAACGACCAATCCCAAAGGTTGAAAAGAAAAAGAAGAGTAAATTCCAGGTTTGGACTTGGATTATGTCAATCTTCATGGTTGTTGTCATGGCTGGTTCCGTCATCTACGCCGCCATCGCCGCCATTGGCCACTAAAAATTAATCAAAAAACGCCGACCAATTTCTATGGTCGGCGTTTTTATTATGTTTATTGATTTTATTCAACAGACAACAAAAATGGGTAAAGGTCCTGACCACCGTCATGAACTTCGCATTCCAAGTCCTCATCAAGCTCAGCAACCGCTTCCGTCAAAGCTTTGATATCTTTCTTCTTGGCATCCTTACCAGTAATGATCGTGACAATTTCACTATCATCGTCTAACATCTTTGCTAAAGTATCCTTGACTGTTTCCAATAACTTTTGGCCAACCACAACGATTTCGCCATCAACCATTCCAAGCCAATCACCCTTTTTAATGGTTTGGCCATTCAGAGTTGTATCACGAACCGAATGAGTAATCTGACCAGAAACAACTGTTGCCAACTGTTCAGTCATGGCTTCTTGGTTATCTGTTACCGAAGCAGCTGGATTGTAACCCAGCATTGCCGTTAGACCTTGTTGAATCGTCCGCGACTTCACCACTTCAACAGGGATATCAACCAAGTCTTTTGCCTGGTCAGCAGCCAAGAAGATATTTGAGTTGTTTGGCAAAATAATTGCCGCTTTTGCCTGTGACTTTTCAATGGCTTCGACAAAATCAGCCGTTGAAGGGTTCATCGTTTGGCCACCAGTAATCACCTGGTAAACACCCAAAGAATCAAATAATTGTGCAACACCATCACCAGCTGCTACTGCAAAGACCGCTACATCAGGTGCTGGCTTTTGTTCTTGTGCCGTTTGCTGGTTCTTTTGATCTTCTTTTTCCTGTTCATCGATTACGGCCTGCTGTTGGTCACGCATATTGTCAACCTTGACCTTGACCAATGAGCCAAATTCACCACCCCAATGAATGATTGCCCCGGGATCTTCCGTGTGAACGTGAACCTTGACAACATCTTCATCATTAATAACCAAGAGCGAATCACCCTTGTCGGCAATGAAATCGTAAAAGGTTTGGTAGTCAAATGGCTTTTCAACCGTCGTCCCCTTGCCAATCTCGACCATGACTTCCGTACAGTAACCGTACTTAATGTCTTCTGGCCGTAATGATTCATTTGCTTGGGCACCCGCATGCAACTTTGAAACCATCTGGTCAAGTTCCGCGTTATCAGGCGTTTGCAGGTTTTCTTCTGAAACCGTACCCGAAATCACTTCGGCAAAGGCTGACAAAACCAAAACAAGACCCTGACCACCAGAATCGACCACACCAACTTCTTTCAAAACAGGCAAAAGGTCAGGTGTCTTATCCAATGCCACCTGGGCAGCATGAGCTACTTGATCCATCATCGTTGGTAAATCAGCACCAGCATTGGCCTCTTCATCAGCAGCCGCTGCGGATTCGCGAATCACCGTTAAGATAGTTCCTTCTGTTGGCTTCATTACTGATTTATAAGCAACTTGAGCAGCCATCATCAAGGCATCGGCCAAATCTCTGGCTGAAAGGTTATCCTTGTCAGCCAAAGAATCAGCCATGCCACGGAAGATTTGCGACAAAATCACACCAGAGTTCCCACGAGCTCCCATCAAAAGGCCCTTTGCCGTCGCCTTCGCTAAGGCCCCAACCGTTTCTTCCTGGGCATCACGCTCATATTGAGCACCTGAAGCCATTGACATGGCCATATTGGTCCCCGTATCCCCATCAGGAACAGGGAAAACGTTTAACTTGTTAATGTTCTCCGCATTCGCAGTCAACTTGGCCGCGGCGGCATTGACCATCTTGCCATAATCGGCAGCAGTGATAGTCATTATTTTTTCTGCAGTCATCTTCTTTTTAATCCTTGGTTTCAATTCCTTGGACAATCACGTTAACTTCGGGTACATGAATTCCCAAATAACTATCCAAATAATACTTGACCTTGCGTTGAACCGATGTGGAAATTTCTGCTAACTTCATGCCGTAACGCACAACGATATAAACATCCACAATAACACCAGCGTCCGTTTGCGAAACAACAACGCCTCGGCCATAATTTTCCCGATTCAAAATTTGGTTAACACCATCACGCAAAGCAGCCCGTGAAGCCATTCCAACCACACCAGGGTTGGCAATTGTGGCCCCACCAACAACCGACGCGATTACGTCGTTTTCAATTTTGATCTCGCCATTTTGAGTTTGAATCTTAATTGCCATCACGTTGTTGTGGGACAAAAAGCCCCACGTTCCTTTCTGTTTACGATAATCCTATTTTACCATGTTCTAAGAAAAGGTTCTAATTTGCCAACCGGCGGCTTCATGCCTTTTGTCATACTCTCTATTGCTGGTAAAAAATTAGTTGCCAAATGGCTAAAACCAGTTAGCACCTACTGATAATAAAAAAACCACCGTCAAGTGGTGGTTTTTAAACACGTTCGATTGAGCCGTTCTTCAATCCGGCCTTCAAAGTACGTGCCGTTAAGTAAACTTTCTTAGGTGCGGAACCGTTAATCTTAACAGTAACCTTTTGCAAGTTTGGCTTCCAGCTACGACGACTTGAATTCAAGGCGTGTGAACGTTGATTACCAAAACGGGTGCGTGCACCAGTAATTGCATCTTTTGCCATGTCTGACCCTCCTATCCGAGCCGAGGTATTGTTCATGCTCTTCTTATCAACAATACAATATTTTACCAGAATAAAAGACCTTTAGCAAGAGCAGAAATCGATTTAACCATTGGTTCCACCTCAAATTCAAAGGCAATTCGCTCTATACGAGTCTTTTACCACTGTTTATCCAGAAAATTACTTATACTAAAGTTTTTCCTAATCCAGTATAACGAATTCGAGCAATAAAGGCAAAGCAAATCGTCTGCTTTGCCTTTTTACCTGATTTACGCTGGCAATCAACAAGACTAATTTTCAATCATCTTATTCAATCTCATTCATTAGTAGAGCAAGCACTAAAAAGGAGGTGTCAGCACAATCACTGCCGCCCCCCAATTAAATTTAAAATTATGCGTACTTTTGCAAAATTTGAGCTAATTGCTCTTTGTTATGGAAACCAGTAATTCGTTCTACGGCCTGACCATCCTTTGTCACGACCAAAGTTGGAATTGCACGGATGCCAAAGTTAGCAGCCGTTTCCTTGTTTTCATCAACATCAACCTTATAAAAGTTAATATTCTTAGTAGCATCTTCATCAGACAAAGCATCTAAAACAGGTGATTGCATCTTGCACGGTCCACACCAAGTTGCCCAAAAGTCCGTAATGGCAACGCCAGTAGCGGTTTCTTTTTCGAAATTTGCGTCAGTAATTGCTGTTACAGCCATTTACTTACCTCCATCTTTGCTCTGAGTAACAATCATGATTCCACTGTCAAAAGACAAGTGGACCAATTCATTAATAAATTCATTCGATGACCACATTATAGCCTTACTTTCTGGCTGTGTCAAGGTATACTTCGCATCGATAATTTTCAAATTATCAACTAGACCCAATGGCATAAAACCGAGATATTTCATACCACCAATGTGCTTCACCACCTTTTGTCCAGGCAACAAATAGGAAACAACATTCTGCTTATCAACCAGCGCGACTCGTTCTACTAAATCTGGCAAATCGATTTCTTGTGCCAATTCGGTAAAGCCCGCCATTGCTGGAAAAGTTAAATTAGCTAAAAGATGATCCAGGCGGCCACCGGTGGCCCCGTAGACCCTGATTTCATCTGCACCAAGACTAGCAGCGGCTTTAATCGCTAACTGCGTATCAGTAAAGTCCTTTTCGGGTGGAAAGCGGTAAACATGGTTGGCTTCCAAATGACTGATAACCGCCTCAAACTCCTCTTTTGTCAAAGAGTCAAAGTCACCCACCACCGTTTGAAAGTCCATCCCGGCTTGCATCAGGTACCAGGCGCCACGGTCAGCACCCAACCACTGCCCCTCTTGCTCAAAAATATCGTCAGGCCAAAATTCAGTCGGACCTCCGGCTAAGATATTAATTCGCATCCATTCATCCTTTCTTTTCGAAAAAAGCCAAGCAAAAATTTGCTTAGCCCTTTTGGATTATTATTTAATAGCGAGATTGTTTTACTTAGTTAAATCCAACAACTTGGCAACCTTAGCAGCTGGATCTTTCTTATCGTAAACATATGAACCAGCAACGAAGACGTTGGCACCGGCCGCAGCCGTCAACGCAATGGTCTTTTCATTGATACCACCATCAACTTCGATATCGTAGTCCAAGCCATTGTCTTGCTTATAGGTAGACAATTCCTTAATCTTTTCGACCATTTCTGGCAAGAAGGCTTGACCACCAAAGCCAGGGTTAACCGTCATGACCAAGACCTGGTCCACCATGCCTAACACAGGAATAATTGCTGATACCGGTGTTCCAGGATTAATAACCACTTCTGCCTTCACACCAGCAGCCTTAATCATTTGCAAAACACGGTGAATATGTGGCGTTGCTTCCACGTGAACACCAATCAAATCAGCACCAGCTTCAGCCAATTCTTCAACATGGTTTTCTGGGTGGACAGCCATCAAATGGACATCCAAGAACAAATCAGTTTGTGGCCGTAATTGCTTCACCCAAGCTGGACCATAAGCCATCGATGGGACAAATGACCCGTCCATCAAATCGACGTGCAAATACTTTGCACCAGCCTTTTCCACCAAGGCGACATCTTCGCCTAACTTTGTGACATCTGCACTCAAAATTGATGGAGCAATAATTCCTGCCATGTTTTCCTCTTTTCCTCAGCGCTCAGCATTGAACGAATTCATTGTCGAACAGACAAGTGACCTTCTTACTGACGCCATTTTTGGCTCGTCTTTTGGTAGACTGGCCGTTTCCCTTTAATAATTTGATAAAACAGTTCGTAACTATTATACCGTGCCTGTGAAATACTGCCAAGGGCAACCCCTTCTTTCACCGCACAGCCAGGTTCATTGATATGCAAACAGGTCCGAAAACGGCACTGACCGCTAACTGCTTTGATTTCAGGAAAGTAATTGCCTAATTCTTCAACCGGAAAGTCAAAAACTTCATAGGATGAAAAACCGGGTGTATCTGCGATCAAGGCCTCAAAAGCTGGTACTAAGATCAGCGAAACTTGTCGGGTCGTATGCTTCCCACGCGAAAGCGCCTTTGAAACAACACCCGTCTCCAACTGCAATTCCGGTGCCAAAGCATTGAGCAACGTTGACTTACCGGCTCCGGTTTGGCCCATTGCGACCACAACCTGATTTTTCAAAATTGGCTGAAAGGTGGTGGCGACATCTCCGTCCGAAACGATGACATCGTAGCCAATCGCACGATATTCGATTAAGGTTGCCTCAAAATTCTGCCTGGCAGTCGGTTCAAGCAAGTCCATCTTTGAAAAATAGAGGACAGGCTTCACACCAGCGGCCTCCAGTGCCACCAACTGCCGGTCCAACAAATTTTGAGAGAAGGCTGGCTCGACTACCGATGTCACCACAATTGCTAAATCAACATTGGCAATAGGCGGGCGCACCAAATCATTTTTCCGATCATGCAACGCCCAAATAAAACCCTCGCCATTTTCCGATTCAAAATCAGCAAAATCGCCGACTAAGGGGCGGTGTTTTTTTTGCCGAAATTGTCCTCGCGCTCGCGTGCGCTCGACAACCCCGTCATCCATCATAATGTCATAGTAACCGGCCAATGACCGAATAATCCGTCCTGTTTTCATACGCTTAGTATAGCATATTTTTAAAAATTCCAGTGCACACCGTCAGCCGAATCTTAACAAAAAAGAAAAAAATCTAATCCTTGATGAGTCTGATCTTTAAACAAAAAAAGCCACTAAAAAGTAGCTTTTTTGTCATCACTATTAATCAAAAATCCAAATTAATGGTTATTCGACGATGATGAGGCGGAACTCGATGATGAAGATGAAGACGAGCTCGATGCATTATTATTTGAATTATTACTATTCGAACTGCTCTCCTGGCCAGAAGAAATTGTCAAGGTCACCGTCTTATCTGAAGTAATTTGCGACCCAGATGGTGTATCTTGAGCAATCACTTGACCACTTGGCTGGCTAGAATTCGTAAAGTTAAAACTAAGTTGAATTCGATTGGCGTTTGCCCAACTAATCGCATCACTTTGGTTCTTACCAACCAAGTTTGGCACTTGTACCTTACTTGGACCAGTTGAAACCGTTAAGGTAATTGTCGTTGAACTAGGATCAACAGAGGTAAAGGCCTCAACCGATTGCGAGATTACTTCCCCACTAGGAACATCAGAACTAGCTTGGCTTTTTCGTTTAACGGTGAAGCCCTGACCACTTAACTGTGCAGCTGCCTCGCCATAGCTCCAACCGCTATAATCCGCTAGGCTGACCTTATTCCCACCAGAGGAAACCACCAAAGAAACGGAAGTTCCCTTCTTTAGGTAGACTCCTGATCCAGGTTTCGTCTTAATCACTTGACCATTAGCCACCGTCTTAGACGATGCATAAGTTGGACTGGAAACCGTCAATCCAGCATTAGAAAGCTTACTTTCAGCTTGGTTTAAGGACATATTAGCAACATCTGGCATGGTAACGTAGTTACTCTCAAAATAGCTCGCACTGCCAATCCCAGCCAATAACAAGAGTAACATTACTAAGGAAACAACCCACTTTTTGGCCGACTTGTACTTAACGCCATTTTTTGACAAAACCTGTCGAACAAACTTCGGCGTCCGATCAACTTTCGCGGCAATTTTTTTAACTGACATCCCCTGCTTAGCGTAATCAATAATTTGCTCAGTAACTGATTTTCCTTCTTCAGGATCCTTTAAAGTATCGGGGTCAGCTACGTAGGGTCGGTCAGATAAATCAGTATCGACTAAACGTGTTTCATCAGAGGTCTCCGGTACATAACGTTTTTCTTGAGAACGTCTTTTGGACAACGAGGTCTTGAGATCATCGGCCATATCTTCAGCCGAAAAATAACGATCTGCTGGATTTTTAGCAGTTGCCCGCAAAATAACATTTTCTAATGGCTGGGGAACCTGACTGTCAAAATCGCGCACAAAAGGCATTGGCATGTTTCCATGCTTATAAGCCACTTGTTCGGGCGTATCACCTTGATAAGGCACTCGGTTCGTCAAAAGCTCGTACAAAATAACACCCAATGCATAAATATCGGACTGGGCAGAAGCATGCTGACCGATTGGTAATTCCGGCGCCAGGTAGTGAATGGAGCCAATCACTGTGTGTACCTGAGTCAACGACTGCGATTTTTTGGCCGTCGCAATCCCAAAATCGGTAATCTTCACTTGTCCTTGTTTATCAATCAAGATATTTTGTGGTTTCAAATCACGATGAATAATACCGGCACGATGGGCAGTAGCCACCGCATCCAGAATCTGTTCCATGATATTAACTACTTCGTGATAAGGGATTGGAAAATGCGCCTGGGTATAATCCTTCAAATCCATCCCATCGACATATTCCATCACCAAATAAGAGGAACCATCAAATTCACCGGCATCATAAACCTGCACAATATGGTCATTGATTAAAGCAGTTGCTGATTTTGCCTCACGTTGAAAGCGTTCAACAGCATCCGGTTGGTCCTTGATATCCAATCGAATCATCTTCAACGTGACATCACGGTTCAAATAAGTATCAAAAGCTTGGTAGACATTAGCCATGCCGCCACCACCCAGAGGGCGCACTACTCGGTAGCGGTGATCAATCATCGTTCCTTGTTCCATTAATTTTGCCTCCCTGTTCGTTGCGGCATTTCTTGCTTATTATCTGGTATCTGACGAACATCGGCATAGGCCTTGGCCGCCATTTGCTGGTTTGGATTCGTTAAATCAGTCACCAGCAATGCTGTAATATTGTCCGGTGCCTGGCGCGCATTGGCTGCCTTCATCAGGGCCCGGATTCGTTCGGTCAAATCTAAGACAGATCCCAATGGCGGCTCATTTCCCGGACGGTGGCGTCTTGGTTGGAGCAGTTTGACTTGGTCCTCAATTGAAAGAACCTTGACCAGCCCATCGGAGGTCAAATAGAGCCAATCATCTTTTTTAGGGACAAAAGTCGTCCACTCAAGGTCAACTTTTTGATTAACCCCCAAATAGCGGGTCAAAGAATTAGCCTCAGGTAGGTTTTCATCATAAATTTGACCACTATCACGCTTGATTTCATTACGCAGGGTATGGTCAAAGGTCAACAATTCAGCACTTTCCCCCCGCAACAAATAGGCTCTGGAATCGCCAGCGTTTGCGACTAAGATTTTTCCTGGCAAGCAAGCAGCCAAAACCACAGTTGTCGCCATTTTGTTAACCCGCGGATTTTTTTGTCCAGCTAACAAAATCGCGCGGTTGGCCAAAGCAGCCTGATGCACTAGCCAGTCCTTCACGCTTTCTGGATCGGTCATATTCTTTTTTTGCCAAGCAGAACCAAGTGTTTCCACCACAATTTGACTGGCCTGCTTAGAGCCTGGATTAGAGGCAACGCCATCAGCGACAATCACTAAAGCTTCGCCCGATTGATTATAAAAGGCGCCCACTGCGTCTTGATTATCGACCCGTGTAGGGCCTTTTTCGCTGATATAAGCAATTGCCATCTTATCTAATCCTTCCTTTGAAGGGTGGCTACGAAAAAGCCATCCGTCTCGTAGTCATCCGGGTAGATTTTCAACACGTCGCCTACTCGATCATCCTTCAACTTCTTATCGGTTGGTGTCTTCAACAAGGTAAAATCAGGATTTTCAGCTAAAAAGCGTTCAATCACGCCATCGTTTTCCTGATTTAAAATCGTACAAGTACTATAAACCAAACGGCCACCAGGTGCTAAGCGCTTCGCGGTCGCATTTAAAATCGAAAGCTGTAAGTCAGCGAGGTGCAAAACATCCTCAAGTGACTTTTCATAGCGAATTTCTGGTTTACGACGCAAAAGTCCTAAGCCAGAACAAGGCGCATCGACCAAAATTCGGTCAAAGTCTTGGTCCAACTTTTCCGGCACCTGCCGAGCATCCAAAGCTTTTGCTTCAACCCGGTCAGCTAAACCAAGGCGGTTGGCATTGGCCTTAATCAACTTAACCTTGTGCTCGTGGATGTCTAAGGCCAGAACCTTGGCATTTCCAGATAAGTACTGGGCAATCTGGGTCGTCTTGCCACCGGGAGCGGCTGCGGCATCCAAAACAGAGTGAACTGACTCATCAATGTCTAGCGCCTCAACCGGCAACATGGCGGATTCATCTTGAATCGTAATCAGCCCGCCAATAAAGGCCTTGGAAGAAGCCACGTGACCACCGGTAACCACCAAGGCATCGGCAGCCACGGCGGAGTCGCGAACGGACAGTCCTTCGCCCATCAAACTGGCCTTCGTATCAGCAACCGTTGCCTTAGCCGTATTAACTCGAACAGCCTGGGCCGGTGCTTCATTCAAAGAGGCTAAAATCCTCTTGGTCTTATCTTCGCCAACTTGGTCCAATAAGGCCTTTACCAGCCAAACAGGTAACGAATACGAAATCGATAAATGTTCGATTGGGTCTGCAATTTTACTCTCATCACGAAGACCTGTACGGTCCATATTATGAAGAATTGCCGTCACAAATTTAGCTGTCCCCACGTTTCCGAGGGTTTTAGCCACTTCAATCGTTTCGTTAAAAATCGCATGCTTCGGAATTTTGTCTAGTTTATGCCACTGGAACAATGCCGTCAAGAGTAATTCCTTAACCCAAGGTTCTAATTTTTTCCCCTTTACAAAAGGTGCCAACCAGTATTCTAGTAATAGACGATACTGAATCGTTCCATAAACCAGGGTTGTTAAGAGACCCTTATCAACCGCTTTCAGTTGATGGCTCTTAATCACCTGGTTCAACTGCAGGTTAGAATATGCACCGTTTTTAATTTTAGCTAACGTGGTAACTGCTAGCAAACGGGGATTTTGACTGTTTTTTACTTGATTAGGCATTAACTTCCTCGATGGTGACCCACTGGTCGCCCACTGTATACTTTTGACCGGCGCCATTCAAATAGGCGGCCACGGCCATGACGCTCTTGCCGGCTGGCTGCAAACTTTGGATTGCTAATTGCGTTCCATCAGCGGCCGCAATCACCAGGTTTTTCTTATCTTTTTTTGTAATCACGCCCGGCTTTGCTTCTGTTGTTTCAGCTAACGGTGTCGTTTCCACGAGTTTAAAGCGTTCGCCACCAACCACGGCATGGGCTGGATGAGTTGGGTACAAGCCACGAATATGCCAGTTTAACTGTTCAGCAGTCTCTTTAGCAAAATCTAAGTTCTGCTGGTCACGACTGATGTTTGGTGAAAAACTAACCTGGTCAGGGTCTTGTGGCTCTGTTTGAGCTGTTCCCGCTGCCAATTTGGGCAAGTTAGCAAGAACCAATGGTGCTGCGACAGCGCTCAACTTATCAAACATGGTCCCCACGTTGTCAGTTGCCTCAATCGGCACCTTAACCACATCAATCACATCACCAGCGTCCATTTTCTTGACCATGTACATCAATGAAACACCCGTTTCTTGGTCACCGTTCATAATCGCGTAATGAACTGGCGCACCACCACGATACTTTGGCAGCAAGGAAGCATGGGCATTCACCGCCGCCACCTTGGCTGCCTGCAACAACTTTTCCGGCAAGAATTGCCCAAAAGCGGCCGTCACAATAAAATCAGGAGCCAGACCAATTAATTCGGCCATTTCGGCTGAACCACTGATTTTTTCCGGCTGTAAGACCGGTAAATCATGGGCTAAGGCGGCCATTTTAACCGGACTTGGTGACAACTTTTGCTTGCGACCCTGTGGTCGGTCAGGCTGTGTGACAACAGCCAAAACATCATATTGGGGATCAGCCACTAAGGCCTCTAAAATTGGAACAGCAAATTGGGGTGTTCCCATAAAGACAACGCGATTGGTCATTAACTTCCTCACTAGTTCTGCCGATTAGAAAGTCGGCGCTTTCATTCATTATAACAAATTCAATCAAAAGACTCATTGACGCCAAGGCAGTACCAATTAAGTACCATCCAATGACACCAAAACGTCTCTGCCAAGACCGCATGAATCCTTACATAAAGGTAACTGGGTCACGCTTCACCGAAAGCTGGAAACCAGCCTCAGCCTTTTGCGAGCGATCAACCAAGTCACGCAGTAATGCATCTGCCTCATGGGGGTTCTTCAATTTGAGTAAAATCTGGAAATAGTACCGCCCCTTTAGCTTTGCAATAGCTTGAGGCGATGGTCCAAGCATCAAAACATCCTGTGGTAATTTTTTTCGCAGCCAAAGGCCAATTTTGGCACTCTGGATGGCCACTAGATTTTCATCAGGGTGCGAACTCTGAATCTGAATTGTGTAGTAGTAGGGCGGAAATTCACCGGTATGGCGGATGGCCATTTCTTGTCGGTAAAAGCCCTCATAATCGTGGCGCTGGGCAAACGTCAGAGCGTAGTGTTTCGGATTAAACGTTTGAATCACCACTTCCCCTGCCCGGTCACCTCGACCAGCACGCCCGGCAACCTGGGTAAGCAGTTCAAAGGTTTTTTCACTGGCACGAAAATCAGGTAAGCCCAATCCCGTATCAGCATTTAAAACGCCAACCAGGGTAACATCCTCAAAGTCCAAGCCCTTGGCAACCATTTGCGTTCCCAACAAGATTTGTGCTTTTTTAGCGCCAAAATCAGCCAGGGCTTGCGCCATGGCGCCCTTCTTCTTCGTCGTATCCTGGTCCAAGCGGATTACCGGGTACTCCGGTAGAACACGGCTCAATTCTTCTTGGACCTTTTCAGTCCCAGTTCCGTAGTAGCGAATCCGCTTTGATCCACAGCTTGGACAAATATGCGGAATTGGTGCCTGAAAGTCGCAGTAATGGCACTTCAAGGTTTTCGTATCCATGTGCAGGGTCATGGCCAAGTTACAATTAGGGTCTTTTGGAACATAGCCACAGTCCCGACACATCACAAAGGAAGAAAAGCCCCGGCGGTTCAGTAGCAAAACGGCTTGTTCCCCACGGGCTAAATGATCTTTCAACTTTTCCAAAAGTTCGGTTGAAAAATTAGTATCCCCTTTTAGAACAACCGTCTGTCGCATATCAACAATCTCAACCGGTGGCAACGTGGCCGCTGCCGCTGCCCGTTTCGTTAGCGTCAGCAATTGATAAACGCCCTTTTGCGCCCGAGCTCGACTTTCCAGTGAAGGGGTTGCAGAACCCAAAACAACGGGTGCCTGATGATAGGCGCCCCGCCATAAGGCCACGTCGCGGGCAGAATAATGTGGATTTTCGCTTTGGCTATAGGAAGTTTCGTGCTCCTCATCAACGATAATCAAGCCCAGCTTAGCTAGCGGGGCAAAGACCGCTGACCGGGCACCAACCACCACCTTAACCTGGCAGGATTGAATTCGACGCCATTCATCATAGCGCTCTCCGGCCGACAGACCAGAATGCAGGACTGCAGTTGCATCCCCAAAACGGTCTGCCACTCGTTTTTGCATCTGTGGTGTCAGCGCAATTTCAGGAACTAAAAAGAGGACTTGTTCCCCCTGATCAATCGTTTTTTGCGCCGCTTGGAGGTAAACCTCAGTCTTCCCAGACCCGGTAATCCCCTCAAGCAAAAAGGTCGTCTTTTCCTTAGCCGTAATGGCTGCAGTCACGGCATCATAAGCCTTCTGCTGATCTTCGTTTAAAACCTTAACTGCTTCAACTTTGCCCGAGGCCAGTGCTCCGGGACGCCGCTTCTGCTCAACCTGGCGCTTGACCAACCAGCCGTTTTTGACACCAGTTGTCAATGTTGCTGCAGCGACATCAACTTGGGCCAACCAATCGCGCTTCGTAAAGGTTTCACCAGGGTGTTCCTGGCAAAAGGCCAACAAAGCAGCCTGACTTTTAGCTGATTTACGCAAAGTTTCTTCCGCTTGGCCCAATAGGCCCTGGTCACTGGTTACCTGATAGGCCAGTTCCGTTTTAATTCGGCCCTTATTTTCAATCACCGTTTCGATTGACAGTTGACCTGCCGCAGCTAACTGGCGGACCTGCCGCCACTCCTTCGCCGAAAAGTCCTTGGTTTTAACTAAGCGCTCCTCCTGACCGTCTAAGTAGGCCACACGGTCAGCAGGCAACAAGCCAGCTTGTGCTCGCAAACGCTTCTTGTAGGATGCCTTTAAAGCGGTTGGCAGCATCAAAGCCAAAAAAGAGACCTGGAATGAAAAATTAGTTTGCGCCAATTCCTCGGATAAGTCCAACATTTCCTGGCTGAGAACCGGATGGTCATCTAAGACCGTCAAAATATCCTTGACCTGGTCAACGGCTAAATCAGCTGGCAATTCGACACCGATTTTTAACACATAACCCAAAACCGAGCGGTAACCAAAGGCGACCAAAACACGGACACCGGGTTGCACTTCATCTTGAATCTCATCTGGAATCAAATAAGTATACGGTCGATTCGTTTGTTGGGTGGGAACATCCACCACCACCTGTGCGTACGTCAGTGCCACCGCTGGTCACCTCCTTCTTTGTTATGTTTTCAATAGCTTACTTGCAATAGATAAAGCTAGAATAAAAAAGACCCGAAACGTTCAGGGTCCTTATCTTAAACCTTGGTTAAATTAATGCCAACTTTATCTTCAATAATTTCCAAAGCCTGCATATACCGGGCATAGTAACCCGCTGGGTCATCGGGTCCACCCGGCCGATCCAAAGCCACTGCCAAATCATCATAGCCATAGTCGGCAATCACCTGCCAAAGGTGGCGATCAAATTGGGCACTTTCAATTGGATCTGCGCCGTTTAAAACAGCCACTGCTGGTGGAATAACCAAAATCAAATCGAGTTCTTCTTCTTGAATTGTATTATCAAATAGTGGTAACAATTGAGCCAAGTCATCTTTTGGTAACCACTCCCTAGCTTCCGCCATGGTCACCATCGCATCCGTATCGAAGAAGGTCAAGCCGTTATTAGCCGGTGAGTTGATCTCGGCCGAATTGGCATCATACTGGCCTTGAATAATCCGCGAATAATCCTTTAAAAGTAGTTCACTATCAAAGACATTTGATTTTTCCTGGTAAGTTCGTGAAAACTCTACCGAAAAAGGTGAGTTGGATGTTCGGGCTAAACGCCTGGTTAAAGTTGATTTACCTGTTTGCGGTGCCCCAACGACCAAAATCTTTTTAGCAAAATGGCGGCGGAAAACACGGTTAATAAAGTCCCAGTTCCCCAAGGGATCATTACGAACAGCTGTTGCCGATACCTTTAAAATGGTGCGGTCCATTAATGAGACACGGAAATGACCATCTTTTGGCAACATCTTTTCCAGCATTTCCTTATAGTCTGCTTCACCTGTATATAGCGTAATCTGCGCCTCAGGGTTGACAATATTTCGTCGAATCGTCGCCGTCAACCGGTCTGTCCACTCCTGCCAACCGTTCGGCATCTGAGGAATATCATCTTCATTGATATAATCAACCTTGATGTTGTCTTCATCATTGAAGGCCTCCCGGAGGTAACGGAACCGCTTTTCAACCGGCAAACCAATTTGATCGCCACGGTCGCCTGTGTACCCCGAAGTAATCACAACGACCCCATCATTCAGGGCTGCGGCCTTATAAATTTCGGCCTGGTGCCCAATGTGCATCGGTGCCAAGGTTCCAAAAAAGACCCCAATTCGGTCACCTGTTAAGTTTGCTTTGACTAAGTTTTTCTTGACCATCAGTCTTCCTAACATCTATCTTATCAAACACTTCACTGGAAAAATCAGCCAGTGCATATTACTTCTATTATACCAAAGATAGTCAAGGGGGTTGTTGAAAGGCAATTTACGTTTAGTCGCTATAAACACATCATGAACATTATCTTAATGGTAATTATAGCCACAAAACCAAAACCCTTCAGAAATTTTGATAGAAAAGAACCACCACTTTTTAATAAAGGCAGATTCTATAATTAATTCGAACGAGAAAATTTAAAATAAAAACCCAAAGAAT
>NZ_LDUY01000002.1 GCF_001038455.1 Fructobacillus sp. EFB-N1 | reverse complement strand
TCGTAACGAACAATAACTAGTATAGCGCCTGCCCTCCTACTCGTCAATAGTTTTTCCATGTTTTTTAAAGAGATTCTAAAAGAGCGAAAGATACTTTTCTCGCCCTTTTATTAACGGATAAAACACGAACATTATTGCTATTGATTATTAAATCATCAATTAATATTTAACTAGCATCAAAGGATGTGAATGTTGATGGCTGAATTGTTGTCAACAATTCACGGATATCATCAGCACTCTTAAAGACCAATTCCTTCGGTAACTGCTTCTGTAATGCCTGATAATCAGTGACATGAAAGGAATATAATGACTCAGCATGACCTTCACCTTCGACTGCTGTGGCCAATTCACCCAAGCGCCAATCGTCAAAATTAGTCACACCAATCTTTTGAAATGCGGACAAAATCGTTCCCAAAGAGGTCTTTTCTTCATGATGGTGAACCTTGACAGCCCAAAAATGATCACCTGAATCCTTTTGATGGACTAAAAAATAGGGAATATCGTGGTCATATGCAATAACCGTCGCTGCTACCATTGTCATATAGTACTCCTCAGCTAATTCTTTTCTTTGCTTCCTCAATCCAACCTGGCAAGGCTAACGCAATTGGTTCAAAACCGTAGTCCAAATGATAGTTCGTCCAGAAATGTCGTTTCACGCTGTTGTTTTTAATAATCGGTGTGTCCTTGAGTGGCATGATGCCCACCTGACGAAGAGAGAGGGAAATCTTACCAGTGTACTGATCAATATCCAATACAATCACCTGTACCTGGTCACCGACTTTCAATTCGCCGTTCAAGTCCTTAACAATCCCTGATTTGAACTCCGAAATATGAACCAAACCTTGCGTTTGCTCGTCTAATTTAATAAAGCCACCATAGGGCTGAATACCAGTAACTGTTCCTGTCACCAGCTGTCCAATTTTATAAGGCATTTTTTTCTCCTACTGTCCTCATTATAGCAAAAAGCGCCCAACACTTTTAGTGAAGGACGACTTTTTCAATGACAATATCATCGATTGGGCGGTCAGCGTAGTCTGCTTTTGCCTTAGCAATCTTATCGACAACATCCATCCCAGAAACAACTTGACCAAAGACAGTATGCTTGCCATCCAACCATGGGGTTCCCCCATTTTCTTGGTAGGCAGTTTGAATTTCTTCTGGCAATCCCTTGAGGGCTGCCTTCATTTGCTTAGGAAAATGACTCGCTTGAACAATAAAGAATTGTGACCCGTTCGTCTTTGGTCCAGCATTCGCCATTGACAGAGCACCGCGAAGGTTAAACAAGTCATCTGAGAACTCGTCTTCAAAAGGCTTGCCCCAAATACTTTCACCACCGCGACCAGATCCTTCAGGGTCTCCCCCTTGAATCATAAAATCAGGAATCACTCGATGGAATATAACGCCATCGTAGTAACCTTCCTTGGCGTGCGTCAAAAAGTTTTCGACCGCCTTAGGTGCTTGTTCTTCAAAGAAAATCAGGTCAATATCACCATAGTTGGTTTGCAAAGTGGCTTGTGCTTCTTTTACCGCCAAATCTAACTGTGGAAAATCAGCCATCTTATTCTCCTTCATCCTGAACAACAGGGTTAATGACAACATCCCCTGCTTCAATTTCTTCTAGAGCTTGCCCAACTGATTTGTTGGAATCAAACTTAACCTTTGTTGCTGGCATCCCGGCATCCAATTCACGGGCGCGCTTTGAAGCTAAGGCAATCAACTTATACCGTGAATCAACTCGCTCTAACAACTTATCTACTGATGGATACAATAACATGTGCTACTCCTTTAGTCCGCAATTTGATCAAATACGCGGCTAACCTTCAAACGTTCAGCAGTAATGATTGCCTTAATTCGGTCAACGGCTAACTCGACGATATCATTCTCGACGGCATAATTATAATTGATCATTTTCTTCAATTCGTCCTTAGCGGCTTCAACACGTTGATTGATGACTTCAGGCGAATCAGTTCCCCGGCCCTCTAAACGGGTACGGAGATTTTTAATGTCAGGTGGGGTCAAGAAAATATAAACCCCTTCTGGCATTTTTGTCTTCACTTGCAAGGCCCCTTGGACATCAATTTCCAAGAATACATCCTTACCGGAAGCTAAAGTTTCATCAATGAAAGAACGTGGCGTTCCGTAGTAATTACCGACGTACTCGGCATATTCCAACATGTCACCTGCCTGAATCTTTTCTTCAAATTCCTCACGGGAAACAAAGAAGTAATCCTGGCCGTCCACTTCACCAACTCGTGGCTTACGAGTTGTTGCTGAAATGGAGTAACGGAAATCAACACCGTCATCTTCAAAGATCGCCTTACGAACTGTTCCTTTTCCGACACCAGATGGGCCTGAAAGGACGATTAACAAACCACGTTGTGTCATGCTCTTCCTCTTTAACATCAAAATCTACTTTAATGTTTGTATTTTACCAGAATTTTTCTCATTATTCAATGACGGGCTCAAGTGACCACTGATTTGTCAACCTAATTCTAACCTTCCCTGAGACATTTTAGAAAGTCTGTTCGCCTGAGGGGAACAAAGCCTTAAACGCCTTTAAATCAGCCTTAAATTAGTTCTTAATAAAAATTTAACCAAGAAAAGCACTTGCAATACCAAACATTTGTTCGTATACTAAAGGCAACAGTGAAAGAGGAGGCGGTCTCATGCAAGTCAATCTTGATAGCCGGACTTATTACAATCTAATCATTAAGCAAGGCAAGCATGTTTTTGCCCGCTTACGCGAACACTTTGCTGTCGTTCCATTGAAGCAACAACAAAATAGCCAGGAACTCATTACCCGCTTAGAGTTGGCCATTAATCTCCAAGAACCAGTGGACGTCCAAATGAACTATGGTTTTGATCAAGAACAAATCCAGGACTTCCATGGCGTCTTATCTCAGACGCCAGCTGGCGCATTGTTGATTCAGGATCAAAAGACGAAGCAAATTCATCAATTGATGCCGGACCTCTTGCGCCACATCTCATTTTCATAATTCTGCTAAAAATGCCTGTTGGTTTTCATTGAAGACCAGCAGGCATTTTTATCTTTACTTTTCTTTAACTAGTTCTTCAACGTCATCAACCGTTAGCTGTCCTAAGAGCTTGTTTAAGGCAGCAACATCCAGATAATGGTCGACGTCAGTTAAACCAGCTTCCATCTTCTTAAAGTCCGTCACGGCCTTCTTATTAGCTAAGAATTGCAAATAGCGGGTAATTTCGCCCCCTAAGCCATCCAATGAATCAAAAACAGGCTGCCAATAGTCAAAGAGATTCTCTTTGACAAAAGTAGCAATCAAGCTAGCCGTCCATTGGTGATGGTCAGCCTGCAACTTTTCTGCCAAGCCCTGATGTAAGGCCTGCAAAAGAGCCATTTCCTGGTCCGACACCACTCCGGCCGTCGATGTCTTTTGGAAGGTTTCCACCATCCGTTTTCCAAAGGCGATTTCTTCTTCCTGTTGCTCTGCCGTTAAAGCAGGTGTCAAAGGCTTTGCATCGGCATTTTTTAAATCAGGTAAGGTAACCGTTAAGCCACGAAAGACTTCTTGAATCGTTTCCAAGTCGAAATCATCGGCGTCACCGTTTTGCTTTAAGAATTTAAATTGCAAGTCATCGATTGCTGATGACTCACTCATCAACTTGGCAACATCCTGGCCCTGGAAACGGAAGTAATTTACCGCCATGACCGTTCGCATAATCATTTTCCAGAAATTTGGATCAAACTTAGTCGTTTGTACGCCATAACGTGGTGAAACCTGCCCTTCCTTGGCCAAGAAGGCTTGAATATCATACAAAACCGGCGTCAGTAAGACAAAGTAGCGCCAGTCACGGTCTGTTGATTGAACCAAAGTGGCTTGCATCGCCTCGTTTAAGTTGACAATCACCCGTTCATCACTCGTAAAGGCAGAGAAATTTTGCTGCACCATGGTGGCAATCAAGTCATCCAAGAAAAATGAAGCCGCTTCAAAGACTGCTGGCTGGTAGGCAGTATTCTTAGTTAAAAAGAACCGTGCTCGCAAGAAACCAGCAAATTCATTGTAATCAAATGGTGCTAACTTCTTATTTTCACGAAACTTGTGCTTTGTATTTTGGTGTTTAAATGCTTTAATTTGTGCTGACTTTCCTTGTTTCACAATGGGCCTCCTACCTTAAATTGATAAATCGAGTTGGTAACGTCCGTGACCAAACTCACGCAGCTTAAATTGAAAAATCTGTTCCTTACGCTCTAAGTTTGGTGTTTGGACCTTGGCCTGCAAGTCACCTTCAAGTTCTGCCACTTCAATGGCCTGGTTAATTGCTGACATGACCGGTGCAAAGCTCTTAGGATCGGCAGAAGCATAAAAGAGCTCCGCATTCCCGTAGGTATTGGAGCGACGAACTAAGTTCACGGACACTTTAAAACGGTTGGCTTCAAAGACCAAGTGATTATAGTTA
The DNA here is from genome assembly GCF_001038455.1 of Fructobacillus sp. EFB-N1. Classification (GTDB taxonomy): domain Bacteria; phylum Bacillota; class Bacilli; order Lactobacillales; family Lactobacillaceae; genus Fructobacillus; species Fructobacillus cardui. Next base: position 69,530 of record NZ_LDUY01000002.1, on the reverse strand, counting down.
AAATCGCGAGCGTATAAAAATAGTGCGGATAAAAATTCTCCGGCTGGGTACTTATCAGACATGTTGTCTTCCCTTCTCGTTGTTTCAAGTAATTGGTGGCGGATTAAATACGTTACTAACATCAGGACTAAGCATGCTTTTTATAAATAAAGACGGGATTATTGGGCTGCTGCAAGGCTGATTTTTCAGTCCTGGCCAAATTCAAGCTTTAGCGCAAGGTCACGATCGTGGCGCCATCCCCGCCAGCATTGGCGGAAGCAAAATGGAAGTCCTTGACCCGGCGGTCGGACCGCAGAAAATCAGTGACACCCTTACGTAATGCACCGGTTCCCTTTCCGTGAATAATCTCCACGGAAGAGAGGTTGGCCAAAACTACCGTATCCAAGTACCGGTCCAAATAAGTAATGGCTGCCTCGTAGCGAACGCCACGTAAGTCAAGCTTGGCCTGCACGCGGCCGGTTGCTGAACCGCTATGGGCCGTCTTAGCAACCTTTTGTCGGTGTTGCCTCTGCTTTTCCTTTTGAGCCTTGGCAGTTGCTTCAGTCTTCGTCAGGTCATCTTCGTCAACCAGCATCTTTAAGATGCCCAATTGGACTTCCCACTGACCGTTCTTATGCTTTTTCACCAGAGTTCCCTGCTGGTTATAGGATTGAACCACCACGTCATCCCCAGGAGCAAGCACTTTGGCCTTCTTGGCTTTTTGAAGAATTTTATTTTTCTCCAAGTGATCACTTTGATGCAAGGAAGAGATGGCCCGCTTTTGCTTTTGCAATTCCTGCTCGGACAAGCCAGCCTTTTGGCCACCGGCCAAGCGTTCCTTGCGGATAGCCGCAATTAACTGGTCCGCCTCCTTTTTGGTCTTTGCAACCAAGTGGTTGGCTTCCTTTTTGGCATCCATCATGACCTTAGCCTGATTTTGCTCCAGCTTTAACGTCTTTTTTTCCAGAAGCGATTGTTCACTTTGAACCTGAGCAGTCTTTTTTGCCAAATCAGCTCGCTCGCTCTTGGCCAATTGGCGCTGGTCAACCAAGTCCTGAATCATCTTATTCAAGTTTTGATCCTCAGGGTTCACCAATGACTGGGCATCCGCCAACAACTCATCATCAAAGCCTAAGCGCTTGGCGATGGCCAGGGCATTTGACTGTCCTGGTACACCAATTAAGAGCTGGTAAGTGGGCTTGAGCGTTTCCACATCAAAGACCATGGAGGCGTTTTCCGTTTCTGGACGGTCATAACCATAAAGCTTCAATTCTGGATAGTGGGTCGTGGCAATGGTTTTAGCCTGCAAAGAGCGGGTTCGATCTAAAATCGCCATGGCCAATGCAGCCCCCTCTTGCGGATCCGTTCCGGCTCCCAATTCATCAAAGATGACCAAAGATTGGTCATTTGTCTGCTGCAAAATCTGCTTGATGTTGGCCATATGCGAGGAGAACGTGGATAAGTTCTGCTCAATCGACTGTTCATCCCCAATATCAGCAAAAATCTTGTCAAAGACCGCTACCGTCGATGGCCGACCGGTCGTAATAAAGAGTCCCGACTGAGCCAAAAGCTGCAAAAGTCCCAACGTCTTGATCGTAATGGTTTTTCCACCAGTGTTTGGTCCTGTAATAATCAGCGTTTGGTAATCAACACCAAGACTAATATCGTTTTTAACGGCCTTCTTTTCACCAATCAACGGGTGCCAGGCCTGGTTTAAGACAACCGACTGATCGGTTGACAAGGCTGGTGCCTGAGCATTTTGACTTTTAGCTAACCGTGCCTTGGCGTTGGCAAAATCCAATTGGCCCAAAATCAGCGCATTGGTGACCAGGTCTTCACTATGAAGGGCCAGTTCAGCAGAGAGCTCAGCTAAAATCCGATTTTCCTCAGCTCGGGCCAAAACATTTAATTCTGACCATTCGTTGGCTAATTCAACCACCACCTGCGGTTCAATGTAGTAAGTCTGACCACTTTGGCTTTGGTCATGGACGACTCCCGGAATTTGGTGCCGGTATTCGGCCTTCACCGGCAACACATAGCGGTCAGACCGCTTTGTGACAATCGGCTCCGAGAGGTACTGGGCTGATTTTCCCCGCGTATACCCCTGCAGCTTCTGTCGGATAGCATTCTCATGCCCCGTCATTCGCCGCCTAAGGCTTGCCAATGCCGAAGAGGCGTTATCCAATACTTGCCCCGTCTCATCGATGGCCTTATTGACCTGAACCGTCAATTCAGGCAAGAGCACTAAGTCAGCCGCCTTAGCAGCCAGACGGTCCACTGACCCCGCCAAATCATCCTGAATATTTTCAAAAAAATGAGCAATTGCGGCGGTAGCAGTTAACACTTGGGCCAAACTGACAATTTCCGCCCCATTGAGGCTTGCCTGAATTTCCAATCGACGAACCTGATCTTTAATGTCCACCAAGGCCGGCAACAACATGCCACCCTTTAATCGATCAATCAACACGGCCTCGTTGGTTTCCTGCAACCAAGCAGACACTTGATCAAAATCAGAAGACGGTTGTAAGTGATCAACTAGGACTTGTCCCTGTTCGGTCTGAATAAAGGGATACAGTTGGTCTTTGACCTTTTCATATTCTAATGTCTGTAAGACTTTTTTATTCATTCTATTTGTTCCTTATTACTTAAAGCCACCACTGATAAATTTGGTTCGAAAGAACCGGCGTGGTGTTCAAAAACTGATTTAAAATTGGGCTTTGGCTAAACTGCATTTGCAGCCAGGCATTGGGGACAACCGATAAGACCTGCAAAATGAAAAAGCTTAAAACAACTCCAATTCCAAAATACAAGATACCACCCAGTAAGCCGTCGAGTGCTCCTAAAATTGGCAAACGGCGGATAAAGCGAATGGGGCGCAATAAATAGTGGCCAACAAAAGAACCCAAGGCCATCACGACCATAAAGGCCAGACCCGATGATAAGAACTGGGTTCCTTGACGAGAAACCTCGTCTGGCACACCTGGACGGGAGAACTGGCCCGAAACCCAGTTAGAGAAGAGATCAGCGAGGGGCTTGGAGTAAACCGTGGCCATATAAAAGACCAAACAAAAAATCGCTAAACGGGCCAAGACGTGGACCAAGCCTTCCCGGTATCCGGACAAGGCCATGAGGAAAATTACAACAGCAAAAATCAGTGAAAGAATCATTTTCAAGCTCCTATTTCGGCGCGATTTTATCTGGCTCTCCCCAACCAAATGCGCTCAATTCACATACTTAATACCGTCAATTATACCATTAAAACTGCTATAATTAAGTGGTTACAACCCCATTTATCAAGAAGAAAGCGGGCTTCAATGCAAAGCGTACTATCCTTGTCAAAGGCAACCATTAAGAAATGTCAGGACTACTATGCAGGTCACATGAAAGAATCAGCACCGGCTGGCGCACTCTTCCAGGCCCAAACAAATGAGACGACCATCACAGCTTACCATTCCGGCAAAGTGCTCTTCCAAGGCAAAAATGCCAATCTAGAGTCAAACCGATGGGCTGATCAGCAATTAGACCTCAGTAAAAAGGGTGAAAAAAGAGTCAAGGTACGACCCCAGCAGAATCAACCTGGCCAAAATCTTCCTGCTGGCTTTCAAAATTGGAGCGTCATCGGTTCGGATGAAGTTGGCGCCGGTGCCTACTTTGGTCCACTAACAACGGCGGCTGTTTATGTGCCACAGGAACAAAATGCTTGGGTCAAAAGCCTTGGTATCGCCGATTCGAAGACACTAACTGACGAAAAAATTAAGGCCATGGCGCCTCAGATCATCGAACGCCTCCCCCACCACGTTGTCAACCTCATGCCGGATAAGTACAACCAATTGCAACAAAGCGGACAAAACGTTGTGGCCATGAAGGCCCTTTCGCACAACTTTGTTTTAGCAACCGTCCTCGGAAAAATCAGCCCGACAAAACCGGATGGCTTCTTAATTGACCAATTCGTCACGCCCAATTCTTATTTTCGCTATCTAAAAAAGAACCACCAGCAGCCAATCGTTGAAAATCAGGTCTACTTCACCACCAAGGGTGAGCGTTACCACCTAGCCGTCGCCGCGGCTTCTATTCTCGCCCGCTACGTCGAACTGATTTCAATGGCCGAACTGAGCCAGGAAGCCGGTATTCACCTACCAATCGGTGCTGGTAAGGAAGCAGACCGCGTTGCTAGCCGCCTTATCAAAGAGGGAAAAGACTTGAACCACTTTGCCAAGGTCCACTTCGCCAACACCAAAAAGGCTGAAAAATTAGCCCGCGGGTGAGTTAATGCTAGTGAGCGTTAAAGGGTTCTAGGAACCCTCGGGCTCTTAAACCAAAACACTCCCCCAAAGCGGCTCTATTCCAAACCAAATTTTATTGATAAGAAAACCACTAAGCAGAATCACCTGCCTAGTGGTTTTCTTTACTTGTCATCGTTTAAGGACAAGTCATGTTCACTAATTTCAATATCATTGCGGTCCTGATCTTCCTGATCAACCACTTGGTTCGCCAATTCTACTTTCTTAGCAGCCAAGGTCTCCTTGGCTTTCGAAACATAGGGCGCCAAATTGTCTTGAACGCGACTAGCAGCCTGCTTCGCTTGGTCGGCCTTGGCCTGAACCTTTTCTTTGAGTTCATCTTTTTGTTCTTCGTGCATCAACTTGTAGGCCGCAGTGACACCAAGACCAAACAAGAAACCAGCAAAAATGCCATTCGTTGCTTTTGACATAGCAATTCCTCCGTTACTTTTTATTTTTTTTAGAAAAGAGACCGAAAACCTTCGACAATGCTAACGTAGCACCAGCCTTTGAGATTGTCCCCATCCCTGCTAAGTTATTTGATGCCTTGCGAACCGAACCATTCAAATCGGAAACTGTCTGCGATAAATCAGCAGCAGCCTGAACAGTAACGTCTAGCGTCGCCATCTTATCGTTGACATCATCCAACAACATGTTTGTGTTCGCCAAGACCTCGTTAGAAGAGCGGGCGATGGTATCGATATCAGTTGTCAAGATGCTGACCGATCGGGTTAATCGCAACAAAAAAATACCGATAAAAACAACCAAAAGCAAAAATGCTAAGGCAAAAATTAAAATTGAAAGTTCTCCAATAGTCATAAAGTGAGATTCTCCTCTCGTTGCAATAAAGGACAGGTGATTTGCTCTTATTGTAGCAGACTTGAAACATTATTGCAGGCTCAGACCTTAATTTAGTCCCTCAAATAAAAAAGCCCCAAAGGGCTTTTCATTAACGAGCGTAATCAACTGCTCTCGTTTCTCGAACAACTGTCACCTTCACGTGACCAGGATATTCGAGTTGTTCCTCGACTTCGGCCTTAATATCATGGGCCAAAACCGTTGCTTGAATGTCGGTCACCTTTGAAGGCTCAACAATCACGCGAACTTCGCGACCAGCTTGAATAGCATAGGCTGATTTAACACCCTGATAACCATCCGCAATATTTTCAAGGTCGGTCAGACGCTTCACGTAGTTTTCAAGCGATTCTGATCGAGCACCTGGACGAGCAGCAGAAATTGCATCCGCAGCTGCGACCAAGTCCGCTAGTGGTGAAATTGCCTCCGTATCGCCGTGGTGGGCGGCAATGGCATTCACAACCACTGGCTTTTCCTGATATTTCTCAGCTAAGCGAACGCCTAGTTCTACGTGAGAACCTTCCACTTCCGCATCAACAGCCTTACCAATATCATGTAAGAGACCAGCACGCTTTGCTTGTGCAACATCCATTTTAAATTCGGCAGCCATCAAACCGGTAATCTTCGCCACTTCAATTGAGTGTTGCAAGACGTTTTGTCCGTATGATGTCCGATAATTCATTCGACCAATTAACTTAATTAAGTCTGGGTGTAGGCCACGCAGTCCTAGTTCAAAGACAGCTTCCTCACCCTTTTGGCGAATATTTTCATCCATTTGGCGACGCGCCTTTTCAACAGCTTCTTCAATCTTAGCTGGGTTAATGCGCCCGTCAGAAATCAGAGCCTCTAAGGCGTTTTTAGCAATTTGGCGACGCAGGGGGTCAAACCCTGACAAGACAACCGACTCTGGCGTATCATCGATAATCAAATCAATCCCAGTCAATGCCTCAAGCGTCCGAATGTTGCGGCCTTCACGACCAATAATCCGACCCTTCATCTCCTCACCAGGTAAGTTCACAACGGAAACCGTGACATCTGAAACGGTGTCAGCAGCCGAACGCTGGATAGCTTCCACTACCACGTTCCTTGCCCGCTTTTCGCCTTCGCTTTTAGCATCAATTTCATACTCTTGAATCAAAGCTGCTCGTTCACGATCCAACTGAGCACTCGTTTCGGCTAAGATTTGCTCCTTGGCCTGTTCTCGAGTCAATGCCGCAATTTCCTGCAACTTCTCTTCCTGTGCAGTCAAAGTAGCCTGTGCAGCATCAGCCTTTTTTGTGGCTTCTGCTAACTGGCTTTGTACCTGGTTCTCTTTTTGAATCAGCGAAGCATCTCGCTGGTTCAAAGTTGCGTCTTTTTGATCCAAAGTATCTGTCCGATCCTGCAGACGACTTTCTTGGGCCTCGACCTTTTTTTCCCGACCTGACAGTGATTCCATCACTTCATGACGGTACTTTTGGACCAAGTCCTTTGCGTCAACTTCTGCATCCCGTTTGATACTTTTGGCTTCATCATTTGCTTGTTTTAAAATGTTTGCTGCAACCTGCTTGGCGCTATTGAAACGCATCTTGTCTAAGATTTGTTTTACAAAGTAGCCACCAGCCAAGCCGATTATCAAAGCAAAGAATGCTGAAATAATAATCATACCCATCGTATTTTCTTCCTTTCAGCAGTGAATTTTTTCAATTCACAATTCTAGTATAGACAAAAATAGTCTTTGGGTCAATTAGAAAAGAGAATGTCTTTTTCTTGTTTTTTAAATAAAATATTTTAAAAATCTTCGATAAAATCAAAACAAAAGCACAATTAATGAAAACAGGTCTGTTCTTAAATGCCACAAGAACAGACCTGTTATGCTTAATTTTTAAAACGACGATTTAAATCTCGTTCCTGGTCGCGCTTTTTAATTGATTGGCGCTTGTCATATTGCTTTTTTCCACGACCAACACCAATTAAAACCTTGGCAAAACCACGCTTCAGATAAACCTTCAACGGCACAATGGTTACCCCAGGTTCCTTCGCCAACCCGGTCAATCGGGCAATTTGTTTTTTGTGCAAAAGTAGCACCCGGTTGCGTAAAGGATCAACGTTAAATTGATTACCATTTTCATAGGCCGCAATATGAACATTGGTGAGGATTGCTTGACCATTGTTGATAGTCACAAAACCATCCCCAATCGTAATTTGACCGGCTCGAACTGATTTAATCTCGGTTCCGGTCAAAACAACTCCGGCCTCCAGGGTTTCTTCAATCGCATAGTTAAAGCGAGCCTTGCGGTTCTGCGCCAGGGCTGGATCGTCTTTGCTTTTCTTTTTGTCCATCCGGCTTCCCTTCTGCAAGTTTTAAAACTGCTTACTTTCGATGGTTAACCTTAATTTGGTGTCTACCGTTACTTGAGCCATTCTTTTGTTGGCCTGGTTTGGGTGAGCGACTCGAGTTATGACCACTAACACTACGATTACCACCATGGTTGCGTTGTTGGCTACCAACTGACTTCTGACCGTTCTGTCCGCCATGATGACGGTTATCGGAACGGTTATTTGAACCATGACCGTTCGACTTCTGGTTAGAGCCGTTCCCATGACCAGCCCCCTTATTCTGACCACCACGACGGTTACCACGACCATTGCGGTCACGGCCAAACTTACCCTGATTTTGTTGTGGTACCCGAATATCGGTTGTGGGTGCTTCCTCAGGATTCAAGAGCACAAAGTCAACGGTTGATTCTTCCTTATTGGCACGAATGACCTTGATTTTGACCTTTTGCCCGATTTGGAAAATATGGTGCTTTGACCGACCAATTAAAGCGGCATGCTTTTCATCGTACTCATAGTGGTCGTCCGTTAGGTTCGAGATATGAACCAAACCTTCGACCGTGTTTTCCAGGGAAACAAAGAGGCCAAACTTGAGGGCAGCATTGACGACACCATCAAATTCCATGCCAACCTTATCTTCCATATACTCGGCCTTTTTCATCGAATCGACTAATCGTTCCGTATCGATGGCCCGACGTTCACGGGTTGACGTATCAATCCCGATTTGTCCCAATGAAGAAGCATACTTTTCTTGCGCTTCAGCACCCGTTCCATTCTTGACATACCACTTAATCAATCGGTGAACAGTCAAATCAGGGTAACGACGAATTGGTGACGTGTAGTGCGTATAGTAATCAGCACCAAGACCAAAGTGGCCCAGTGGTTCCGGTGAATACTTGGCCTGCTTCATTGCTCGCAGCATCATCGTTGAAATCATTTGCTCTGCTGGATCATCTTTCACTTGGTCCATCAAGGTTTGCAACATCATTGGCGTGACCTTAGCCGGATCGCCTTTAACAGGATGTCCCAAAGCCTTACTAAATTCGAAGAAGGACTGTGCACGTTCTTCATCAGGCACTTCGTGAATTCGATAAAGGAATGGTACCTTCAGACGGTCATAATGTTCAGCCACCGTTTCATTGGCCGCCAACATGAATGATTCAATCATTCGTTCAGCTGTTCCTCGTTCGCGGACAACCACGTCAATTGCCTTCCCGTTTTCATCAACAACAATTGAGGCTTCTGGCGTATCGAATTCAATGGCACCACGGCGAACACGCTTTTGATACAAAATTTGATGTAACTCACCCATTTGATCAAACATGTCAGTCAAACCGCTATACTCTTCTCGGGTCTTATCATCCCCAGCCAAGATTTCGTTCACGGCCGTATAGGTCATTCGTGCATGAGAACGAATGACTGATTGCTTAATTTCATGCTTCACAACCTGGCCTTCGCGGTTAATTTCCATTTCCACGGACATAGCCAAACGATTGACATCTGGGTTCAAAGAAGCAATCCCATTTGACAATTTTTGCGGCAACATTGGAATCACACGGTCTGTCAAATAGACAGACGTTCCCCGGTTGTAAGCTTCCTTATCAATGGCTGAACCAGGACGCACATAGTGAGAAACATCTGCAATATGGACACCAAGGTGGTAGTTACCGTTATCCTTTTTCCAGACTACGACAGCATCGTCAATATCCTTGGTGTCGGCACCATCAATCGTTACCAATGGTTGGTCAGTAATATCCTGACGGCCTTGATAATCTTCTTCCAACACTTCATTTGGAATCGCATCGGCCTCAGCCATGACCTCATCAGGAAAATGGTTCGGTACCTTCTTATTTTCAACAATTTGCATGATATCCATGCCAGGTTCGTTTTCATAACCCAAAACCTGGGTCACGGAAACCAAAAGTTGCTTAGGATGAACACGGTCAGCAAAGCGGTCGACTTCTGCCACCACTACCTGGCCATCGTGCAATTCTAAGCCATCCTTAGCTTTTTGCACCAAAACCTGATAAGAACCCGCCTTCTTATCGTTTAAACGAATTTGACCCAGGGCACCCTCTTGTTGTGAACCTGCCGTATAAATGCCAACAAGGCGTTGGTAGGCATGGTCAATAATTTCTTCAACGTGGCCTTCAGGACCACGGTCATCAGACTGTGCCGGTTTCACCATCGAAACGCGAACAGTATCGCCTTGCATTGCCTGCCCAGTATTGTCAGGGGCGATAAAGTAGTCGGGTAAGTTTTCATCATAGCGGACAAAGCCAAAGCCCTTATCATTGGCCTTAAATTCACCCTCAATTTCACCGCTTACTGCTTGGTATTGATAGGCATCGCCCACCTGCTTAGCCGTCTTAGAAACGACCATTTGGTCCAAGACCCCAACTACCTGTCTGTAACCGGCTGCATCATTCATGCGCAGACCGTCAGCCAAGTTTTGTGCCGTAAAGGCCTGAGTTGAATTGGCCTTCAAAAAGCCCGCGATTTGTTCTTTTAATTGCTTTAATTCCATTATTTTCTTAATGTTCTCCTAAAAATGGTAAATAAAAAATCAGTCTACAAAAAAGTAAACTGACCTTTCAATTAATGAGCGGCAATATACATCAAGGCCAAGGCAATAATGAACCAGATGGCTCCCAAAATGGTTGTTGCCCGACGCAACACGGCTTCAAAACCGCGTGACTTTCGCTCGGTAAATAAATCGGCTGCTCCACCAGACAAAGCTGACAAAGCATCCTGTTGTTTGCTTGGCTGCATCATGACTGTCACGACTAACAGAAAACCGACAACCAGCAAAAGGATGGTGAGAATATTCGTCACAATGACCGCCTCCACTCGCTATTTCATATTTCTTAGTATAGCAGAACTTGCCTTAATTTCCAAGGCTCAGCCGGAACATCAAGATTCCGCCAGCCACGGCTACGTTCAATGATTCTGCTTGACCCAAAATTGGAATGTAGAGGTTAGCCGTTGTCTTCTTGGCGAATTCAGGGTTAATGCCCTGACCTTCATTTCCAACAATCAAAGCACCCGCCGACAACCCTTGAATTTCTTGGTATGGCTTGGCTTCCTCATTCAATTCGGAACCGTAAACGGGCAAGTTGTTGTCTTCAAAAGCAGCAATCCAATCGTTTAGGTCCCCCTGCAAAACTTCCAAATGGAAGTGTGAACCTTGCATAGCACGAACAACCTTCGGTGCATAGGCATCAGCAGTTCCTTCACCCAAAACAACTCCCTTAAAGCCAGCAGCATCCGCTGTTCGGATTAAGGTCCCAACGTTTCCTGGATCTTGGATGGCATCTAAGAAGAGCCAAAGCCCATCATGGACATAGGTAGGATCAAAAGTCTTTTCAGGTAAGGTTACTTCGGCAAAGATTCCCTGTGGCGTCTTTGACCCTGCAATATGGGCAGCAACTTCCTTTGAAATTTCAAAGGCGGGCACACCATGGGGAACATCTGGCAAGTGTTCTGCCATCTGCTCTTCTGTTGCCATGATAGCGTGGAACTTTGCCCCCGCTTTGATGGCTTCCTGCACTAGGTGCCAGCCATCAAGCAAGTAAGTCTTTTGCTCAAGCCGTCCCTTTTTTGTGGCTAACTTGGCCCAAGCTTTCACTTTGGCATTTTGTTTGGATAAAATTCGTTCCATTATATGTCCTTTATTAATTATTTCTCGTTCCGGCGTTGTTGCTTGCCGGCATTTCGTGGGCCAGATTGTTGGCTCTTGTCATCATCTGTTACATCTCGAGGGCGCAAATCTTCGGGGCGAACACGATTCTGAGTTGTCCCAAAGGCAGCGGAAGCTGGTTGGCTCAACAAATCATCGGCACCCTTTTTAAGAACAAAGTTCTTATCCACGTCATCCTCTAACTTAGCATACATCAAATGCACGATGAATGCTTGCAAAACAACAGTAATTCCACCAACAATAAAGTAAAGACCCAAGGCCCCAGATGAAATCAGGGTAATCCCAGCAATCATTACTGGTGAAATCCACAGCATCTGTCCGGCTGTTTTCTTTTGTTCAGCTGGCATGTGGATCAATGACAAGTATGCTTGAGCCGCATAAATCACAAAGACGACCAGCGACAGCAAGATTTCAGGCTTTGACAAAGGTAAACCAAAGAAGGTAGCCGTCTTCAAGCCATCGGCGTGTTGGATAGCCAGGTACAAACCAGAGAAGATTGGCAATTGAATGGCCATCGTCAACCAGGAAATCCCGCCGGTCATCGAAACACCATTCTCACGGTACAAGGACATTGAAGCCATTGAAGCCGCCTGCTGCTCTTCTGCCGTCTTGGCACCCTTCACAGCCGCTTGAACCTTTTCCAATTCTGGTCGCAACTTTTGCATCTTTAATGATGACTTTGTCGTGTTAATTTGTTGGTTAACAAAAATTGGCAACAGGATTAAACGAATAATCGCCGTTAAGATAATAATGGCCCAACCAATGGCGTTGACACCGCCAACCCATTTGGCAATCTCCGTCAAAATATGGGCAATTGGTGTCGAAACAAACCGATACATTCGGCCATGAACGCCGTAACCACCGGTCATTAAGTAGATATCTAACAGGACAAACAAAATCGTGAATGTCCGCTTTGCTGATTTCATGAAAAAATTCCTCTTTTAATAATTTAATTAGTCTTAAACATTATAACAAGAATGTTCGCGAAAAACTGTCTTTTCTGAAAGCAAATAAAAAGACTAGTTCGTCGATACGCCAGAACTCCCAAAATTGGAAGTTAATAGCAAATCAGCCAATCAGTCTTTTTGATGGTTATCTGTTTCTTTAACCAGCGGGAAGCGCAACCGGAAAACCGAACCGGAACCAAGCGCTGATTCAACCTGAACCTGGCCACCATAGGCGGCGACCATCTTTTTCACGATACTCAAGCCTAAACCATTCCCACCAGTTTGGTGCACCCGCGCCTTATCGACACGGTAAAAACGATCAAAAACGCGATCCAAGTCCTCAGCGGCAATTCCTTGACCGAAGTCTTGAACGCCAATATCAACCCAAGAACCGGATTCCGCCAAAGCCAGGTGAATTTCCTTCCGGTCGGTTGAGTACTTCAGAGCATTATCGATCAAAATAATGAGGAGTTGCTCCAAATGATCTGAACGCACTGCCACTTCAGCCGGAGCCCCCAAAGCATTGTCCAATGTCCACGAAAAATCAGGATGGACCATCTGCAAGTCGTGGTAAACCCGTTCCAAAACGGGCGCCACCTCAGTCTTTTCAGGTTGACTGCTGACCGTTAAGTTTTCTGCTCGAGTCAACATCAGCATTTCGTTGACCAAGGTTTCCATCCGAGATATTTCAGACAACGAAGAGTGAATGGAATCTTCTAAGACCTCTGGATCATCCTTCCCCCAGCGTTCCAAAAGCTCCAAATGTCCCTTAACGATAGCCACTGGCGTCCGCAATTCATGCGAAACATCTGAGACAAAATCCTGCTGAGCGTGGATAAGACCCTGGACCTTATCCATCGTCTCGTTTTGCACCTGCCCCAAGTCATTGAGTTCCTTATTGTAGGCAACCGGCTTGACTCGGTCATCTGTCACAGGGTCCTCTTCAAAGGCCAGCATCGTTTCTTGTAACTTTTTAACTGGGCGCACCAAAAATTGAGCCAAAATCCAAGACAAGCAAATCGTCCAAATCACAGCGACAATGACTAGAAAAGCCCACCAATGGCTCAGCTTCTCAATCGTTTCACCATGAATATTTGGGCCTAAAATCAGGTCCAAACAAAATAAAATCACGGCTAACAATAGTAAAAAGCCCACCGACAAGGCCAGCGTCAATAACGTCTGGATTGAAAGGGTCGGTGAGACATCTTTTGTTTTCTGCTTGCTTGCTTTCATCTTAGCTCCGCATTACATAACCCGTTCCACGAACAGTTTGGATATAAGAAGTCTTTGATTCTGGATCATCCAACTTATTACGCAAGTAACGGATATAAACATCAACAACGTTGGTTTCGATTTGTGTGTCAAAGCCCCAAACTTCTTTAAGTAACTTTTCGCGTGACTGCACGACATTAATATTTTCAACCAATAGCAACAACAAATCGTATTCACGCTTCGTCAAGTTAATCACTTGATCATCACGGCGTGCAATCCGGTTTTCTTTTTCCAGTTGCAAGTTCTTAAAGCGAATAATCGAAGGTGACTTATCTGCTGGGTTTTGTTCAATATCGATTCGACGCAAAAGTGACCGCACGCGGGCTAACAATTCTTCAATGGCAAACGGCTTGACAACATAGTCATCAGCACCATAATCCAAACCTGAAACTCGGTCAATCACAGAGTCACGGGCCGTCATCATGATAATCGGCGTCTTCTTCACTTCACGCAAGCGACGAGCGACTTCAAAACCATTTAATTCTGGCAACATCAAATCAAGCAAAATTAGGTCGAAGTCCTCGTTTAAGGCCTTGTCCAAGCCCTCGCGGCCGTTTAAGACCGTTTCCACGTCATAACCTTCATGCTTTAACTCTAAACTGACGAACTTCGCCAAGTTTTCTTCATCTTCTACAATTAAAATCCGACTCATATTTTCCCTCACGACGTCCCTGGATGCTCAATAGCTCAAGTGCCATCGAACAAAAATGAATAAGTTCTAATCTTATTCTACCATAAACGTCAAAATTTTCTCATTTTTTAAAGAAATCATCCAGTTTCGACAGGCGGGGATCGAGAGCCTGTTTCTCATCTGTTGCTTCTTCTTTCTTTTCTTGTTCTTGTCTGGCAAAGTCCTCTTCTGAGATAACTTGCCAGTCCTGACCAGTTGGCAGATCTGCCCCTGCGGCCTCTTCTGTGGTCAAAATTTGACTTGGCAAAGCGGCTACCAAATTATCTAAGATAACCGAATCCAAGTCTAGGCTGCTTTCTTCTAAAACAAAAACTGCCTCATCCTCATCAAAACGTTGTAAGCGTTCTTCATCAGCCACATAGGTTTCATGGATATCAACAGCAGTTGACCAATCAACCGGTGCAAGTGACCTTGATGATGGCAGGATTAAATCAGCATGAACACTGGCAGACAAAACGATGTCTTCGTTTGCCAATGTTTTAATAGTCCCCTTAACCTGCACGAATGGCGCCTTAATAATTAAATCAGAAAAACGCTCATCAATCAAATATTGTAGGTCTAATTTTTCATCAATTACTAATGGGCTTTGTTGAAACTTTGCTAATTGTTGCTTGGCGTACTTCATGATTTTACTCCTGACTCTGATAAATTGGCTTACGACCGACGTCTTGCCCCTGCTTAGCATGAGTTTGACCAGCTAATACTTGCCAGATTTGACCGGCTTTATAATCGAGTCGTAAATTAGCTTTCGCCAGTGACATATCCACTCGCGAAATAATTGGCAGCGTTGCTGTCCGCTTGACTTCACTCAAATAGGCCTGGCCCAAGTCATTAAAGCCGAGCAGACGAATATAAGAATCCGCCATGGCAGCCTGCATTTGATCGACTTTAATGTTCAAAAGTGTGTACAACAACGTTCGTTGAATTCGAGCAAAGGTATAGCGCTTAGTCTTCACTGATTTAATAAAGGACTGGTAAGACTGTGGTCCTTCAACAGCTGAGGCAACACCCGCCAGTCGGTGTTCCAAACCTTCGGCCATTTGGTACACCTGTCCTAACTGCCCGACCGTATCAGTCAACAGGCGGTAGCGAAGCAACTCAAAGAAGGGCTTTTCAAACGCTAAAGCGGTTGGCTTTGTTGACAGGGCCTCGAAGGCTTGGTCCGAAACGACTGGCCTGATTTTTTCAAACTTTGCCTTGTGAAGAGCAAGTCGAATTGAAGAGGCCGAAGCAATCGTCTGCCCCTCCTCAAAGGTCTGATCATGGTAACCCGCTTCCAAACGGCCAATTGGGTACAATTTCATTTCCTGACCACTCGCAACCACGGCTTTGGCATAGGAAAATGCCAAAATATCGTTTGGGTCTTCCATTTTAAAGCCGGTCTGCTCTTCTAGCTGTTGAGCGTAGGCCGAAGCATAGGTCTGAGTCCGGTCAGTAAACTGCCCTTCGCTTTCAATAGCCAAGGCTTGCTTGGCCAAATCCAGAAAGTCAACTTCCGGGTGTTCCGAACCAAAAACCAGGTCTTTAACACCCAGCGCTTGCAAAATTTGAATGGCGCCAGCTGCAAACAAGTGGCCAGGTTGCACCGCATAAAAGATCGGTAATTCAACCACCAAATCAGCACCAGCAGCCAAAGCCAGTTTGGTCCGCTCCCACTTATCCAAAATGGCCGGTTCACCACGCTGGACAAAGTTGCCAGACATCACCACTACTGCTAAATCAGCATTCGTTAGCTCTTTGGCCTTTTGAATATGGTAAGCGTGGCCATTATGGAAGGGGTTATATTCTGCAATAATACCGACCGCTTTCATGATACTCCTCCTTTATGAGCCACAAAGAACCAACGATCATCCTGGTTATCAGCTGTTTTGCGACCAAAATCAGCGCTGATTTCCACTTGGTCAAAGCCAGCCTTGCGCAAGGCCTTTTGGTAGTAAGCCATGTCATAGGTCTGTTCGTGATGAACTTCGCGCACTAGGTTAAAGGCATCAATATCCTCATTGTACAAAAAGAACTTTAAATCATGATCAACGGAATTCTTTTCTTCACCGGGAAAACTAGTCCACATAAAGATTTGGTCCGGATCATCATCATTATTATAGCAGTAATTGTCATACAAAACGTTGACTTGGTAGGGCGTAATCACATCAAATAAGAAAGTCCCACCGGGCTCCAAGTGATCGTAAACCTGCTTAAGGCCCGCTTGAAAATCCGCTTTCCCAGGTAGGTAGTTAAAGGTATCCGCAAAGGAAACAATGGCTGGATACTTTTCTTCCCAATCTGAAAAGTCGCGAATATCGGCCTCCAATAAACGTAGGTCAACATTCGCCTCTTCGGCATGCTTTTGCGCCAAGGAGAGCATGGCGGGTGCCATATCTAAGAGATCAACCGTAAATCCTTTTTTCGCCAATAAAACAGCTAGTCGACCAGCGCCACCACCCAAATCAAGAATTTTACTAGCGGGTAGATGGTCTTCTACATAGTGCTGCCAGTCCACATACAAATCACCATCGAAGAGATTGTCATAGAGGCTAGCAAAGGTTTGGTATGGTGCATTATTTTCGTCAGTCATCTTTTTCTCACTTAAACAACATTGGCTGGTGGCCAGTCCATCAAAGACCAACCCCCAGCCAGATATCTTACTGATTGATTAATATACTTCTTCTGCGAGGTAATTCGTTAAGTCGACATTTTCAGCATCGAACCAAAGGCGGTCCAGATGGTAGAAATCACGAGACTCTTCATCAAAAACATGGACGATAATATCACCGAGGTCTAATGAAACCCATTCGGCACGGTCGTAGCCCTCAATATTGAGTACCTGTCCCCCGGCCTTTTGAACTTCTTCCTTGACTTCACGGACAATCGCTTGCACCTGGCGGCTAGAACCCGCCGATGCAATCACAAAATAGTCGGCCAGTAAGGATACCTTTTGCATATCTAAGGCGGTGATGCGATCACCGTGCTTACTATCAATGGCGGAAACAACTGTTTGCAACAAATCCTTTGAATTGATGGTTGTCATGTAAACTCCTTCTTATTCTGCAAAATGACGAGCCCAGTCATTATAACTGGTGAAGGTCTTGGGATAGATCACGTTACCATTCTCGGCCAAAAACGAGAGGATGTGCTGTAACTGATAGAAAACACCCCGGTCCAAGGACTTATTCGTGATTTCTCGGGCCTCTTTGACGCCTGGAAAATCACGACCAGTTTCCAAGTAATCGGCCATGAAAACAATCTTCGCTAAAGTCGGCATCTCCACACCGTCTCCAGTTGTGTGCAACCGAACAGCATCTAGGATGGCTGGGTCATCAATCCCCAACTCATCTTGAATCATTTCTGCCCCAACAACACCATGCCAAATAGCTCGGCTCCAGTTTTTCAAATTAGGATCCAAGTGAAAACGGTCAATTGCTACTAAAAAGTCCTCAGCTGGCCGTTCCTTGGCATAGTCGTGGACCAAACCGGCCAATGCCGCTTGGTTTTCATCAACACCATTTTTTTGAGCCAACTTACGGGCATAATCTGAAACGCGTAAGCAATGTTGGAAC
This sequence comes from Fructobacillus sp. EFB-N1, assembly GCF_001038455.1. Taxonomy (GTDB): domain Bacteria; phylum Bacillota; class Bacilli; order Lactobacillales; family Lactobacillaceae; genus Fructobacillus; species Fructobacillus cardui. The sequence continues at coordinate 51,936 of NZ_LDUY01000002.1, read as the reverse complement.
CGGCCATCTGAAAGCTGGGCCGAAACCTTTTTTTCAACTGCATACAACTCTTCTTCAAAAGCTGTCATCTGTTCCCCCTCTTCACAAAATTTAGTGGAAAAGCTCTCTGTCTAACGAATCTTTTCCACTTCAACTGAATACTTCACATATTTTGCATCCGTTGCTGGTTCATACAAGACCAAGGTTTTTCCAATTACCTGAGCAACCGTCACCGTTGATTCTTCTTCAATAAAGGCAGCCAAGTCCTTGGCTGACCAGTCACTTCCTTGTTGCAAGTTGACCTTAATCAACTCACGCTTAGCCAACGCCTTTTTGACCTCCGCCAACCATTCCTGGTTAGCTCCGGCTTTCCCAACAGAGAAGATCGGTGTTAACCCGTTCGCTTGTGACCGCAGGTAGCGTTTTTGTTTTCCAGTTAAATTTTGCATTAAATCATTGCCTTTCGTAAGAAGACCCCGACTCCCTTAGGAGCATAGGCCTGGACGTGAATTCCAGCTGGCAAGGTAATAAAGCCCAAACCAGCATAGACCAAGTCCATCTTTTCGTTAATTTTAAATTCGAATTTAGCGAAGTCAACATTTTCATCAGCTGGTGCTGGTGTCAATAATTGGCCTTTGTGCTTCGCATAGAAATCATCTGCACCCTGACGCTTCGTGCGATGAATCATCAGATTATTTTCAAAGTAGGCCGTGACAGCCGCTTTTGCTCCATCTGCAGGACAAATTACCAAATCAAAGCGTGCTAGAGCCCCAAAGAAAAGTGTTTGATCCGGATTTAATTGATAAGTCCGGGCTTTAATCTCAGCCTTTGGCAAAACGTACTTAAGGTCTTTATCAGTCATCCAATGGGCGTACTGGTCCTTTTTAATAATCCCAGGTGTGTCAATCAAAGATTGGCTATCGTCCAATGGAATCGCAATTTGATCCAAGGTCGTTCCTGGGAAGCGTGAAGTCGTGATTAACTCTTGAACGCCTGTTTTTGACTTAATAATTTGGTTAATTAAGGTTGATTTACCAACATTGGTTGTTCCAACGACGTAAACGTCACGACCATCGCGCAGTGTATCAATTTTATCTAAAATTTGATCCAAATTTTTTGGATGGGCAGCAGAAACAAGTTCAATTCCAACAGGGTTAATGCCCTGTTCCTTTAACTGTCCTTGGACCCAATTCTTTAACTTATGTTCCTTTAAGGACTTAGGCAAAAGATCAACCTTGTTGGCAAGGACCAAAATCGGATTCTCTTGGCCAACAAAGCGTGGTAAGCCAGGGATGGTTGAGCCTGAAAAATCAAACAAATCCAAAACGTAGACAATCAAAGACTTCGTCTTAGAAACCTGATGAAGCAAGTTCGCAAAATCATCATCCGTTAGTTCAACGGGTTGAATTTCGTTATAATGGCGCAAACGGAAGCAACGTCGGCATAGTAATTCTTCGGCCATCAGTTGTTTCTTTAAGGCAGAAAGCGGCAAAAAACCCGCTTCTTCCTTATTATCAATTTGCATTTTAGCGCCACAACCAATGCAGTATAATCCCTCAGCTAAAGCTTCCTGGACCTCTTCATCGGTTGCAATCGTTTGCACTTGTTCTTGCTCAAATTCTTTTTCTGTCATTAATTTTTATCATTTTCCCTAGCAGAAACAGCTTCCTTGAAAGTTGCGTGCCAGATTAGCGGGTGCTTTTGGCTATAAATCAGTTTTTTAGCTAGCTTTTCAAGTGTCCGGTTAAACCATGTTTGCCACATGTCTGATTCGACCAATTGCTTGACCAAAACTGATTTAACGCCAGCCAAGTGAGCCGCCCAAACATCAGTTAACATCTGATCGCCAACCATCAACACGTCTTCTTTTTGCAAGCCCTGCTTTTTGAGTACCTTCAAAATACCACGCGGCATCGGCTTCAAGGACCAGGCAACATAGTCAACATCCAAACCAGAAACAGCCTTCTCGACTCGGTCCCAGGTGTTATTTGAAACCACAACAACCTCAATCCCGGCTGCTTTAATTTCTTTTAACCAAGCATGCAATTCTGGTGTCCCATCGGGGTTATTCCAAGCCAGCAACGTATTATCTAAGTCTGTTAATACGGCTTTTACACCTTGGTCTTTTAACTCCGCCACCGATAAGTTATAGACGGACTCAACCGTATAGGTGGGCTTTAAAAAATTAAGGGGCATATCTGTCTTCCTTTTTTATTTCCTTAGTCCCTATTATACACGATTAGGCCTTTCTTCGAGCAAAAAAGGACCCCTTAACGGGGCCCTTTGTTTTCCGATTTTTTATAGCTTAGTACCAACCATTACTTTGGAAGTGGCTAATAGCATTTGCTACAGAACCATAGCGGGCAGCAATATAAGCCTGCATAGCTTGTAATTGAACGGCATAATTACCTTGGTAGTTTTGGCCAGGTACATAAGTTGCATAGGCCGCAGGAGACAATTGCCCGATACCATAGAATTGTCCGTTTTGTGCATTCACGTTTCCGCCTGATTCACGAGAAATCAACCAGTTAATGTCACCAGAGGCTGTTGAAGTTGTTGCAGCTACTGATGTCGTTGCTGTTGATGCGGAAGAAGTTGATGCAGCTGCCGTGCTTGTCGATGAAGCTTGGGCAGCAGTTGAAGTGGCCACAGGCGTAGCTTGCGCTGCCTGAGTTGTCGTTGCAGACAACGAAGTCACTTGGCTTTGACTGTTGGATGTATCGTCAGATGAACTGGCAGTGTCATCATCAGATGAAGCAACAGTCTGGCTAGCTGCAGTATTTTCCAAGCTCTTGAGATTATCAACAGATGAAACGGCAGTAGAAACCTTCTTAGTGTTCACTGAATCAGTAACCTTAACCGCTTGGTCAGAGGTTGATTTTCCTTTATTAAATTGTGTGTTGGCGGCAGTCAGTGCTAAACCGGCTACGGCCATACTTGTAAGTAAAACTTTATTAAACATCATGGTTATTATTTTCCCTAATCAATATTACGAGAATATTAAAACAGATAACGCTTCCGTAACGTTCGTCAGGAAAATATACAAACATAGGATTTCTTGTATAAGAACAACTCGATTTCGAGAAATTCGCGCTTATCTAAGTGTTATTTCTTTCGATTCAACCACCCGTACAGTGGCAAACCAGCTAGAACTATGATAACCGAAATTCCGATTCCATGCAAATCGTTAATAATTTCAGAAATCTCAACGTAGAGTGAACCCAAGATAGCCACAATGGGAATAACAGGGTAAAACGGCATTGAGAAAGTTCTTTTCAGCCCCTTTGGATCTTGTCGGCGCAATTTAAAGGCACCGATAAAGACCAGGATATAGAACAAGAAAGTCACGAAGATCGCGTAATCCGATAATTGATCAGGGTCCGTCAAAGCCATCATCAGGTAGGCAATGGCAACCATTAACCAAATTGCGGCATTCGGCGTCTTGGACTTGTGGTTGATTTTAGCAAAAGTTTTAGCAAAAGGGAAGTCTCCTTTTTTAGCCATCACATACAAAATCCGTGGAAACGAGACAACCTTACCGTTTAACGTACCGATTAATGAAACCAAAACAGCAACCGAAAGGACACGGCCACCCCAGTAACCAAAAGCATTTGTGGCCATCTTCAATGTGGTGTTTTCCCCCAAAGCAACAATTTCATTAGCAGTTAATGAACGATAGGCCCCGTAAGAAATACCCATATAGGCCACAATCACAATCAAGATTCCGGTAATGATTGCCTTTGGCAAGACTTTTTGTGGGTTTCTGATTTCACCAGAAATGTTTGCTAATGTCACCCAGCCATCATAGGCGAAAAGCGTAGCCAAAACAGCGACTCCAAAACCACCAGCATTTGAGTGCGACATCGTCGTCACCATCTGACCTAAGGCATCATGCTTTCCAAAGAAAAGGCCGAAAATAATCAAGGCGATAATCGGCAACATCTTAATCACAGTTGTTAAGACCTGGAACCCGGCGGAAAAATGGTTTGGAATCGAGTTTAACAAACCAACCAGAGCGAGGGCCACCATGCCGGTAGGCAACGACCACACACTCTTTAAACCAAACAGAGAAACAAATAAAACACCAAAGTAAGCAGAGATTGCCCCCATCATCGCTGGACCGTAAAAAATCACCTGCATCCAACCAGCCAAATAACCGGTTGTTTTACCGTATAGATGAGTTAAGTAAGAATAGATGCCACCCGTTTCCGCCATTTGTGAGCCAACTTCGGCTACCGTCATTCCGGCGGTCAAGGTCAGGATTCCTCCCGCCAACCAAGCCCAAAGGGCAGTATTCGTATCACCTGCGGTTTGCAGGACAGATCCCTGCTTAAAGAAAATCCCAGAACCGATGATGGTTCCGATCACTAATGCTAACGATGACCAGAGACCAAATCCTCTGTTCAACTTTTCTTCTTCTGCCATGAGTGGCCCTCCAATTTAGATGAAAATTTAACATTCCTATTCTAGCATATATTCGGACATTCTGAATATATTTTCTCATAATTAATTTAATATAATAAAAAATACGAACATTGTCAGCTTTTTATATGATTTTATTTCTTTATATTTGCCGAAAGATTGAAAAAAGATACCATAATATTCTAACTAAGCTCTTCTCAAAAGGCAAGAAAAAAAGGACCTTGCGGTCCAATTTCATGTTTATTTTATAGTTCTTGCTTCAAATCTTCTGGTTCGAAAAGGTGCAAAACTTTGACGAAAATAAATTGAGTCAACAAACCTACCACAACAGGAATAACTACCCAGGCCAATAGCGCAACAACTGGTGAGATAAAGTTATTCATGACTGAACTTGGTACGGCAACATCCTTAATCATTGATTGCAATGGTGAAACCAAACCAATATAACCGAAACCGGCCGTTGTTGGCGTTCCTTGGATGTCAAAGAGTGCCACTGCGACACTTGATAATGCACCCGAAAACATGAAGGACAAAATCATCACAGGCTTCTTAAAGATTGAAGGCATCATTCCCTTCATCGCTCCTAAGAAGATGGCAACCGTTGTTCCCTTCTTATTGACCTTCCATGAGTTCAAAAGCAAGATAATTGTTGTTGCAACAACACCCATGGCTGCTGCACCAGAAGCCATCCCATGTAAGTTAATCGCCAAGGCAATTCCAACTGTTGAAATTGGTGTGATAATAATGACGGCAAAAGCCATTCCAATCAAGATAGACATTGGTAATGGGGCTAATTTAGTGAAAACGTCCACCATATCCCCAATCCAAGTCGTAATCCGAGCGACATAAGGTGCAATTATCTTACCAAACAAACCAACGCCACCAGCAACAATAATTGGCGACAAGATAATCGCTACCGATCCAAAACCGGCCAGATAACGGTCAACCAGCCAGATAGCCAAAACAGCTAGACCAGCTACCAACATCGCATTGATCACATCACCAGCGCCGTTAGCAACAAAGAGACGCGTTGGAACAGCCAATGTCTTACCAGAAACGGGTTGTACCGTACCAGCCTTAACCATTGCCCATTGAATTGAGTTTGAAGCAGCAACTGTTGCCAGTGCTACAACGCCCGTGTCAAGAGGCTTCATCTTGAAGTTCATCGCCACGGCCATTCCGATTAGGAATGGAATCATTGATGTAAAAAGTGTCAAAATTGCTGAGTAATCAGCCCCAAGGGGTGTCTTACCCAGACCTGAAAATTGAATGATGTACTTCATCACGGCTGATGGTAGCACACCGATTAAGATTCCTTGGGCGGACCCGGAAAGAACCTTAAAGAAGAAGTCCTTCACGCCCAATGGCGTTTTACCGGAAAATTGTTCTGCTGTTGTCATATTTTTCCTCCGCTTCACATCTTATAATTGTGAAGTTTTTATATTGCATAAAATAGTATAACAGGTCTTTTTGAAATTGTGAAGTCCATTACAGAAATTTTTGTGCCCATTGCCCCAATTTAATAGACTTTCACTTGTTTATAATCATTATCATTTCACTTATAAATCGCAAAAATGCATCGTGAAATTCATAATTATATCATCGAAATTCGGATTTTACAAAATTTTGTGCACAAAAAAGCTCAAACTATTCCTGATTTGAGCTAAAATTCTTAATATTCTAAAGCGTTATCTGATGGTTGACCATTCGCAAAGGCTAGTGCAGCACTCATTGATTGGTAAACCATTTCGTGGATTGCCTTTGTTGTGTAAAAGGCAACGTGTGGTGTGATTAAGACGTTATCACGAGCAATCAAGTCGGCCAATTTTTCATCAGGCAACTCTTCATGCGACCAATCATGTTCAAAGATACCAACTTCACCCTCGTAAACATCCAAAGCTAAATCAGAAATCTTACCAGAATCCAAAGCAGCAATCGCAGCATCCGTATCGATTAGGTTACCCCGTGATGTATTGACAATCACAACGCCATCCTTCATCTTAGCAAGACTTTCACCATTAACTAAGTGAACGTTTTCAGGAACACCTGGCACATGCAATGAAATAGCATCGGCTTGTGCAAAGAGTTCATCCAAGGTGTCAACGTACAAACCTTCTTCTTACAACTCCTTGTTTGGGAATTTATCATAGGCAATGACTTTAGCGCCGAAGCCCTTCAAGATGTTAATGGATTTACGACCAATGTTACCAGTACCGATAACACCAACAGTTTGCATCCGGACTTCACGACCAATTGTTGGCGCCCAGCGCAAATCATGCTTAGCAACCTTTGCATCCATTGGCTTCGTGCGGCGAAGCAAGCGAGACAATTGAATCATCGCATGTTCGGCGATGGCATTTGGTGAATAAACAGGAACATTTGAAAGGTTAAAGTCTAAACGCTTAGCAGCTTCAAAATCAATTGTTTCCGTTCCGACATTACGTAGGGATAGGTTCTTGATTCCTAAATCAGCCAAACCTTCTAAGACATCTGCCCCATAAGGGTCGAGCTGCAAAGTGACAACAGAATTAGCCCCCTTAGCCAGGGCAACTGTATCAGCTGTCAACACTTCGTTCGTGTAATCAACCTCAACAGTGGGGTTTTCTTCTTGCCAGCTTTTCAAAGCTGGTACTTCGTCATCACGAATTCCATAAGCAAAAACTTTCATTTCGACCTCCATCAATCCAGTTATTTATCGCTAGAAGTATAATACGCTCTTTTGAGTAAAAGGTCAATTAAATTGTCTAATTGTAAAAATCTAATTTAGCGCTTATAAATCGCTTGATAATCGCCCCTCAGACTAAAAAAGGAATCTCACCGCTAATTTTTTAATCGACTCAAATGGCAAACAAATAAAAAAGCTAGGAACAATTATTCCTAGCTCTTTAAAATCAATTAAAACTTAACTGCGATGGCTGGTGTTTCGCCCTTAGCAAAAGCAACAGCGGCATCAAATGATTGGTGAACCATTTCGTCAACGGCCTTAGTAGTATAGAAGGCGATGTGTGGCGTAACCAAGACATTGTCGCGAGCAATCAAGTCCGCAATCTTTGGATCAGGGAATTCCTTACCTGACCAGTCTTCGTTGAACAAGCCAACTTCTTCTTCATAAACATCCATGGCAAAATCAGAAACCTTACCTGAGTTCAAACCATCGATAATAGCATCGATGTCCATCAAGTTTCCACGAGAAACGTTAACCAAGACAACGCCGTCCTTCATCTTAGCGATGCTGTCCTTGTTAATCAAATGATGGTTTTCAGGAACACCAGGAACGTACAATGAAATGGCATCGGCTTGTGCATACAAGTCATCCAATGAATCAACGTACAATCCTTCTTCTTGCAATTCCTTGTTTGGGAACTTGTCGTAAGCAATAACCTTAGCGCCGAAGCCCTTCAAGATATTGATTGCCTTACGACCGATGTTACCAGTACCGATAACACCAACAGTTTGCATCCGCATTTCACGACCGATAGTTGGCGCCCAACGCAAGTCATGCTTAGCAACCTTAGCGTCCATTGGCTTCGTACGACGAAGCAAACGAGACAATTGAATCATTGAATGTTCTGCAATGGCGTTTGGTGAATAAACTGGGACATTTGAAACGTTGAAGCCCAACTCCTTGGCAGCATCGAAATCAATGTTGTCAGTTCCAACGTTACGCAAAGACAAGTTCTTAACCCCAACTTCAGCCAAGGCCGTCAAAGTTTCCTTTGTATAGTCCAATTGTTGGTAAACAACAGCTGAATCTGACCCCTTAGCCAATTGAGCAGTTTCGGGCGTCAACAATTCTTGCGTGTAACCAACCGTTACATCTGGGTTCTTCTTTTCCCAATCTTCCAAAGCTGGCTTTTCATCATCACGAATTCCGTAAGCAAAAATTTTCATTTTCGTCCTCCAAATTAACTTTCTAACAATATTATACACTAAAATTAATCAAAAAATATGGTTAAATTACTTATTTTTTCAAAGTAATTGGCTTTTCGCCAGCCTTTTCCATGATGCCGTCAATCAAACCGTATTCTAAGGTTTCTTCGGCAGACATCCAGAAGTCACGTTCTGTATCGTGTGCAATTTCATCCAAGCTCTTACCAGAACCATCGGCTAAAATCTTGTTCAACTTGTTACGCGTCTTAGTCAATTGGTCGGCAATAATGGCCATATCGGTTTGCTGTGTACCACCGGCTGCCCCACCCATTGGTTGGTGAATTAGGTATTCGGCGTTTGGCAACATAAAGCGGTGCCCCTTTTCACCAGAGGCGGCAATGATGGTTCCCATTGAAGCTGCCAATCCCATAACAATCGTTGTCACAGGGGCCTTAATGAAGTTCATCGTGTCTGTAATCGACAAACCAGCGGTCACAGAACCACCTGGTGAGTTAATATACATTGCAATTTCTTTTTCAGGATCTTGGGCTTCCAAGAAGAGTAGCTGGGCAACAATCGATGTTGCCATGCTATCCTCAACCTCACCTTGAACCAAAATAATTCGGTCCTTCAGTAAACGGGAAGGCAAGTCATAGGATTCACGCCCATTGGCGGTTTGTTCAATTACTCCTGGCCACATAGCAATACTCCTTTGTAGTGTTCTTAGAATATAATTGTAACGCACTTTATCAAGAAACTAAAATAAAGGCGAATGATTTCAAATTAAATATTGTCCAAATCAAAGTCACCACCAGATTGAATTAAATCAGCTAATTTCGCTAATTTACGCATACGATGGTTTGCTCCCGATTTAGAAATTTCTAAAATATCGCCAATTTCAGCCAAGGAACCATCAGGGTGGTCGAGTCGGGCTCTGGCAAAATCAGCTAACTTAGCTGGTAACTCATCAAGGTCACCAATTGCTTTTTGGATGGTCAAAATTGCTTGGACTTGGCTATTGGCTGCAACAGCCGTGCGCTGCATGTTGGCGACATCGGCGTTATTCATCCGATTGACCGAATTCCGGGTATCGCGAGCAATCCGAATATCGGCAAAATGAAGCATGGTTTGTACAGCACCAATTAGTTTTAGAAAATCAACAATTTTTTCAGCTCGTTTCATATAAACAATGTAACCAGAATGTCGGGGCGTCACCTTGACCTGAAGGTCAAAGTTTGTCATCAAAGCAACCAATTGCTCAGCTAGCTCCTCATGGCCAGTGTAGATTTCCAAATGGTAATTGGCCTTCTCCGGTGAGTTTACCGAACCAGCGGCCAAAAAAGCCCCTCGCAAGAAGGCTTGCTGCTTTTTTTTGCTGTTCAATAACCAAGCCGGTACTTCCTGGTCAATTCCCAATGGATCAACGCCCAGCTCTTTTAAAATTTGCTCAACTTGACTTTGTAAAACAACTAAAAGCTTTTTACGGTCAGATAAGGCGGCCCGCTGATTAACCTGAACTTCCACTACCGCTGTTGGGTAAATTTGCTTAATCAAAGTATAGATACGACGAGCAATAGCCGGATTTTCAGTTTGAACCCGGACTTCCTGCTCAATCCCCCAACTCGAAGCGCCATTCATTTGTAAAAGCGCAGCCAATTCTGATCTGGCAGCATCGTCTGAAACCGTTCGCCCGGTTAGTTCTTTTTTTACTTCTGCTGCGTACGACATCTTACTCCTCTGTCAGTGAAACTAACACGTCGGCAACCTTGTCTCCATCGTGAAAGGCTCCGGCATCACGCAGGGCCAAGAAGTCTTTAGAAATACTCTTAGCTCCAGCTTGTCTGATTTTTGCTGGGTCTTGAACAACTTGTTTGGAAATTTCGCCCCACTTTTGGTAGTCAACGAAATCTGCTGGCACCTCTTGATCATTCGTTAAAACATAATCAATCAAGTTTTGCCCTAAATGGTGATTTAGGACCGCTAAGTGTTCGGCATCAGTATAGGAATCCGTTTCCCCTTTTTGGGTCATGATGTTGGCAATGTAAACCTGCTTAGCCTTTGTTTCTTGCAATGCCTCTTTGATACCTGGCACCACAACATTCGGTAAAATCGATGTAAAGAGTGATCCCGGTCCAAAGACAATTAAATCAGCATCCAAAATAGCCGCAATGGCCTCCGGACTGGCGACAATTTCTTCACCTTTTTCATTTGGCTCTACCCAAACATGGTCCAAAGACTGGTGAGCAGCCGTAATGGCCGCCTCGCCTTCCAAAAATTGACCACTTTTCGTTTTGGCATGTAAAATCAGCGGCTGCTTCGCTACAGGAAAGACATGGCCCTTAATTTTCAAATAATGGGCTAAACGGGCAATCGCTTCCGAAATATCACCGGTCATTTCCGTTAAAGCCGCAATCAGCAAATTACCAACTGCATGTTTAGCCAAAAAAGCATCATTCGTTTTAAAGCGGTACTGGAAAAGGTCTAATAGTTCCTGGTCCCCTTCAGACATGGCTACTAAGATATTGCGAATATCCCCAGGTGGAATAATGTTCACGTAGTCACGCAACAAACCAGAAGAGCCACCATCATCAGCAACCGTTACGATTGCCGTCAAATCGACATCGTGTTGGATTAATGGGCGAATGATGACGGGTAATCCCGATCCCCCACCAATCATCACAATTTTTGCAGTCATCTTTCGATCCTCTCTCGTGCTATTACTAACAATATTTTACCATTTTTACCGGTTTATCATGAGAGCGAAAGAAAGAAATTTCTAAACAAAATCAGTGGCTTCATCAATTTCACCACCCAGTAATTGGCCATTTTCTTGCATCGACCAATAGCCATCCTTGGTCACGATAAAGGCATCAAGGAGTGGCAAGTTTAAGTCCTGCCCCAAACAGTATAGTCGTTTGGTAAACTGTTTGTCTTGAACCGAAGGTCGTAAGTTTCCTGACGGATGGTTATGAGCAATGATGATAGCATAGGCATTGGCCAACAAGGCTCGTTGGAAAATCTCACGTGGTGAGGCGGCCACTTCGGTTAAGGTACCAACGAAAACGACTTCCCAACCAATCACGTCTAATTGCGTATTTAATAGGGCCAAAAATAGTTGTTCCTGCTTTAACGGTCCTAATTTTTCCTTTGCAAAAGCGCCAACCATGTTGGAATGCCGGGCAGAAAGTAAGATTGGTCGACGTTCCGATGCAAAGGTTACTCCTAAGTGCATCGCAATCAACAAGGCCCGGTTCGGGCCCGGATTTTCAGCGATAAAATCAGCCTTTGTCTCATAATCGAGTTCCCAAAAAAGATATTTTTCGGGAAAATACAGCTGAAAAATTTCACTATTCTTTTGGCCATCCTCGCCAATCGCCTCGTAAAAATTAAAAACCTGATTTTTCATCATATTGCAATTCTCCTTCATGCAATCAGACGAAAAAATCAGGTTCAAATCATCAAAAAAGAAAAGAGTCTTTAGTCCTTAATGACCATTGGACCATCACCAGCATCCTTCATGACCTTCAACGACAGATAAACGGCCAAAGCAATCAGAATCACATCAAAGCGATAAGTCCACTGAATACCATTCAAAGTTGCAGCAGACAAATTCGTTGCACCCTTTTGGAAAATGGAAATAATCGATGCAGCCAAGGCGATTCCAACAGCGGCTGAATAATTATTAACTGCTGAAAAAATCGAGTTACCAGCACTATGAAAGACTCGGTCTAGGTGTGAAATGGCATTAGTCATATTGTTTCCAAACCAGAAGCCACCACCCAACTGGGTAATCACAAACGCAATCGTCATCGACCAGACGGTAAATGGTACCAAGACAATCCATACCATGCCAAGAACAATGAATCCTAGACCAATCGCATTAGGCAACTTAGGGCCAAAGCGGTCATACAAGTTTCCAGAGATGATGGACATGATCGCAAAACCAATTGCACCAGGGAAAAGTGACAAACCAGCAACGCTTGAACTCTGCTTCAAAACCAGCTGCAGTCCCATTGGGATTGCATAGTTAAAGGTCAAGTTAACGACCTGAATTAAGACCGCCGCTAGGACCGCCTGGCGAAACATTGGCAGGGCAAACATCTTTGGTGAAAGCAGTGGTTCCTCTTCTTTTTGAGCATAGAAATAGTACCCGAAGATTCCAACCAACATCACTGCTAAAGCAGTTAAGCTCAAGATGTTGAACAGACCGTGACCAGACAAACGATCAACCGTGATTAAGCCGCCAACAAAGAAACAAGACAACAATAACCAGCCAATCAAATCAAAGCGGGCTTTCTTAAGCGGATCAATTTGCTGAATGGTGAACCAACCAACGATTAGGGCAAAGAGCTGGATTGGCAAAACCACCCAGAAAATCATGTGCCAACCATAGTAGGCCGTTAAGAACCCACCAAAGGCTGGGCCCAAGGCAGGCGAAAAAGAAACAATTAAGGAGGCTAAACCAATCATCGTTCCACGGCGATTGTCGGGAACCTGTTCAAAAACGACGTTGTTCATGAGGGGCAAGCCAACGCCGGCTCCAACACCTTGCAGGAGGCGACCAAAAAGGATAAGACCAAATTGGTTGGAGGTCGCATCAATGAAAATTCCAATCAATGACACTACCCCGGCCACCATAAACTGAGACCGGTTACTAAAGCGGGCCTTCAACCAAGGCGACATAATGACAATCATCGACGTCAATAAGATGACCCCGGAGGTCAACCACTGAACCGTCGCTGAATCAACATGCAATTGCTTCATCAAAGCTGGGAAGGAAACGTTCAAAGCCGTCTCCAACATAATATCCGTAAAACCAAGTAAGGCAATTGCCAAAATACTCAAAATGAGCCGAGGGCTTAAGACTTTTTCTGGCATAATTCTCTCCTAACATCACTAATAAAGTACAAGGACCCTGTAATCACAACGGTTTGATTCTGATTTTCACTGAGGGCCTGGTCCAATGAATCGTACCAAATCAGGTCCTGATTTGCTAAGTCCACCTGGTCTTTTTGTAAGCCAGGGCGACCGGCAACACCCTCAAAGGGCACCAAGGCCAACGTAATCTGCGGGTCTTTTTCAAGTTCCAAGAAAGCTAAATCAACATTTTTATCGGCCAAAGAGCCAATGATGACTGTCACGGGGCCAGCCAAATTTTCCTTAATTGACTGGTGTAAGGCCTGAATACCAGCCTGGTTATGGGCACCATCTAAGTAAATCTTTGGCTTAATTTGTTCAAAGCGCCCGGCCAAAAAGGCCTGGTTCAAACCAGCTTGAATCACCTCATCTTGCAAATTGGGACGCCAAGTCTTCAGCGCTAGCACCGCGGTCGCCGTATTATCAGCTTGAAAGCTGCCAGACAAAGCCGAATGAAACGACCCAACCTGTGCCATCAAAACAGGACTGCCAACCGCTTTGGCCTGCGCTTCAATCACTTTTTTGGCCTCATTTGTGACACCAGGCCCAATCACCGTTTTTGATCCCGGCTTGATGATTCCGGCTTTTTGACCAGCAATTGCAGCAACGGTGTCGCCAAGCATTGCCTGGTGGTCCAAGGCCACGGTCGTCAACACGGCAACTTTGGTCATCTTTAAAATATTGGTAGAATCAAAGCGACCACCAATCCCTACCTCAATTACAGCCAAATCAAGGTCTTGGTCTGCAAAGTACAGAAACATAATGGCCGTCACCACTTCAAATTCGGTTGGCGTCAACAGGCCAGAAGATGCCTGCTCCACCCGGTCGGTTGCTTCCTTCACCTTATTGGTATACAAAATCAGGTCAGCCGGTGTGATTAATTCCCCATTGATTTGAAAACGTTCCCGAAAATCGGTCATAAATGGCGAAGTAAAAGTTCCGACACGAAAGCCGGCTTCTTTAGCGACCGCCGTCACCATGGTCGCTACTGACCCCTTCCCATTGGTTCCAGTAATATGGATGGTTTCTTCCAGACGGTCTTCGGGATGACCCAAAACCGTCATCAAGGCGTCTAAACGGGCGAAGCTATCTTTTTTGCCAGCCCTTGGCCGACCGTGAATATAGGCTAAGGCCTCTTCAATTCTCTTCACTAACGGTTCTCCCAACTATAGTTCTAACACTCATTATAACGAGATAGGGACAAAAAAACCGCCTGATTACAGACGGTTTTACACTTTTTTAAGCGACCAATCCGCTCAATTTGTAGTGTATCTAATTTAGCCTTTTTCGCGGACGGTAAAGTCACGGCGACGACGGTTGCCACCACCTTGGTGTCCACCACGGTTATCGCGATTTTCGGAATGTGAACGGTTACCACCACGGTAGCCGCCACCATTACCATTACGACGACCGCCGCCATTACCTCGGTTGCCACCACCGTTACCATTTGAACGACGGTTGCCACCACGGTAACCACCACGACGTGATGATGAACCACCCTTGCGACGAGGCAAAGGACGTTCGCGTGACAAAACAACTGGTGCGTTTTGCTTATCCAAGCCAGCCACGGCAGCCAACAAACCGGCGGCCAATTGTTCGGCTGTGAATTGTGACGTCATTTGGTTAACTTGATCTTGCAATTCAGCTGGGTTCAAGCCCTTAATGGTTACGGCTGCGGTATCAATGGCACCATTAATCCGACCAATCCGAGCTTCCTTCAAAGTTGCTGGTTGCAATGGCGTCATGCGCTTCTTCGTCAATTCTTCAACGGCACGCAAGTAATCCATTTCGTTTGGTGCAACTAAGGTTACTGAAACACCTTCAGCACCGGCACGACCAGTACGACCGATACGGTGAACATATGATTCTGGATCTTGTGGAATATCGAAGTTATAAACGTGACTCACGTCCTTAACATCCAAACCACGGGCCGCAACATCGGTCGCAACCAAAAGATTGATTTCATGGGCCTTAAATTGGTCCAAGACACGTGAACGCATTTGTTGCGTCAAATCACCGTGCAAACCAGCGGCACGGTAACCACGAGCTTCCAAACCACGAGCCAATTCTTCAACTCGACGCTTTGTCCGGCCAAAGACAATGCCCAAGAATGGTTCTTGGATATCGATTGTTCGAGTCAAGGCATCAAACTTTTCTTCGTGACGAACGCGAATGAAGTATTGGTCAACCAAATCAGTCGTCAATTGCTTGGCCTTGATTTGGATGTATTCAGGATTCGTCATAAACTTCATCCCAATTCGCTTGATAGCTTCAGGCATTGTTGCAGAGAACAACAGTGTCTGACGGTGGTCAGGCACCTGAGCGATGATGGCTTCAATGTCATCCAAGAAGCCCATGTTTAACATTTCATCGGCTTCATCTAAAACCAATGTCTTAACACCGCCAAGCTTGGCAGTTTTACGGTTAATATGGTCTAACAAACGACCAGGAGTTCCAACTAAAATTTGTGGGTGTGACTTCAAGCCCTTAATTTGTGGGCGGATATCGGCACCACCGAAGACAACTTGGACGTTAACTGATTTGTCAGAACCAAGCTTCTTCAATTCTTCGGCAGTTTGGATTGCTAATTCTCGTGTAGGTGAGATGATAACAGCTTGGATGTTTTGGTCATTCAAGTCGATGTTTTCCAAGATTGGCAAACCAAAAGCGGCTGTCTTACCAGTTCCTGTTTGGGCCTGGCCGATAACATCCTTACCTGCTAAGGTCAAAGGAATTGTCTTTTCTTGGATGGGGGTTGCTTCAACGTAGCCATGGGCTTCGATTGACTGCAAAATGGCTTGTGACAAGCCGAGTTCATTAAACTTCAAAATTATCTCCTTTTTGCGCACTAGTTCAGCGCGCCCTGACTCATCGCTGAGTCGTTTCCATCATAACGTGCCACCAGCACGTCAAAAATACGCCAAGCAGTTTATAGTCTAGCTGGGCTGACTAGTGTTTAGGAAGGAACCTTCGTTCCTGTTAGCTTCTCATATAGGTCACGTGAGAGACCCTCAAAACTGTGGCCATGGTAGTACTGATTTGCCAATAGAATCACAGCATCTTGGCTATTCTTGCCCAAAACAACGGATGGCTCAAAACCGTTAAAAATCCCATGAGAGGTATAAACGTTGCCATAACGATAAAGACCAGAGACATAGTGGGCCGGCAAATGCTGAACCAAGAGCTCCATTGGGTTATGAAAGAAATCACCATGGAAGAAGAGCCAATAGGCTCGATAAAGCATACCAGCGGACATCGCGAGGTTTCCTGTTCCAGTTTCTCGCTCATTTTCAACCTTGGTGACACCAGTTGGGCTAGTAGTATCTTTTTGATAACCCAAGGCAGCCTGATTATCCTCTGCAAACTGTACATAATCGTCAATGCCGAGCTTGTACTGCTTGTTATAGTAGTCTTTAACCATTTTGTCAAAGGACTGACCCGAAATCTTCATTAAAATACCAGCCAATAACCGGTAATTAACTGGCTGATAAGACCAACCAGCCCCAGAACCAATGGCCGCTCCGGTATTCTCCGTATTATCAGCCGAGAATTGAGCGTTATCTTGATCAGACGTAAAAGTCGTTGGTTGCAACTTTTGCTGCAAAGAAGAGGTCATCGTCAACAAATCTCGGATCGAGATTTGATCAGCATTAGCAATGTTTGGATAAAACTGGCTGAGATGGTCATCATGGGAAAGCTTCTTTTCAGAAATTGCCTGACCGACTAAAACAGCTGTCAAAAATTTAGCAGAAGACGCAATATGATAAACCGTTTGGGCATTATTGTGCACCTGCTTACTATAATTAGCAAAGCCATAACCCTGGTTCAAAATGATTTTGCCATCCTTGATGACTAGGGCTGTTCCGGTGAAATTTTCACTCTTTAATTTTTGATCAATTGCTTCAGCAGTCTGATTCTGCGGACTAAGGTCCTTTTTTAAATTCTTGACATTATCAGCCGAAAATATTTTTTGTTCAGGCAAAATTGCTTGTGGACTAGCTTTGGTTAACTTTGCTAAGCCAATTGCTCCCCCAATAAAAAGAATAATCAAGGTAATAGTTGACAAAGCCAGCCAATGGTCCCTAAACCATAGGGATTTTACTTTTTCTGGGAAAAGATCGACCCGTTTAAGCATGGACACCTCCCTGCTTGCCTTGATCAGTGACCAAATGGTCTACAACTTTCTCCAAGTGGATGCCGTGACTGGCCTTCAAGAAGACACAATCATTTGAATCAAGGTCTTTTGTCAAATCAGTCACGAGTGCTTCTAACTGGTCAGTTTGATATAAGTGAACCTGATCAGATGGCAACGTTTCTTTCAAAACTGTTCCTAGGTTTTCCACCATCAAAGGACCGACTAGGTAAACCGCCTTTGGTTGTGCCTGCAAAACAGCTTCCTTTAAGCTAGCGTGAAGAGCCGGTGCCGCTTCACCAAGTTCAAGCATATCGCCGAGAACTAAGACCAAATTTTCAGTATGATCCTTTGCCAACGCCGCCAAAACTTCCTTGGTCGCCGTTGGGTTGGCGTTATAAACATCCGAAATGACCATTGCCCCATTAGCTGCCGTCAGCAACTGGGTGCGGTTTTTCGTTAACGCAAAATTTTTAAAGGCTGAAGCAATCGTTTGGAGGTCCAAATCGAAAGCTTGGCCAACACGAATTGCCGCCAAGGCATTCCTAACATTATAACGGCCCAGGAGCGGAATTGCAAATTCTTGACCCTGATCGCTAAATTTTGTTTCCTGCAGCGTTTCAACACAGTCCTTTGGTTCCGGTCCAAAACTAACCGTATTGGCTGGCAAACCCTCGGCATCCTGCAAGAGTGGTTCATCTTTTGGAATTAACAACTCCCCACCTGGCTTCAGACCAGCAATAATTTCCAACTTGGCCTTGGCAATGTTGGTTCGTGTCTTAAAGAATTCAAGATGGGCCTCACCAATCATGGTAATAACGACCAAGTCAGGTTGCGCCAGCGTTGACAAAGCCGTCAGCTGACCCGGACGGTCCATGCCCATCTCCAAGACCAAGACCTCAGTTGTCGCTGGCATCGTCAGAATGGTGACCGGCAGGCCAATTTCATTATTAAAATTGGCTGGGGTCTTAAATGTCTGATACTTCGTGGCCAAAATCGCGGCAACCATATCCTTGGTTGTCGTTTTGCCGTTCGAACCGGTAATGGCAACGACCTTTGGCTGAATTGTTTGCAGGTAAAATTTCGCTAATTCCTGCAGGCCCGCTAAAGTATCATCAACAACCACCGCTGGTACGGCCCCATCGATAACATGTTGTGTCTGTGCTAGAACCCCGGTGGCACCGTTTTTGAGTGCCTGATCAATATAATCATGACCATCTTTGTCACCAACTAAGGCGACAAACAGGTCACCGGCTTTCACCTGGCGAGAATCGAAGGCGACACCCGTCACAGTCTGTTCGGCTGGTCCATGCAGACTTCCTTTAGTTGCTTGTGCAATTGTTTGTAACGAAAGATTCATAGCAATTGATTTCCTTACTTAGTAAAAATTTAGGTGGCACTTAATCTTGTTGCTTTTTAAACGACTAGCAGCTGATTTCAATAGCACTTAATTTTAACGCCTTTAAATGACCAGCAGCTGATTTCAATAGCACTTAATTTTAACGCCTTTAAATGACCAGCACCCGATTTCAATAACACTTATAGCACTTAGTCTTCGCGCTTTTGTAAGACGGTAATCGTCTCGATATGAGCAGTCTGAGGGAATTGATCCACCGGAACAACCGGTCCTTTTACCTCATAACTCAGATCCTTAAACAGGGCAACATCACGAGCAGCCGTCACGGGATTACACGAAACGTAAACCACGCGGTCAGGGCCCATTTCAGCTGTCTTTTCAATTAACTTCGGCGTCAAGCCCCGGCGTGGTGGGTCGACAAAGACAACATCTGGTTGAATCCCTTGTTTTTGCCAATCCTCAAACTGATCAGGCGCATCGCGCTCAATATAGCTGGCATTGTCAATCTGATTTAATGCTAAATTCTTCTTGGCATCCATGACTGCCCCGGGAACAACCTCAACACCAATCACTTCCTTGACGCGGTCAGCAACTGAAATCCCGATTGTCCCAATTCCTGCATAGGCATCAACGACAACATCCGTCGGCTTTAAATCAGCCAAGTCGGCTGCCTTTTGATACAGCTTTTCCGTCATGACCGGATTAACCTGGTAGAAGGAATTTGGGCCGATCAAGAACTTTTTGCCGAGCAATGTGTCCTCAATGGTCGCTTGACCAAAGAGCACGCGGTTATTGGCACTTAATTGGACATAATCTTTTTTTGGTGCAAAATTCAAAATTAAGGATGTCAAATCAGGCAAAGCTTCCACGATGTCAGCCACGAGGCCTGCCTCATCTGGCAAATTTTTCTCGTTGGTCACCAAAACCACCATTAACTGCTGGCTATAATAACCCCGGCGCACCATCACATAGCGAATTGCTCCTTCTTCTTGGTCCGGATCATAGGCAGATACACCCCGTTTAGCAAGAATCTCACGAACAATGACAATCACTTCGTCTACCCGGGCATCATTAACATAGTAGTCTTCCATCGGTACCAAATGATGACTACCTCGTTGATAAAAGCCGGACAAAAGCTGGCCATCCTGCCACTTAAGGGGAACAACCGTTTTGTTCCGGTAATAAGTTGGCGTTGTGTCCATCGTAATCGGATTAACAACGGTTACCTCTAGACCAGCATCGTAAAAGTTTTTTTCCACAATTTGTTGCTTAAATTCTTTCTGATTTGCATAAGCCCAGTTAACCAAGGGCGCCGTACCGGCCTCAATCAAATATTGGCGGTTTTGATTTTTACGCCCAGTACTCTCTTTGACCCAGGTCAAAATTTTTCCGTAGGCGGAATACTTATCCACTTGGATAATGTCAATTTCAACTTCTTCACCAAGCATGGCATCAGCTAAATAAATCGGATAATCTGGCCGACCCTCTAAAAAGGCCATGCCCATCCCATTTTGGCGAATCTCCTTGATAGTGACCGCCAATTTTTCATGTAATTTAACAGGTACGATTGTCTTTGCCATCATGCCTCCAGCACTTTGCTTGGTGATAACTCACTGCAAACAAATTCTTTTTCCACAAGCCAAGAAAAAACGCCCACCGAGGTGAGCGTTTTTATAAAACAACTTAGTCGTTGTTCTTGAAGCCGAAGTTAGCAAACTTCTTGTTAAACTTGTCAACCGCACCATCAGCTTGAGTAAACTTCTGCTTACCAGTGTAGAATGGGTGTGAATCTGAAGTGATTTCCATACGTACTGATGGATATTCTTGACCTTCAAAATCAGTAGTTGTGTCAGTTGCAACAACAGATGCTGACAAGAACTTCTTACCAGTTGCGGCATCAATAAAGACAACTGGACGGTAATCTGGATGGATTTCTTTTTTCATGAGTATCTCCTTAGCGCCCTGATTTTATTAAATCAGAGTCAGTTATTAACTTAACTATTCTATCACAGGGATATTATCCATGCAAGGTTAAGGCATCAAGTTGATTAAATCAACACCTTCGATTTTTAAATCGACGCCCAGCGAAGCTAATTTATCAGCTAAGCGGTCGTAACCGCGCAAAATATGTGTGGCGTTTTCAATCACGGTTTGGCCGTCGGCCATAATACCGGCAATCACCAAAGCGGCTCCTGCACGAATCTCTGCCGCTTCCACAGTTGCGCCAACCAAACGCTCGGAATGGTTAACCCTAATTTCACCTGGGTTCAATGATGATAATTCTGCACCCATCCGTCGCAATTCAGCAATATGCTTATTGCGCATTGGATAAATGGTTTCAGTAATCGTGCTTTCACCTTCGGCTAAAAACAAGAGTGGTGTGATTGGTTGTTGTAAATCGGTGGCAAAACCTGGATACGGCATCGTCTTAATGGCAACCGGCTTCAAATCATGGCTTGGCCCGATAAAGACGGAGTCCTCACCGATTTGCATATCAACGCCCATTTCCAACAACTTTGAAGTGTATGACTCCAAGTGTTCTGGAATGACGTTTTTGATGGTTACGCCATCACCAAAGGCAGCGGCCATCGCCATGTACGTTCCCGCCTCAATTCGGTCAGGAATCACTGTGTGGGTATTGCGTGCTTCCAAACGGTCAACACCAGTAATACGAATTGTGTCGGTTCCAGCACCGCGAATATTGGCCCCCATGTTGTTCAAGAAGGTCGCAATATCAATGATTTCTGGTTCCTTGGCGACGTTTTCGATAATCGTCTGCCCCTTGGCCCTTACGGCAGCCAAGATAATATTGATGGTGGCCCCAACAGAAACCGTATCAAGAGTCACACGTGCACCAGTTAAACCATGGGCAGTTGCGTCAAGGGTAATAATATCACCGACTTCAGTCACCGTTGCACCCAAAGCTTCAAAGCCCTTGATATGCTGGTCAATTGGTCGTGATCCGAGGTTATCACCACCAGGGAAAGTTACCGTTGCTCGACCAAAGCGACCAAGCAACGCCCCCATGAAGTAATAAGAGGCGCGCAATGATTTAATGGCTGTTGAAGGCAATTCGGATTCCGTAATCGTGGTTGGATCAATCGAAAGGTCACCGTTTGCGAAATTAGAACGAACGTTCATCGCAGCGAGAATATACTGTAAGTTTTTAACATCTAAAATTTGTGGAACATTGTCAAAGTTGACTGGCGTGTCAGCCAGAATTGCGGCTGGAATTAATGCAACCGTCGAGTTCTTGGCTCCGCCAATGGTCACCGTACCTGAAATCTTGTGGCCACCGTTAATAATAATTTTTGCCATAAGGGCTGTCCTACTTGCTTGTGGTTTTACCCTAATTATATCGTTTTTGTTACAACAAGACAATCCAAATCAGCGGATTTCCGCACCTAATTCTGCCGTTAAAGTTGTCGTCATCTTTTCAAAGGCATCCGTGACAACTGATTCAACTAAAGTATCAGTCTTATCTTGATAAGTCAACTGATAAGCCAATGACTTCTTACCAGCTGGTAATCCCCGGCCCGTGTAAAGGTCAAAGAAAGTCACATTTTGAAGGTAATCCCCCCCATTGGCTTTAATCATATCAAACACCTGTTGTTGGTCCAAACTGTCATCAACTAAGACGGCCAAATCACGACTGATTTGTGGGTACTTTGAAACAGGTTGATAAGCAACTGGTGCCTGTGAATGATCGATGACCACTTCTAGATCAATCTCAAAGGCAAAGGCTGCAGGCAACTTAGTATTCGCCAAAACGGCCGGATGAATTTGACCAACAAAGCCAAGGTAAGTCGAGCCAAGATAAACATCCGCTGTCTGTCCCGGGTGCATGGCTTCGTGTTGTGCACTTTGCTCAAAGCGCACTGCACTTGAATCAAGACCAATCGTCTGCAAATATGCCTCTAAGCGTCCCTTGATATCGTAGAAATCAGCAACTTCATCTTTTTCACCCGTTTGCCAGCTTGATTCAGCAACATTACCAACCAAAACGCCGGCTAGATGTTCACGTTCTTCCGGTTGAACATTCTCGCCTTGGGCCAAGAAAATTCGTCCCTGCTCATATAAGGCAAGGTCCTTAACAGACCGGGCAACGTTATAGGAAACATCATCCAACAGACCGGACAAAAGGTTCTGTCGAATAGTGGTCCGATCTGATGACATTGGATAATCCAAGGCCACCACGTTACGGTTCTGGTCCAAATTGAAGGCAGTTGCCTTTTCAGGAGTTGTCAGGGCATAGGAAATGGCCTGGTCAAATCCAAGGCTTTCCATAATTTCTCGACTAGCACGAATTTTCTTTTGCCGTGGTGTCAAATCACCCGGCGTGCTCTGTCCTTCAACTAGGGCAGTTGGCAAGTTGTCATAACCGTAAAGACGGCCCACCTCTTCAATCAAATCGGCTGGGATGGTCAAATCCGTCCGACGACCAGGAATAGTCACTAAGTACTGACCATCTTTTTCATCGATTGGCAAAGCCAAACGAGTGAAAATAGCAGAAATTGTGGCCACTGACAAATCAGTCCCCAGAATCTGATTAATACGATCGCGACTGATAGCAATCGTTTCCGGTGCTCGGTAAGCAAAGCCAAACTTGCTCAAACCAACAACAATCTTGCCCTTCGTCAACATGGCCATTTCGGCAGCCACTTGATCAAGAACTTCGAGAGTTTGATCCAAGTCAATTCCGCGTTCAAAACGGAATGACGACTCTGACCGCAACGTATGGCGGCGAGCACTTTGCCGCAAGAAGCTTGGGTTAAACTGTCCAGCTTCAACAATGACCTTCGTCGTATCAGCCGTCACAGCAACTGCTGGGTTCGTGGCAATTCCTGCCAAAGACAAAATTTGATCACCAGCTGCAACCACAATATCCTGGTCAGCACGGAGGGCCATTGCCTCTTCTTCACCCTGGGGCAACTTTTCACCCTCTTTTGCCAAACGAACTTCCAGCTGCATCGTGGCTAATTTATCCAAGTCATAGACGTGCAAAGGTTGTCCCGTCAGTAGGAGCCAATAGTTGGCTAAATCAACAATTTTGTTTTCTGGCTTGAAGCCTGCATTCCATAGACGGCTTTGCAACCAGAGCGGTGATGAATCGTTTTTAACTTGGCCCAAGACACGAACTGCATATCCAGTTGCCAAATCTTCGTTTCCGGCAACCGTCACCACCGCATTTGACTCTGATTGATCGCTCAAAACAGTTGTCTGTGGCAGCATCACCTTTTGGTCAGTCATGGCAGCCAATTCATAGGCCATCCCCCGCATTGACAAAAGATCAGCCCGGTTAGGGGTCAAATCAGTATCAATCATCGGATCTTTCAGGCCCAAGACTGCGAGTGCATCATCCCCGGGCTTAACATCATCTTCTTCTGTGAAGACATGAATACCTTCCTCAAAGTCCTGTGGTGCCACAGAATCAGCCAAGCCAATTTCTTGCAAGGCAACCAACATCCCATAAGAGATTTCCCCACGAAGTTGGGCCTCCTTGATGGTCACCAAGTCACCACTTTCACGGTCGACAATCTGAGCGCCAACACGAGCCAAGACAACTAACTGGCCTTCGGCCACATTTGGTGCACCAGTCACAACCTGGATGGTCTCTTTACCATCAAAAACCTGTGTGATCACCATGTGATCAGAATCTGGATGGGGCACAACCGAGTCAACTCGGACAACCACCAAACCAGACTGCTTGGCAGCAGCCGTTCCAACAGATTCCAATTCCACACTGGTCAATTCAATTTGCTGTGCCAAATCCAAGACAGCCTGCTCGCTTAAATCAAGCCCCGGCTGTAAGTATTCGTTTAACCATTTTAAGTTGGTCTTCATGATTAGTTCCCCCGCTTATTAAATTGATCCAAGAACCGGACATCGTTTAAGTAGAATTGACGAATGTCTTCCACGCCATACTTCAGCATGGCAAAACGATCAGGACCCAAACCAAAGGCAAAGGCTGAGTATTCTTCTGGATCAACGCCATCCATCTTCAAAACGTTTGGATGGGTCATCCCCGCTCCCAAAACTTCAATCCAACGGATATCTTCCGGCTTGGTGTCTTCCGTCACTTCGTTCCAAGAAACGTCAACTTCGACGGAAGGTTCCGTAAATGGGAAGTAAGATGGGCGCAGGCGAATTTGGTGCTTTTTACCGAAAAGCTCCTGCATGATTGACAATAATGTTCCCTTCAAATCAGCCATGGTAATGTTCTTACCAACAACCAAACCTTCCACTTGGTGGAATTGGTGTGAGTGTGTCGCATCATCGGTGTCACGGCGGTAAACCTTACCCGGTGCAATCATCTTCAATGGTCCCTTAGAAAAGTCATGCTTCTCCAAAGCGCGTGATTGAACGGGTGACGTCTGCGTCCGTAGCAAAATTTCCGGCGTCACATAAAAAGTATCCTGCATATCACGGGCTGGGTGATCCTTTGGCAGGTTTTCCCGCTCAAAGTTGTATTCATCTGTTTCCACTTCAGGTGAGTCAATCGGGTCATCAATCACTTGATAGCCCAGTCCCAAGAAATGGCTTTCGATTTCATCCATGATTTGTTGCAACACATGACGGTTACCCAACTTGGGCTTTGTTCCCGGCAGGGTCACATCAAGTGTTTCCGCCTGTAACTTGGCGTCCATTGCCGCCTTTTCTTGAACGGCCTTCATGGCTGCTAAGCTATCTTGGATTTGTTGGCGGACCTGATTTCCCACCTGGCCGACAGCTTTCTTTTCATCGATTGAAAGGTCCTTCATCGACTTCAAAACCGTCGTGATTTTTCCCTTTTTACCAAGGTAAGCCACCCGGACTTGTTCCAAGTCGGCTCCTTTTGCTGCCAAATCAGCCTCAGCTTGCTTGGCGATTGCCTGTAATTCATCAATTAATGTCATTCATCTTCCTCTTTTTCCCAATAAAAAAGTCCCCTATGTTGTTCACACAACATAAGGGACGTAAGAGAACTTCCGCGGTACCACCCAGTTTCTGACCAAAAGGCCAGCACTCTTGGCCGGTATCGGCGGCTTACCGTTGACTGTTAGGCCAAAGTCTCCAGACTGAAATTCGAGGCACCAGCAGACGGTCTTGCACTAGACACCGTTCGCTTTACTACTGGCTGACCCCTACTAGGTCCTTCATCGTAACTCTAGTATAACAAAAATCAGGAAAACCGCCTAGCCTGTTTTTAGCTCGACGGTTTTAAAAAATTCCTATTGATCTAATCGTTAACTTGGTCTTCGGCAGGCTTACCCTCGAAAACTGCTAAGACATTCTTAGCGGCCGTCTTGGCCACTTCAAAGTCTGCTTCCTTTGAGTGCGCTGCCACGTGTGGCAAAACAAAGGCATTTGGCAAGGACAACAGTTCGTTATCCGGACTAATTGGCTCTTGGTCAACCACATCCAGACCTGCAGCAGCAATCTTACCAGACTTCAAGCTAGCAATCATGGCTGCTTCATCAATCACTGGGCCGCGGCCAACATTGACCACCACTGTACTTGGCTTCATCTTGTCAAAAGCCTTTTGATCAATCAAGCCAGTCGTGCTTGGCGTTGCTGGCAATGCTGAAACAACGAAATCAGCCTGTTGGAAGATTTCATCAAGGTCAGCCATTCGGCCATTGGGAACATCACGGTCACGACGCGCATAGGCCAAGACGTGTACACCAAAGCCGGTCAATAATTTGGCAATTTCTTGTCCGATATGGCCAAAGCCGATAATCCCAACAATCTTGCCTGAAACTTGCTGGCCACTCTTGCCAACCATGTAGTCGGCTGCCTTCTTGTCCGTAATGGCGTCGTGGCTGGTTTCAAACAAACGGCCAGCCATCAACATCAACGTAATCGCTGTTTCAGCTACCGCACCGGCATTCGCACCAGGCGTGTTGGTCACAGCAATGCCACGTTCACTAGCAGCTTGCAGGTCAACGTTGTCATAGCCAACACCATGACGAGCAATGATCTTTAGGTTTGGGAAGCGGTCCATGACTGCTCCGTCAACTGGATACATCATCAAGATGATACCAATAACCTCATCATCACTTGCAAAATCCTCTGATGTTGCCTGTGGGTTTGAGACGATCTCCAATCCTGCTCGCTTCAATGGAGCAAGAGCGTTTTCATCAATCCCATCAAATACTAAAACTTTCGCCATGATTATCGAAACTCCCTTCTTACTTTGCCTGACCAAGTAATGCTTCTAGCTGATTTAACCGGTCTTCAAAGACGGCAAAGGCTTGGTCTAAGTATGCACCTTCTGTCATATCAACGCCAGCTTTGGCGATGACTTCTAATGGACTCGCTGAGTTACCGGCCTTCAAATAGTCCTTATAGCGTTCTGCCTCACCCTTTTCCAAAATGTTTTGGGCCAGCGTTGTGGCAGCCGCTTCACCAGTCGCGTACTGGTAAACGTAGAAATTGTAGTAGAAGTGTGGAATTCGTGACCATTCGTAAGCGATTTCTGGGTCCTTGGTCAAATCAGGACCATAGAACTTTGAATCCAAATCGCCATAGTAAGCAGCCATGGCTTCGGCTGTCAACGGTTGACCCGCAGCGTCCTGGTCATGAATCCAAGCTTCAAAGTCAGCAAATTCCGTTTGACGGAAGACCGTCCCCTTAAAGCCGTCTAAGTATTGGTTCAAAACGTAAGCTTGGACCTTAGGGTCATCATAGGTCTTCAAAAGGTAATCCGTCAAGAGGGCTTCGTTAGTTGTTGAAGCTATTTCAGCCAAAAAGATTGGATAATCGCCGTAGTGGTATGGCTGGTTGTGACGAGTCAAATAAGAATGAACGGTATGACCCATTTCGTGGACCAAAGTATAGACGTTATCCAATGTATCCTGCCAATTCAGCAAGATATAAGGGTTGGTATCGTATGCCCCACCAGAGTAGGCCCCTGACCGCTTTCCCTTGTTTTCAACAACGTCAATCCAGCGCTCGGCAAAGGCCTTCTTGACCACTTCCAGATAATCCTCGCCCAATGGTGCTAATGCCTTTAAGGCAATTGCCTTGGCATCTTCATAGGTAACAGGCAAGTCCACATCATCTGTCAAAGACACATACAAATCGTATGAATGAACTTCTTCCAAGCCCAAGACTTCCTTGCGTAATGAAACGTAGCGGTGCAAGAGTGGTAGGTTCTTTTCAACACGGTCCGTCAAGGTATCATAAACGGCCGTTGGAATCTGATTTGACAGCACGGCTGCTTCCTTAGCAGACTGATAGTGGCGTGTCTTCGCCAAGAAGTTGTGCTTCTTAACTGTTGAAGACAAGGTAGAAGCAAAGGTATTCTTTAACACCATATAAGCATCATAAAGGGTCGTGAAAGCCTGTTGACGCGTTGGCTGGTTCTTAGACCGCAACATCACGCCATAGAGTCCGTTCGTCAATTCTTCAACTTCACCGTTTTCCGTCACTACATCACCAAAATCCATATCAGCATTGTCGAGGGCCGAGAAGGTTTGTTCAGCCGATGACAAAACAGTTGAAGCACCCGCTAGCAAGGCCTCTTGGTCGGCAGGCAGTGTGTGGGCCTTTTCTGAAAGCAAAACATCAAAGAAATGACGGTAAGGCACCAGTGCTTGATCTTCGAGATAAGTGGCTAGAGTCTTTTCATCAATCGCCAAAACTTCCGGTTGGAAGAAAGCAGTTGCTTGGCTCACAGCGGCCAAAAGGTCCTGAGCTTGAGCATAAACACCAGCATAGTGGTTATTCGCCGTGTCTTCATCATATTTTTGATTGGCGTAAACGTAAATCTTTTCAAATGACCGTTCGATTTGGAGGTCCGTTTCCAAACCGGCCAACAGGGTCTGGGCAGAATCACCAAGGTGACCGACATACTGGTCCAAGTCGGCCAGGCTAGCCTTCAAAGCGGCAACCGCTTCTTCAAAGGCCTGGTCATCTGCAAAGACCGTGGTTAAATCCCAAGTCAGTTCCGTTGGCACTTCTTGTCGTGTGATTTGTCCCATATAGTTGTTGCCCAAGGCATTGGCTTGCTTCAGGCCCCCCTTTTCTGATATTTTACTCATTTTAACATAGCAATCTTAATCTGCGACAAATTGCAGGAGCTTTATCACTAAAATTTTGTTGTCCTGTAAGCAGATGACGCCGCTCGCTGCCAAATCAGCATACGTCGCTTTCAAAATTTTCTCGTGGTCTTGAAAACTGGGGTAAAAATACTGCCTTAACCGGGCACTAAGCCTTTCCTCAAAGATCCAATGATTAAGTCCAACTCTTTCCAACAACAAGACAAGAACCAACCGAAAGTGCCAATTGGGGACTGCTAGGCCAAAAGCTTGTCCCAGTAAACACCAATCTGGCAGTTGATCGAGCCGATGTCCCCGTTCATAAAGATAGTTAATCAGGTCAACCTTGTCTGATTAACGATTGGTTGGCCGGTTAACTGCCTCCCTACTCGCTCGTCATTATCAGTACCATTAGCCACGCTGGACAAGACGGCCCCAAAACCAGTCTGGCTTTCATACTGTAGTTTATGAAAGTCCGTTTTAGAAAAATTAAACCGGGTATCAAAGCGTTTCTGCTTGGGCACATAAAAAAATAGTCGGCCGCAATAAAGAAACCGACAAGTTAATTCGCCCGATAAGCGCCGGTGATAATAGGCAGGCCCCAAAACCCATAGCACCTCTAATCCCAGACTTTCCAGGCCTTGATTGCGCTCCTGCAACCGTTTTCGACCAATTGATGAACACTGGTATTCAATTGCCAAATCTGTCCCTCGCGGGCGTTTAACCAATAGATCCGGGCGCTGACTAATTTGACTTAAAACTGGTTCGACCACTACCTGATAGTCTTTTGCAAAATACCGATAGAGTGCCATCTTACCCAAGAGATGATCGATTGTTTCGCCCTCCGTAAAAGAGTGGCAGCCCGCCTGCACCTGGTGAGCAAAGTGGGCCACATTTTGTTGACCGTGACGAAGCACCACAGGCTTTTTGCAGGCCGGACACCGGTAATTTTCGCTTCGATTAGCCAAATTGGCACAGCAGTATTGATTGGATGAATTAATCGCAAGTAACATAAAAAGGGCCTCTCAGTCAGTTAGACGAGAGAGCCCTTTAAAATCATTTTTAATTAATCTAAACGCTTCTTTAACCAGTTCGAGAACCAAGTCAACAGCGTAATCACAATCATGTAAATCAAACCGATAATGGCCCAAACACGGAATCCTTGTGAGTTACGAGCAACAATCAATGTTCCCGTTTGTGTCAGTTCCAAAATTCCGATGGCAGACAAGATTGACGTGTCCTTCAAAGTAATGATGAACTGGTTAACAAACGATGGCACCATAATCTTCAAACCTTGTGGCACCACGACCTTAGACATTGCCTTACCGTAAGGCAATCCCAATGAACGAGCAGCTTCCATCTGTCCTCGGTCAACGGCTTCAAAACCACCGCGAACAAAGGCCCCGGTATAAGCACCCTCATTCAAAATCAGCGTCAACAAGCCGGCCGTAAAGGCAGGAATCTTCGTTCCGATAACACCTGGCAAACCAATATAAATGAAGAAGGCCAAGACCATCAGTGGCAAACCACGGAAGGCGTAGATAATCGTTGTGGATAACCCACGCAAGAACTTTGACTTAGCCACACCCATCAAACCAAGGACCATGCCCCAAAGAGAAGCGAGGATAATACCAGCGACGGTCAACTCGATTGTTTGAACCAAGCCGTCGAAGAATGCCTTCTTGTTTGAACGCAAGATACCCCAAGTAGAGTTATTATCAGCAGATGAACCCGTAAAGTTTTTCTGGTCTGATTTCAAATACTTATCAACAATCTTTTGATAAGAACCATCGGCCTTCATTTCCTTCAAGGTCTTGTTAAAATCAGCAATCAACTGTGGGTTTTGCCCCTTCTTAACGAAGAAGCCGTAGCCACCGGCGTTACCAGGGTTATTTGGATTCTTAACTTCCAAATCTAGGCCGTTTTTAATGGCATACTGGATAACAGGCATATCTTCAAAGGTAGCAGCACTGTTACCGTTGACAACATCGTTGTACATTGTGTCCGTATCGTTGAAATACTTAACCTTAAAACCGTACTTCTTTTGCAAGGACAAGCCGTAGTTTGAGGCAGCCGTCCCAGACTTCAAGGCAACTGTCTTCCCTTTCAATTCGGATAATGACTTAATCTTGGAGCCCTTCTTGGTAATCCAAGCAACACCAGTCTTATAGTATGAATCCGAAACATCATAGACTTGCTTTCGTTCATCCGTGATGGCCATTCCCGCAATAATTCCATCTGCCTGGCCGTTAGCAACCATTTGAGCAGCGGCATTAAAGGACATTGGCTTCAATGTGTAGGTGAAGTGGTTTCTTTTCGCCACTTCCTTCAAAATATCTTGGTCAATACCGACGTACTCATTATTTTTGTCTTGGAAATCAAAGGGTGCATAAGTTGCATCCGTTGAGATGACATAATTAGGTTCAGCAGCACTTGCCTTCGTTCCAAAGGCAAAAAGCCCCAAGAAAAGCGTGAACGCCACCAAAATCGGCTTTACTCGTTGGTTGACCATTGTATTCATTCTTCCTATCTTTTCGTGTTAAGCGACCGATTGACCTTAGGCTTGCATCACCTTTGACAAGAAGGTTTGCAAACGCTCGTTCTTTGGTGCATTAAACACTTCTTCAGGCGTACCAGATTCTTGAATCTTACCAGATTCGAAGAAGACAACCCGGTCAGCCACTTGCTTGGCAAAGCCCATTTCATGGGTAACGATAATCATCGTCATTCCTGACTTAGCCAAATCCTTCATCACATCCAAAACATCGCCAACCATTTCTGGATCCAAGGCTGATGTTGGTTCATCAAAGAGCATGATGTCTGGGTCCATTGCCAAGGCACGGGCAATGGCAACACGTTGCTTTTGTCCACCTGACAATGAGTTCACTGATTTGTCAGCCTTATCTGACAAACCAACAGTTGCTAACAATTCCTTACCACGCTTATCTGCTTCTTCCTTTGTCATCTTACCCAATTGAACAGGTGCCAAAGTAATGTTTTGCAAAACAGTGTAGTTGTTAAAGAGGTTAAAGTTCTGGAACACCATTCCGATGTTTTCGCGAACCTTATTAATATCAGTCTTTGGATCAGAGATGTCGTAACCATCAACTTCAACCAAACCAGAGTTTGGCATTTCCAACTGATTTAACATCCGCAAGAAGGTTGACTTTCCTGAACCAGAAGGCCCAATCATTACAACAACTTCGTTGGCCATCACGTCCAAAGAGATGTCACGCAAAACGTGGTTATCGCCATATGACTTGTTAACCTTGTCTACGTGTACTTTCACTTGCTTTTCTTCACTCATGCTCGTGTCCTTTTTTCAACCCAGTTACTCAACCATGTAAGTAACGTAATTACAATTAAGTATATCACAGCGATAATTGCCCAGACACGGAATCCCTGGGAATTCCGAGTAACAATCAATGTACCAGTCTGTGTCAATTCCAAAATACCAATAGCAGACAAGATTGACGTGTCCTTCAAGGTAATAATAAATTGGTTAATAAAACTTGGAATCATTAACTTCAAGCCTTGCGGAATAATAACCTTACGCATGGCCTTTGAATGAGAAAGTCCCAATGAACGGGCAGCTTCCATCTGACCACCGTCAACGGAGTTGAAACCACCACGAACGAAGGCCCCTGTATAAGCACCTTCATTTAAAATCAGTGTCAAAACACCGGCTGTAAAGGCAGGAATCTTCACGCCAATCACGCCAGGCAAACCAATGTAGATAAAGAAGGCCAAAACCATCATTGGCATTCCACGGAAGATATAGATAATCGTTGTTGACAAGCCACGCAAAAACTTTGACTTTGCCACACCCATGACACCCAAGAGCAAGCCCCAGATAGTTGCCAGGATAATTCCAACAATTGTCAAATAAAGTGTTTCCTTCAAACCTGTCCAGAAAGCGGATGAGTTTGAACGCAAGATACCAAAGACAGAGTTGTTGTCAGAAGCTGAACCAGTAAAGGTTGATGCCTTCGCATCCAAGTACTTGTTGACGATCTTGTCGTAAGTACCATCCTTCTTGATGGCAGCAAAGCCCTTGTCAAAGGCAGCCAACAAAGCAGCGTTAGCACCCTTCTTAACGGCAAAGCCATAGTCACCGGCGTTAAATGGATCCTTAGGGTTTTGAACCTTCAATTCTGTTCCGTTCTTAACGGCGTACTGCAAAACTGGCAGGTCGCCGAAAGTAGCAGCTGTGTTACCGTTAATCACATCACGGTATGAAGTATCGGAATCAGAGAAGTAAGTAATCTTGAAACCATACTTTGATTGGATTGATTCAGCATACTGTGCACCGGCAGTTCCAGTCTTCAAAGCAACCGTCTTGCCCTTCAAATCAGACAAAGACTTGATTTTTGAATCCTTGGCAGTTGCCCAACCAATTCCACTACGGTAGTAAGGGGTTGAAAAATCAAAAACCTGACGGCGTGCGTCAGTAATTGACATTCCAGCAATCACCCCATCAGCCTGGTCAGAAGCAACGGCCTGAGTAGCGGCGTTGAAGGACATTGGCTTTAATTCATATGTAAATCCTTCACGCTTGGCGATGGTGGCCAAGATGTCTTGGTCAATTCCAACGTACTTGTTGTTCTTATCTTGGAAATCAAAGGGTGCGTAAGTAGCATCCGTGGCGATAATGTAGTGGGGTTCGCTGGCCGAAGCTGGCTTTTGGCTAGCCACACCAAAGGCCAGGAAGGCTGCCACTGCAGTCACCAAAGTCATTAGTACTTTTTTCATAATAACCTCTTTTTCATAATGTCCATAGTATATCAAAAACTAACGGTACATTTGCTGACAATGTTAGTTTTTATTACGTTAGTGGTCTAGTCCGAAAGAGTGAATGGAGTCTGCTATAATAGACTTCATGACCAATTGGATTACCCAAACAATCGAACCATGGATGCCAAAAGGCGCCTTAAAGGCCAAGGACGACTATGCCAAAATCGCTCAAGCAAGCGGTTTCTCTCGCCTCCCTCTTGAACGCTACAACGATCAGCGTTCCTCAAAAACCGAACGTCAAGAGCGAATCGAGGAGGCACTCAAGCTGATTGTACCAGGTGATACCGTGGTTCATCAATTCCCAACTTACATGAGTGCTGATTTTGAAGCCGAATGGTTGGCAGCTATTAAAGACAAAAAAGCTAATTATGTCTTATTAATTCACGACTTTGAACCATTCCGAGTAACAAAAGCTAACCCGACAGAATTTACTCTGGCCCAAAAGACCGACCTCATCATCACCCATTCAGAGGCGATGAGCCAAGCCTTAGCAAAAATGGGCGTTAACCAAAAAACGATTGTCCAACCCCTTTTTGACTATTTGGGACCAAATCCTCTCCTAGCTAGTTACCAAAAAATTCTAAATTATGCCGGGACTTGGCAAAAAGCTCCCTGGCTACAAGATTATCAAGGACCGGCGCTGAAGCTCTTTGGTAACCGGCCTAAGAAGTGGCGCGATTGGCAAGTACCGGCTGACATCGAATGGGCTGGCAACTTTGAACCAGACGACATCCAAAATCACTTGGACGCTGGGTTCGGCTTACTTTGGGATAGCGACTTTGGTACCCTTCACTATCAAAGCTACACGAAAATCAATGCCCCACATAAGGCAAGCCTCTACCTCAAGGCCGGTCTGCCCCTCATCGCTTGGCAAGAAAGCCATATTGGCCGGTTGATTGACCGCTACCAAATTGGTTTCACCATTTCTTCCTTGGACGACCTTGGTCCAGCACTGGACCAAGTCACGCCCGATCAGTACAAAGACTGGCAGGAAAGCCTCATCCCCTGGCGCGATAAAGTTGCCACTGGCGGATTTACCCAAGAGACTCTGGCAGCAATCCAAAAATATTTTGAATAAAGAAAATTAACCAAAGATGATCACTCATCACAATTTCTTCTATAAAAAGGAGGATAACCAGCGTAAATTTTGCTAGTTGTCCTCCTTTTTAGTTTTAAATGATTTGGCTAGTCAACTATGACCACCAACTTGATCTGATGATAATAAATCTTGGATTGTTGATTGTTTCAAAACGTCCTTAAAACGTTTTTCTGCCAAACGAATACTTGCTGAGACCTCATTTGCTCTAGCTTCAATCATTTCTTTCGAACCAAAGACGCGGCCGGCTAATTTAGTCGATTGGCTGAAACTCTCAGACCCCTCAATGGCTTCGTAAACGTCCAAAAGCGTAATGTCTTTCGGTGGACGGGCTAAAATATAGCCACCATCCTTACTAGCAATTGCTTCTACAATTTCGGCCACGACGAGCTTTCTCATGGTTTTCTTTAAGTATGAATCCGATACATCTAATTTTTGACTTAAAACCCGACTCTTAATTGGTTGGTTGTCATTGATACTTAGTAAAACTAAGATAACCAGACTCTGTTCGACACCAATCGACATTTTCATCGTACAATCCTCCAAAGTTTAACTACTATTATAGCTTATTTTTCAGCAGTTTTTGGAAATAAAACCGTATCAGCTTGCAACTTGCGATGGTACATCAACCAAGTTAACACCATCGATACCAATCCTAGGGCCAATAAGACCAATAGGTAATTAATAGCCAAACCACCAATTGAAATTACCTGCCGGAAGGCATCAACCGAATAAGTCATTGGCATGAAGGGATGAATGGCCTGGAAGAAGGAATTGGATAGCTCAATTGGATAAGTTCCAGCACTGGCACTTAACTGTAAGACCATGAAGACCAACAATAGGGCAGATCCCATTTTTCCCAGGGCGACAATCACCATAGTCACGAACTGGTTGAAGGCAAAGGCCGTCACCAAGGCCACTACGAAGGTCATCAAAATATGCTTCGGTGCCATGCTGTCAACGAGGACTAACAAGCCCGTCATGATAACCGCCTGGGCAGCCCAAACTGTGGCCATCACGGTTTGCTTTTCCGCCCACCAATGCATACCACTCTTAGGTTTCTTACCCAGAGTGATGAAATCGAAAGCTGTACTAAATGAAATCATACCAACAAAGAGGCCAACCGACATCATGTAAGGGGCCATCCCCGTTCCATTGTTAGCAATGGTTGAAAGTGACGTACTCTTATTTTTGACCGGGTTCGTCAAAGCCTGGACATTCTTTGTACCAGTATGAACAACGGATAACTTAACCGCGCCATTAGCCAAACTTTGGGCCAATTGGTCACTACCATTTTGAGTCGCTTGTAAGGCCGTTGTTAGCTGATTTTCAGCCGCAACAAGTTGACTTGTTCCAGTACTCAAGGCTGTTGCCCCACCATTTAGCGTTTGACTTTGGCCGTTTAATTGACCTAAGCCATTCGTTAAGGTTGTTGCCCCCTGAGCTAAGTTCGTTGCTCCTGGTGCTGCTTGGGTAGCCAAAACATTGGCGACTTGGCTGAGACTGTCATTCAACTGTTGGATGGCTGTCTTCGCACTATTATTAAGCGTTATCGCTTGTGTTGATAACGTGGTTAATTGCGTCTTCAGTCCGGAAATTTGTTGCGTAACTGCTGTGTTTAAGGCAGCCGAAGAAGTCTTCAAATCCTGCGAAGACTTCTCTGTCGCCGTTAAGTTTGACTTCAGGTCGCTAACTTGTTGGGCAAAGGCAGGATCAGTTTTCATTTTTCCCTGAACCGTTGGGTCTGCTAAGACCGCCGTCACATTTTGATCCACGCTTGATAAGCCGGAGCTGACACTAGCAGCACTACTATTCAACTGGCTTTGATCAATGGTTACTTGCATTTGAGAAAGCTGTTGTAAGCCTTGGTTAACTTTGTCAAATCCTGCATTTAACTTGCTAATATTAACGGCATTAGCCGCTTGTCCCTGGCTAATGCCAGTCCCTATCTTTTGAAGGCTGGTAGCTAATTGGGTATTACCTGTAACTAAGTTCGCAGAACCATTTGTTAATTTGCCCATGGCCCCAGTATACTGCAACAAACCATTGCTTAAAATCGTTGCCCCAGTTTGCAGGGTCGTCGTTCCAGTCTGCAACTGACCGGCACCGATTTGAACTTTACCAAGGGCTGTTCCCAGTTGACTAACACCCTTAGCGGCCTTCGTAAAGCCGTCTTGAGAGGTCTTGGTGCCCTTCAATAAGTTTTCCAAATAAACCTTTTGCAGTGACTGGCTCACCTTATTTTTTAATTTTTCGGCTGCCGCATCGGTAATCTTTTCAGCAAAGAAACTCCGACCACCGTTTTGCTGAATATCAATCGTCGGCGTCTTGGGAGTCTTCCCTAGTAGTGTTCCAGAAGACTTCGTAAAGTCAGATGGAATTGTGACCGTCATATAGTACTTGCCACTTTTCAATCCCGACTTAGCGGTCTTCTCACTGACCTGGGTAAATTTCAAATCTTGACCATTAACCAACGATGTCGTTAGGTTTTGACCCAAGTTTTCTGTCTTACCATTAACCGTTGCGGTTTGGTCTTGATTTACGACTGCAACCGGTAAATTGCTGACATGGCCGTAAGTATCCCACAGGGATGATAAAAAGATAACAGCATAAAGGCTGGGAATCAGAGCAATAACAGCCAAGGCAATCACCATGGCCTTGCTTTTCTTAACCCGTTGCCATTCGTTTGATTTAAATAATTTCATCGTTTTATAATCCGTATCCTTATAGTATCTATGGATAGATTATATACCCGGATAACCAACAACGCAACTCTCAATTTGATAATTGGTGACATCACCCTTTCCCCGTGCACTGAAGGGGGGAGTCCCAGCTTTTGGCCGCCCAACTAACAACAATTTCCTTTTTTCCAAATAAAAAAGCACCACCGTTCCTGATTGACTTTTCGTCATTTCAGTCCGGTGATGCTTTTTACTTGATGTTAAACACCAAAAATTTTAGCAACTTGCGCTTGAACCTTGTTCAAGTAAGTTTCCTGGTCAGCTTCAGATTGAGCAAATTTCTCGTCGTCAACCTTTTGGCCATCAAGGATCAATGCATCAGCCATCATGGCTGTCGCGTCAGCGTAATCCTGGTAAGCCTTTGCCAACGTCTTGTGAGCACCCATAAAACGAACAGGTACGGTCAAGGCGGCTAAAGTCTTAGCGTTTTCTTGGTAAACAGCCACAGCATCATCAAATTCCGCCTTTACTTCGGCAAAATCAGCCTTGGGCATGTCAGCGACTGCTGATTCTTGCTTAGCTGAATCTAATTTGACGAAGAATGGTGAAACGTGGTCAGCTGTCTCCTGTGTCTTTGTCAAGACATCTTGGAGTGCTTGGAGATAATACTGTAATTGCTTGGGGTTAAATTTTGCCACTATGCTTTATCCTTTATTGAAAAATTGTCGTTGCACCCATTTTACCAGTTCGACAATCACAATGATAGAGAAAGCTGCTAGGACAACGGTCAACCACTGGTGACTATCAAGGTAAGTCACGTGGAAGATTGGGTTCAATGGCTTGATAAAGACAACGGCCATCATAGCAAAGAGTGAGAAGACCAAAGCCCAGTTGAAGAACTTGTTGGCAAAGGCCTGTGGTCCCAACTCCGATTGGTAAACGCTCTTAACGTTAATGGCATTAAACATCTGCATCAATCCTAAGGTCATAAAGGCCATCGTCAAGGCATCCCCGTGAATCAACTCTGATCCTTGGTGTTCTGGGAAGGCCAAGGCAATGCCATAAACTGCCAAAACCAAGATGGCTTGCATCGTTCCCTGCCAGATAATGGCTGGGCCAACCCCACCAGACAAGAAGTTAGCGGTCTTACCACGTGGCTTCTGTGACATCACGCCCTTTTGAGCCGGTTCCAGTCCCAAGGCAATCGCTGGCAAGGTATCTGTTACTAAGTTAATCCACAAGATCATCACGGGTGCGAGAACTTCCCAGCCAAGCAACGTCATCATAAAGATGGCAATCACTTCAGCTAAGTTTGATGCCAGCAAGTACTGCAAGGCCTTTTGAATGTTGGCAAAGACCTTCCGGCCTTCCTTCACGGCCGCAACAATTGTTGAGAAGTTATCATCGGCCAAAACCATGTCGGCCGCTTCCTTGGAAACTTCCGTTCCGGTAATCCCCATGGCAACCCCGATATCGGCAGTCTTCAAAGCTGGCGCATCGTTGACACCGTCTCCGGTCATGGCGACGACCTTGCCCTTACCCTGCCAAGCTTGAACAATCTTAACCTTGTGGGCCGGTGCCACTCGAGCATAGACACGAACATCCTTAACCCGGTCTTGGAAGTCTTCTTCCGGCATTTCATCTAATTCCGCACCCGTCATCACGGCCTTGGCGCGGTCATCTTCATCCGTTAAGATGCCCAAACGACCGGCAATAGCAGCGGCGGTCTTAGGATGGTCACCCGTAATCATAATTGGTTGGATACCGGCCTTCTTGGCTTCGGCAACGGCACCCTTGACTTCGGGACGTTCCGGATCAATCATGGCGATTAAGCCAACCAAGATTAAGTTCTTTTCCACATCATCGGCTTGTGGATTATCTGGCACTGCTGCCAAATCCTTGTAGGCAAAGGCCAAGACACGGAGGGCCTGATCGGCTAACTCAGCGTTAATGTCTTGGTACTGGGCCAAATCAGCATCGGTCACGGGCCTGATTTCACCGTGGTCTAAGACCTGGCTGACGCGAGCCAAGATTGAATCTGGTGCCCCCTTAACCGTTGCTTCAAAACCATTAGCAACTGGGTGAATGGTCGTCATCAGCTTTCGTTCGGAATCGAACGGAATTTCACTGACACGAGGCATTTGAGCAAGCGTGTCCTTGTAAGCCGGACGGTACTTCTTATTAAAGGCAATCAAGGCAGTTTCGGTTGGATCACCCACCAAGCCGTCATCGATTTCCTTTGTATCGTTATTCAAAGCCAGCAAGTCGGCCAACTTCAGCAAATCAGGGTTCACCTGGTCGGCTTCGAAAGGATTTTCAGCCTTCAAATCAACGATTTCCCCATCCAAGACTAACTTTTCAACGGTCATCTTGTTTTGGGTCAAGGTTCCAGTTTTATCGGAACCAATAATATCCGTTGATCCCAAAGTTTCAACGGCAGGCAACTTCCGAACCAAGGCGGCCTTCTTGGCCATTCGGGCTGTTCCCAAGGCCAGCGTAACCGTGACGATGGCTGGCAACCCTTCAGGAATAGCAGCCACGGCCAAGGAAATCGAAGTCAAAATCAAATCAATCACTTTAGCATCCTGGGTAAAGTAACCAACCACGAAGGTCAAGGTCGCAATCGCCAAGATCAGATAAGTCAAAATCCGACCCAACTGTGCCAAGTTTTCCTGCAATGGTGACTTGGTTTCATCAGTTGATTGCAGTGATTCCGCAATCTGACCAACCTGAGTCTGCATTCCGGTCGCAATCACGATACCGGTTGCCTTTCCATAGGTCACATTGGCGTTCATAAAGGCCAAGTTCGCTTGGTCACCCAGCGGCAAGTTGTCACCAGTCAAGACGGCATCCGTCTTTTCCACCGGTACTGATTCACCGGTCAACGTTGATTCTTCCACCTGTAAGTTAGCGACAGAAACCAAACGCAAATCAGCTGGGACAACGTCCCCTGCTTCCAGGTACACGAGGTCACCCACGACCAAATCAGGTGCGAGTACTTCTTGGTCTCGACCAGCACGCACTACTCTGGCCTTCGGTGTTGCCAAAGCCTTCAAGGCTTCGATTGCGCCTTCGGCCTTGCTTTCTTGGAAGACACCGAAGACCGCGTTAATAATCACGATGGCCAAAATAAAGGCAGCATCGGTTGTTTCGCCCGTAAAGGCAGCCACTAAGGCGGCGGCCAACAGGATACCAATCATCAAATCCTTAAATTGGTCGACAAACTTTTGAAAAAGGCTACGCTTTTTCTTAGCGACCAGGGCGTTTGGCCCATCCTTTGCCAAGCGTTCTTGGAGTTGTTCTTCGGTTAAACCAGTTTGCACATTGGTTTTGAGCTCGCTGGTCAAATCAGTGACATCAATTTGATACGGTTGTTTTGCCACAATTCTCTCCTTTTCTGACTACTCTCTTTTTTATCTGGTCTGGGTAAAAGAAAAAAGACCCATACCAAACGCAAAAAAAGCGTTATGGTATGAGTCTCACTGTTTAAGGCTGAGCCGGTGCAATAAAGCTTGCACGATATAAAACACTACTGTTTTGCTTTGACGGTTATCAGCCACGAACATTTCGTCAGTTACTCCCTCAGAAATTTTATTATGTCTTTAGTATAACAGAATTTTTACGTCTGTATAGTGCTTTTTGTTATTTCTAAATGAATTAAAGAAATTAGAACAGCGAGGTCCTTCCGACCGGCAATTAATCGCATTTTGCCGACAACAACAAGTAGGATAAAATAGGAAATAATTACAAATCAGCCAAGCATATGCTTGCACGAGAAACTACGGTCAAAAAGCAGATTTTTCTCGTCCAATTAAGCGAAACAATCAAAACACAATTAGCACCACTGATTTTTCACTCTTAAACACGGATAGACAAAAGTAAGTTTTTAATAAGGAAAATAAATGGCAAAAACAAGTATTATGTAGTTTCGCAGGGACCTGCGACTGACCGATAACCAGGCGCTGCATGTCGCCATACAAAATAGCGACCAGGTCATCTTCATTTTTATCATTGACCCACAACAAGTCCAAAATAATGCAAGCGTTAACCAGAGCGCCTTCTTTGCTAGTGTCTTACATTTTAAAGAGACCCTTGCCGAAGACAATATCACTCTCTCAATCCAAAATGGTTCAGTGACCGATGTTATTACAGAAATCAAAGAAGCAGTTCCCTCCATCAGCGACATCTACCTCAATTTCGATGAGCGTGGTTACGGTCGCAAAAGGAACCAGCAAACCATCCGCTACCTCTCACAAGAACTCGGTATCGTCGCTCACCCCTTTTTGGACTTTACCCTGACCAGCGCCTCTTCAATCAAAAAACCAGACGGAAGCGCCTACCAAATCTTTACTCCTTACTATAAAAAGTGGTTACCTTCTAAAAAAGACCAGCCATTGCCGGTTCTAGCCAGCACTGCAATTCGTAATAAACAGGTGGCGGAACCGTTCGAGGACCGCATTGATGACCTAAAAAAATTAATCAATCCCAACCACAGCTATGCCTACCAGGACAGTCTTGGTGAGCAGCAAGCAATCAACACTTTAGAGGACTTTGTCTCTAATAAATTAGCCGACTACGACCAAAACCGAGATATTCCAGCGCTGGATGGTACCAGCCATTTATCACGGTACTTAAGAACTGGTGAAATTTCCATCCGAACGGTTTACGATGCGGTCAACCGCCAACCTGATAGTCTGGGCAAAGAGACTTTTATCAAGGAACTCTGCTGGCGCGACTTTTATAATATGATTTACACCGTTTACCCTGACCAAAAGGACCAGGCTATTAACACGAAGTTCCAAAGCATTCCCTGGATTAACGACGAATCCCAATTTAACGCCTGGAAAACCGGTACGACCGGCTTTCCTATTATCGATGCGGCCATGCAGCAGTTGAACCAAACTGGTTGGCTCCATAACCGCTTACGCATGATCGTTTCCTCCTTTTTAACCAAGGACTTACTGATTAATTGGACATGGGGCGAGCAATATTTTCAAGAAAAATTAGTTGATTATGACCCCGCTAGCAATATCGGCGGCTGGCAGTGGGCTGCCTCAACCGGCACGGACAGCGTCCCTTACTTTCGAATTTTCAATCCGTTTACCCAAGCCGAAAAATTTGATCCGGATGCCAAATTTATTAAACAATACATCCCCGCCCTCACTGATTTGCCAGCCGATAAAATTCATCATATCGACCGCTTGAGCGAAGCCGACCAACAACAATACCAGGTAGTCCTGGGAAAAGATTATCCAAAACCAATCGTAGTCCATGCCCTTGCCCGCAAACGAGCAATCGCTACCTATAAGAATTTAAACGCATAAAAAGAAGAAGGAACTTAGATGCAAGTTCCTTCTTCTTTTTTCGTTCAATCAATTATTATGAAAAATCAGTTTAGCTTTCTGCACCAATCTTCTTACTAAAGATAATTCCGAATCCTAAGAAGCCCAAAGAAATCGACAAAATCAAATAAATGGCAAAAATCATATCCCAAGAATGGAATTGGTTAATTAGATAACCGGAGGCAATTGGCCCAATTGCAGCCAACAAGTAACCGGCTGACTGAGCGGTTCCCGATAATTCGGCCGTTTGTTCAAAGCGAACAGTTTTCTGTTGAAAAAAGACAATACTTAAGGTAAAGGCAGCTGCTGTCCCCATTCCAGAAAGAGCTGACCAAAGGGCGTTCAAGAAAAAACTATGAGTAGGGAAAAGCATCCCAAAAGTTGCCACTGAAACAGCAATGGCACTAAATAATGCCATCCCAATCATCCCTGGCTTCCGCTTGGCAATCATTGGGGTCACAATGGCCATTGGAATCCCAAAAATCTGGAAAA
The DNA here is from genome assembly GCF_001038455.1 of Fructobacillus sp. EFB-N1. Lineage (GTDB taxonomy): Bacteria > Bacillota > Bacilli > Lactobacillales > Lactobacillaceae > Fructobacillus > Fructobacillus cardui. The sequence continues at coordinate 8,832 of NZ_LDUY01000002.1, read as the reverse complement.
AAGTAGCCAAGACGCCGGAAGTTGTTGCCACAAAGCCATGATCAATCCAATATTTTGGCATCCAAGTCATTAATGAGTAGGCCAACAATGACTGAATCCCAAAGAACAACGTAATCAACCAGGTTACGCGATAATTTTTGACCGAAAAATCACCTTCAGCTTCTTCTTCGCTTTCCAGCTGATGGTTAGTTTGTGGTAATTGCTTAAAAGCACTTCCCCATACGATCAACGTTAAGACCGTTAAGACGGCAAAAACCATCATAGTTGTGGAAAAATTTGTGGCCTTTAAAATTGGTACCACCGTTGCTGTCCCGATACCAGAAAAGAGCGTCATCATGGCTGGGTAAATGCCCGTCAGTAAAGCACTTTGCTTTGGAAAATACTCTTGAATAATACTTGGTAACAAGACGTTCCCACCGGACAGACCAATACCAATCAAAACCATTCCCACAAAGAGCAAAATCGGATTCGTAATGACCCGAATAGCTACTCCAAACGTTAATAGTAACAGAGAATAGAATAAGACTTGCGGATTCCCAGCACGCACGCCCCATTTTCCAATTGCTGGTGATACTAAGGCAAACATCAAAACTGGAATCGTGGTGAGCCAGCCACTCACGCTGGTTGGCAAACCTAAAATGGTATGTAATTGAGGCAAAATTGGTGGCAAAATCGTAATTGGCAAACGCAAGTCAGCACCAATTAAAATGATGCCGAGTCCGGCTAACAAATAAACTCTTTTTTTCAAAAATCAGTTCCTCACATTCTATAAAATCGCACAAAAAAGGTCGCTAACGCGACCAGAGCAAGTTTTGCTTCTTTCGTATATTTTTATCTTAACCCCAAAATTGACATACGTATAATACTTATTAAGCTGATTTTCATGCCTTTTAGGCATTTTTAACCAATTGAATAAATTCCTGAGCAGTTGGGTTTAAAATGCGGTCCTTCTTCCAGACCAGCATTCGCTCATTTTCCAATCGTGGCTCTAGAGGAATAAACTTTGTCCCGTCCGTATTTTCATTGCTGGCCCCCTCGATGGCCAAAGCAACGCCAACCTCCTCTCGAACCAGTGGTAGAACATTAAAGAGCAAATTATACATGCCAATAATATTCATCTTCTCGGGATCAAACTGGCCCCACTGATAAAAACTTTCTTGAACTGCAGCCCGCTTGGCGCCAATAATTGGTAAAGGCAAAAGATCGGCGGCCGTCACAAACTTTTTATCGGCTAGTGAACTTTGCGAAGCAACCACAATCCCCAAGGCTTCAGTACCGGGTAACTTGACCACATTAAAATCAGCCTGGTCAAGGGTCAAAGGACCAACCATAAAGGCCAAATCAAGCAGCCCCTTCTCAAGCTTATCTAAGAGATCGTTTCCATTGCCACTATAAAGTTCAAAGGTCACCCGGTCGTGCTGTTTTCGCATGGTTTTCATAATTTTAGCCAAAAAAGTTGAGTTATCCGACTCAATACAACCAATAGTGACCTTCCCAGTTAGTTCCCGGTCCTGATAGGTTGCAAATTCTTGCTCGGTTTTCTGATCCAAAGCGACTAGTTCTTCTGCTTTGGCCTTCAAAAATCGGCCCGAATCAGTAAGCGTCAGCTTTTTATTATCACGGATAAACAAATTAGTCTGCAAGCGTTCCTCAAAGGCGTGAATTTGCCGGCTTAATGTTGGCTGCGTAATATGTAAATCAGCAGCAGCCTGCGTGATATTTTGCGTTTCCGCCACCTTTAAAAAATATTGTAATAAGCGAATTTCCATCCGTCACTCCTTCAGAATTCATCGATAGTCATATAGGATGGTTCCTTTAATCAGCACTAAATTCAAGTAACCTAACATACCCTTAATGAGCTAAATCAGCCATGATTTTTCGAACAACTGCTTCTTGGCCAAGGCTCGGGGCAATGACCCTTTCACCTGTAACCTGTAACCTGTAATAAATCATGGGGTTGAAACCACTTTGCCAAATCAGCTTCATCAAAACCTGGATTCGTTTTTCCTTGATGTCGTTTGACCGTCTCTTCAAATGGCAAATCATAATAATAGATAAAGCTTTTCTCAGCTTGATTGATAATTTCGGACAGCATTTGGCCATACTTCGAAGTCGGAAGAATCCCCTCAACAATTGTATAACGACAATTTTTAATCCCAAACAAAGCCATCTCCTTGATCAGATTAATTGCTAGATTGTTGGGTGTATCTTTCACTCGTAACATTGTCCGCCGGACATAATCTTGCGGAATTAATAAATTATTTTCACCGAGTTGTTCATGTAAAGCGTTCGCGGTGACCGTTTTGCCACTACCCGAATTCCCTCGAATCACGATTAGATTTCCCATTTATGTGCCCCCCGCCATCACCTCATCGCTACTACTATATCAATAAATCAAAAGCCACATTCAAATGCTACGCCGGCCCGAATAAAACACCGAAATTTCAACCTAATTGTTTCAATGAAATCAGTAATATTTTTGATATAATAGTTCTAAACAAAGACTAATTTAGCACTTTTATTAAAATTTTTATCATTTTTGTTGACAAGGAAGCTAACATCTTGTAATATAAACACATCATATCAAACAAGTTGATCAGGAAAGTAAAAAGTAACTTTAGCCTAGAGACTTACCGGTTGGTGCAAGGTAAGGTAAAGAAGCTTTTGAAAATGACCTGTGATTGGCAACTACGAATCGGTTTACCGTTAGTAGTTGACGGACTGGCCCTCGTTACTTGGGCACACCATTCGGCTAGGATCATTCCCCGGGGCCCGATGGTTAGTGAGCAGCCTAAAGGCAACTTTTGGCTAAAACTCAGAATGGTAACGCGAAAGTCGCTTCTGTCTTAAATCTTAAAGATAGAAGTGGCTTTTTTTGTTGCTAAAATTAAAATAAAGATATAAGGAGATAATAACAAGAAAATGTCAAAAAAAGGTTGGTTGATTTCCGGTATCGCAGTCGTTGCTGTCGCTGCACTAGCTTACGTCAGCTTTGGTCATCAAGGTACAAGCAGTAATAAAACGGTGACAGTCGGCATTATGTCAGCGAACAAAGATGACGATGATATTTGGAAGAGCGTTGCTCAAACGGCCAAGGATAAGTACGGAGTGACGATTAAGTTCAAGCAGTTCTCCGATTACTCACAGCCAAACAAGGCTTTGCAAAACGGCGACATTGATTTGAACTCTTTCCAGCACTACGCTTTCCTGGATGCCTACAACAAAAAGAACGGCAACGAATTAACCTCAATTGGTGAAACGGCCATTAGCCCAATCCGCCTATACTCGAACTCATACAAGAGCGTCAGCGACTTTAAGGATGGCGACACCATCGTCGTTCCAAATGACCCATCAAACGAAAGTCGGGCCCTTTATCTCTTGAAGTACGCTGGATTGATTGAGTTGAAATCAGGATTGACGCTGGCAACAACCAAGGACATCACCTCAAATCCAAAGAATTTGAAGATTAAGGAAGTTTCAGCAGATCAAACCGCTCGTAACCTTCCAGATGTTCAGGGGGCCGTCATCAATGGTAATTATGCACAGTCAGCTGGCCTAAAGTACCAAGATGCCATCTTCGTGGAACCTTTGAACAAGGATTCACACCAGTGGGTCAACATCATCGTTGCCCAAAAGAAGAACAAGAACAAGAAGATTTACCAAGACGTCGTTAAGGCTTACCAAACAAACAAGACCAAGCAATTGATCAAGGAAAAGTATGGTGAATCAGAAGTCGCCGCTTGGGACAAGCAATTTAATTAAAATAATTGAGTAACATAGGAAAGAGAGAAAGATATTATGAGTGCAAAAAAGACGATTATTGGAATTGTAGCCGCCGCAGCCATTGTTGGAATTGGTTACTTCAGCTTCTTCAACCACGGTAGCCAAGACGACAAGGTGGTTAAGATTGGTGTCATGAACGGTGACAAATCAGAAGACCAGATCTGGGCAGAAGCAGCCAAGACTGCTAAGGATAAGTATGGTATTACTTTGAAGACCGTTAAGTTCTCTGATTACTCACAGCCAAACAAGGCCTTGAGCAACCACGACATCGACTTGAACGCCTTCCAAAACTACCCATTCTTGGAAAACTGGAACAAGGCTAACAAGACAGACATCGTTTCAATCGGTGACACTTGGACTACACCATTGCGTGTCTACTCAGACAAGTACAAGTCAATCAAGGACATCCCTGATGGTAGCCAAATCGCCGTTGCCAACGATGTTACTAACGAAAACCGTGGTATCCACCTCTTGGCCGAAGCTGGTTTGATTAAGGTGAAGGACACGAACAAGGCCACACCAAACGACATTACTTCAAACCCTAAGAACTTGAAGATTGTGCCAGTTGATGCTTCACAAACTGCAACTTCATTGAAGGATCCTAAGTTTGCCGGTGCTGTTATCAACACAAACTTTGCTAAGTCAGCAGGAATCGACTTTAACTCTGCCATCTATGTTGAAGGTTTGAACAAGAACACGACTCAATTCTTCAACTTCGTTGCGGCTAACAAGTCTGACAAGGATAAGAAGATTTACAAGGATGTTGTGAAGTCTATCCAAACTGCTAAGACCAAGGAATTAGTTAAGAAGAACTACGACGGTGCCGAAATCACTGTTTGGGATTACAAGAAGTAATTCGACAAGGCGGGCTTGTCCCGCGTACATATTTAATCATCACCACGAAAGGAAAATTACTCATGTCAAATCGTAAAGAAGAATACCTCACTTTCTTAAAAGAATTGATTGCCCTCCCCAGTGTTTCAGCAAAGCACGAGAAGCTACCTGAAACGGCTGCCCTTCTCGGTCAAGCATTGGAAAAGCTTGGTGGCCAAGTCGAAATCGACGACAGTTACTTTGCCCCACTGGTCATTGCGCACTTTAATAGTAACCAAGCCGATGCAAAAAACTTGATTATCTATAACCACTACGACGTGCAGCCAGCGGAACCCTTTAACCTGTGGGACCAAGACCCCTGGACTTTGACTGAAAAAGATGGCCATCTGATTGGTCGCGGTGTCGATGACGATAAAGGGAATATCACGGCCCGTTTCACGGCCTTAGCCGAATACTTAGACGAAAACGATGGCCAATTACCCGTCAACATTACCTTCTTAATTGAAGGTTCTGAGGAAACCGCCTCACAGCACTTGGATGACTATTTAGCCAAGTATCCAGAATTAAAAGCTGATTTAATCATCTGGGAGTCCGGTAATAAAGACGAGCAGGGACAAATCGAACTTGGTGGTGGTAATAAGGGAATCGTGACCTTCGATGTGACGGCCAAGACGGCTGGCATCGACCTCCATTCCTCATTAGCAACCGTTGTTGATTCCGCTGCCTGGCGCTTAAGCCAAGGGTTAGCAACCCTTTTTGATCCAAAGACGGGCCGCATTCAAGTCCCTAACTTCTATGAGGACGTCATCGCCCCTAACCAGCGCGAAAAAGACTTGGTTGCCGCTTTGCCTGGCACCAAGGAAGAATTTATCAAGGGCCATCAAATCACTGCCCCACTATTAACCGACAAGCGTGGTGACGATTGGAAGGAAGCCCTCTACTTCGAACCAAGTATTAATATCGAGGGTATCTCCTCTGGCTACGAAGATCAGGGTGTCAAGACAGTGCTACCAGCGAAAGCAACCGCTAAGCTGGAAGCCCGTCTGGTTCCCGGTATGGATCCAGACAAAACCTTAAAGCAGATTCAAGACTATTTGATCGACCAGGGCTTTGCTGATTTGACAGTAACAAAGACCCTTGGTCAACCTGGCTACCGGTCAGATATGTCGGATCCTGAAATCAAAAAGGTCATCGACCTGGCTAAGGACTTTTATCCAGGTGAACCCGTTGTTTCCCCAACTTCACCAGGAACCGGCCCAATGGCCTATGTCAACAATGCTATCAAGGCCCCCATTATTTCTTTGGGTGTCGGCTACCAAGGCGCCTTAGACCATGCTCCAAATGAAAACATTCGCCTGACTGATTACGAAGACAACATAAAGTTTGTTAAACTAATCATTGGTAGCTATGCTAATCACTAGTAGCAAACAGAAAGGAAAGTGCGCAAGCACCAGAATTTATCAATGACGAATCCAATTATTTCTTTAAAAAATATTGATGTGACCTTCCAACAAAAAAAGCGGACCATTGAGGCGGTTAAAAACGTTTCCATCGACGTGAACCGTGGCGACGTCTTCGGAATCGTTGGTTACTCCGGCGCCGGTAAGTCAACTTTGGTCCGGGTCATTAACCTGCTCCAGGTCCCAACAAACGGCCAAGTCATCGTGAATGGCGAAACCTTCTTTGACGGTCAAGGTGCTGGTAAGAGCGGTGTCCAGATTAAGCCAAATGAGCTTCGCGACCGCCGCCGCAAGATTGGAATGATTTTCCAACACTTTAACTTGCTCAACGAGCGTACGGTGGCTGAAAACGTGGCCTTTGCCTTGCAGCATAGCCCATTAAAGGCCGACGAAAAGCAGGCAAAGGTTGCTGAGCTGCTTGAATTAGTCGAATTGACTGATCGAGCTGACCAGTTCCCTGCCCAACTTTCCGGTGGTCAAAAGCAACGTGTCGCCATCGCCCGCGCTTTGGCCAACGACCCTGAAATTTTGATTTCTGATGAAGCAACCTCTGCCTTGGATCCAAAGACGACCAACCAGATTTTGGCCCTTTTGAAGAAGTTAAATCAGCAATACAACTTGACCATTCTTTTGATTACCCACGAAATGGATGCGGTCAAGGAAGTGGCTAACAAGGTTGCCGTGATGCAAGATGGTCAGGTCCTAGAAGAAGGTTCAACTTTGGACATCTTCACGAAGCCACAAGCCGCCTTAACTAAGGAATTTATTGAAACGGCCACAAACCAGGATAAGGCTTTGGCAACGATTGCTGAATCGGATGCCATTACAACCTTAAACGACAACGAGGTCTTTGCCCGTCTGACTTACTCTGGTAACAGCACGAACGAACCATTAATCACCACCCTCTATCAGAAGTATGAAGTTGTCGCCAACATCCTGTACGGTAACGTTGAGATTCTACAAGGAACCGAAGTTGGTTCCCTGTTAGTCATCCTCTCAGGCTCAGCCGATGGTTTGGCTGCCGGTTTGCAGTCCTTAAAAGACCAAGGCGTTTCTGTTGATATCTTGAAAGGAAAGCAAGCATGAGTAATTGGTTTTCACAAACATTTCCAAACGTCGTTTATCAAGGCTGGTCCGGTGATACCGGTTGGCTAACTGCAATTAACCAAACAATTTTTATGACCTTCTGGTCCGCTATCTTCGGTGGTCTTTTGGGCTTAATCTTTGGCTTTGGCCTTGTTGTCACAAGCCCTCGTGGTATTACCCCAAACAAAGTCCTCTTCTGGATCTTTGATAAGATTGTTTCGATTTTCCGAGCAATTCCGTTCATTATCCTGTTGGCTTTCATTGCTCCCGTCACTAAGACCATTGTTGGAACGCAAATCGGTTCTACTGCCGCTTTGGTGCCATTGTCATTGGGAGTCTTCCCCTTCTATGCCCGTCAGGTTCAAGTTGCCTTGACTGAAGTTGATTCTGGGATTGTCGAAGCTGCCCAAGCAGTTGGGGCTTCCTTCACTGAAATCGTCTTTGGTGTCTACCTCCGCGAAGGTCGGTCCGAATTGATTCGTGTGTCAACGGTGACACTGATTTCCTTGATTGGGTTAACAGCCATGGCCGGTGCCATTGGTGCTGGTGGTCTGGGAAACATGGCCATCGCCTACGGTTACAACCGTTTTGCCAATGATACAACCTTGGTGGCCACTTTCTTGGTCCTCGTCCTCGTCTTGATTGTCCAAGTCGTTGGTGACTACCTAGCAAAGCGCTATAACCACAAATAAAAAATCAGTACAAAAGGAGCTCAACACAATGTGTTGAGCTCCTTTTTTTCAAACTATTAATGATTCATTAGCGAGTCAATTGGAATTCAAAGCGATCACCAACGTAGTATGAGCGCACGTATTCAAAAGGGTGGTCTTCCTGGTCGTAAGAGACCTGACGGACGGCCAAAATTGGATCGCCGCGCTTAATTTGCAAGAAATCAGCTTGTCGCTCCGTTGCCAGCGCCGCTGTGACCGTTTGTTCGGCTCGGCCTGGCTGAATGCCGGCCTGGATTAAAGTGGCGTAGAGCGACTCTGTCAGGCTTGAACGGGTAAAGTTATTGACCAGCTTTACAGGTAAGGTCGTCTGTTCCAACAAGATTGGCTCATCATCACCCAAGCGCAAGCGCTCCATCACCAAAACTTCGTCCTCTGGTTTGAGTTGCAAATGCTCCAACTCCGAAACGGATGGGGTCGTCACCTTATAAGAAACGGTCACGGTCTGCGCTTCACGACCTGATTTTTTCATCAATTCCGTAAAGGAAGTCACACCGAGCGCCCGTTCTGAAACCTTTTTCTCAGCCACATAGGTCCCGGATCCAACACGGCGTTCCAAGATGCCTTCATCAACTAGGGTCTGAATCGCCTGGCGGAGGGTCATCCGGGAAACGTGAAAGGATTCGGCCAAGTCACGTTCGGCCGGAAGGCGTTTATTCGTCCCCCATTCACCAGCTGCAATGCGCTGACGAATCTCATTATGAATCTCAATATAGCGTGGTATAGCCATAATTATTGCCGCTCCTGACTGTCATTATTGGTTGAAAACTAGGATAACTTGCTAGCATCTCTTTTCTCATTATAATTGGTCTAGGCAGATATTTCAAATCAGTCCCCTCTTTTTACCAATTTTTTGATTCACTCCGCTCCATCTGTTTTTTATAGAATTGGCAGATTCTATAATTAATTCGAACGAGAAAATTTAAAATAAAAACCCAAAG
>NZ_LDUY01000001.1 GCF_001038455.1 Fructobacillus sp. EFB-N1 | reverse complement strand
TTCTTTGGGTTTTTATTTTAAATTTTCTCGTTCGAATTAATTATAGAATCTGCCAGTTCCATTAGTTATTCCTTGCAAATATCCATGCTTTGCATCTTCTTTCCCAACGGATTCTATATCTTCGGCTGAAAAATTATTTTTTTCCGATGCCGTTACAACAACATCTAGATTTGCATAATTAATTTGCTCAATTTGTTTATGTTTGTAGTATCGATCGAATGCATCTTCAGACTCTTCATATGGTATTCCATTCGGATAAACAAAATGAAAATGTACCTTTCTATATGATTCCTCAATTTTATAGCTTTCAAAAATAGGATTTATATTTATTGCTCCTAGACTCATTTTTTCAGATTTACTATTTAACATCTTCACTAATGTCAATGCAACAGCTTTAGCACCTTCTTCATCGCTAGCTTCCACTAAAATTCTTTCATTATGAAGATTGTAGTAAGCGAGTAAATTCACGCTCTTCGGATTTTGTATTAAATATTCTTCTATTTTTCTACTGTTAACAATGTACATCCTTCCATGACCTACATCTTTATTTAAGTCATCCGAAAATTTTTTATTAGGAGTGTCAAAAGCCAAATTAATTTCAGGAAAACTATTTAGCAAATTATCAATACTTTCTTTAGCTTTTGGTTTAACAATATTTAAAAATTCAGAGCTATACTGAATACTTTGAGTACTTATATATTCACTAACCACACTAAAGTAATTTTCAATCAGTGTTTGACTCGCAAATTTAAACTCTTTATAAACTTCAGTATCTAAAATGTTAACACTATCATTGCTATTTATTACAAGCCAATGATCTTTAATACCTCTAGTTTTTGGAAAAACCTTTTTACATAGCGAAGGTAATAATTCTTGTTTGATTTGATGCATTCCTAAATCGTGATTTTGACCATTACCAGCGTATAATTTTAAAATAGCTGGTTCCAAATTGATTTTGAATTCATATAACATTTTCATCTCCAAACCGTTTTTATATACTTAAAAGAACATTATATGAATTATAGTCAATCTTTTATTCACAGATTTCCATCTAAAGAATTAACATTATATGATGCCAATTTAATAAAATCACACAATCATGCTTTTTTCATCATCTGTGCATTAACTTCAACACACAAAATTGTCAATCACCGTATCATCATAATAATCATTGATTAAAACCATACCAAAAGAATCATCACTCAAAAACATTTTTCATTTTACATAGCATCGTAATTGTTTATTACCATTCACCACTGCTAATATTCATTTAAGCAAACTAATTGACAACTCGAAAAAACAAAAAATCATTAAGATGTATAAAAATTCAGCAAAAAATAGTCCAAAATACACATTTACCGCAACTTTTCAGCAAGTTCCAAAAACCCCCATACAAACCAAAAGGCCCTATATCTTTGATATAGAGCCTTTTTTAATGATAACAAAAAAGCCGCAACCGAAGTTGCGACTTTAATAGTAGCTCGTGAGAGAATCGAACTCTCGATTCCGCCGTGAAAGGGCAGCGTCTTAGCCACTTGACCAACGAGCCATGGTCAGTTGTTGCTTGATATCTCTATCAAACAACTATATTAGTATATCAACCATATCTGTAAATTGCAACCCTTTTTTGGAAATTTATTTTAATTTATCTTGTTCGTAGGTATGAATCTTATCCAAGTTAGCAAAATCCTGCTGACGTAGAGCCTCATAGATCACGATTGCCACCGTGTTCGACAAATTCAAAGAACGAATATGTTCGTCGTTTTGTGGAATCCGAATAGCCTTTTCAGGATTCTGACGCATAAAGACTTCAGGCAAACCGGTTGTTTCCTTTCCAAAAAGGAAGTAATGGTCGCCATCATCCAATGTATAATCCGGATCCGTATAGTCCTGGTTAGCAAATTTTGAAACCAGGTATAGGTGATCCGCTGGCTTTAAGGTAGCCAAAAAATCAGGCAAAGAGTCGTGCTTGACCAAATCAACATGGTCCCAGTAGTCCAAACCAGCCCGCTTCACCGCTTTATCTGAAATATCAAAACCTAAAGGCTCGATTAAATGCAAGACGGCATTCGTACCGGCAGTTGTTCGAGCAATGTTACCCGTGTTCGCCGGCATAACCGGTTCAAATAAAACAACGTGATTCGTCATTTTGTTTCTCCTAATTCTTTGTCTAATTCTTCTTTAAATAACTTTGAGTTTGTCCGCCACCAGGTATAAAGGTGAACTACCAAAACCTTTAAGACGGCATAACCAGGGACTGCTAGGATAAAGCCTAGCAGACCAAAAATTTGACCAGAGGCCAACAAAACAACAATCACCGTCACTGGGTGAATATCCAAAGCATCTCCCAAAATTTTCGGTGTAATCACATGGCCTTCCAATGGCTGCTCAATAATCAAAACAATCGCTGCCAAAACCGCCATCTTCACTCCCCCAGTCACAAAAGCAACCGCAAAGACCGGCACCTGGGCCAAGAAGGAACCTAAGTAAGGAATCAGGTTCAAAACACCAGCCAAGATAGCCAACAGGATTCCAGAAGGCAAGCCGATAATCGTATAACCAAGGGCAAACATAATCGTCACTGACATCGCGACTCCCAATTGACCCCGAATGTACTTTGAAATCTGTCCTGATAATTCTGCCAAAAGATTTTTCGTTGATGGTCGCGCCTTGGGCGGCAACTTGTCGATAATAAATTCTGGCAAATGAGCACCGTCAACTAATAAATAATACAGAATAAAGGGCGTTGAAACCAAAACAACACCGACTTCACTTAAGCGGGCCGCAAAGTGGCCAACACCAGAAATACTAGCACCCAGATGAAATTGTACCCAGGCGATCGCCGTATGGTTAATTTGGTCGTTCGACGTGACCAAAATGTTCCGCAACTGATCATACTGCTTCCCTTCAAATGTTTCCTTAATCCAATCCTGGCCCTCACGTAAGTAACTTGGCCAATGGGTTAACAAATCGGTTACTTGGACCGTCACTACCCGAGCCAGAAAGGCAATCGCCGCTACCAAGATGAGGATAAAAAGAACAAGGACAACCAATACAATTCGATTTCGTTTCCAGCCTGACTTCGTTTCCAACTTTGTGACTAAAGGATTCAATAAGTAGTAAAAGACCCCTGCAATCAAAATTGGTGCCCCAACCGCAGCGACAAAGGACTCAATCGGTCCAAAAATAAAGCGTACTTGATAGGCTAACCAAATGATTAACAGGACTAAGACCACCGCAGTTAAAGTTTTAAGTCCCTTAACCGATGTCAACCCCGTCGTTTTTTTTCCGTTTTCTCTCGGCATAGTCGCTCCTTTTCATGACACTTCTATTACTAAATATTTTACCATAGCACTAACGGAAAAAGGGCCTTGACCAACGCTTTTCCCGTGACAATTCGGCGGCAAATGAGCCGCTCTCCTTAAAAATCAGAAACCAACATGTTGTTACTTTTTTAGCTACTCAGTCGAGACCATGACAAAAATGTGCTACAATATTTCTGATTAGAATATTAAAAAAGGAGTGACACTGAACATGACTGTTCATCACGTACTATTTGGTACTTATACCCGCCAAAGTTCAAAGGGCATTTACGAAGCTGATTTTGACGAAGCAACCGGTCAATTGTCCGATGCACGCTTAGTGTTTGCTGGCACGAATCCGACCTACTTGGCGATTTCCAAGGAAAACGTCGTCTACGCCGTTGAAAAGCGTGGCGATGAAGCTGGTGTTGTTTCGCTTGATAATGCCACCCGTCCCATGTCTGAAATTGGTTTGAATGTAACCGAGGGTTCTGCCCCCGCTTACATCGCCGTTGATGAAGACCGTCAATTGGTCTTTACTGGCTACTACCACCGTGGTACGGTTGAAGTTTACGCTATTCAGCCCGGTGGTTCCCTGGTCTTAAAGGACACATGGCACAACAGCGGTTCTGGTCCTCGTCCAGAACAAGACAGCTCCCACGTTCACTATGTCAACTTGACGCCTGACAACCGTTTGGCTGTTGTTGATTTGGGAACCGATGAAGTCATTACCTTAGATGTCAACCCTGACGGCCTCTTAACCGATGTTGCTCGCTATAAGGCGGACGACGGTTTTGGACCACGTCATTTGCGCTTCTCCCCTGACGGCCAATACGCTTACGTCTTGGGTGAATTGTCATCATTGCTTTCCGTTTTGAAGTACGACGCAGAAGACGGTTCATTTGCCCATGTGATGACGATTTCAACCATCCCTTCTGACTGGGACGAACACAATGGTGCTGCCGCCATCCGCTTGACAGAAGACGGTCGCTTCATCTATACGTCAAACCGCGGTCACGATTCCGTTTCTGTCTTCCAAACATCCAACATGGGAGCAGAAATCGAATTGATTCAAACGATTTCGACTGAAGGCTCATTCCCTCGCGACATGAACTTCGATCCAGCCGAAAAGTTCTTGGTTGTTGCTAACCAGAAAACGGACAACGTTTCCGTCTTCTCCCGCGACCACGAAACTGGTGAATTAACACTGGTTCAAAAAGACTTTGCCATCCCTGAGGGTGTCCGGGTAAAGTTCGAAGGCTAAAGCCAAACTGATTTTTCAAAGAGTTGCTCAAGCAGCTCTTTTTTTACGTCCTTTTTCATCAAAGTAATCAAAAAAGACTCTTGCAATGAGCAAGAGCCTTTAAGAAAAAAAGTTAAATTAGCGAGCCATGCGCCGCTCGGCATAGCCCAACACCCGTGAAATGGTAAAGGTCAACACGAAGTAAATCAGCGAGGCAATCACCAGTGGCATAAATGGTTCAAACGAAGCTCCCTGAACAACGCCAGTTTCATACATCAACTCGCCGACACCGATAACCGAGATAACGGAGCCTTCCTTGATAACCGAAACAAACTCATTTCCCAAGGCTGGCAAAATCGTGCGGACAGCCTGTGGCAAAATCACCAAACGCATCGTCCTGGCATGGGAAAGTCCCAAAGACCGAGCAGCTTCCGTTTGTCCCTTATCAACCGATTCAATTCCAGAACGGATGATTTCAGCAACGTAGGCAGCGGAATTCAAGCCCATCGCCAGCGAACCAGCTACGAAAGCCGACAAGTGCAAGCCAATCGCCTGTGTTCCGAAGAAGACCATAAAGGCCTGAACCAGCAAAGGCGTTCCCCGGACATATTCAACGTAAATGTTTCCAATCGCCTTGAGGATAAAGACGGATGAAAGCTTCAAGAGAGCAAAGAAAGTTCCTAAAGTGGTTCCAATCAAGACACCAACAACAGCTAAGGCCAACGTAATGCCAGTTCCTTCAACGAAGTAGTGACCGTACTTTTGCCAGTAAGACTTGTCCTTTGAGGAAAACATCTGCTTTTGTGCCTGCTTCTTCCAGTTATTGAACTGACCATTGGTCGTTACCTTATCAATGACCTGGTTGACTTGGGCCACCAAGGCTGGTGAATTCTTAGGAACAGCAATCGATGTCTGTCCGGTTGAATCCGCTGAGAACTTTGGCTCAACCACCGCAAACTTCGGATTCTGATCCGCATAAGCTTGGGCAATCGTCTTTTCAGCCACAACCCCGGCTACAACCCCTTGTGACAACTGAGAAATCAGATTGGGATACTTTTGCAATGAAACAACCGTCGCCCCAGGAATCGTCTTAGCAGCATCTTCCTGGATGGTTTGGGTTTGTGCCCCAATCTTTTGACCAGAGAAGGCTGACAATTCGCCACTTTCATACTTGGCCTTATTTGTCTTCAACACAATCATTGTCTGGGGTGACTTCAGGTAAACATGGGAAAAATCAACTTGTGTCTCTCGCTCCGGTGTTGCTGAGAAACCAGAAGCGATCATATCAATCTTCCCAGTTTTCAAAGCCCCCAAAAGGGCATCAAAGCCCATGTCTTCAATTTGAATTTTAACGCCCAATTTCTTAGCAATCGCCTTTGCTAAGGAGACATCGAAACCAACGATTTGATCCTTACCATCGATTTGGCTATGAAATTCGTAAGGTGCATAGTCGGCTGACAAGCCAACGACCAATGTCCCCTTCTTTTGAATCCGCTCCAAAGTTGGATCTGTTTCAGCTGCACTAGCCTTGGTCGTGAAGGCTGCCGCAGATGCTAATACAAGAGGCAAAACCAATATGGCCAAGGTCATCCAGGTCAGCATTTTTTTGCTAATTTTTTTGAACATATTCAATCCTTTTGTCAGTCACAGACCAACATTTTATTTTTTGTTATCTGACCATTCATTTTGCAATGTCTGACATCAAAAAAGAGCTCGCAAAGTAACCAGCTCTTTTCGCACTTACCTATTCTACCAATAATGAGCCATAAAAAAAAGCCCACGCAAAGTGTGGACTCCCTGAAACAGGTACCTGTAGGCCATGTTTTGTTCCAGTACTTAACAGGGATTAAGCACCTTCAGTAATCATCTATCTAAGCGTTGCCGCCATACCGACCATCGTTTCATTTCACTAGGTCAGCCGCCCCTACCAAAGTTTGGGTTGCCCGCTTGTGGGGTTTACCTCGTCTCAAGTCCTAGACTTTCACCTAGGAATCCGTTTCTATGGCACTTTCAGACCTATTTTGACATAGCACAGCCTTAGCCATTTCAGTCGCCGTCGTGGTTTGCACCACGCCTGGGTTTATTCTTTATCCCAGCACAAACACTACACCCATCGCAGAGTGTGCGAGCATGGACCTTCCTCACATGAGAAATATCATGCGCAATTACTCAGTACCTGCCATTAAACAATTAAACCATCGTTAATCGCACTAAAAAGTTTACCACTTTTTAACTTAGTTTGCACCATTTTCTGAACCAAATACGGCTCGTTCCAAATTAGCAACACGCTTAATCAGATCCAAGTTAGTTGGTGTTGCGCTTGGTGTCTCAACTGGAGCAGGTGCTGGCACCTCTTCAATGACCGGTGCGGGTGCAACCGGTTGGGCTTCGCGAACGTGATCTTCAGCAGTCAATTCTTCTTGAGTCTGCTTCAAAGCGGTCTGCAATTGACCGACTTGCGTCTGCAATTCTTCAATGCGCTTGGTGAAAACGCCGTAATCAGAAATGATGTCATCCAAGAAACCATCAACATCATTGGGGTCATAACCGACACCAACGCGCTTTTCCTTAAAAACACGGTTGTAAATATCTTTTTGAGTATACTTTACTTGAGCCACAAGAAACACTCCTTTAAATTATAATTGAACTAGGCTAATAATACCAGGAAAACCTGGCAGTAGCAAGTTTTACAGTCATGCTAGTAACACTACTGTAATTGTTTCAGATTAAACAAACGTTAATTTTTTAAATTTTATCCAACTTTTTGTCGATTATTTATCAAGGCAAAAGAAACGCCCGGCACTGAGATAAAGCTGCCTTCAAGCCAGTCAATCAGTTAGAGCCACCCCTTATTTTAAGGATTTTCACTTCCTCATTGGTCATGCTGATTTTCCTGGTAATCGTTGGCAAATTCCTGTAAGTCATCCATACTAATCGTTTCCAGTGGGTATGGAGACTGTG
Source organism: Fructobacillus sp. EFB-N1 (assembly GCF_001038455.1). Lineage (GTDB taxonomy): Bacteria > Bacillota > Bacilli > Lactobacillales > Lactobacillaceae > Fructobacillus > Fructobacillus cardui. The sequence continues at coordinate 63,877 of NZ_LDUY01000001.1, read as the reverse complement.
CCTGAAAATCTAAAATCGCTTGATAATCGTACTGGGCTTTCCCCGGAAATTCGGCATCATACAGGAGCACCGCACCATCCGTATGGTTTAGGACAAAGTCCTGATACTGGCGCAATTGATACGGCCCCTGATAGTCCTCCTTATGGACATCGGCATAGAAATCAACCTGCTGTTTTAAATCCGCTAACCGCCTCTGGCTCGCCTCCTGCCACTGCGAACCAAAATGACCAAAGGGCAAGAGCATCGCGACCCGCAAATCCGGATATTCTGCTTTTAAATCCAACGCTACTTCAATCACCCAGGTCTCCACTCCGAGTTGACCGCCCGTAATTACCCATTCCAGACCTAGGTCCAACTGTTCTATCATCGTTTTCTTGATAGCATACTTCAGAACCTGAACTTTGGGGTCCTTTTCCTTAAAGACGCCCAATTCATATGTTCGATAACCGGTCATCCAAATCCGGCTCATGGCTGGTGCCCCCCATCAAATTGAGATTGGTCGGATAGACAATCGCCATCTGCTGATTTGGCCTGGTTTGGCTGAGTTGCCTCGCGTGGATTTTTAGCTGGCATTTGTTCTACCTGATCCCCAGCTATTTTTTTTTGATGCCGCTGTGCTCTTTGATCAGCCACCGGCTGACCAGCCCGTTTGCCAACTAACAAATCTGCCAGGTAATCGTCGAGCGCCTGCAAATAATCCAGATTGGGCATCAGACTTGGCTTGACCAAATAGCCTGCTGCCACAACATCGGTATACGGCAATGACCGGTGGCCATCAAGGGCCTGCCAATTGCGGACCAAATCAGGTGCTGGATAGAGGTAAGTTTCATCTAAAAGCGTAAATTTGATTAAAACAAAACCAATGCCTCCTTGGGCCACCACCTCGGATAAGTGGCGCACTTGGTGTTCATGAAAGTTTTTCATTGGAAACGAGGTTTTGTTCTTGGTTTCCTTAGCATCAAAATCAACATAACGCCCCTGATAAACACCGTTATAATCGGTCGTTGATGGTTGTTGAAAATAAGCTTCCGTGATTTTAGCTGCTGATCGTGCCGGATAATCAACATTAACAATCGTTACAGGTGTTGGTTTCTTATAAATAACCGCAAGATGGTTGGCCAAATAGTATTCGTTGGCATCGTTAATCAGGCTTTCAAGAGCCATCCCCCGTCGCCCGAAGAGGAGACCTTTTTGCGTCTTCTTGCCGCGTTGAATTTGATTTTTCACTTGCTGCCCATCGCCATGGACACCCTTGGGATAATTCACCATCGTGTTTCCTCGAATTTCTAAGTTACACTTATTTTAACATATTACATAAATAAGGCGGATTGATGAAAATCTGATAAAATCCCTTGACTTTTTCTCATTTTATTCTAATATAAGGTTAATCATTGAATAACAGAAGGAGAATTATTATGACGAAAGCAAAAGTAAGCGACCTCGATTTTAATAACTTGGGTTTTGGTTATCATGACTTGCCCTACCGCTATAAGGCAGAATACCACGATGGTCAGTGGCAGCCAGGCGAATTGACGACTGATTCAACCATCCATTTGAGCGAGTCAGCCGTTGCCTTGCATTATGGACAAGAAGTCTTCGAAGGTTTGAAGGCCTACCGTCGTAAGGATGGTGGCGTGAACATCTTCCGCCCCGACCGTAACGCCCATCGAATGCATAATTCAGCAGAACGCTTGTTGATGGCTCCTTATCCAGAAGATAAGTTTGTTGAAGCGGTGAAGGAAGTTGTTAAGGCCAACCAAGACTTCATCCCTCCTTATGAATCTGGTGGTTCTTTGTACTTGCGACCATTGTTGATTTCAACTTCACCTGAAATCGGTGTCCACCCCGGCCACGACTTTTTGTTCACCATATTTGCCATGCCAGTTGGTGCTTACTATCCTGGTGGTTTGGCTCCAACGGCCTTTGTGACTTCTGAATTTGACCGTGCTGCTCACGGTGGAACAGGACAAGCCAAGGTTGGTGGTAACTATGCCGCTTCCATGTTGCCTGGTGACAACGCCCACAAGGCCGGTTATTCCGATGTTGTTTACTTGGACCCACGCGAACACGAGTATATCGAGGAGCTCGGTTCTGCCAACTTCTTTGGAATTACCAAGGATGGCCAGTTCAAGACACCAAAGTCACCATCAATTCTCCCTTCTGTTACAAAATACTCACTCTTGGCCTTGGCCGAAGAAATGGGCATGAACCCGGTTGAAGAAGCCATTTCAATTCATGATTTGGATCAATTTGCTGAAGCCGGAGCCATGGGAACAGCGGCCGTGATTTCGCCCGTTGGTTCCATTACCCACGAAGGCAAGAAGCATGTCTTCTTCTCAGAAACTGAAGTTGGCCCAAAGACCCAGGCTCTCTATGACCGCTTGATTGGTATCCAATATGGCGACCAAGAAGGTCCTGAAGGTTGGGTGCAAGACGTACCTTTGGTCTAATACCTGCTTATTCAACTTATAAAATCAGGTTACCCAAATAAAACATTTAATGTCGGATAAATCAGAACGAGCCGCGAGGCTGGTTCTGATTTTTTATGTGTAAAAATAAAAATCCCAGCCTAATGGCTGGCATTAATTTAACTTTGCTTTTGATAGGTTGCGCCCGTCACGTCGCTAATAAAAATCCGGTGGTTCTTAGTAACCGTGGCTTTCGATGTTTCCCCATCGTTTCCTTCAAGGGTTAATTTATTACCCTTCAGCCGGTACTTAACCGTCATCGTCTTTTGACCGTCTGAATAAATCGTTGTTTGATCACCCTTAAAGGTCATCGTCACCTGCGCACTCATATCCCGATAACTCCCCGATAGGTGGGCTTGTTGGTACCTAATCTTTTGGTAGGCCAGTCCAGCCAGCAAGACTGCTAATAGTCCAACCACGACCGTGACAACTCCTTGCCTTTTTTTCAAAACAAGTAAAAATTGCTTCATCCAACTCTCCTTAGGGCCAAATCAGAATTAGTTAACCCTTTCTCATCTGTTACGTTCATCTTACCACACTCCTGTAGGCCTTTTGGCCGATTTTAGTTCATAACCAGCATTTCTTTTCTGAAAAAATTTCAGAAAGCAATTAGTTAAGATTAGTATCGAAAAGAACCAAGTCGCGGTATCCTAGAACTAAAATCAAAACCCATTTTATGAAGGAAAGAGACAAATGGAGACCAGATTACTACTTGTCGAAGATGAGGAAGGCTTGGCCGATTCCCTCTCCACCGAATTTCAGCTAGAAGGCATCCAAGTGACCCAAGCTCACGATGGCCTGGAAGCCCTGAAAATTTTTAATAACCAACCAGATCAATTTGACGTAATCATCTTAGATTGGATGCTTCCACGCCTAGATGGCTTTAGCGTTTTACGCAAAATCCGCAAGGAAAGCGATGTCCAGATTATTATGCTCACGGCCAGAGACTACATTGGTGATAAGTTGGCCGGCCTGACCAACGGTGCCGATGACTATATCACTAAACCCTTTGAAACAGAAGAACTCCTGGCACGAATTGAAATCGCCAAGCGCCACGGCCAACGACTTCTTGAGGAAAATCAGGAATTGCGGGTTGCTGATTTAATTGTCAATATCAAGAAAAAAAGAGTCTCGGAAAACGGCATTATCATCCCCCTCACTCAAAGGGAGTTCGACCTTTTGGTTGTGCTGATGAATCATGAAAATGAGCCCTGCACCCGCGATTACCTCTTAGACACCGTCTGGGGGATTGACTTCGAAGGCCAACCAAACATCCTCGATGTCTACATTAAAAATCTCCGCAATAAACTCGACCAGAATGAAGACCAGCCAAAGCTGATCCATACCATTCGTGGTACGGGCTATATGCTTTCGGCCAACGTTTCTAATAGCTGATTAATTGGTACAGCAATAGCCGGCGGCGACAACTGATTTGGCTTACCCATAACCGCGGCTCCCAATAACTGATTTTCCAAGATACAAAGTCAAGGAAGGTACCCCACCATTGCTCAAAACTAAAAGACCAAAGAAAAATAAACAATCCAGCGCCAGCATCATGCTCCGCAGCCAAATCAAAATGATTATCGTCATCACCATCTCTTTTAGCATGATGATGATTTTTGGCGTAGGCCATAAGCTCCTAAACGATGTCAAACTCTCGACCTGGCAGATTACCGCCAGTCTGAAGAAAAATGAGATTGATAGCGACCATGATTGGGATGATTGGCGAAAAAACAGTACCGTGGACATTAACCATAGTTATATTTACGTCCATAACCTGCGCCAAGATGCTGAAGCCAGATATTACTTCTCACCGCGAGCCGATGACCTCTTGCAAAAGAAGATGATTAAAGTGCCCTTTATCAATAACTTGTATTATCGGCCAGGCTTTGGCTTTCTCTACCGACGCTTTGTTTCTTCCAATGGCATTTACTACACCCTATGGCAAAATATCGGTCCACAACTCTCCATCTTAATGCGTGTGATTGAAGTCTCAGCCATTTTGCTCGCCGTCACTCTGGTTCTCGCCCCCATCTACATTCGTCGGTTAACCGCCAGATTAACGGACCCGCTCACCGACCTGTCAACTAGCACCCAAGTGATTCACCAAGCAGAACAATCTGGGCTGATTCAACTTCCTGTTCCTAGCCAACCCACCGAAGTGACGGAGCTTGCCCAAGACTTCAACCACTTGCTTGCCCTTCTCAACCAGCGGCAAGACCAACAGAAGCTCTTTGTCATGAATGCTGCCCATGAACTGCGCACGCCGATTGCTACCATCAAGAGTCATGCACAATTAATCGACCGTCACGGTGCTGACCATCCAGAAATTATTGAAAAATCAGTGACCTACATCACTAAAGAATCACGAGCAATGCAACAAATTATCGAAGACCTACTGGCCATTCTGCGCGTTGAAACGCTGTCATTGGCATTAACGAGGATGAATGTCACTACGGCTGTCAGCGAAATCATGCAACCGTTAGAAAAACCAATTCCTCAAAAACTGATTTTACAGCTAGAACCCAACTTGATGGCGCAGACCAACTTGGAGGCCCTCGAGCAGATTCTGCACAATTTGATTCAAAATGCTAGCAAGTATTCAAAACCCTCAGACCCAATTGTCGTTACGCTTGCGAATAAGGAAAATGCTTCCGTGTCCCTCACGGTGATGGACCAGGGCTTGGGTATTCCAGAGGCCGATAAGGCACATATTTTTGAGCATTTTTATCGCAGTGACGATGTCCGTGGCTCCATCCCCGGAACCGGCCTTGGCCTGGCCATTACCAAGCAGTTCGTTGACCTGATTCACGGGCATTTGTCCGTAGCCGATAATCCGACTGGTGGAACAATCTTCACCCTTCTATTGCCGAGTGCTATTGATACTACCGGCCAAAGCGACCATTCGTAATCATTGATTCACATTGGTATCATTCCTTTGCCACCCCTTTGGGTGGCTTTTTTAGTCCAATAAAAGGTTGATCTTTCTTGACCTAATTTGGAATTTAATCGATTTCACGTCATGTTACGATCTCTTACTGTCACCATTAAACCAGTTATCGCCCCATTTCACAGACTGTTTACCGACCAGCTCGCCTGTCCCATTCTGAAAAAAATTAAGCTTGGCCTTATTTTTCATAAGTAGTTCAAGATGCATATGCCAACTAAACTATTTGATATACGTTTTGGAGGAAATACGATGAAAAATAAACAAAAAACACTCTTCAGTTTCGCCCTTATTCTAGCCTTTGCCATTCTGGTGCTCGGAGTTTTGACCGACTCAACGGCCATCACGAATTTCGATTCAACGATTAGCCAAAGCACGGCCAAATTAATGACACCCACGAATACCGCTTTTTTTACCGTCGTAGCCGACCTGGGCAGCCCACTCGTGGTGATTACACTGACCGTCCTACTGGCTGGCTACGTTTTCTACAAAAAAGACCACTTCCTAGCTTGTTGGATTATTTTACTCCAGTTCGGCGGTTCCGCACTGACTGAAATCATCAAGATGACTATCGCTAGGCCTAGGCCCAGCCATCAAATCATTGCCGATACCGGATTTAGCTTCCCCAGTGGCCACACATTTTGTACGACAATTTTCGTCATTTGCCTGCTGATGGTCGTTTTGCCAAAGATTCCAGTGGATAACCGCTACTACATGATTATTCCTGCCTGCACTTGGATTATTATAGTTGCCTTTTCACGTTTTTACCTGCGTGACCACTACCCATCAGACGTTGTCGCTAGCTTACTCTTAGCGACTGGCTTTTGGTTGCGCCTAGAAGGTTATCGCGACCGCCTCCACCAAGCTGCGACTGCCTTTTTAACCCGACGACAAGCGCGCGCTTTACCAAGTAAAAATTAGTCTAAACGCAAACAGTACACTTCCTGATTTTTTATCGGTGAACCACAGTAACTCTGTCAGCGTCCTTCGCATTTTTTTATGATGCAAGCGAGACGCTGCCCATACATAAACAAATAACTAATCGATCTCAATTTAGTCAACACGAAAGGTATCGCCAGCACCATGTTAATCACATCCAAAAGCCACAGGCCCTATTCCCTTTTGGCTGTCCTACTTGCCCTCTGCCTCATTATTGGTAGTACCGGTAGTTTTAGTTCACAAACATCGCTCGCCATTGTCAGCACCACCATCTTGTTCCTGATAGCAAGCTACTACCTGCGACCTTTTTCCAACCGCTTGAGCATCCGCCAAATCAGAACTATCACCTACCTAGCCCTCACGTTAATGGTTGTCGGCCAGGTGCTGATTCTGATTTGTCAGCCATGTTGGCCGTCCTGGTTATTTTCAGATTTTTATGGCGCTGGCCAAAAGCTAGCACTACCAGGGCCAAAGTTAAAATCAGCCTGGGACTCACTGCCACAGCACTGCTGGGCATGCTGATGAAGCCGAATATGATTGTCCTGTTACCTGCTGGATTCTTAACACTACTGATTTTAGCCATCAAGAGATTTTAGCCATCAAGAAAGAACGGACAAAAAAACAACTGTTATGCTTCATTCTTTTTCTCAGCTTGGGGATGGCCCTAGCGATGCCAGCCACCCTCTTAATTGACCATGCCAGCTCCTATCAGCCACATAGTGTGCTAGTCATTGGGTCTTAATGGGGCTCGATAAGAGTGAAGATGGCATGTACAATGACTAAGACGTCGAAAAGGATATCAGCCTAGCTAACACCACTGCCCGTCGGCAATATGATAGCCAACAAATTGTTCATCGAATCCAAACGCTCGGACCACTGGGTCTCAGTGAACTCTGGTTGAAAAAATTAACGATTTTATTAGACGTCAGCGCCGTCCAAGACTGATATAACGGTGGCTTTGAATCGGCTCCAAAATGGTATCAAGACCACATTGCCTTTATCAAAAAGCCATTAAAATCGGCTACGTTGTCGCTTCGATCATTCTCTTTTTCACGGTTAGCCTCCCTCTGCTATGCTGGCGACCACGCTTTCATCGTCAAAAAGACCAACTAGCTCTGCTAGCTGTTTTAACCGCCTTGGGCTATCTGGCCTTCCATGTTATCTTTTGGGAAGCTGAATCACGTTATGGGCAAATTATCCTACCGGCTCTTTTCCTCCTTCTAGCCGCTTTACCAGCCCCTGTCACCCGTCGACAAAAGGTTACCGATGTTAAAAGACAAAAGCGCTGGCCTCGTGTCACCTTTCTCATTTCGGCAACCATTACCATCTATGCCATCTTCCTGCAGTCCTACTCACTGTCCACCATTGCTGTGGCCGCCCAACGGAGCCAACTTTCGGTCCAATACCACGCCCAAGCAACAACCACTAGTCCCGGTACAACGCTTGAACAGCAAGTTAATTTGCCCAAACCCGCTAATACTTTCTCGGTTTAAATTCAAGCCAAACAAACCATGACTATCACACTCCAAAGCCTTCAAAGTGCCCATGTTTGGACCTTAACAGAAAAAGCGGATGAATTTATCCTGAAGCAACCCCTTCCCGCAGGCTCTTACCAGATTGTCATTCAAAATCAGGGACTAGTTCCCCAGTTAATTGATTTAGTTCAAACCAATAACTACACTCTGGCACCTTTTCCAATAACGATTAACCAGTTACAAAATAAGAACGTATCACTGATTTACTTCTTTGAATGGCTCAATATGAAGCCGTCCTAATAATAGCCATTTCCCTAATAAAAAAGACGAACCCGTCAACATCAACTTAGTCAGCAGACTAACTGTGACGTGCGATTCGTCTTTTTATTTTCGGTTGGTTGTTTAGTCCCATCATAAATATATTTGTAATAATGCGATACACTTTTAAGTGCAGCGTTTTATTAATTATTATAATAAAATTTCATCATACTAAAATTAATTGCTATTCCAATATTTATAACACAACAATCATAATACTTTATCAGCCATAATAGAATATGATGCTTTTATTTATTCACTAAACTTAAGTAAAATTTTTTTAAGGTCTTAAGCAAATTTCTTAGGTTGAACATATCAATCCGTCCAATATCTAGCGATTCATTTAAAAACTCTTCAACTTTTTGAGCTAACTCTAAGATATCAATATTTTCATCCGAATGAAAGTCCTTGGAATTTGTTATCTGAATATACTCAGAGTTCAAATATTGATTTAATAAATTTGCCTTTGAACCCACAGTGAGCAACTCCGAATACAATTGACTAGAATCCAAGACTTCTCGAAAAATATTTACATTTAAATTAGAGTGTACGATGTTACGCATCAATTCATAGTTATCGTCAAAAATTGCAACGACTAGCTGCTCAGCTTGCATTTCATGTTGTGCTTTATCTCCGGACTCCAAGATGTCATAAACTTGTTTCAGAATATTGTCATCCGCTGAAATCACTGAGTACATAAAACTGATTTCCCCACGATCGTAAGTAAACTTATTTTTCAGTACCTCTCTATCGACCGCTTTTTTGAGCACTTTTAACAAAACAGCCAAATAATTCTCTTTGCAAAAATATAAATCATTCTGATCAAAGAACAAGAAAGTGTTAATTGTTGACAAAATATCCTTGATTGATATCTCCTGTTTCTGCGAATCATCGAGTATCTGCTGTTCAAGTTTCTCAAGTTGCTTATCTGTCATATTTCTAAAGTTTGCAACTTCGTCTAAACTAGATACCTTCCCAATTGGCCTAAATAATTTCATCCATGAGTTGATGAAACCTGCTGCATCAAAAACACCACTAAAAACAGCTTCATTAACAGAATTATCGTACATTATTACTTGTTTCAAATTATTGTCATCATGATATTTAAGCGTTATTTCTTCTGCCAATGATTTCTCTTCATCGTCCTTTATATGCATAAAGAAAAAACTACGGGTATTGAGAATTCGATCAATCAATACAATGTTTTCACGAGTTAAATTTCCCTCACGATATTCTGTCGCAATCACAAATAGATTTACAAATACCGATCGTTTGATTTGAAGACAATCAAGCTTGTCTTGCGTGTCCCCCTCCCAGTACTGATTTAACTTCCTATCAATGATAGTAAACGTAGTCAGAATAAATTCCAACGTTCTTAAGTTAATTTTCCCTCCATTTCGTCGAGCGTAACCAGCAAAAATCTCCACAAGCCACTCTGAATCTTCTTGTAAGAAATGATTGCCTGAATCTTGGAAAAACTCTTGTCTGATATTGTTAAAATCATAAGTAAAAGGAAATATTCGACTCACAACCTTCTCGCGAGTCATATTAAACTCGTTGATTTCAACGTCCCGAATTTCCTTAACGTTACCAACAACGATTACCCTATATCCATACGGCTCAATAATGTCAGTAAGCAGAAATCCCATTAAATCCGACGTGTGGATATCTCGACTAATACGTTCTAAATCATCAATAATTAAAACCGGAGATGAATCTGGTACTTGAGAGCGTAATCGTTTATTAATTACATAGTTTTCAGTTGTTGCTGCTAGTGTTTTAAAATTCGAAAACTTTTCCCAAACAGCACTGCCTATTTCATTAACAATAGGCACTATGTCCTTGGTGTTGACTTGATCTTCTTTATCTATATTTTTACCAAAACTAGAGATGAATAATTTCCCAATCAATTCCGACTTTAACTTTGCCAGCGATTCATATCCATACACAGAGAAATAAACAACCTTATGCTCCCCACAGATATGCGGTACCACAGTATTCTTTAAAAAATAAGTTTTCCCGGAACCCCAAGCCCCATCAATCATCACTGCAAACTGATCGTCACTGTTAACATAGTTCGATAAACTTTCGAGCAACTGACTATTTTCCAAATTCACACCTCACAATAGTAATATGTATAGAATGTACAGACAAAAAGAACTGCAGTGATTATCCCACTTGCTAAATATACCTACGTTAATGATACTTCACATAGTTTTAATTTCCTACTCTTCTTGAACACGCCCACATAAAAAATCCCCGCCAGCTCAGCCCTCATTCGGCCCAAACTTGGCGAGGATTCTGGCGGGAAACGTAACAATTTCCCCGCCAATCGCGTCCTTTGTAGTTTCCGAAAATGCGTTAAATCAACATTCCGGTTTCAATTTGCATATAATTTTTATTCCCATTCAACCGTTGCAGGTGGCTTAGCGGTAATGTCGTACACGACGCGATTGATGTGATCCACTTCGTTGACAATTCGTGAAGAAACCTTTTGCAACACATCCCATGGCAAGCGGGCAAAGTCCGCTGTCATACCATCAACAGAAGTAATGGCACGGACGGCAATCGTGTATTCGTACGTACGGTAATCACCCATGACACCAACAGACTTGTTGTTTGTCAAGACAGTGAAGTACTGCCAAACATCACCTTCCAAACCGGCCTTGGCGATTTCATCGCGCAAGATAAAGTCGGATTCACGGACAGTTTCCAACCGGTCCTCAGTGATTTCACCCATGATTCGGATACCAAGACCTGGTCCTGGGAATGGTTGACGCCAGACCAACTCGTGGTCCATTTGCAGCTCTTCACCTAAGGCACGAACTTCATCCTTGAACAACTTGTTCAAAGGTTCGATCAAAGTAAAGTTCATTTCTTCAGGCAAACCACCAACGTTGTGGTGTGACTTAATTGTTTGGGCTGTATCCGTACCAGATTCAATCACATCCGTGTACAACGTTCCCTGGGCCAAGAAGTCAACGTCCTTCAACTTAATCGCTTCATCGTTGAAGACTTCGATAAATTCGTTACCGATAATCTTACGCTTTTGTTCTGGGTCAGTAACACCAGCAATCTTTGACAAGAAACGATCCTGTGCATCAACCTTGATGATGTTCAAGCCAAACTTGCCACCCAACATGTCCATCACTTGTTGTGCTTCGTTCTTACGCAACAAGCCATGGTCAACAAAGATACAAGTCAATTGGTCGCCAATGGCCTTTTGTAACAAGACACCAACAACAGATGAGTCAACCCCACCTGACAAACCAAGCAAGACCTTCTTGTCACCAACTTCGGCGCGAATCTTCTCAATTTGTTCATCAATGAAACCAGCCATTGTCCAAGAAGCGTCTGCTCCAGCAATGTTGATGACAAAGTTTTTAATGATTTCCTTACCGTGTTCAGACAACGTTGTTTCGGAGTGGAATTGAACACCGTACAGACGGTCATCATCATTAGCAATCGCTGCAATTGGCGTCTTTTCAGAACCAGCAGCCACAACAAAGTTGTCAGGCAACTTTGTGACGTTGTCTGAGTGTGACATCAAGACAACTTGCTCTTCTGGCGTACCAGCAAAGAGCTTTGAAGGAGCAGTCTGCTTGATAACAGTCTGACCAAATTCCCCATTACCTGGGTTGGCTTCGACTTTACCACCCAAATGTTGGGCCATCAATTGCATCCCGTAACAAACACCCAAGACGGGAATCCCCAACTTGAATACTTCAGGGTCAATTGGATAAGCATCGTCATCATAAACTGATTTTGGACCACCCGAAAGGATAATTGCCTTAGGGTTGTATTCCTTAATTTCATCAATCGTCATCTTCGATGACTTCAATTCAGAGAAAACGCCGAGTTCTCGAACGCGTCGCGTAATCAATTGATTGTATTGGGACCCGTAGTCCAATACTAAGATTTTGTCATTACCTGTGGTCATGGCTTAGTCTCTTTCCTGTTCAACGTAATTTGGCGCTTTTTTGGTGATTTCCACATCATGAGGATGTGATTCCTTCAAGCCGTTATCCGTGATTTGAACGAATTGTGCGGACTCTTTTAAATCAGCAACCGTATGTGAACCAGTATACCCCATTCCGGCCCGTAAACCACCATCAATTTGGAAAACCGCGTCTTCAGCGACGTCTTCTTTGGCAAGGTAATCAGAGACCATGACCAAATCAGCACCACCAGCCAAGGCCTTAACAACATCACCTGAATAATGAATACCGCCCTGAGCGATAACCGTCTTATCCATTGGGTCTGCCACTTCAGCAATGCCCATCACAGTCGTCAAGAATGGGTAGTGAATGTCATCAGGCCAGTCAGAATGAACTGAACGGCCAGCAATCACGGCATCGACACCCAAGTCGAAGAGTTCCTTAGCAACTGCAGGATCTTCAATGGTTCCAACAGCCAAAGTAACGTGGCTCAAGGCCGCCTTCAAGTCCTTAATTTCAGCGGCAATATCAGCCGTCAAATCATCATTTAAGTAGAGGAACAAAGCAGAAACACCAGCGCCAACCAATGCTAATGCACGTTCCTTCACGTCAGCGGCCAACCAGATTTCAGCACCAACGGCCACGTGACCATCTTCAGTTACCAAAGTCTGTGGGTTCTTGTCCAAATCAACAGTTGCGGCACGCACAGCTTCAACGGCAGCCACTTGGTCTGCAACAGCTTCACTAGCAGCAACCAAGCCCAATCCACCAGATTGAGCCACAGCCAAAACGACTTCTTGTTGATCAGCAGCTGGATTAATTGCTGCAGCTGCCAACGGGTTTTTCATAGCCAATGCGCCCAAATGCGTCTTCAAGTCGACCAAGTGTGGCAAAACATTTGAAGCTGCTGGGACCAAAAGGGTTTCGTCGTAACCCAAGCCGTGTCGTGTATTCATGTCAGTCATAATTTCTCCCGATCAAAAGTTTGTGTTCGTAAAAATTACAAAGAAGCCTGGTAGTCAAAGACGTCAGTGGTCTTCTCAACGTTTTCGGCTTGGTCAATGGCTTCTGGCACATTGTGCACGCCCCTTTCGGCCATTTCCTTGCGCAAGTGGTCCAAGATTGGCATCAAAATATCAGCCAAAGTGCCCTTGTAGGCAACTCGTGCTTCAATTCCTTCTGGCACCATCTTCTTGGCTTCGTTCACTTCTCCCTGGAAGTAGCGGTCCTTTGAACCATTTTCCATGGCAGCAATGGAGCCCATGCCACGATAGAACTTAAACTTCTGGCCGTTGTCTTCGAAGACTTCCCCAGGAGTTTCCTTTGTGCCTGAGAACATTGATCCGAGCATCACAGCGTTACCACCCATGGCAATCGCCTTCATGATGTCATCGGGTGTCTTAGCACCGCCATCGGCAATGATTGCCTTACCACGACGCTTAGCTTCCTTAGCAGCATCACGAATGGCAGACAACTGTGGCACACCAATTCCCGCAACAACACGTGTTGTACAGATTGATCCAGGTCCGATTCCAACTTTCACGACATCAGCACCGGCATCGTATAAATCAGAAGCAGCACCTTCAGTGGCAATATTACCAGCAATGATGTTAACGTCAGGGAAGGCATCCTTGACTTCGCGCACCTTACGCAAAACACCTTCTGATTGGCCGTGAGCAGAATCCAAGATAATGGCATCGGCACCAGCATCAACCATTGCACCAGCACGGTCGACCGTATCATTGGTTACCCCAACGGCACCGGCAACAATCAAGTGACCCTTGGCATCCAAAGCTGCGTTAGGGAATTGATTCAAATCAACTTGGTGTTCCTTCACCTTCTTGATTTCACCTGCTTGGTCAGCAATCGTCATATTTTTATGAACAACGCCCAATCCACCAAACTGTGCCAGGGTAATGGCAAAATTCGCTTCTGTGACAGTATCCATTGCGGCTGATAGCAAAGGAATCTTCAGCTTGAGCGTAGGCGTCAATTCCGTTTCCAAAGAAACGGCATCAACTGAAATTTCGTCTTGTTTTGGGGCGACCATTTTCATATCGTCAAAGGTCAAACCCATTGGGACGAACTTATTTTTAATCTTAAATTCTGCCATGATTCTCCTCACCATCCTGCTTACAATATAGACCAAAAAGAGCACTTTGCAGCTACCACAGCTCCGCAAAATGCTCCCTCAAAAAAACCTTGATTCGCATTCACGGATAGTCACGACTTTTGGGGCGCGGTAGAGACTGCTGGCCATTTTCCAGCGATATATCTGTAAATTTCTCTTAAATTATTATTGATAATTGTACTCGGTTTTTTCTCATTTAGCAATAAAAATTCCCGAACATTAAATTATAAAAAGATGAGAATTTAGTCCTCATCTTTTAGTTGATCCAACTGATCGGCTAACTGTTGTTCAGCCTCCAATTGGGCGTCAATCGTGACCGCTTTTGGTCCCATTGACTTCTTCATTTGTAATTGCCGGTCGGCATCCCAAAACTCACCCGCAACGGAAACCGTTGACAAGAAGTTAATAAAGGCCTTTGGGTCGACCTGGCGAACAGTTTCCTGCATTTCAAACAGTTCAAAACGGGAGAGCACCATCATCAGCGTTGTTGACTCCCGCTTCGTATAAGCCCCTTCTGATGGCAAAATGGTAATGCCACGAATCAAGTCACGGTGCAAAGCATCGATGACTTCCGGTCCCCGACTCGTGACAATCAAAGCCGTGAGCTTTTGGTAACCAGTATAAATCGCATCGATTACCCGTCCGGTTGCGTAAATCCCAATCAAAGTGTACAAAGCATTTTGCCAACCAATAAAGGAACCAGCAATCAACACAATCACAAAGTTAACTGCGTTATTAAAGGCACCAATTGATTTTCCAGTTCGCTTTTGCACAACCATCGAAATAATATCAAAACCACCCGTTGAAAAACCATAGCGCAGAGCAATTCCAACAGAGGAACCAACCAGCAGGCCACCAAAGAGTGAGGCCAGCAATGGCTGAGTCGTGAAAGGATGGACTGGCACGAAAATCAAAGCCAATGCTACCACCATCGCGTTGATAAAGGATAGAATGGTAAACTTACCACCAATTAATTTCCAACCCATAATTCCAATTGGAATATTGAAAATCAGAAAGAACAGTCCGGTTGGAATCCGTAAATGCCAAGCATCAAAGACCAACAGGGAAAGCAATTGCGAAATTCCATTAATTCCAACAGAAAAAATACTATTGGGGATTAAGAAATAATTCAATCCAAAAACCTGTAGTCCAACGGAGATTACGAAAACAGCGCTTGTCAGCGCAGCCTTACGCCAAGATTTTGTTAAAGCTTGCATGGCGAGCCTCTCTTTCAAAAAAGAATTTATCACTGTCTCTCATAATATCATAGAAAACCTGTATCTTCAGCCTGGTAGCCAACATTTCCTAAACAAAAGAAAAGAAAACAAAGACCACGATAGATTGATTCTTGATACAAAAAAGCCAGACATTTGTCTGGCTAAAAATTCAATCATTATTTGGCTTTTTCTGGCTCGTGGCCACGGTCTAGGACCTGATTTAACAGGCCAAAACGGCGATATAAGACCAGCAAAACGGCAAGTCCACCAATCACCCCTAAAGCAGTTGCTAAGCCTGCACCAGCCTTTGTTGTCGTCGTCAGCAAGAAAGTCTTTGAGACCCAAGTTAACAAAAAGGCAACGATGGCCATTACGGCCGCTGATAGATAAGTCTTTAACAAGGTATCCTGGATGGTTCTCATCGAAACTTGGTAATTCTCCTTCAGATACTTCATCATCAGGTATAGCGACCAACCTAAACCAAGCGCGGTAGCAATCAAAGCCCCCATCCCCTGGAAGAGGTAAATCAATGGTGCCTGAATCACAATCTTAATTAACAAGCCATAACCAAAGGCCCGCATCACTTCTTTACCGTGTGACAAGGCCTGTAAGACAAAGGCCAACAACATAAAGAAGGACATAATAATCGTCAAAACAGCTGAGAATTGGAGCAAGTAAATCCCGGCTTGGACCGTTTGATCAATTGGGTAAAAGAATCGGTACAAAGGATCTGAAACGGCGTACATACCAAGCGCAGATGGCACCAAGACTAGAGAGGTCAATCGCAAGACGGCAATTAACTGTTCCTTCAAGGCCCCCATTTGCTTAGCCGCCTTCTTGGCTGCCAAGATTGGTAAGGCCGTTGCCGCAATACTTGTGGCGAAAGAAATGACAATCATCACCAATTTATTTGGATTGGCCGAGAACAAGGCAAAGTCAATCTGTAATTGACTAAGGCTCGTATGGAAAAACGCCTTCATCAATGGGAAAAAGCTGTATTGGTCAACGAACAAGAACAAATTCGTTGACGAACCAATAACGACAAAGGGCCATGACTCCTTCAAAATATTGATGACCATCGATAGTGCTTTTGACCCAGTTGGTTGATCCTTTTGATCTTGGTTATCATCTTTTTGATGACGACGGTGCAAAGTTTGGTCAGCAGCTGTTTGATTTTCAGCGACTGCTTGCTGGTTGGCAGCACTCATTTGTGCCAAAGCGGCTTGCTCGTCCGGCACGCCGGCAACTGGGTGAATCAACCGCGCATAGCGCACCCAGCCATAGCCCAAAACGGCCAATGAGAAGAGCGCCCCGATAAAGGCGGCAAAGGTTGATTGAACAACGGCCCCAGTCCAGTTGCTACTATCATGACTTAAGACAATCCAAGTAGCCAACAACAAATAAATCACACGACCAACCTGTTCCCAAATATCAGACAAGGCTGAAATGTGCATCAATTGGTGTCCCTGGAAGATTCCACGAACCATCGACATCACTGGAAAGACCAAGACAGCCGGTGCCAAAGAATGCAGAACTGGGACGACCTGGGCATTGCCGTTCGATAGGAGCGGCGCTGCAACATACAACAAGGTCGAAAAGATAATCCCAAGCACTACCCCGATTTGTAGTGATCGTTTGGTAAGGGCCCATAAACCATTCTGATCTTTTTTAGCAATCAGTTGGGCCATTACCTTGGAAATGGCTGATGGAAAACCAAAGGTAGCAATTGAAAGTAAAATCGCATAGATATTATACCCTTGCGAAAAAAGGGCATTCCCCTGGTTGGCTGCCTTACCAAGCATGGCCAACCATGGCAGGATATAAACTGCTCCTAAGAGGCGAGAAACAATGTTCCCCATGGATAACCAAAAGGACCCGCGGACCAAGGCACTATTTCCGCCACCCTGACTTTGGTCAAGAGCCTGCTCATCACTAGCAGACCGGCCCAACGAAGCCACTGTTTGGTCTGCCAAGGCTGTTACGTCATCAACTGGCTGACCATCATCGCCATCTTTTTGGTTGGCCGACTGCTTTGACCGGCGCTGAAAGCAGGCTGATTTTTTGGTTGTTACTGCTGGTTGTTCTACTTCTACTTCGATTTCGGATTCAGACAATGGTTTTGAATCATCTTTCGAATCGCCATTATTCAAATTCTGTTTTCGTCGATGCGACCGTTTTGGCCAAAAAGCGACAATTTTTTCTTGCTTGGTTTTAGGGCGAAGATTTCGCTCTAACTTGGCGAGCAACTCGTCAGCCGTTAGATGTTGGTCATCAAGTGGCGCCCGGTCTTTTTTTTCTTGACCACCCTCTTGTTCGTTATAAAAATCCTGGGTCATACCTGTATCACCTTTAATATGTATCCCATTAGGAAGGAAAAACCGTCTTCCTAACGGGCCATTCTTGGATTGTTTCGATTAAATCAGCTAAACACCAAGATAACACGTTCGCTCTTACTTCGCAACAATATTAACGAACTTACCTGGAATGGCAATAATTTTTTTGATTTCCAAGCCATCCAAGTTCTTTTGAACCTTTTCATCAGCCTTTGCTGCTGCAATCAAGTCGTCCTGACTGGCATCAGCTGGTAAGACCTGCTTTGAACGGACCTTGCCGTTCACCTGGAAGATGATTTCCTTTGTATCATCGACCAAGGCTTCTTCATCATAAGTTGGCCAGGCAACATAAGTGATGGATTCCTTTGAACCCGTCAACTTTTGCCACAATTCTTCGGCCAAGTGTGGTGCAAACGGTGCTAACATTTGCACAAAGCCTTCCATGTAAGCGGCTGGAAGCTTGTCTTCCTTGTAAGCATCATTGACAAAGACCATCAACGTTGAGATGGCAGTGTTGAAATGCATGTTTTCCAAGTCTTCCGTGACCTTCTTGACCGTCAAGTTGTATTCCTTCTTGAGCGTGTCATCGGCCTTATCCGTCAACTTGTCCGTTATGGAACCATCTTCATTGATGAGCAAGCGCCAAACACGGTCTAACCAACGACGAGATCCTGTCACCCCTTCTTCAGACCATGGCTTGTTCTGAGTCAATGGGCCCATAAACATTTCATAAATTCGAAGCGTGTCAGCCCCATATTCGTTCACGATATCATCTGGGTTTACCACGTTGCCCTTCGACTTTGACATCTTTTCATGGTTAGCACCCAAAATCATTCCTTGGTTAACCAACTTTTGGAATGGTTCCTTGTCCTTCACCACGCCAAGATCATACAAGACCTTGTTCCAGAAACGGGCATACAAGAGATGCAAAACCGCGTGTTCTGCTCCACCGACGTACAAGTCGACGTTCTTCCAGTAAGCTAATTTTTCAGGGTCGGCCAAAGCCTCGCCATTCTTTGCATCGATATAGCGTAAGAAATACCATGATGATCCAGCCCATTGTGGCATGGTGTTGGTTTCGCGACGACCCTTCATGCCATCTTCACGAGTGACTTCCAGCCAGTCCTTGGCATTGGCCAATGGTGATTCACCAGTACCAGAAGGCTTCAATTGCTCTTCTGTCATTTCTGGCAAACGTAGTGGCAACTCATCCTCTGGGACCAATGTCTGTGTGCCATCTTCCCAGTGAATAACAGGGATTGGTTCACCCCAGTAACGCTGGCGAGAGAAAATCCAATCACGCAAGCGGTAGTTGACCTTCTTTTCACCGGCACAATTTTCTTCCAACCAAGCAATCATCTTGTCGATGGCCTCTTGCTTGCCCAAGCCATCTACGAAGCCTGAGTTAATGTGAACGCCCTCGCCACTATAAGCTTCCTTGTCAATGTCGCCACCTTCGATAACTGGCGTAATGCGCAAGTCAAATTTCTTAGCAAAGTCGTAATCACGCTGATCGTGGGCTGGCACACCCATCACGGCTCCGGTTCCATAAGAAGCCAAGACATAGTCGGCAATCCAGATTGGCAACAATTCACCGTTAACTGGATTCTTTGCATAAGCCCCAGTGAAGACCCCTGACTTATCTTTATTCAAATCAGTTCGCTCCAAGTCAGACTTAGTGGCAATTTCTTCTTGATAAGTCGCTACAGCTGCCTTTTGATCAGCAGTGGTGATTTGATCAACCAAATCGTGTTCTGGTGACAAAACCAGGTAAGAAGCACCAAACAACGTATCTGGACGAGTTGAGAAGACTTCAATCTGCTTACCATCATGTCCATCAACCGCAAAGCGAATGGAAGCACCGATTGAGCGGCCAATCCAATGACGCTGTTGCTCCTTAATCGCTTCAGGCCAATCCAAATCATCCAAGTCATCAATCAAGCGGTCCGCATAGGCCGTAATCCGCAGAACCCATTGCTTCATCGGCTTGCGGTAAACAGGGTAGCCCCCACGCTCCGTCTTGCCATTAATCACTTCTTCGTTAGCAACAACCAAGCCACCACCTGGAAAATCAGGAGCCCAGTTGACCATGATTTCATCTTCATAAGCCAAGCCCATTTCATAGAGCTTTTCAAAGATCCATTGCGTCCACTTGTAATAGCTAGGGTCAGTTGTCTTAATTTCACGGTTCCAGTCATAAGAGAAGCCTAATGACTTCACTTGGTTCTTAAAGGTTTGAATATTTTCGTCTGTAAAGGTTGCGGGGTTGTGACCCGTCTTCAAAGCATACTGTTCGGCTGGCAAACCAAAAGCATCCCAACCCATTGGATGCAAAACATTAAAGCCACGAGCACGCTTAAAACGCGATACGATATCCGTGGCCGTATACCCTTCTGGGTGACCAACATGTAATCCTTGACCAGATGGATACGGAAACATGTCTAAAGCATAAAACTTTTCCTTATCTGATTTATCTGGTGCTACAAAGGTTTGATCCTCATCCCAAAAATTTTGCCACTTCTTCTCAATTGCTTTGTGATCGTATCCCATTTTATTCCTCCATCTACTAAAAAACGCCCCATGTTAAGCCACTTGGGCCTAACATAGGGCGATTGTCATCGCGGTACCACCTACGTTTTGTTCAATTTCTTGAACCTCGAAGTTGCCTTAACGCAGCAAGACGTACCGACTACTCCACTTCACCGGTAGGGGTTTCAACCGAGTTCATGATTTTGGTTGGTAAGCTTCCAGCCCCGCTTACTTTCTGATGCTCCGCAATCACTACTATTGTTGAAAACTACCTTTATTATAGCATAAATCAGTAAAAATTCGTATACTATAGATTAGAAAAGAAAAAGGAGCTCGCGATGCAAATTTCAAATCGACATTTTATTCAAAGTACACTTGAAGAAACGGTCGAACCTGGTAACCTCGTTGTGGATGGTGCTGCTGGTATCGGCTTAAACACACGCTTTCTATCGAGCCGTGTGGGCTCACAAGGCCAAGTTTTGACCTTTAGCGAAGAGAAAGAAAATGCGAATCAAATCGCTTCTTCTCTTTTTATGGCAGGTTTACAAGACCGCGTTGACGTGATTAACGGTGTTTTGACACAAGACAAGCTGCAAGCACAAATTGGTAAAGTTTCAAAGCTTGACCTCGCCATTCTTGACTATGGCTCTGACACTGGCACTTCCCTTCCTAACCGAGAAACGCTTAACGAACAAATCACCCTTCTTTGGGACCACCTTAAAGATGACGGTCTCTTGATTGTCAACTTAACCCGTAACCAACAGGCAGTCAACTTCGACGTCTCCATTACAAACGATACGGATAAGGCTAGCTACCAAACTCATTCTGACTTAACCTATTTGATTGAACGCAAAGACGATTAGTCCCAGCATATCAATTCGTAAAATGGTATAATAGCGCCAATCAACAAAAACGGAGGCAAAATTCATGGGACGAATTGTCAACCAAGAAGAGCACATTAATACACCCTTAGAAGACCTCATCGACCTACCCATTCTTGATACGAAGCAAGATAAGGAAGCTCGCGATAAGGCTTTGGGTATTAAAAAAGACAAATAAAACTTACAAAAGCCCGCTGGCTGTTCAGTAATTACTGACAGTTGCGGGTTTTTAGTTTAAATCTAGCAATTTTAAGCAAAAAGAAAAAGCCCACTAAAGTGGACTTTTTTGAAGAGATAATAAATTATTCTTCGATTTCAGTAACAGTTCCGGCACCAACAGTGTGGCCACCTTCACGAACAGTAAACTTCAATCCCTTTTCAATGGCAACTGGTGCGATCAATTCAACGTCGAACGTTACTTGGTCACCAGGCATAACCATTTCAACACCGGCTGGCAATTCAACAACACCAGTAACATCAGTGGTGTGGAAGTAGAATTGTGGACGGTAGTTAGTGAAGAATGGTGTATGACGACCACCTTCGTCCTTAGTCAAAACATAAACTTCGGCCATGAACTTCTTGTGAGTCTTGATTGAACCAGGAGCAGCCAAAACTTGACCACGTTCGATCTGGTCACGGTCAACACCACGGAGCAAGGCACCAATGTTGTCACCAGCTTGAGCTTCTTCCAAAGTCTTACGGAACATTTCGATTCCAGTAACCGTAGTCTTTTGGATTTCATCCTTCAAACCAACGATTTCAACTTCAGTACCAGTTGTCAAAACACCACGGTCAACACGACCAGAAGCAACAGTACCACGACCAGTAATCGTAAATACGTCTTCGACAGGCATCAAGAATGGCTTGTCATCTTCACGTGCTGGAGTTGGGATGTATGAATCAACAGCGTCCATCAATTCCAAGATGACCTTAGCTTGTTCTTCATCACCTTCCAAAGCCTTCAAAGCTGAACCCTTGATAACAGGAATGTCATCGCCTGGGAAATCATATTCTGAAAGCAATTCACGAACTTCCATTTCAACCAAGTCGATCAATTCTTCATCGTCAACCAAGTCAGTCTTGTTCAAGAAGACAACCAAATGTTCAACACCAACCTGGCGAGCTAACAAGATGTGCTCACGAGTTTGTGGCATAGGACCATCAGTTGCGGCAACAACTAAGATGGCACCATCCATTTGTGCAGCACCAGTGATCATGTTCTTAACGTAATCCGCGTGACCAGGGGCATCAATGTGGGCGTAGTGACGAGTATCAGTCTCATATTCGATGTGAGACGTGTTGATCGTGATACCACGTTCCTTTTCTTCAGGAGCGTTATCGATTTCAGCGAAATCAGTAGCAGTTCCACCATCTTTTTCTGCCAATACCTTTGAGATAGCAGCAGTCAAAGTAGTCTTTCCGTGATCGACGTGTCCGATCGTACCGATGTTAACGTGGGGCTTATTGCGAACGTAAGTTTCCTTAGCCAATGTAGTTTCCTCCAATTTTATCTCTCAGTTTTTGTCCCGAGAAAATCGTATGTTTATATTTTACAACGCCTGGGCCATAAAGGCAACCATTAAACTGCGTTTTTCTGGCACTTAAGCCGACACTTATTATACTAAGTTCTCGAATCTTTGTAAACACCCATTTCCTAAGGGGTTTACTACCCTGCCAGTTCACTCAATGCCTGCAAAACCAAGTCGTGTGCCTGCTTTTGTTTGGCCTCTTCTTCCGGTGCTTGTTCCTGATAAAAGGCTGACAAATCAGCATCCACCCAGGCCGTGGCATCCAAGATACTTTCTTCTAGCCGTGGGAACAATAACATGGCCTCTAAGCGTAGCTGATCAAACAAAGCCTGGTAGGCAATTGGGTCTTCTTGGCCAACCTGGTCATCTAAAGCTGCAACCAGTTTTTGAAAGGACTGATTTGAGAACAGTGGCAAGATGGCCTGCAAATCGATTTGGTAGCGCTGTTGGTCAAGCCACTGATAGGTGACTCCCCCGGTTTCCCCGAGCTCCTGCAAGTCACTCAAAAGCGTGCTGCGCATCAATGGACTTGCAAAGGGATCAACCAGTAAGAATTTCGCCCCCGTCACAAAAGTAGCTACGGGCAAGTGAAAGGCTTGTTGGTAGCGTTCCTGCTGGGCAACCATTGATTCATCGCTCAGATGGTAAAAATGCTGAGCAATCGTCTTGAGCGTCTGTCCTTGTTGGTCTTCGGCCTTCCTTTCGCTGCCCCGAATCTGTGCTAACAAATCTTCTATCAGAGCTTGGTTTGGACTCTGCAAGGTCCATTGTTGGGCGGACACGAAGTTTTGTATTTGCAAAAGCAGGTCAAAATACAGTAAGAACAGATTTTCATGTTGGGCATAATCCGACAAAAAATCAGTGGCGTAATCTTTTGCCAGTTGGTATTGCTGGTCCTCTTTTAAAGCCAGCACCAATTGGCGATTAACAGCCAAACTTTGCTCTTCTTGGTAAACTGTCACAAATAAATCAGCTGCCTGGTGGTAATGTTCCTGGTTAAACTCGGCCTCAGCCTGATCTTTGATTTCAATCAATGTCTTTTCCAAGTGAAACTCCTTTTACTCTAATAAGGCAACTTGCGCCTCTATTCTAACAAAGAAAAAAGGCCCTGACGGGTCTTTTCTCAAAATGATTTATAACTGCAAGTGACTAAAAATGCCGATGACAGGAATCGAACCCGTTGAGCCACTTTCAGTTTTAATTATTGGTTTGCTGCTTGTTGCTTGGCTTGGTTTTGATTCTTTTGACCTTTAGCCTTGTTGCCCTGGCTCTTAGGCTTATTTTGCTTTGCTTGACTATTTTGCTTCTTTTGGTTGTTATTTTGGCCCGGATTCTTTTGACCCTTCTTTTGGTCTTTATTTCCGTTTGCCTTCTTGCCCTTTTGACCGGCCGTTTCCTGACCCTTGGTGTGGTGTGGTCGGCGGTTTTGGTTAACTTCCATTACCACAGGCATTACCATTGGCCGGCGACGAGTCTCATTAAACAAGAAACGAGACAATGATTCGCGAACGCCATTCTTCAACTCGTTCCAGTCAAAGGCCTTGGCATTTTTCAAATAGTCTTCAATTGCATCAATCGTCAGCTTGCCAGCTTCCTTCATCAAGTCACGGTTCGCCTTCACATAGACAAAACCACGAGACGTCATCTTTGGCTTTGACACGACCTTGCGCTTTTTGCGATCAATCGTCACCACCGTCACAAAGACACCATCTTCAGACAAAATTCGGCGGTCGCGAAGGACCACATTGCCGATATCATTCAAAGAATCACCATCAATCATGGTTTCGCCAATCGTAAAGCCACCCTTCTTTTCAAAGGTTTGGCCATCATAAACGTACTGGTCGCCACGTTTAGCCATAATAATCTTTTTAACTGGAATATTAACTTCCTCGGCAGCAGCCTTTGCCGTTACCATCACACGAAATTCACCAGAAACAGGGAAGAAGAATTCCGGCTTCATGAAATTAATCATCATCTGCACGTCTTCAGCTGATCCGTGGCCAGATGACCGTAAATCAGTTGAAATCTGCTTGACATCAGCACCTTGTTGGAAGAGCAAGTTTCGTGTTTGTGCCACATAAGATTCAACAGCAAAGGACGGTGTTGTTGCAATAAAGACCAAATCAGAATCGCCCAAGCTGATATTGGGATTTTCACCCTTCGCCATCTTGTGCAAATTCTTAACGGGTTCCCCCATCTTGCCGGTTTCCAAAACAACAATTTGACCAGCCGGCAACGTCTCTAAGTCTTTCAAATCAGCAAACAGTTCTTCCTTTGGCATTGGCAAGTTCAACTTACCCAAATTCAAAGCGGCATGAACGATTTGTTCCACATCTTGCCCAGAGAAAATCAGGCGTCGGTGGGTCTTTGCCGTCGCATCAATCACCTGCTGAACACGCTGAATATTAGAAGCGACAACAGCCACAATAATCCGCTTGCCCTTGGCGGCTACAAAGCTGTCTTCAACATACTGGTGAATCTTCTTCTCGCTGACCATCGGCTTACCGATGTCTTCGGTTCCAGCCGCATCAGCTAGCAATGCCAAAACTGGCTTGGCACCAATTTCAGCCAAACGAGCGTAATTTGTTTGGTAAGAAGCTTCCGCCGTTTGGTCAAACTTAAAGTGACCAGTATAAACAATCTGACCCTCATCCGTTCCCAAAACAACCCCTAAAGCTTCAGGAATTGTATGTGTGGTATTGAAGAATGACACCTTAACGGCCCCAAAATCAATTTCAGTATTTTCATTAACCAGGTGAAAATCATCAAAAGCCTTTAAGTCGGCTTCGCCTTGGATGGCTAATTTGGCCAAGGCAATGGTCAATTCAGAACCAAAAATTGGCACTTGAAGCTGTTGCAACAAGTATGGCAAAGCACCAATAGAATCTGCATGGCCGTGTGTTAAAAAGATTCCAGCAATTTTTTCTTGGTTATTAACGAGGTACTCAAAATCAGGGATGACAACGTCAATCCCGAGTTGTTCCGTTTCGGGGTACTTGAGTCCGGCATCTAAGATGAAAATTTCATCGTTGACCGAAACGGCATACATGTTTTTGCCGTTTTCACGCACTCCCCCAAAGGGAATTATTCTTAAATCTGTCATGTTCTATCCTTTTGTCGTTACTACTTTTTAAAGCGAATCATCTTGAAAAGGCATATTGGATTATTAGCCCCTTCTTGTCTCGATTTCAATTATATTTAGTTTAACATAAAATCCACTAGCTTGGGCAAAAGGCACTCGATTCAGCTCAAAAATTGGCAAAAAATTAGAAAATGCACATCAAAAAGAAAAAGCCAAAGCCCTGAGTGGCTTGGCCTTCAAATAAAAATCAGACTTAGATTATTCTAAGTCTGATTTTTTAGATGTTAATTAAAATTAACGTTCAACCTTAACAGTTGTTTCGGTTGTTGCTGCTGTACGTTCCTGAACCAAGACAGAACCTTGTTCCAAGGCTTGCTTTGCTTGGTCAGCCAACTTAGCAAAAGTATCGAAGTCAGATACGGCCAAATCAGCCAACATCTTACGGTTCAATTCGATACCAGCCATGTTCAAACCGTGCATCAACTTTGAGTATGACAAACCATTCATCCGGGCTGCTGCGTTGATCCGAGCAATCCACAACTTACGGAAGTCGCGCTTGCGGTTCTTACGATCGCGGTAAGCGTACAAGTATGACTTGTAAACTTGTTGCTTAGCAACCTTATAATTGATGCGACGTTGGCCACGGTAACCCTTAGCCAACTTGATAAACTTTTTGCGACGTGCGCGTGAAACTGTACCACCCTTAACTCGCATGGGTAATTCCTCCTAAATAGTATTAATTAAACGACCCTTTAAATTAGAGGGTAGACAACAACTTAGCGTACTTCTTGATGGTTGTCTTGTTCATCATCCGAGTACCACGTAATTGACGACGTTGCTTCTTTGTCTTACCGTGGAAACGGTGTGATGTGTAAGCTGAGGCTGACTTAAAGCCACCCTTAGCTGTCTTCTTGAAACGCTTTGCTGAAGCGCGGTGAGTCTTCATCTTGGGCATGAGTCCATATTCTCCTATCGTTTTTCAAGTATCTAGCGACCGGTCAAAATGAATCGTGCTTAACCCTTCTTAGGAGCTAAGACCAAAAACATTTGGCGACCGTCCATCTTAGCACGTTGTTCAACCTTGGCAATATCGTCCAATTCGTTGGCCATTCGTTCTAAGACTTCGCGTCCAATATCTTGGTGAGTGATCATCCGGCCACGGAAACGCAAGTTCAACTTTACCTTGTTTCCCTTTTCAAGGAACTTGATGGCAGCCTTCTTCCGCGTTTCGAAATCACCAGAATCAATGACTGGTGACATCCGGACTTCCTTCACCTGGACAACCTTTTGGTTTTTGCGTTGTTCCTTTTGACGCTTTTGTGCCTCGAACTTGGCCTTTCCCCAATCCATGATTTTGGCAACAGGTGGTACAGCGTTGGCCTGTACAAGCACCAAATCTTGTCCCAAGTCATCGGCGATGTTTTGCGCATCACGCGTTGACATTTCTTCTTGCTTACCGTCATGAATTAATAGAACCCGACTTGCTCGGATATTATCGTTGACTAAATCAACTTGTCGTGGTTGACGTGCTATGGCTAGGTACCTCCAAAAATTTTGTTGTGAACAACGAAGAAAAAATGGGCAAACCGAAGTTCACCCACTTTACCTGACTGTACAAAAAGTACAACGTGTATCTGCCTAGCAACAGCAATCGTCACGAGGCGAGAAGCGGGTGCTCCTACTTGTTCAACACCCAATACTATACGCACTTTTCGTCTTGAAGTCAAGACTTTTCTGATTTTTATTTAAAGATCAATTGCGTTGGCTATCCTCTACTGCCAAATTAGCCAATAACCGACCACCAAAGTGATAAACAACTAAAATAGCAAATTGAGCACCAGCAAATAGCAGGACAAAGGCGACCATGTGTGCCGAGACAGCATCCTGCGTATTAGCCAACACAAACTTAAAGTTTGTGAAGACATCCCAAGAGTTTAACCGCAAGAACCGGCCCAAATAAATACCAATTGACGAAACCAGCGAGACAATGGCCAAAAGCACCAGGACAGTTATCCCGCCTCTTTTAATAAAGAACTTTTGAATCAGTAACTCCAATGAAAGAATACCTAGATAAACACCAATAAAAATGCCTGCCGACAGAACAGAATAATTAAAGTACTGATAACGAACGTCCAAAGAGTCACTAATATATTGCAGATGGATAAAATCCGTAATCATGTACATGGTATTTGGGAAAAACAGCAACCAGAGGAGGGAAAAAAATGCTTGTAGCAGCTTCGATTTAAAAATCAGCACCAACAAGGCAAAGTCCAATGGCAACAAAGCCAAAAAGACGTTCCACATTAAAAAGTCAAAATGGGTCGGTGTCACTAAGACGAACAAAATAAAGACCAAAACGACCAGGTGGACAACTAGCATATTCATTACATTTCGTTTCGTCATCGCGTTTTTGTACCCCATTACATTCGTTTAGCTCCCCCTTTTAACTCAAAGAGAAGAGATAATTTAATATCATCTATTTTAACAGAACTAAGCCCGTTCGTTAAGCCTTTTTAGCCGTTTATTTCAAAGATTTTACAAGGAAAAAGATTCCACCGGTTGACATTCCCTCATAAATTCGATAAACTTAACAGGTTGATAAATTGAACCGAAAGGAGGTGCCAGCATGGCTACCCCATCAAACAAGAATTCTAAGTCTCACAAGCGTAACCGCCGCGGACACATCGGTTTGAATGTGCCAAACATTGTTTTGGACAAGACTACTGGTGAATACCGCGTTGCTCATCGCGTCTCTCCATCAGGGATGTACAACGGTAAGCAAGTGACCGAAAATAAGTAAGTTTTAAAAAACCTCACTCTGTGTAGTGAGGTTTTTTTGTGACCAAATCAGCACCCAATCACCCGCTTGCATCACTTTTTCAATGCTGATTTCCGTTATAATAGAATTGATACCCCTTTGAAGGAGGAAAGACAATGCCCCTTGATGGCCTCTTTGTCCATTCGTTGGCCAAAGAATTAAATGAACAACTCGCTGGTGGTCGTATTACGAAAATTCACCAACCCTACCCGAACGAAATCGTGATGGTCGTTCGCAATAATAGTCAGAACTATCCGGTCCTGCTTTCGGCTAACCCAGCCTATGCCAGAGCCCAAGTGACTCGAATTCCCTACCAGAATCCCGCCACGCCGCCTAATTTTGCGATGTTCTTGCGTCGTAACCTGGAAGGCGCTCGTTTAAGCTCGGTTTCACAAGTTGAAAATGACCGAATCCTTCACTTTTCGATTAGTACCCACGATGAACTAGGTGATGATCAAACACTGATTTTAACGCTTGAGATGATGGGACGGCATTCAAACCTCTTCTTAGTCCGAGAAAAAGATCAGCGCATCTTAGAACTCATCAAACACGTCCCTGCCGATCAAAACCGTGTTCGGTCATTGATCCCCGGTGCAGTCTATACGTTGCCCCCTGCTCAAAATATGACCAATCCATTTGGCCACGATTTGACGGCTTTGGCTAAAATTTTATTGGACATGGATAAGGCTGATTGGCCAAAAGCCATTCAGCAGACCTACCAGGGATTTGCCAGCCTTTCAGCCAAGAATTTGGCAAAGCATTTGGAAACTGGGGCAGATGCCATGCAGACAGCTAAGGACTGGTTGGCTCATTTCGACTCGCCACAGCCGACCCTTTATCAAATAGACAAAAAGTTTACCTTTGCCGCTTTTAATTGGGATTCTGAACAAGCAGGCCAGCCTTATGACACACTCGGTGATTTATTGGATGCCTACTTCCAGGGCCAGGCCGAAGCTGACCGTGTTAATCAACAGGCTGGAACCTTGGTTCGTCTTGTTAAAAATGAATTGAAGAAAAATCAAACCAAAGAAAAAAAGCTCCAACAAACCCTCACGGACTCGCAAAATGCCGAGACCTATAAGGTCAAGGGCGACCTACTCATTACCTATCCACACCTTGTTCATAAGGGCATGCATTCGGTTGAAATCGAAAATTACTATGACAATAACCAGTTGTTGACTATCGACCTCGACCCACGCTTTGACGGTTTACAAAATGCCAATCGCTACTTCCGTAAGTACCGTAAACTCCGGTCAGCCAAGGACTACGTCTTAGAACAGCTGAAAACCACCGATACGGAAATTGACTACTTTAATCAAATCGCTAACCAATTGGCAGTGGCTTCGCCCAAGGACGTTGCTGACATCAAGGTCGAATTGATTGAACAGGGCTACCTCCGCGAAAAAGTCAAAATCAAGACCAAGGGGAAGCAAACAAAAAAGCCAAAACATGTTCTGTCTGCTCCCGACCAATTTACGGCTAGTGATGGCACGTTGATTGAAATTGGCAAAAACAATCTCCAAAACGACAAATTATCCCTAAAAAAAGCTAACCGCCAGAACATCTGGATGCACGTCCAAAAATTACCTGGTTCCCACGTCATTGTCCATTCCGACAATCCCTCACAGGAAACCATCGAAGAAGCGGCCAAATTAGCTGCCTACTTCTCGAAAGCCCGCGATTCGGCCAATGTGCCCGTTGATTACTTACCAGCAGGAAAACTGCGGAAGCCAAATGGTGCCAAGCCTGGTTACGTTATTTTTGAAGGACAATCGACCACTTACGTCACACCCGACCCACTTTTAGTACAAAAGTTGAAACATTCGTGATAGAATAGACTTATTCTGAATCATGTGAGGAGTAAGTAATATGCATTTCGTCAAAGAATTTAAGGATTTCATCAATCGTGGCAACATGATTGACCTAGCAATTGGGGTTATCATTGGTGGTGCTTTCTCTGGTTTAGTTAAATCATTGACAACAAACCTGATTAACCCCTTGGTTGGCTTTTTCACCGGTGGCGGTAACGACTTAGACAGTTTGAAGTGGGTCCCTTACAAGCACCTGACATTCAGATATGGTGCCTTCTTGAATGATGTCATCAATTTCTTGATTACAGCTTTTGTTGTCTTTCTTCTGATTAAAATCATTAGTACGTACATTATTAAGCCAAAGCAAAAAGCCGCACCGGCTCCGAGTGATGAATTGCTCGTGCTACAAGACATCAAAAAGATTTTGGCTGACCAACAGAAAACAACCAGCACTCAAACTACAACAACAGCAGATGCAACTGACTCACAATCCCAGTCTGCCAGTGATAAATAAAGTCATATAAAAAGCCTGTCTTTTAAAGACAGGCTTTTTATATGGCCAATTAACGAATCGCCTTTAAGGCATCATCAATTTGATCCAGGATAATTGCTTGATTATTTGGATCTTCCAAATCGTACTTTTGCAAATCCACTTTAATCTTTGGTGATTGGTCATATGAATCGAACCATCCCTGGTAGGCTTCCCACATCTTGCGGTAATAAGCCTTTAACTCATCATTGCCATCAAACTGTTCATAATCCCGACCACGCTTCTTAATGCGGGCCAAAATCGTATCAAAATCAGCATCGGCATAGACCATCAAATCAGGCGCCTTTTTTGGCAAGGCGTGCAATTCGTCCATCATCCGCGTCAACAAGTTATGATAGACATCCATTTCCATATCGGAAATATTACCATCCTTATGGTTTTCCTCTGTAAAGAGTTCATCTTCATAAATTGACCGATCCAAAACATTGTTATCGTCAGCCAAGGCCTTTTTAATCATCTCAAAACGACGGTTCAAGAAGAAAATTTGGAGCAAGAAGCCATATTGCTTTGGATCCTTGTAGTACAGTGGCAAAACCGGATTATCCCCCACCGGTTCAAAAAAGGCCTGCGTTTCAAAATGGTCTGCAATCAACCCAGTCAACGTTGTTTTCCCAACACCAATCATTCCTGCTGTAATAATCACCATACATGCTCCTCTGTTTTGTGGCCAAGGCCTTCCTTTTTCACTGGAAAGAATCCCTCAGCTTGCGCTCTTGTGACAAACGGTTGCTTACACCGCATTTAACCAGTTCGTTATGCTGAAACTAGCAGGGCCAGAGCTTTTGAAATCAGCTCCTCTGTCTTTCCCTTTTCACCGGCCAAGGCCTTCTTCACCTTTTTAATATCCTTTGGCGCATAACCCAAGGCTTCCAAAGCCGCCATGGCATCGGCCAGGTTCTGGCTATCGCCGGCAACCAAGCGATTAGAATCAGACAAGTCTAAACCTAAGCTAAGCTCTTGTCCTTGAGCTAAGTTCGCAAAGTCCGCCATCTTCCCCTTCAAATCCAGAATAATCTGCTGAGCTGTCTTCTTTCCCACTCCTGGAAACTGAGTCAAATAACCAACTTCATCCTGATCAATGGCCGCCACCAAGGAAGCTGGGTCTGCACCAGCCAGGATAGCCAAGGCTGATTTGGGCCCAATGCCTGAAACATTTAATAACTTGTTGAACAGTCCCTTTTCAGTCATCGAAGCAAAACCATAAAGGGTTAACTCCGTTTCGCGAACAATTTGTTCCACGAAAACTTGGGCTTCCTGGTCAACGGTGTAGTGATAGGGATTGGCCGGAAAAATCTTGTAGCCAATCCCATCCTTACTTTCTAAGACGATATAGCCTGGCCAGACCTGGGTAATCACACCCCGCAAGTATTCATACATAATAACTCCTGGATATCTATTTTACCGTAAAGCAGATTACGGAACTAAGTTAATTTTTTGCTTTTTCGTATCGAAATAGCCAACTTCGTCATTGCTAGCATCCGCCCAAGATTCAAACTTCATGAACTTGGCATTCGTGATGATGCGCTTCGTAGTATCAGGAAAGAGACAGGTAATAATCGTAATTTTTGCCTTATCGTCATCACGGTCATCCGGATTCAAAACGGATCCATCGTTTTCATCAACACCAACCTGACCGGTAATCTGATAAGTAAAGACCCCATCACCATTAGCCAGATAGATTGATTGACCATTTAACCAGCTTGAGCTCCCCGCTTGACCATTTTCGTAATACGGTGCATTCTGATTAAGCTTCTGTTGCAGAGCGGAAAAAGCCGTATAACCATTATCCCAATTATGAGCAGCCAGCGTATAGTTTCCCTGTCCCATTGTTGGTACAGGCGTACCTTTTTGCGCCGTATTAGCCCCAACATTCAAGGCAACGACTGAATAGGCATTATCGTAAATCGGTAGTAAGATTGACAATTTTGGAATAGCCACAAAGCCTTGCTTTGTTAATCCTTTAGCACTTTGATCTTGAGCACTAATTTTGCTGGCAATCTGTTGTCGATCATTTTGGCTATAAATCTTTGTTTGACCAAACAATTGCTTTGGAACCGTTTTTACTGGACTTAATGCAGGCTGTGATTCAGCCCAGCTGTAACTCAAAAAAGCGATAATACCAATAATTATTAACCAAAGCAGGCGTCGAACCCACTTCCTCATACGGTCAGTCATTTGGCTTTCTCCTCCTGACAGTTTTTCATTGTCTCATGATGCTAATTTTTTCTGTAGGATAAATCAGCATTAAAATGTTTGACTTAATGCTACTATTATAGCATAAAAACAGATTGGTCTAGTCGCCCCCGTTTGACCTAACAAACATGGTTTTTAGCACTAAAAAAGCAATCATTCGATTGCTTTTAAATGTTTATCAATACATGGTAACAGGTTTTACACCAATAGCTCAGCTAGACTCGATAACTGATTTTTTCTCTGCTTACAGGAGGTCAGCCAAAATCGTCTTCAAGACCCCGTCATTGTTGGAATCAGCAACTGCTTCCTCAAACCCATAGGTAAAAAGTTCAGGATCGGCATTCGGCATCACGAAGGGATGACCAACCAATTGCAGCATCTCCAAATCATTCAGGCCGTCACCAAAGGCAGCCATCTCCTCTGGCAGGATACCTAGCTGATCACCTAAATCCTTTAAGGCGACACCCTTGTTAACAGCTGGGTTGACCAAGTCAACGGCACCATAACCCGAAGTTGTGACGTGGATTGGTAGTTGACGGTTATTGACCGCTTCCATGAAGGGACGCTCAAAGTCTGGTAGATCGACCGTCATCTTCAAAATCGGTTCGTTAATCTCGCTTAAACTGTCAACAATTCTCAAATCCTTGAAATATTGTTGCGCCTTGCGATCACCATACCCCAATGCGGCCATCTCTTTCAGCATAAATGCTTGAGTGACCCCAGTGAAAACTAGGCCCATTGAGACTCTGTCGCGATTAGCTAACACAGTTTCCACAATCGGCTGAAAAGCGGCCGTCTCAATTGGGTAAGTCTTCATGATTTCACCCTGTTCAACGACTTCAGCACCGTTGTTAGCAATCAACGTAAAGTCTTGGTTGGCCCCGGCAAAGTATTTGGCCACCTTATCTAGATGATTACCAGTCGCAACCACAAAGGTTACATTCTGTTTCTTGGCTAAATCGACCATTACCTGGTAAGCCTGGCGGTCAAAACTTTTGTCCGCTCGTAAAAAGGTGGCGTCTAAATCAGTTGCAATTAGTTTAATCGTCATCATTTTCCTATCTGTAGCTACGTTCAAAAACTGGGATATGTCGCCCCTTTTCTACCATAGGCAATGACTGCCGCCGGTCACCTGCTATCGTTTCACTAACAACAGGCAATAATTATTTTTTGCCACGCTTCTTCTTTAACTTCTTCATCTTCCGGGCTGCTTGCTTCATAGCAAAATTTTGAACCTTTTGGCCAAAGTTGCCACTTGGCATACCACCGCCCATGCCACCCATCATTTGAGACATGTCCATCCCGGTTTGTCCCATCATGGATTCCATACCGGAGAAGTTTCCGTTTGAGGCTTGGTTCATCATCTTGCGCATCTGATCGAATTGCTTAATCATCTTGTTAACTTCCACAATTGGTCGCCCAGCACCGGCTGCCAAACGACGGCGGCGAGATGGGTTCAACAAATCGGGATCCTCTCGTTCAGCCTTCGTCATCGATGAGATAATCGCTTCCATATGGGCAAACTGCTTGTCATCAATTTGCAGGTTCGCTAAAGCGGGATTACCGGCCATTCCAGGAATCATCTTCAACAAATCTTCCATTGGTCCCATGTTTTGGACCTGGTGCAGTTGGTCGATAAAGTCGTTGAAATCAAAAGTGTTCAGGCGCATCTTTTCAAGCTGCTCTGCCTGCTTCTTTTCGTCAACTTCTTGCTGAGCCTTTTCGATAAAGGTCAGCATATCGCCCATGCCCAAGATTCTTGAAGCCATTCGATCTGGATAGAAAACGTCCAAATCAGTCGGCTTTTCACCTTGACCAACGAACTTGATTGGCTTCCCCGTGACGTCACGGATTGATAAGGCGGCTCCACCACGGGTGTCACCATCTAACTTAGTCAAAACGACACCAGTCAAGTTCAACTCGTTGGCAAAGCCTTGCGCTGTTTCCGTAGCGTTCTGTCCGGTCATCGCATCGACCGTCAAGAGAACTTCATCCGGCTGAGCAATCGTTTCGATGTCCTTCAATTCAGCCATCAATTCGGCATCGATTTGCAAACGACCCGCCGTATCGATCAAGACATAATCGTTCTTATTTTCCTTGGCCTGAGCCAAACCAGCCTTCACGATTTCACGTGGGTCAACGTCTGTCCCCTGTGAAAAGACCGGAACATCCAAATCTCTTCCCAAGATTTCCAACTGATCAATGGCGGCTGGACGATAAACATCGGCCGCAATCAAAAGTGGACGAGCATTATTTTCGCGCTTTAACTTATAAGCTAATTTGGCAATGGTGGTTGTCTTACCAGCCCCTTGCAAACCGGCCATCATAATGATTGTCGGAATCTTTTCTGATTTGTTGAGCGGAACTGCTTCGTCTCCCATCAAGGCCGTTAATTCATCATTAACAATCTTGATGACCTGTTGGGCTCCGTTCAAACCTTCCAGAATTTCTTGACCCTTCGCCTTTTGGCGAATTTGGTCGATGAACTTCTTCACTGTTGAGTAAGAAACATCCGCCTCCAGTAAGGCTAAGCGGATTTCACGAAGAGAGGCCTGCAGGTCTTCTTCTCTAATCTTGCCCTGACCAGTTAGGTTTTTCAACGTCTTGGAGAGACGCTGCGTCAAGTTTTCAAAAGCCATGATTGCTTGGCCAGGCCACTTTGGGCACCGGCTTCCCCCTTAATTAATTTCTTGGTTGACCAGTTGGTCTAAAATTTGCTTTAGGTGTTGATCGTTTTGGTAGTGCTCGGCAACATAGTCCAACAAATCCTGTTCCTGCACTTGACGGTGGACTGAATCTTTGTAGAGGCCCAAAACAGCCTCGTAATGTTCCAAAGAGTCAACGCCACGCTTCAAGTTATCCGAAACGGCTTGCCGGCTAACAACTTCGGCCTCGGCAATTTCAATGATGGAATAATCATCCTCAAAGTAAGCCCGCAAATAGTTTTGTTGCTTAACCGTCAGCAACGGTCCGTAAAACGGTAATAGTGCGTTCACCTGATTTTTTTTGTCTAAATCCATCGCTTAGACCAAGTCCTTAAACATGCCATAAACAAAGTCTTCAGCCGAAAAGACGCGTAAATCAGTGGCCTTTTCACCAAAGCCAATCCATTTGACTGGCAAATGAAGGCTGTCACGGATGGCAAAGACTATGCCACCCTTGGCAGTCCCGTCCATCTTGGTTAGGACGATGCCAGTCACATCAGAAGAGTCCTGGAACAACTTCGCTTGCTGCAAAGCATTTTGCCCAGTCGTCGCATCCAAAACCAGCAGAACTTCTTGTGGTGCATCTGGCAAGACCTTCTTCACCACCCGATTAATCTTTGATAGCTCCTGCATCAGGTTAACGTTGTTTTGTAAACGACCGGCCGTATCAACGAACAAGACGTCATAGTGTTCTTCTTTGGCACGTTCAACCGCCGTATAAACAACAGATGCTGGGTCAGCCTTTTCGGGACCAGCCACAACTGGCACATTAGCCCGGTTACCCCATTCCTGGAGTTGCTTCACAGCACCGGCACGAAAGGTATCCGCTGCCGCCAGAAGAACCTTTTTGCCCTCCTTCTTATGGGTTGAAGCTAATTTTCCAACGGTCGTTGTCTTACCGACACCGTTCACCCCAACAAAGAGAATCACAGTTGGTTGACCGGCTGGCGCAAAATGCATCGTTTGGTCTTCGTTTTGACCTTGAGCCTCATACTGTGACACCATTTGTTCAATAATTAAAGAACGGATTTGGTCCTTATCTTTGATGTTTTGAACCTTAACAGCCTCACGAACTTGGTTAGAAATTTGGATGGCCAAATCGAAGCCTAAATCAGCCCCAATTAAGGTATCCTCTAATTCTTCAAAGAAGTTTTCATCAACCGAACGGAAGTTAGCCAAAAAGCGGTTAAACCGTTCAGCAAAGCCGTTCCGTGACTGCTTCAAGCCACGGTCATAGACGTCCTGGTTGGATTGCTTATCTTGGTGTTGGTCTTCGTTCTGGTCTTGCTTTTGACCCTGGTTCTGATTGTGGTCAGTAGCAACAGATTGGTCGCCGTCATGCTCGTCCTTGCTATTTTCTGCAACCACTTCAGCTGGTTCGTGCTTGGCTTCGTCATGATCAGCGGTTGCCGATACACGGGTGTCAGCTGCATCTTTCGCAACAGGCTGGTTTTGTTGGTCCGTTGCTGCCACGTTTGCACTCTTCTCAGCCGGCTGATTTTGGTCAGCATCAGTTACCTGTTTCTCTGATTCACTTAGTGCTGACTCAGGCGTTGTCTGCTGTTCAACTTCGGCTGACTGATTTTCCTGATCAACCTTTTTTTTCTTAAAAATATCAAAAAGTCCCATAGTCTACTCTCCTATGTGATTAAGCGAGTTGTTGGTTCGCCTCTTCCAGGTTAACCGCAACCATCTTTGACACCCCTGCTTCTTGCATTGTAACACCATACAGAATTTTAGCGGCAACCATCGTTCCTTTTCGGTGCGTGATGGTGATGAATTGGGTATCGCCGGCAAAGTTTTTCAAATAGGCCGCAAAGCGGTCGACATTCGCCTCATCCAAGGCTGCTTCGGCTTCATCCAAAACGGCAAATGGTACCGGGCGAACCTGCAAAATCGCGAACAGCAACGAAATGGCGGTCAAAGCCTTTTCGCCACCGGATAACAACGACATTTGCTGGAATTTCTTGCCAGGCGGCTGCGCCTTAATGTCAATTCCAGTCGTTAACAAGTGCTCCGGGTCGGTCAGCTCGATTTGAGCCTGGCCACCCGCAAACATCTTTGTAAAGACATCTGAGAAATTAGCCGCAATGGCAACAAAGGTTTCCTTAAAGCGAATCTGAACCTCTTGGTCCATCTCATCGATGGTATCCTGCAAGGTCTGCTTGGCCGCTTTCAGGTCTTCTGCTTGGTTCGTCAAGAAGTCGTGGCGGTCTTTAATTTCATCGTACTCCTGGATCGCCGCGATGTTCACGGGCCCCAACGCATCGATGGCCTTCTTTGTTTCGGCCAAAGTTTGGTCAATTTCTTGGTCAGACAAATCAGAAGCAACTACATCGTCCTCTGATTCTACAGTCAAGCCATAAGTCTGCCGCAACGTTGCAATTTGCTTGGCCAAGCGTTCTTGGCTACTTTGCAAACGATGGTTAGCGGCTGATTGATCAACAACCTCGTTATTCAACTCTTCTTGGGCCAAGGCGAGTTTTTCTTCCTCTTCCTTAATCGTCGTTGATAACTTAGTCCACTGCTCAGCTAACAAATCAGCCTTTTCCTGAGCCTCTGTTAAGGCGGTCGACAAATCCGTCACAGTCTGGCTCAGTTCTTCAGCGCTCTTCGCCTGGTCGAGGCTTTCTTGCATCTGCCCCGCCTGCTCCTGCAATGACAACAAATGCTCTTGCACCTTTGTCAAGGCTTCGGTCAAACGATTCTGATTTTCTTCCTGAGCAGCACGCTGGGCCGAAACCTTGGCAAGTTCTGCTTGGAATTCGGCTTTTTGGTCCTGATAAGCCTGTTGGTCCTTAGTTAACTGATCCAACTCGGCGGTCAAATAAGCAGTTTGTCCCTCGATTTGCCCCTTCTTATCCTCGTTTTCAGTCAATGCCGCTTGGGCCGCCGTCTGTTCCTGCTCAGCGTCCTCTCTGGCAACCTGCAAATCTACTAGGTCCAAGGATAGCGTTTGAACACTGGTTTGATGGCGGTCGACGGTATCTTTTAAGCCGGCTAATTCATAATCAATCTGCTGGCCCTGGGCAACAAAATCGCGACTTTTTTGCATCAAGTCCGCCAATTTTTCCTGCCAGGTGTTGACCTGATTTTGGCTTTGATTGCGCTTTTCAGCTAGGTCGTCAACCAGTGCCTGTTGCTTAACCAGCGCTGCTTCTTTTTCCTTCAAATCAGCCTGCCGTGACAGAACAGATGGACCCTGACGGAAGTTGGCACCACCAGTAATCGAACCACCGGCATTGACCAACTGACCGTCTAATGAAACGACCCGCAAACGATTTTGACAAGCCCGAGCGACTCGAGTTGCTGCATCCAAATTCTCAACAACCAGCGTTGTTCCCAATAGCGAAGACAGAATATTTTCCATCCCAGCTGGAACGGAAACTAAGTCGGCAGCTAAACCAATATAGCCATTTTCACGGCTAGCGGCAGCAACATCGCGTGCCTGACGAGGCCGAATCGTATCAATTGGCAAAAGGGTTACCCGACCCTTTTTGTTCTTAGTCAGGTAAGCAACAATTGACTTAGCTGTTTGAGTTGAGTCCACTACAATTTGCTGTAAGGCCCCACCCAAAACGGTTTCAATTGCCTTAGTATAGGATTTTGGCACCGTTAACAATTCGGCAACGACGCCCTTAATACCTGGAAAGTTTCGTCGCACAGCCGGTACCATCAGGTTCTTAACGCCCTGATAAAAGCCAGCATAATCATCTAGAGAAGCTTCCGCCTGATAACGTGACCGCTGCTGGTCTAGGGCATAGGCCGCCTCTTGCCAACTTCTTTGTTGGTCCTGAGACGTCACCTTGGCATCTGCTAAGGCATCCTCTGCTTGCGCCACCTGGGCCTCGAAAGGATTTTCGCCAGTCGTTTGGTCCGGATGTTCTTTTTGATAGGCTGCCAAAGCGCTTTCTGCAGCATCCAAGTCGGCCTGCGCCTTCGTCATCGCCGTCTTTTTCAAGGCTAATTGCGCTTCAGTTTGGGCTAGGGCCTTTTCTTGATAAGTCAGCTTATTATGTAAGGAAGCAATTTCCTGCATCGTGGCCACATAGGCATTGCGATTTTCGGCCAATTCGTTTTGAACCGCGTCGACCTTCGTCGCCCCGTGGTCCTGGTCGATTTGCTTGATTGTTTGTTTTAATGACCGTTCTTGGTCGACTAAAGCCGTCAATTGACCCTGCACCTGTGTTAAATCAGCCTGGGTTTCTTCGACTTGATTCTGGTCGTCTTTTTGTTGTTCAGCTAAATGAGCTAAATCACGGACCAAAGTGGCCTGCTCCTGGGAAGCTAGCTTCTGATTGCCAATCAGCCGTTCTTTTTCCTGGGCCTTGGCAACAATCTCTGCCTGTAAGGTGTCACGGTCGTGTTGGATTGCCTCTAATTGACCACGAGTTTGACCAAGGTTGTCCTGAATTGAACTTACCTGGGCTTGCTGCTTTTCAACAGCCTCCTTGGTTTTGCCGGCCTCCTGGCTTTGATCAGCAACTTGTCCCTGCAACGACAAAATCGACCGGGTCAATCGTACCTGGTCTAATTTTTCAAAGCCTTCGCGTTTAGCTAAATAGTCCTTGGCCTTTAAAGCCTGGTCAGCCAAGGGAGTCAATCGGCCTTCCACTTCGGCAATAATATCGTCGACACGGTCCAAGTTATCTTCCGTGGCGGCCAAGTCCTTTTCGGCCCTGTCCTTGTTTTGCTTGTACTTGTAGACACCGGCAACTTCTTCAATGATGCCCCGTCGTTCTTCTGGCTTCGCCGAAAAAATCTTTTCGACCTGCCCCTGGGAAATGATTGAAAAACCATCCCGACCAAGACCAGTATCCATAAAGAGTTCATGGATATCCTTGAGCCGGCACTCCGTTCCGTTTAGTTGGTACGAAGATTCCCCCGTCCGATACAGACGTCTCGTAATCCGAATTTCGGTAAAATCAGAAGCAATATAATGGTCAGCATTGTCAAAGGTAATCGAAACTTCCGCCCGGTTTAAGGGCTTCCGGTTTTTTGTGCCACCAAAAATAACGTCGGCCATTTTATTGCCTCGCAAATCTTTAGCCGACTGTTCCCCCATCACCCAGCGGATGGCTTCAATAATATTTGATTTTCCAGAACCATTTGGACCAACAATCCCAGTCATTCCCCGCTGGAAGTCAATCACGGTTTTATTGGCAAAAGACTTAAAGCCAATAATTTCCAGTGTCTTTAATTTCATGGGCGTTTTGTGTACTCTTGTGTGTTATTTGGCAGTTAAATCTTGATAGGCCTTTTGTGCGGCCACCTTTTCCGCATCTTTGATGGACTGACCTGACCCATGGGCCAAAGTCTTGCCATCAACCGCAACGAAGACTTCAAAGATCTGACTGTTGTCTTCGTTACGAATTTCATTCTCAATTTGATAAGTAATATCAACAGATCCCTGAGCCTGCAACTTTTCTTGC
The DNA here is from genome assembly GCF_001038455.1 of Fructobacillus sp. EFB-N1. Lineage (GTDB taxonomy): Bacteria > Bacillota > Bacilli > Lactobacillales > Lactobacillaceae > Fructobacillus > Fructobacillus cardui. The sequence goes on along the minus strand of NZ_LDUY01000001.1, from coordinate 22,581 downwards.
AAGCGGGACTTGAAGTCAATAAATTGGTCAAAGAAGTTTTCATCGATGGCCGCAAAGACCGTTTGGTTCAACAATGAAACCACGGCAGCCTGGCCCTGATCTAAGAACAAGGCCCCGATAAAAGCTTCCCAGATATCCTCCAAAAGTGAAGGACGAGACCGGGCACCGTTCATTTCCTCACCCTTCCCCAAACGAATGGCTTCGTTCAGGTGGATGACTTGGGCGAAGTGAGCAAAGGACTTTGTTTGAACCATGGTGATTCGCATTTCAGTCAATTGGCCTTCATCCCAATCAGGATAGCGCTTAAAGAGGTATTCCGTCACCGTTGCCTGCATGATAGCATCACCCAAAAACTCGAGCCGTTGGTAATCCCGGCCCTGTTCCTTAGGGTGCTCATTCAAGTAATTGCGTTGGGTCAAAGCCTCTTGCAAAAGGTTTAAGTTATTAAAACTAATTTGAAACTTTTCTCTTAAAAAGTTACTAAAGTCAGATGGTGACAAGGTGTTTTCCTTTCAAAATTCAGTTGTTTTTATTATAACAGATTTTTAGGTCAGCTTTTGTTGCAAAACAGGGAAAAAAACCAAGGATCAGCACTTTGGCTTTCCTTGGTTTTTAACTTTTATTTTTCAGCTTCAACAACTTGAACAATTGAATCAACATAGGTGCTAACCAACCCTTCGGTTTTGGCTTCCGCCATTACTCGAACAATTGATTCCGTCCCGGAAGGACGAACCAGGACTCGACCATCACCGGCCATTTGCTTTTCAACCTGGTCAATCTTAGCCAACAGGGCTGGATTTTGCATCATTGCCTGCTTATCCGGCACCTTCACGTTCACTAATTTTTGTGGATATAACGTGACATCGGCTGCCAATTCTGACAGTGACTGCCCAGTTTCCTTCATCACAAAGAGCAGTTGCAAGGCCGTCAACAAGCCATCCCCAGTCTTGGCCCAGTCACGGAAAATAATATGACCGGACTGCTCACCACCAAGGTTGTCATCATCTTCAACCATCTTTTCCATGACGTAGCGGTCACCGACCTGAGTCTGGACAGATTTGATTCCTTGAGCTTCCAACGCTTTATAGAAACCAATGTTAGACATCACAGTTGAGACCACAGTTTGGTGTTTCAAACGACCTTGGTTGTTCATAAAGCGGGCAATGATATACATAATCTTATCACCATCCACAATATCACCGTTTTCATCAACAGCGATTAAACGGTCACCGTCCCCATCAAAGGCCAAACCAGCTGAGAACTCCCCTTCTTTGACCATATCAATCAAAGCCTCTGGATGAGTCGAACCAACCTGGTCGTTGATATTCAAGCCGTCTGGTTCTGTCCCCATTGTTTTAAAATCAACTCCCAAATCTGCAAAAAGACGTGGCAGAAGGTCAAAAGTCGCCCCATTGGCTCCATCTAAGGCTAACTTAAAGCCAGATAAGTCACCAGGGATAGTCTTCTGTAAGAAGGCCAAGTATTTCTGAGCACCCTCTTGGTAATGAGAAACAACACCCAACCCCTTAGCGCTTGGTCGCGGTAAGTCTTCATAGCCATCGCCGTCTAAGAGTGCTTCAATTTCGCTCTCAAGCTCATCTGAAAGCTTAAAACCGTCTTGACCAAAGAACTTAATACCGTTATCGGCGGCTGGATTATGGGATGCCGTAATTTGAATGCCGGCATCCGCTTCCAAAGCTTCAACCAAGTAAGCAACGGCTGGCGTAGTAATGACGCCCAAATTCAACACGTCAACGCCCACAGAAAGTAAGCCGGCAATCAAAGCCTCTTGCAACATTTCAGAAGAAATTCGAGTATCTTGACCAACGATTACAACTGGGCGTCGATCAGGATTATCGTTGTGGCGAGTCAAAATTGCCCCACCAGCACGACCGAGTTTCAATGCTAATTCAGGCTTTAAGCCTTCATTAGCAATGCCTCGGACCCCATCTGTTCCAAAGTATTTTAACTGCGATTCTGTCATTTTTTATTTATCTCCACTTATGGTTGGCCAATAATTTTAGCGCAAACAAATCAGACCTTATGACTTTGGACTAATCGTCACCTGAACGCTTTGATCCGACAGGCTATCAACGCCACTCGGTTTCGTCAGGCTCACGGTCTTGGTTACTTTGCTAGTAATATTGGACAGGTCCAGACTAACAGGCAAAGAATCAATGCTACTTAGTGTATCACTTGAGCCAGCAATTGTCACGGAACTCGGGCTGAAACTAATGTTAAAATTGTCCGTTGAACCGGCACTCGCCTGGCCTACTAAGCTCACTTTCTTAGTAGTTGACGACGACGCGCTCGTACTTGATTGTGAACTGCTACTACTGGAACTGGAGCTTGAGCTTGAACTCGATCCAGAACTAGAAATCGTCATCGACACTTGGGCCGTTTGCTGCGATAAGGTTACCTGAACAGCATCGCCATTCTTATCGTAAGCCGTTAATTTAGTCGATTGTGTCACGTTAGATTTAGTGCTTTTGTTTAAGGACACATCGGCGCCAACATGATCAACAGCATCCACGTTTTCCTTTGGTCCAGTGATTGTCACTGTTTTTGGATCAACAGTTGTGTTGGTCACCTGGTAGCCAGAAGCAATCTTTGAATCGTCATACTGAACTTGAACATCCTTCTTAGCGGAATCCTTTTCTGCCAAAGTGACTGTTACAGTCTGAGGACTGGCAGTCGCTGTCAACGATGAGCTAACACCAGTCAAAGCAACGTTAACAGTATGTTGTCCAACCCCTAAGCCACGCAAATCAGCCATAGCTTGAATTTCATTATGACTTTGAGCCGCCGTTACTAAGGCTGATGAACCCTGAAGGGTCACACCAACAGAACTTGGCGCCCCAACAATGACATAATCTGAAGAATTGAATTGTACCGTCAAAGGTGACGTAATCGTTGCCTTTTTTTCGGGCAACAGCGATGTATATTGATTATTATTCGATCCTGAGTAGCTCGGCTTTGTTGACAAAACATAAGCGGTAATTAAGAGTGCCAACAAAAATGAAAAAGCCACGTTCACGATTTTTGATGAAGTCCACTTATTCATGATTTCTTCCCCCGGAACAATTGTCCCAGCAAGGATTTCTTGCTCTTCTTACCAACTGGCTCAATCCACTGCTTTCCAAAGAAGTTTAAGTAGGAGTCGCGATCCATATTCCGCAGCAAGTCTCCCCGCTGGGTAATGGAAATTTCACCAGTTTCTTCTGAAACAACCACCGTGACGGCATCTGTTGCTTCTGAAATTCCAACGGCTGCTCGGTGCCTAGTTCCCAATTCCTTTGGAATTCTCGTTGATTCCGATAGTGGCAGGTAGGCAGCAGCAACCGCTACCCGATCATTATTAATAATCACCGCCCCATCATGCAAAGGCGTATTGGGAATAAAGATATTAATCAATAATTGCCCTGTCACCTTGGCATCGAGGGTAATCCCTGTCTTAATATACTCTTCTAGAGTATCTTTGCCATTAATCGTAATCAAAGCACCAATTCGGCGCTTTGACATATACTCCAAAGCCATATCCAAGCCCTTAATCAATTCGCGCGCCTGTTCATTATCAATGTGATGGCGACGAACCGTTAAGCGCCGACCCAAATTTTCAAGGCCACGTCTGATTTCTTGTTGGAAAATAACAACCAAAGCGATTGGTGCCCAGGTGATTAACTGATCCATTAACCAAGAAACGACCACCAGGCCGGTATACCAAGCGACGACCTTGATTAAGATAATGGCACCAACTCCAAAAAGGATTTGTAATGCACGGGTTCCTTCAACAAAGGTAATTACCTTATACAACAAGAACCAGATAATCAATACATCTAATAGGTGAACCAGGTTACTACTGGTCATGTATGCCCAAATTCCCATTTTTACTCCTCATTGCGGCCAACCAAAACTCTGGTTTCCGCATAGTTTATTACTTGTCTTAAATTGATACTCGTTTGCCGTGAAATCCGTTTTTGCTCATAGAGTTGCTGGGTGAAATCTCGTTCCGCATTTAGTGCCTTTAATTCAAGCTCTAATCGCATGCGATCGTCTTCTTCTTGTTGATCAAATGTAGAGACCGCCTTGGTCTTTTCAATTTGAAAACGGTAGATCACAATTAAATTATACGCTTCTTGCCGTAAAACGCGCTGCATCACGGTATCACCAACTTGTTTCTCCACATATGCTGAGATAGCCGCAATCGCAGCCTTTAGTAGTTCACGAGTGGCATGGTCGGCCTCTTCTTGCACCCGATCATTTTCTTCTTCAGCCAGCCAAATTCGCACCTTAACGGCCAAACGACGCAACAACCACTTTAATCGCTTATTAGCAAAAAAATCACGAGTTGTTCCCAAATCAGCCTCAATTTGATCAAGACGCCGATCTTGCAAAGAATAGGTAATGGGCGTAATTTCTTCATCAACTAACAATTGTTGGAGGCGATTACGTTCCGCCTTCAAAGCGACTTCCTGTAACTCCAAGTCCTTCTCGGCGGCAAAATCATGTTGGTCCTCATCCTCATGAAGCTTCCGTCGTAATTGGCGGACTTTTTTTTGCCGCCGAGTGATTAGTTCATGGACAATTCGCCGATTTTGATTATTTTGCACATCCCGTAAGGCCTGAATGCCAACTCGCATAATCCAGAGGCGTGCCTGATCTTCTGATAAATCAGCCCGGTGTTCCTCCGGCAAATCGTCATCAACCTCCGTTGCGCCTTCCGGTTGAGTGAAATCGTGCTTCGTTGTCTGCTTGGTCACAACTGGTAGCATGACAGAAGCCACTACCAAAGAAAAGATGACCACTACCGCCGCAATAAAAATCATTAAATCACGGCCAATAAACAGCTCGCCTTTGTAGGTGACCACAGGAATAGTCAAAACTGCGGCCATCGTAACAGCACCTCGAACCCCTGTCAAACCCGATACAATGGCTGATTTAAAAGAAACCACCTTCGCCTTATGCCGCAACCTCTGGCCGATTTGAATGGCCAAAGCCCACAAAACGCGTAAAGAAAAGATAATAAACCAGACTAGTAAGCCATAAGCCAGTGCCTGTAAGTTGGAAATATTGGTATCTTCTAAGATGTTGTGCAAGGCATTTGGCAAGGTGACGCCAAGTAAGACAAAGATTAGGCCATTTAAGACGTAAACTAAGACCTCCCAAGCATGGACCGAAACAATCGTTGCTTCGGCCGATAAAAGGCCAACGTGACGGTCATTTAAGATTTTAGCAGTGATTCCGCCCGTCACAACGGCAATCAAACCAGAAGCGTGCATGGGATACTCAGCTACCCAATAAATAATAAATGGTAGCAAAATTGTAATCACTGTATAGAAAACAACATCAGCTAAGCCAAAGCGTGAGACGGAATCCCGCAGCCAAATAATCAGCGCCCCAATGATAACGCCGGTCACAATCCCGGCCATGGTCATCCAAGCAAAGTTTAACAAAGCATCCGTTAATAAGAAAGTCCCGGCTACTACTGCTTTGATAGCCGTATTAAACGAAACCAAACCGGTCGCATCGTTGACCAAGCTCTCTCCTGTCACCACATGTAAAAGGTTTTCAGGGAGTTTAACCCGTTTTGCAATAGCTTGAACCGCGATTGGATCCGTTGGAGATAACACAGCTGCCAAGGCGAGCGAAGCAGCAATCGGTAATTCTGGAATCAAAAAGTGAATTAGCCAGCCCCCAAAAATGGTCGTCACCAAGACAAGCCAAATGGCATTCATTAAAATTGGTACCCGCAATTTCCACAATTCCCTTTTCGGAAAGCGCCAGGCATCATTAAACAGAATCGGAGCCACAAAAAGCATCATAAACCAGTGGGAATCGACTTCGATATAGGTGCCACCAACCGTGGCCAATAAAAAGCCAATCACAATTTGAAACAGTGAAATCGGGACGGCTGGAACAAAGTGAGAGATGATGCTTGAGATGGCGACACCAATCACTAAGACAATCATTAACTCAATAATATCCATAGGCTACCGATCTCCTAAAATACGAACTTCAGGTTCTAGGCGAACATGGTACTTCTCAAAAACTTTTTCTTGAACAAGGTGAATTAAGTCTTCGTAGTCATTGCCCGTTCCTTGATCCATGTTGACCATAAAACCGGCATGCTTCTTCGATATTTCAACCCCACCGACACGTGTACCTTGCAATCCGGCATCCATAATCAACTTACCAGCGAAATAGCCAGTTGGTCGCTTAAAGACGGAACCATTCGATGGCCATGACAAGGGTTGCTTGTTGGCACGGGCAAGGTTAACCTGATCCATTTTTTCTTGAATAGCCTGTTGGTCACCAGGTGCCAGATCAAAGGTTGCCTGGACGATAACCCCGCCGTTTTCCTGAAAAACAGAATGACGGTAGCCAAACTCTAATTCATCCTTTGTAAAAGTCTTTAAGCTTAAATCAGGCATCACCGCTAATACAGAGGAAACGACCATATCGGCTTGTCCACCATAAGCACCGGCGTTCATGAAGACCGCCCCACCAACGGAACCGGGAATCCCAGCCGACCATTCCAATCCAGTTAAGGACTTATCACGGGCTAAGGCAGCCAACCAAATAATGTCACAGCCAGCCTGGACTAACAGTTGATTATTTTCTTGCTGAACGGCCTTGAGTTCGGTCGTCAAAATCACCAAACCTCGTAGACCACCAGAACGAACCACCAAGTTAGACAGCCGACCAAAAACATGAACCGGCAGGCTTTCGTGCTTGGCCCAATCCAGCAAGGCGGTCAACTCAGCTATTGAAGTCGGAATCGCCAAATAATCCGCTACGCCACCGGCTTGGGTGTAGGCGTAGGGTGCAATTTCTTGCTCTTTTTGTATTAAACCTTGGGCAATTTGCATAGTATTCTCCATTAGTATCCTATCTTCTCTATCATACCAAACTTTAATCTTTTCATAGAAAAAAAGACGGCGCAAGAGCACCGTCTTTCTTGAATTCGTTTCAGCTATTCGGACAAAAAATCGCCTTAACGGTACTTCTTGCCCATTCCTGCTAGCAGCTTGCGTAAATAACGATCGCCAGCTGGTCGGTAATTCCGGTGGTCAGGGCGACGCAATATCGCCGATAATTCACCATTTGAGACCTTCGCCCCTGCCAATGCCAATAATTGTTGCAAATCATCTGATGTGTAGGCCATGGCAATTTTGATTTTCTTGATGGTCACATTATTGACCAAATCAGCCTTGGTCATATCAAAGGTAGGTGGAACCACATGTCCATCTTTGTCCAAGCGTTCACCACGCTTATCAATCACCAAGCCATTCAAAAAAGCCTCCAAATCATGAGCCGAAAGTGCCTGATCTGGTTGACTATCATCTTCTTGTTTAGTCAAAATTCGGTCTAAATCCTTTTGCGCAATTTTAACGCCACCCATGGCAAAAAGTCGAATGACATCTTGATTCGATAAATCAAGGGCATAGCACAACCGAATTATTGTATCGTTATAGTTCATTAATTTTCCTTTGAAAATACGGGTAGTCGGGCGAACTTATGCGCCCGACTTAAAAAGTTCATCATAAATATTGCCTAAACCCAGCTTAAAATGGATGAGTATCGTACGTCTGCCACGATTCATGTGAATCCTGAATACGCTTAAACATCCGCTCCATTTCCTTTAGAGTAAACGAGGTCAATACTGGCCGACCATGGGGGCAATTATACGGATTTTCAGCTTGTGCTAAATCGCGTAAGAGCGTCTTTGCCTCTTCGTCTGAAATATGCCAATTGGCCTTAATCGCCCGCTTACAAGACATCATAATCGCAGCCTTTTCGCGAAAGGCTGCTACAGTAAGCTTACCATCATGAAGAACCCAGTCAATCATTTCTTCAATGGTACTTTCAGCCTGATCAGCTAAAATCCAGGCCGGATGCTCATACAAAGCAATCGTATTGGGTCCAAATTCTTCCAGGTGCAAACCAACCTGCTCAAAAATTTCATGAAAATCAGCAATCTTTAACATATCTGCGGTCGAATAAGTCAGAGTAATCGGAGCCAGCAATTGCTGCTGGTCCTCGCCTACCTGGCCAACCACCCGTCGATAATACTCATAATTCAAACGCTCTTGAGCAGCATGCTGGTCAACTAAGTACAAATGATCTTGGTCTTGAGCAAAGAGAAAGGTCCCGTGCATCTGGCCAATATAATCCAGACTAGGAAAACCTGTCTTTTTGCTAGCCTCATCACTTAAATCCAAATCCTGGTTAACGGGCTTAGAAGCCACTTTAAGCTGGTCCTGATTTTGCTGCCCGCTCAGCCCATCGTTTTGCTGTGAATCAAGATCCAAACCCATGGCCTGATTGGCTAATGCAGCCAAGCCAGTATCGGCATGAGCATACAGGCCACCATTCACTTTGACATCGCTAGTTGGCTGGTCAGTAGGGGCGTCTTGCTGGTAAGCTGCTAACGGTTCAGCGACCTTCGACTGAGGTTGGTCTTCGTCCGCAAAAGCCGGCCGGTATTCTTCTTTGGCATAACGGCTGGCAAAATCAGCAACTTTCACATCGGTTAGTTGATTTTCATCGTCAATCTCAACCACCCGGTCAGCCTTAACCGGAACAGAAAGGACCTCTTTGGCCGACTTCTTCACGGGAACGGTCGGCTCAGCTGCCGCCGAATCCGGACTTTCGGCCGTTTCCCCTTGACCCAAGTTATCAAGCGCTGCAGGAATCAAGTTTTCGCCACGCAACCGGTCGGCAATGACCTGCGTAATCAACTCCGTCAGCTCCCCCTCTTCACTCAAACGAATCTCAGCCTTCTGAGGGTGAACATTGACATCAACCAACAGTGGGTCCAGCTCAATATTGATAGCACCAATTGGAAAACGACCAACCATCAATTTTGAACCATAACCTATACTAATCGCATTTGAAACAGAGAAATTTTTGACAAAACGGTGATTTACCAAAACGGCAAAATAAGACCGGGAAGACCGAGTCTGTTCTGGCAAAGACAAGTAGCCGTTCACCTTAAAGTGATCAGAAGCGCCCTCAAAAGCAACCATTTTTTCAGCTGTTTTTCGGTCATAAACAACTGCTAAAACCTGCCGCAAATCGCCATTACCAGACGTTCTCACTAAAGTCTTACCGTTATGACTCAGCGTCAAGGCAACATTTGGATAAGCCATAGCCAGGTGGTTGATGGTTTCCACCATCAATGACATCTCAGTTTGCGGCTTTTTCAAATACTTTAATCGAGCCGGTGTATTGTAAAACAGCGAACGGACGGCAACAATAGTCCCAAAGCGACCGGCCGTTGGGCCTTCTTGGGCCACCTGGCCACCTTTAACCTGATAAAGAAAACCGGTTTCAGCTGTCTGCGTCCTGGTCTGCAAAGTGACATCAGCAACCGCCGCAATCGATGGCAAGGCTTCACCGCGGAAACCTAAAGTCATGATATTAAACAAATCATGCCGGTCTTGTATTTTCGAAGTCGCGTGGCGAACAAAAGCCAGTGGTACTTCTTCCTGGTCAATTCCCTGGCCGTTGTCGATTACTTTAATTAAATCCAAGCCACTATTTTCAATCACAACTTCCACTTGAGTGGCATTAGCATCAATCGCGTTTTCAACCAATTCCTTTACTACGGAAGCGGGACGTTCAATCACCTCACCAGCCGCAATTTGGTTAGCCAATAATTCAGGCAGTTCATGAATTTTAGTCATTTTCTTGCCTCATTTCCTGTAATTTGGCAATCAAGTTCAGGGCTGCCAACGGAGTCAACTGGTTAAGGTTCACCCGATCGAGTTCATCAAGGGCTTTCTGGTCAGCCGGATTAATTGGTTCCACTTCAACTGCTGCTGGAACTTCTTTGGCAGGTGCAATCTCAAAGAGCGGGATGTCTGGTGCCAAGCCATCCCCAATTGGCATTGCCCCAGTTGAAACACTCGTCACCGGCTGACTAACAGTACTAGTAACGGCAGAATTTGAGCTCACAGAAGACGTCTCTTCAACACCTTCTACTTGCCCCGCTCCCTGCGCCTCCAAAGCCTTTAAAATCGACTCAGCATTCGTTAAGAGCGACTTAGGTAATCCTGCCAAGGCGGCTACCTGGATTCCATAAGAACGGTCGGCCGCTCCTGGCTGAACCTGGTGTAGGAAGTGTAAGGCACCATCGTCGGTTAACTGCGCCCCAACATGGACGTTTTGAATGGCTGGATGGCTAGCTGCCAAGGCCGTTAATTCATGATAGTGAGTCGCAAAAATCGTTGTCGCATGAAGATTTTGATCCAAGTACTCAATAATTGCCTGTGCCAAGGCCATTCCATCATAAGTGGCCGTACCTCGTCCTAATTCATCAAATAAAATCAGTGACTGTGAGGTTGCACCTTGCAGAGCTAAGTTTGCCTCGGCCATTTCAACCATAAAGGTTGACCGACCGTTAACAAGGTCATCATTGGCCCCGATTCGGGTAAAGATTTGATCAAAAATTGGTAAAATCGCCTCATCGGCTGGCACGAAGGCCCCCATTTGGGCCAACACCACGATTAAGGCAACCTGACGCATGTACGTTGACTTACCAGCCATATTCGGTCCGGTTACCAGTTGAATTTTGGTTTTTTCGTCAAAGAAGACATCATTGGCAACATATTCACCGGGTCCCAAGAGAGATTCAATCACCGGATGACGGCCCTGCTTAATCGTTAATGCCCGGTCGCCATCTATTTTAAACGCTGGCTTGGTAAAATGACGGTTTTCAGCAACGTCAGCCAGGGCAGCTAAAACATCAAGACGGGCAATCTTTTGCGCTAATGTCTGCAAGCGACTGATTTCTTCCTTGACCTTGGCGCGAATAGCCAAGAACAAATCATATTCACGGTCAAAACGCTTTGTCTGCGCTGCAAAAATTAGGTCCTCATGTTCTTTCAATTCAGGCGTTGTAAACCGCTCAGCATTCGTCAATGTCTGCTTGCGATGGTAGCGTCCCTCTTCTAATTTGTCGAGGTTTACCTTGGTCACTTCGATAAAGTAACCAAAGTTTTTGTTGTACTTGACCTTTAAAGTCGAAATGCCAGTCGCTTCTTGTTCTTGCTTTTGATAAGCTGCTAACCAATCTTGGTTATCGGCCAACGCCTGGTTGTAAGAATCAACCAAGTCATCATAACCCGGCTTGATTAAATCGCCATCACGAACCGAAATTGGTGGTTCAGGGACAATGGCTTGGTCAATCAGGCTGGCCAAATCCAGCAATGGGTCGATTTCTTCCCCGGCAGCCTGCAAGATTGGGTTAACATGGTCAGCCTTCAAAGCGGCCTGCATGTTCGGTACCGCCTGCAGCGAGCGCTTTAACTGCACCAAATCACGGGCATTAATCGTCCCCAAAGCAGCCTTAGCGGCTAAACGCTCCAAGTCATAAACATACTTTAACTGGTCCTGGACCGTTCCCCGGGTGAAAAAGTCATCCTTAAAAGCAGCCACGGCATCCTGGCGGGCCTGGATTTTCTCTAAATCCTTCAAAGGCTTAATCAGCCACTGCTTCAACAGCCGACCACCCATGGCCGTCTTCGTTTGGTCTAAGAGCGCAAAAAGAGAGCCAGCCTTTTGCTTGGTCCGAGCATTTTCAACCAAATCCAAGTTGACCCGTGTCACCTGGTTAAACACCAAATAGGCCTGGCGCTCATACGTTTGAACCGGCATAATGTGGTCCAAAGACCGCTTTTGCGTATCAAATAGATACTGAAGGAGTAGCCCAGTAACCGTCTGCTTGGCAGTATTTTTTAAATCTTTCGTTAAATAAGTAATCGTAGCGGAAGGCTGCACGGGTCCCTGATAGGAAACGACCAGTCCCTTTTCGCCAATGGCATCCGCCAACGCTGGAGTTGAAAAATCGCCCTCTTTTGCTAAGACGACTTCCTTCACCTCCAAAGCGCCTAATTCATCTAAAACGGCGCTCTCATCTGTCAATTCCGTTGCCTTCAGTTCACCAGTTGAAAGATCAATATAAGACAAGGCAAAAGCTGCCTGGTCGGCATACCCCGGACGTGATCCTGTTGCCACCACAGCAGCCAAAAAGTTATTATCCTTGCCATCCCCGTTCTTTGATGAAAGCTTCGTTCCCGGCGTAATTAACTGGACAACATCTCGTTTAACCATTCCCTTAGCCGTTGCTGGATCTTCCATTTGCTCGACAATGGCCACCTTATGACCAGCATCGACCAAGATATCGATATAGGCTGACACGGCGTGGTGAGGAATCCCGGCCATTGGAATTGGTTCAGCCGAATTTTTATTCCGTGCGGTTAAGGTTAACTCGAGAATTTTGGCCCCCTTAATTGCATCATCTTCAAAGAGCTCATAAAAATCGCCCATTCGGTAAAACACGAAGGCATCGGGGTATTGATCCTTAATTTGATGGTATTGCACCATCATCGGGGTTGGTTCTTTTGTCGCCATAAATGGCCCTCCTCTTAACAGTTTTTAAGCGATGTTACCGTTGTTCTTGCCTTTCACTGCCATTTGACGAGTCAGATTGACAAAAGACTTCTTTTATTCACTAATTTGATAACCATCTTTTAATAAATCAGCAAAGCTCACCACCGACTTTGGCTCTGCTGGATAATCCCAAACCGCCTTTTGCATCCAGACCAAATCATACCAAGTATCAAACTTATAGCCAATCCGGTCAAAGGCGCCAACATAGCGGTAGCCCATGTGCTCATGAAAATCACGACTATTTGATGTCAGATGTTCATCATCGACCTTTGGCACGGCGATGCAGGCATTCACATTGATAATGTTTTGATCACGAGAAATTTGCTCAATAATTTTGTACAGGCGCTTACCTAAACCATGGTGACGCTCGTCCTGACGAATATAAATTGAGGTTTCAACCGACCAGGCGTAGGCTTGGCGTGAGCCCATCGGGCTCGTGTAAGCATAACCCAAAATCACGCCATCCAAAACGGCCACGATGTAAGGATGCGTCTTTAACGTTGTTTCAATCCGTGCTTGAAACTCAGCAACCGTCGGCACATCGTATTCAAAGGTAATGGCCGTTTCTCGAATGTAGGGCGCATAAATCGCTAATAATTCGGCCGCATCGGCTGCTATTGCTGGACGGAAAATAATTTGATCTGTTGCCATGGTGATACCTCATCCTAAAAAGTATTTGAAATAAGAAAAGCCTACTTGTCAAACTGACAACTAGGCTTATTTTGTCAGCACTGCCACTGCTTCCACATGGGTTGTTTGTGGGAACTGGTCGACCGGTTGGATAGCACCCTCAAGGGCGTAACCATGGTCCACCAAATCCTTAATATCACGCACCATTGTCGCTGGGTTACATGAAACATAAACCAGGCGCTTTGGACTGATTTCACTAACGGCTTCAATAAAATCAGCTGTTAAGCCCTTTCGAGGCGGATCAACAAAGACAACATCCGCCTTGAGGCCTTCTTCAGCCCACTTGAGCATCTGACTTGGCGCATCGGCCGCAACAAAGTGGCTATTGGTGACTTGGTTAATGCGTGCGTTTTCCTCGGCATCGTCAATGGCCGCTTCGACCAATTCGACCCCATAAACTTCGGCCACATCGTTCGCCACAGTCAAGGCAATCGTTCCGATTCCACAGTAGGCATCAATCACGATATCGGTCTTCTTCAATTCAGCCTTTTCCTTCGCCAACTGGTAAAGCTTAGCAGTCGTTTCGGGATTGACCTGGTAGAAAGAATTAGGGCCAATCAGGTACTTCTTACCCAGCAAGATATCCTCAATAGCGGGCTTGCCCCACAAAACCTGATTTTGATAACCCATAATCACATTTGTTTGGGCCTTATTGACATTTTGAATCACCGATTCGAGCTTTGGTAAGCGCGCCTTTAGTTCGGCTGCAATTGCCTCTGCTTCTGGTAACTTCTTGGTTTTCGTCACCAAAACGACCATTAATTCACCGGTTGCTTTACCAATTCGAGCCATCACATGGCGGATAACACCACGGTCCTCTTTTTCATCATAGGCCAAAATGCCAAACTCTTGTAAGACATCCCGTGTCACGCGGATTGCTTCATCCACGGCTTGGTCTTGGATGTAAAAGGAATCGGTCGGAATTAACTTGTGCGATCCACGCCGGAAAAAGCCAGTTTCTAGGCGACCGTTAATCATTCGCGCCGGTACTTGCGCCTTATTTCGGTAATGGGTTGGGTCCGTCATCCCAATTGTATCGGCCACCTCAACGTCGAGGCGGGCCTTCTTAAATAATTCCTGTACCTGGGACTTTTTCCAGGCCAACTGGGCCGGATAAGCCAAGTTTGCTAGCGGCGCAATCCCTGTCGTTAAGGCCAACTGGTCCGTTAATTCAACTCGGTCTGCTGATTTTTCCAACAAACGTTTTACACGGGCAAAGCCGTAATTTTTTAGGACCTTTGTCACCAAAATTTCGGCCTTTTCACCAGGAAGAGCATCAGTTACAAAGAGCGGAAAACCATCCACCTTCGCCACGCCAAGGCCTTGATAAGTTAAATCGGTCACTGAAGCAGTGATGACTTCATTTTTATGGACCGGAGCGGCCTGTTTAATTGTGCGGTTGGCTTTAGCCATGCTTAGTACTTTTCCTTCTCATCTGCTTTGGGTTCGTGCTGGGTCGCCTCAAGGGCTTCAACCTGTTCCATGAACTCTTCTTGAATCTTAGCATTCGTTGCATCTACGTCAATAGCTGACAAATTAGCAACGAATTCAATGTGCTGTTTTAAGTTCTCAAAGGTCATCGGCGCATCCCCACCATACTCACCATCAAGGTTCACCTTGATTGGGTGGTCGTCATCTGATAGTGGTGTGATTTCAACCTTTGACGTCTTCTTATAAATCAGCTGTGGGTTATTCACGTGTGAACCGTTCAAAACCTGAGCGGCCAACTGCGTAATCTGCCACAAGTTAGCGGCCTTAACAATCAATAGCGTAAATTGACCGTCATCTAATTTGGCATCGGGCACGATGGATTCAAAGCCACCAACCGAATTGGTCAGGGCCAAGAAAATCATCGAGATGTCGCCATCATACTCGCCGTCATCATAAACAACCTTGGCCTTCACCGGTTCCAACCGGGTCAATAACTCGGCCCCCTTAACCAAGTAGGCCAAGTAACCATAAAGTGACTTCATCACGGACGGTACGGCATAAGTTACTTCGGAAAGCGTCCCCAAGGCAGCAATATTCATAAAGTAGCGGGCATCGGCGGGGGCCGAAATTTGCCCTTCCTCTTCCACTAAGCCACCTCGAGTCGAAATCCGACCGATATCCATCTTAATCGTCTGCCCTTTCAAAATCACCTTGGCAGCTTCCAATGGATCATCACGAGAAACCTTCAGGGCTCGGGCGTAGTCGTTGGTTGTCCCAGCCGGAATAATCGCCATTTTAGGCCGACGCTTCAAGGGCGCAATCCCGTTGACAACCTCGTTGATTGTCCCGTCACCACCAGCAGCTACGATTAAATCAAAGCCCTCGAAGGCGGCTCGGGTCGCTTCCTTTTGTGCTGAAAAAGGTTCCGGAGTGGTGGCATAGGTCGATGTTTCGTACCCCGCCTCTTCATATACTCGGATAATGCCTAACATTTCCCTTTTCGCTGTTTCCCGACCCGAACTGGGGTTATAGATAATTCGTGCTCGTTTCATGACTCACCTGCAAAGCTTCCCGACCATTCCTACAATCAGTAAAGCCTCGACTTCCTCCTAAAATATATGTACAAAAGCCCGCAAAGCGGTGCTTTTATGACAGTAACAAGGCCAACCACTTTGGTCAACCGACAATTACTGCTTGATTATTGGTTAGCGCTTGTTCAACTCGGCTAACAAAAGCTTGTTCAAGACACCAGGGTTGGCCTGACCCTTGGACTTCTTCATCAACTGGCCAATCAAGAAGCCAGTTGCCCGGTCCTTACCACCCTTAAAGTCTTCAATTGACTGTGGGTTGTCATCCAAGACCTCATTAATCATTGGTGTCAAAACGGCTGGGTCAGAAATCTGAACCAAACCTTGTGCCTTAGCGTAGGCTTCGGGCTCTTCACCTTCCATGATGGCCTCAAAGACCTTCTTGGCTTGCTTAGTTGAGATGGTACCGTCTTCAATTAACTTCACCATGCCGGCCAAGTTTTCAGGAGTCAAATCAGTATCCTGCAATTCAACCTGGTTCTTGTTCAAGTAGGCGTTCACGTCGCCGATTAAGTAGTTGGCAACACGCTTTGCAGCTGATTTTGAATCGGCTCCAGCATTGACAGCGGCGTCAAAGAAGTTCGCCATTGCCAACGTTTGCGTCAAGACTTCGGCATCGTATTGTTCCAAACCAAGGTCTTGTACATAGGCCACTTGTCGGTCCCCTGCTGACTTTGGCAATTCAGCTTGAACACGGTCAATCCAGGCTTGATCAATGTGGATTGGTGACAAATCAGGTTCTGGGAAGTAACGGTAATCATCCGCCACTTCCTTAACCCGCATCAAGAGCGTTGACTTGGTTGGCTCATCGTAACGACGAGTTTCCTGGCGGACCTTGCCACCAGAACGAATAACCTGTGCCTGACGACGTTCTTCGAATTCCAAAGCAGATTGGACATAGTGGAAGGAGTTAATGTTCTTCATTTCCACTCGTGTTCCATAGGTCTTTGACCCTCGTGGACGCAATGACACGTTGACATCAGCTCGCATCTGTCCTTCTTGCATCTTGGCTTCCGAAACACCCGTAAACAAGACAACTCGACGCAATTGTTCCAGATAAGCGTAGGCTTCCTCTGGTGAAGACAAATCAGGCTTGGACACGATTTCAACCAACGGTGTTCCCTGACGGTTCAAATCAACGTATGAATAACCATCGGTACCGTGGGTGTTCTTTCCAGCATCTTCTTCAACGTGGAGTTCTTCAATCCCAATTCGCTTTACGCTACCATCAGGCATGTTAACGTCTAGGTAGCCGTGACGCCCCAATGGTGTTCGCATTTGGGTTGTCTGGTATGACTTTGGGTTATCCGGATAAACGTAGTTCTTCCGGTCCCAACGAATGTCTTCTGTGATTTCAGCATGCAAAGCCAAAGCTACACGCATACCGTACTCAATAGCACCCTTGTTAGCAACAGGCAAGACCCCTGGGTAACCCCAGTCGATTACGTTGGTGTTTTCGTTAGGCGCATCCCCATAGTGAACGGGTGAAGGTGACAGCAGCTTAGAATTTGTCTGCATTTCAACGTGGACTTCAAGCCCAATGGTTGTTTCAAAGTTTTCGTTTGCCATTTGTCCCCTCCTTATTTCCCTTCGACAACCGGATGTTGGTCGTAGAAGTGGTTTACTTGTTCAAAGGCATAAGCAACTTGGTAAAGGGTTGCTTCATCAAATGGCTTACCAATCAACTGCATACCGACTGGCATGCCACCATTAAAGCCAGCATTGATGGACAGTCCTGGCAAACCAGCCAAGTTCACTGGAATCGTCAAAACATCGCCCAAGTACATGGTCTTTGGATCACCGATTTCTTCACCAATACCGTAAGGTTGAGTTGGTGTCGTTGGGCCAACAATCAAATCATAGTCAGCAAAGACCTTATTAAAGTCTCCGATAATCAATGTTCGAATTTGAGCGGCCTTCTTGAAGAAGGCATCGTAGGCACCAGCTGAAAGGGAGAATGTTCCCAACATAATCCGGCGCTTAACTTCGTCTCCGAAACCTTCCGTTCGAGTGTTCTTATAAACTTCTTCCAATGACTTAGCATCTGGTGCACGGAAACCGTAACGGATACCGTCGTAACGCTGCAAGTTTGAAGAAGCTTCTGATGACATCAAGATGTAGTAAGCAGCAACCCCGTATTGCGTGTGTGGTAATGAAACCTTATCAACGGTTGCTCCCATGGCTTCTAATTGGACAATGGCAGCCTTAACCTGTGTGGCCACTTCATCTGAAATTCCTTCTTGGAAGTATTCTTCAGGAACGGCAATCTTCATGCCCTTGATGTCTTGACCAATCTTTTCGGCAAAATCAGGAACTTCCAATTCAACAGAAGTTGAGTCCTTCTTGTCAAAACCAGAAATGGCATTCAAAACCAAGGCGTTGTCCTTGACCGTCCGGGTCAATGGACCGATTTGGTCCAAAGATGAAGCCATGGCAAAGAGTCCAAAACGTGATACTCGACCATAAGTTGGCTTCATCCCCACCAAACCGTTGAAGGCGGCTGGCTGACGAATCGATCCACCAGTATCAGAACCAAGCGCATAAGGAACCTGACCAGCAGCAACAGCCGCAGCCGATCCACCAGATGAACCACCGGGAACCTTCGTGTGGTCCCAGGCATTCTTCGTCTTCTTGTAGTAAGAAGTTTCGGTTGACCCACCCATGGCGAATTCATCCATGTTGGCCTTACCAACGATAACGGCACCGGCATCGTTCAACTTGGTTGTGACCGTTGCATCATAAACTGGCTTGAACCCTGACAAAATGTGGGAAGCACCCGTTGTTTCCAAACCGTTTGTGGCGATATTGTCCTTGATAGCCATTGGAATTCCAGCCAAAGGATTTGAGAAATCACCCTTTTCATCGACGGCACGAGCCTTGGCTAAGGCTTCGTCTTCGTGCATCCGGACGAAAGCTTGCAAGTCTTCATCAGTTGCCTGAATGTTGGCCAAAGTTTCCTTGGTCAATTCTTCGGCCGTGATTTTGCCAGCTTTCAAATCAGCATTCAAGTCGGCTAAGGTCTTGTCAAAATAATTAAAAGTCATTAAGCTTCGTCCTCCCCGTTCAAAATAGCGGGCACCTTAATTAAGTCGGCTGCCTCGTCTGGTGCTTGGGCCAACAAGGCCTTCTTTTCATGCCAATTGTCCGCAACATCTTCTCGTAAATGGTTCACATTCGGTGTTACTGAGAAAGTTGGCTCGACATTGGTTGTATCCACCTCTGCCATCTTCTCGCACATTGCCACGATTTCCTGGAGTTGTCCAGTGAAGTGCTCAAGTTCCTGGTCGGAAAAGCTCAGCTTGGCCAAGTCAGCAACGTGAGCGACTTCTTCTTTTGAAATTGATGTTGCCATGGGGTCACCTGCCTGAAAAAGCGGATTTCTTCGTCTTTTTCAAGGCTATCCTTTCTGATGTAATTACTGTTCTATTCTACCATAAAAGCCCATAGTTGCCCCTGCTAAATGGCAGAATGCTTGCCAATTAAGAAAAGGATGAAGCTGATTTTTCCTTGAGTGTCAAGGCATCCTTGATTTTTTTTGAAAAACCCGTATAATTAGTCATGTTGTCAAAACAACTGTCCAAGTCCTTGGATTAACGTCTCACCGTCGTTTCTCTCAGCACTTGGAGACATTTAAGAAAGGTGGAAATGATTATGGCCCTTACACAAGAACGTAAGAACGAAATCATGAAGGAATACGCCCGCCATGAAGGCGATACTGGTTCAGTGGAAGTTCAAGTTGCAGTTTTGACTGCTGACATCAACGAATTGAACGGTCACATGGAAACGCACAAGCATGATTTTCATTCACAACGTGGTCTTTTGAAGAAGATCGGTCGCCGTCGTAACTTGCTCCGTTACCTCCGTGGTACTGACGTTACGCGTTACCGTGAATTGATCAAGCGCTTAGGTTTGCGTCGTTAAGCTTTTGCTTACAAATAACCAGAATCAAATTTAAGGAGACGGACATATGCCAATTATTGAATCATCAATTCAACGAGTTCGTTTGAGTGCTAAGCAGCACGATCGTAACGAACCACAAAAGTCAGCTTACCGCACTGCCGTTAAGCGCTTCTTGAAGGCTGCCAAGGCCGGATCTGCTGATACTGCTGAAATGTACAAGCAAGTATCATCAGCTATCGATCACGCCCAATCAAAGGGATTGATCAAGAAGAACAAGGCTTCACGTCAAAAGTCACGTTTGGCTAAGTACGTAAAGTAATCAATTAATATTGATAAACGAAATCCCCCAACTCTTTATTAGTTTGGGGATTTTTTGTTGAGATCCTTTATTTGCTAGCAAGTTGTCAACTATCGCTCATGACTTGCACAATCATGACCAGCTGCTGATCTTATAATCGTGATTACTTAAAAGCCGCAAACGCCTGATCAATTTGCTCATATTCGTCTTGCGTTAAATCAACATCCAAGGCCTTAACGTTTGCTTCCACCTGATCAGCATTACGTGCACCAGGAATCACGGCGCCAATGGCAGGGTTAACAATGTACCAAGCCAAGATTGTTTGGGCAACAGTGACACCATGGCCATCGGCAATCGCCTTCACCTTGTCCAAGGCAGACAAAATGGTGTTAAATTGGTCCTGACTATATTGCTTTTCAAACTTAGCGTAATCGTCCTTCGTGTACTTACCCGTCAAAAGACCAGATGCCAATGGGAAGTATGGAACAAAGGAAATCTTATTTTCCTTCAAGTAAGTCCACTCATCCTTTTCAGCCCCACGATAAACCAAACTGTAGTGGTCTTCGACAATATCAACCTGGTTATTCTTATTCGCCTCTTTAATCTGATCAAGGCTAAAGTTTGACACCCCAATTGCACGAATCTTACCAGCTTCCTTCAATTCGTTCAATGCAGCAACAGCCTCGTCCTTTGGTGTTGCTTCATCTGGGAAGTGGATGTAGAAGATATCGATATAATCCGTCTTCAAACGCTTCAAGGAGTCCTCGACGGCCTGCTTCAAGAATGCTGGACTATTGTTGGGCTTATTGCCGTTACTGGCATCCTGAGCACCCTTGGTCGCAATCACAATCTTTGATCGGTCATAATCTTGGATGACATCACCGATAATTTCCTCAGATCGGCCTTCCCCGTACATATAGGCAGTATCAATCAAGACCACTCCTGCGTCCAAGGCTTCCTTAACCAAGGCATAGCCGTCTTCATCCTTCAAACCAGGAAAAAGGTTGTGGCCACCGACCTTGTTGGTCCCCAAACCAAGCTTGGTTGTCTTCACATCGGTCTTGCCAATTGTTACTTCTTTTGCCATGCGTTTGTTCCTCCTGAATCCGTTACGTGTGTTATTTTAAAAAAACGTTCATAAGTATTGTAAACTAAAAAAAGAAGAAATTGTAAATCAAAAGAAAAAGAAAGATTAAAGACTAAAAGAATCTCTCTTGTTCTTTATCCGCTTGATTTATATTTATTAATATAATGCCGCTTACCCTCAGGTTGTTCAACGCTACGTCTAATTTTTTCAGAACTAGCCGATTATCCAATATCTGACCATCATCTTGTTTTACATATGAAATAAGATAATATTCATTTTCGCCTAAAACCTTCGGATACTGTGTCTTCACTCCATACCAATTTCTTAAATGTTCATCCATCAAAATTCTTCCCTGTTGAGCGAAAAAGATAAATTCATCTTCTGAAAGCCGATTGGCAGCATTAAAAACCTCTTCGCTCCATTCATCGGGTTTTCCATAAACATAATTAAGAGATAAATACCTCAGTAAAACATAAATCGGATGCCTAAATGAAAAGGTTTTCAAAATACTCTCTCCAAGTTCTTCTCCAACTAATGGGCTAAGTTTCTCAATTGACCAAAAGCTAAAACATTGAAGGAATAAAATTTGTTCTGAGAAATCGTATCCGTTATTTTCTAGAACTTTTCTCATTACATTTAATATTTTTTTCTCAGTTATCTGTTCGTCCGAAATTAGATTTTTACAGTTCTATTTGAAATCACGCAAAATCACATAAACAATATTATTACGGACTCCTTGCTTAAATGCTGCTAAGGCAGCTTCTTGTAGTTTTTCTCTATTGTCGTAACTAAGAGTTATCTCTTAATTGTTGTAATAGGGCATCATTATCATCATGACGAATTCTATTAGCAAGAAACTCTTTATTGTTAATAATCTTAAGAAATTCAAATTCACTTAATCCAGTTGGATTTTCATAAATAAAATATTGATTACTTGCAATATCACGAGGATCCTTTAATCCCGATATAACTTCAAATAAATCTTTAACCATTCGATTAATACTATATTTTCCATTAAAATTATCAAAGGGTTCTTGAGAGTCCGGATATTTTTTTCATCATAAGTACCATTAACAATTTCATCATATATTTTTGAATGAAATAAATATATATAATTATTAATTGCTCCCAACTGCTAACACGTCCATATTTTCTTTGAAACACAAACATCTGGTTAAAATAATTATTAAATTGCTCTCTATCTCGTAAAGTTCTGCCTTCCGAAATAGCCAAATTTCTTAACGTCAAAGGATAGCTAATTTTTAAATTTCGGGATACATCTGAAAAATACTCATCCTAAATATTTATTGTCGCCAACAATCTGGGTAATTCTAATCTCTTATCAATAATTTTTACTAAATAATTTTCACTTACTTTATAAGTATCTTCTTCATGAGCGCTTTTCTTAATATTTTGCTTTACAATTCTCTGATAGTCACCCACAAAAATAATCGAAACACGTCCTTTTAAAAGACTAAACAACTTATACGTTTCAATCTGTTGATCAGCCGTTAATCGATCAAAATCATCCACAATCAAAATTTTCTTTTTAATTTTTCCTTTTGTTAACAGGAACTGACCTGTACCCTGAAAGTTGTATAACTTTCAGGGTTTTTCTTATGACTAAATTT